>NZ_CP157483.1:600874-1201748 GCF_045348425.1 Pedococcus sp. KACC 23699
GACGACGGACTGCTGGTGGTCGGTGCCAGCTCACCGGTCGTGGCCTCGAGCTACCGCGGGCTCGCCGTCGAGATCGCGCGCCACCGCACCGGCATCCTGCTCGGTCCGTCGTCGAGCGCCGACGCCCAGGCGCTGGGGGTGCGGGTGCCGGCGGACCGCGAAAGCCGGCCCGGTCGTGGCCACCTCGTGCGCCGCGGCGATCTCGTCCCGGTGCAGCTCGCCCTACCCACCGCGGCTCCAGCTGCCCTGCCGACCACCGACGGTCGGGGTAGCGTCACGCCATGACCACCGCCCCCGCCCTCGCCGCCCTCGGCGACGAGAAGTTCGTGTCCCTCACCACGTTCCGCAGGTCCGGGGTGGGAGTCCCCACCCCGGTCTGGGTCGGCCGCGAGGGCGACGCCCTCGTGGTGACCACCCCCGCCGGCAGCGGGAAGGTGAAGCGGCTGCGCAACGACGATCGAGTCGAGATCCGGCCCTGTTCGCGCCGAGGCGTCGTCGCGGACGGAGCGCCGAGGATCACCGCGGCGGCGCAGCTGGTCGAGGGCCCGGAGGCGATGCGACGGCTCGACGCCGTTCTCAAGCCCAAGTACGGCGCCGAGTACCGAGTGGTGATGCTCATCGAGAAGATCATGCGCCGCGGGCACACCGACCGCGTCATGCTGCGCATCACCTCGGTCTGAGTGAGCCGCTACGTCAGTGAGCGCAGAACGCGCTCAGTGACGTAGCGCCGGCGTCACCCCTTCGACGCTCCGCCGAACCCTCCACCCTCGGTCGCATCATCGCGATCGGCCGTGTCCGCCCGCGCTGCGGACACGATGCCCAGCGCCGCCACGAGGGCCAGCACCAGCGCGACCACGCCTCGCCCCGCCTGGAAGAGGCTCCAGGCAGCGGGGAGCAGCAAGAGGTTCCAGACGATCGTCGGAGTGTTCGGCCAGTTGGCTCCCTTCCACCACCCCCGCGCCAGGGCCCCGATGCCGAGGGCGAACGCGAGGATCAGGAGCGCCGACATGACGACCAGCACCGCGTCCTTGCTCGCCCCCTGGGTCAGCTCCCACAGGTAGAACGCGACGAAACCCAGCAGGGACAACGCCTGCACCGCGCAGACGAGGGCCGCAAGATCACGGAAGACGTCCCGCGGCGCGCCGGAGGCACCGGCTCCGGGACCGGTCGGACGGTCGGCGGCGGAGTCGGTCTGGCCCGGCTGGTCGGTCACCACCACAGGCTAGGCGCAGGACGCCCGTCCCACGGGTCGGGCACCCTGCGAGCCACCGACAGGTACCGCGCCATACCGACGCAACGGCGGCAATGTGACCAAAACCTCACGGTTACGCGGCGGTTACCTGCGCGCAGGGGTGCCCAAACTCGACTTCATCTGTGACTCTGGAACAGAAACGTGAGACGGCCCGTTGGCAGAATTGCGCCCCGCCCCCCAAAATGGCTACGTCGCACGTGTTTCACCGCCCGCGAACAGAGGCTCGGCTAGGCTAGCCGGTCGTCCCTGATCTCCGGGAGAACCATCCCCTGCACACCCCGCAATGACGCGCCGTGCCCCATCAGGCCCGTCATCCCTGGGCCCATGGACCGGCGCACTTCCCCCTGCACAACAAGGAGCACGATCTTCATGGATTGGCGCGACCGCGCTGCCTGCCTCGACGAGGACCCTGAGCTGTTCTTCCCCATCGGGAACACCGGCCCAGCCATCCTCCAGATCGAGGAGGCCAAAGTTGTCTGCCGACGCTGCGAGGTCGTCGACACCTGCCTCAAGTGGGCCATCGAGTCCGGTCAGGACGCTGGCGTCTGGGGCGGCATGTCCGAGGACGAGCGCCGCGCGCTCAAGCGGCGCAACGCCCGCGCCCGTCGCGCCGGCTGAGCCACAGCTCCACCCCACCCTTTCTCCGAGTGCCCCAGGTCGCGGATCCCGCGAGCTGGGGCACTCGTTCTGCTGCCTGCGCTAGGAGCCGTCGCGTCCGAGCGGCCGCAGCCGGGCGACGAAGCGGGCGCGAGTGCCGCGCGGCTCGGCCGGCTCCCACACGATCCGGCCACGAAGGTCCTGCACCAGCGACTCGACGATCTGGGTGCCCAGACCCGAGGTCCCGGGCCTGAATCCCGGCGGCAGACCGACCCCGTCGTCGGTGATCGCCACCGACAGGACCTCGTCACCCCGGTCGTCGGTCGACCGCTGCGCGTCGACACGGATCGTGCCGTCGGTGACGTCGGCCAAGCCGTGCTCGACGGCGTTCTGCACGAGCTCGGACAGGATCATCGCCATCGCGGTCGCGTCCTCGGCGCGCAGCATCCCGAACGACCCCACCACCTCGGTCGTGATCGGGTGCTCGACCTTGGCCACCTCGGTGATGGCCTGCAGCCCGCGGACGGCGATGTCGTCGAACTCCACCGTCTCGTCGAACCCCTGGCTCAACGTCTCGTGGACCAGGGCGATCACCCCCACCCGCCGGACGGCCTCCTCCAGCGCCACCCGCCCCGCCTCGCCCTCCGGCAGCCGACGGGCCTGCAGACGCAGCAACGCCGCCACCGTCTGCAGGTTGTTCTTCACCCGGTGGTGGATCTCGCGGATGGTCGCGTCCTTGGTGATGAGCTCGCGCTCACGCCGTCGAAGCTCGGACACGTCACGCAGCAGGAGCAGCGCCCCCACACGCTGTCCGGCCTCGGTGATGGGGATGGCGCGCATCGAGACGCTCGACCCACGCGAGCTCACCTCCGTGCGCCACGGCGCACGCCCCGTGACGACCAGGGCCAGCGACTCGTCGACCGGTGACTCGTCACGCAGGAGGTCGGCGACGACCTTCGCGAACAGCTCGTCGACGACGTCACCGACGTGGCCGAGCCGGTGGACCGCCGAGAGCGCGTTGGGGCTGGCGTAGGTCACGATGCCGTTGACGTCGAGCCGGATCACGCCGTCGCCGACGCGCGGCGCGCCGCGGCGCTGACCTGTCGGCGCCGACACGTTGGGGAACTCCCCCGCCGCGATCATCCTGGCCAGGGCGTCGGCCAGCGACTGGTAGGTCAGCTCGAGGCGGCTCGGGGTGCGCATCGCGGCCAGGTTGGTGTGCCGGGTGATGACTGCCAGTGCCCGGCCGTTCTTCACGACCGGGATGGCCTCTTCGCGCACGGGCATGTCGTCACGGAAGATCGGGTCGCGCTCGCGCACGATGCGGCGGTCCGCGTAGGCCTGGTCGAGCAGCGACTGTCGGCCCCGGTGCGTGCGCCGCCCGACGACGTCCTCGAAGAACACCATCTGGCCGGTGGTGGGGCGGACGTGGGCCACGGCGAGCCAGCCCTCGAGGCCGCCGGGCACCCACAGGACGAGGTCGGCGAAGGACAGGTCGGAGATGAGCTGCCAGTCACCGACGAGCAGCTGGAGCCACTCGACCTCACCAGGGGCAAGGTCGGTCGACGCGTGGAGCACCTCGTTGAGCGTGGGCACGCACGGAGCCTAACCGCGGCGTCCGGACCCCACCCACGCGCGGTGCGCCTCAAGCATCCGCGCGAAGAGCCCGCGCAGCTCTGTAGCCGGCACGTCGGACACGGGCAGGCCGACGACGTCGGTCAGGGCGGACCGCCACTCCTCGAACGTGACCAGCTCCTGCTCCCGGCGTCCGGTGGTCCGGACCCGGGACAGGAGGCAGCCGCGCAACGTCACGACCTGCTCCGCCTCACGGCGCTGGACGACCAGCAGCTGGGTGAACGACGAGGTCGGCGACGTCGAGAGGTGCTGGTGGGCCAGCTCCACGGCCGCGTCGTCGCTCGGCCGGTCGCTGACGACCAAGCCGGCGAAGGACCCGCTGAGATCGTGCCGGAACGTCCAGCCCGACTCACCGAGGCCCTCGATCGAGTAGCTGAACCCGGCGTCGTCGCGCACCACCCCGTCGGTCAGGCGCAGGGGACGGGCGAACCCGTCGCCGAGACCGACGTCGAACCACCAGCGACCGGCCTCCCCCGAGACCCGCACGACGAGGACCAGGTGGTTGAGCGAGGACACCTGCTCCGCCGGCGGCGTCGCCGGCAAACCCGGCGTCGTCCCGACGTGCCCGTGGCGCCGCTCGACGGCATACCCGAGGCTCTCCAGGAGCAGGGCTGCTGCCCCGTTCTGGTGGAAGCAGTACCCCAGCCGTCCCAGCGCGGCCACCCTGGCGACACTGTCCTGCGGCGCCACGGACGGCGGGCGCCCGAGCATGATGCCGAGGTTCTCGTAGGGGATCTGCGCCAGGTGGCGTTCGTGCAGCACCTGCAGCGTGGCGAGCGTCGGTTCCGGCGGCTCGTCGAAACCCAACCGGCGCAGGTAGGCCTCGCGGCCCGGCAGGTCAGGCAAGTCCCGCCTCGTCGCCCAGGGCGATGCGGCCGGGAGCCACCACCTCGGCGTACACCCCGGCTCTGAGGTCGTGGTGGACCGAGACGACCTTCAGCATGCCGGGACGCGGCGGCAGGTCGACCTGGGCGACGCCCACCATGCGGCAGCGCTCGGTGCGATCGGTGACGCGCAGGCGCACGCCACCGATGCTGACCTCGTGTCCGACCCAGGACTCCTCGACGTACGGCTCCTGGGTCTCGACCACGATGTTGGTGCGCAGGTGGCGGGGGTCGAGCGGGCGACCGTCCCCCTCGTGGCGCCCCAGCTCGGCGAGAGTCGCCGTGCCGACGACGGAGACCGGTGCCGCGTCCTGGTGGGGTATGGCGTCCTCCCGGCGCAGCCGGACCGGCTCGCGGAAGTGCGTGCTGAGGGCGGTGTCGGCGCCCGACTCCCCGGCGACCACCTCGGTCCCGTCGGGCAGGACGAGCACCGTGTCACCGCCGCGGCGGCTCGCCACCAACGCGAACACCTCGTCCATCCGCCGCAAGCGCCGGGTGTGCTTGCCGGAGGCGAGCTTGTCGGCCTGGTCGTAGACGGCCCACTCCCGGTCACCGGCGACACCGCTCGGAGTCACCTCGAGGGCAGCGAGCGACTCCCCACCGGCCGCCTTGACGGGGAAGCAGCGCAGCGCCACGACGCGACCGGCGGGGCCTGCCCCCACCTCGGAGCCGGACAGGGTGCTCACGAGGTGGCAGCGCCCGAGCGGATGACCGAACGCAGCGTCCGCAGCGCCACGGAGAGCGCAGCGATGTTGGGGTGGTCGAGCCGTTCGATGCCGGACAGGGCCGACGTGGCGCGGGTGAGCGACTCGGCGTTGGCCCGGGCCCATGCGTCGTAGCGCGCCGCCGGCGCATCACCGGTCGTCGAGGTGTCCATCACCGATCGGACGAGGCTTTCCAGCACGGCATACAGGTCGTCTCGCAGGGCACCACGGGCCAGGGCGTCCCAGCGGTCGTCGCGCGGGAGGCTGGTGACGCGCGAGAGCATCGCGTCGATGCCGAACTTCTCCGACAGCACGAAGTAGAGGCAGGCGATGTCGGCCGGCTCCTCCCCCGTGTCGGTCGCGATGTCGACGATGTCGAGCAGCGAGAACTGGTCGAGCAGACTCGCCGAACGGAGTGCAAGCTCGCCGGGAACACCGAGCTCCTCCAGCTTGGCGGTGTTGCGCTGCAACCGCTGGAGCTCCCCTCCCTTGAGCATCTCCGGGATCTTGGGCGCGAACTCGCGGACCACCGAGCCGAACCTCGTGACCTCGCCGGCCACGTCGAGGCGCGAAGGCCGCGACGTGAGGAACCAGCGGATCGAACGGTCGATGAGCCGACGGAACTCGAGGTAGAGGTCGCTCTGCACCTCGGTGGTGACGACGTTGTCGAGCGCCTCGACCTCACGCACGAAGCTCGGCAGGTCGAAGATCTCGCGGCACACGACGAAGGCTCGGGCGATCTGCTCCGGCGTCGCACCGGTCTCCTCCATCGCACGGAACGCGAAGGTGATGCCGCCGCGGTTGACCATGGAGTTGACCACCGAGTTGGTGATGATCTCGCGGCGCAGCGGGTGGGCGGCGAGCTCACCGGCGAACTGCTCGCGCAGGGCAGCCGGGAAGTAGTCGGTCAGCGTCTGCTGGAACCACGGGTCGTCGGGCAGCCCGGTCGGGAGCAGGTCGTCCTTGAGGGCGAGCTTGGCATACGCCACGAGCACGGAGAACTCCGGCGACTTCAGCCCCAGACCCTCCTGGGCCCGCCGGTCGATCTCGCTGTCGCCGGGCAGGAACTCCAGTGCGCGGTCGAGGTCGCCCCGCTCCTCCAGCCAGTGGATGAGTCGCTGGTGCACGGGAAGCATCGGGTGCTCCTGGGCTCGCGCGTTGCCCAGCAGCACGTTCTGCTCGTAGTTGTCGCGCAGCACCTGGTGGGCCACGTCGTCGGTCATCGACGCGAGCAGGGTGTTGCGCTGCTTGAGGGTCATGTCGCCGGCCCGCACCAGGTCGGTGAGCAGGATCTTGATGTTGACCTCGTGGTCGGAGGTGTCGACGCCGGCGCTGTTGTCGATGGCATCGGTGTTGACCCGCACGCCGTGCAGGGACGCCTCGACGCGGCCCAGCTGCGAGAGGCCGAGGTTGCCGCCCTCACCGACGACCTTGCAGCGCAACGCCTTCCCGTCGACGCGGATGGCGTCGTTGGCCCGGTCACCGATGTCGGAGCTCGACTCGCTGGCGGCCTTGACGTAGGTGCCGATCCCGCCGTTCCAGAGGAGGTCGACCGGGGCCTGGAGGATGGCCTTCATCAGCTCGGCGGGCGTCATCGTCGCGGTGCCCTGGGGCAGCCCGAGCGCCTCGACCATCTCGGGGGTGACCCGGATGGACTTCAGCGAGCGGTCGAAGATGCCGCCGCCCGCGCTGATCAGTGAGGAGTCGTAGTCGGCCCACGACGACCGGGGCAGGTCGAAGAGACGCTGACGCTCCGGGAAGCTCGTCGCCGCAACGGGATCCGGGTCGACGAAGATGTGGCGGTGGTCGAACGCGGCCACGAGGCGGATGTGTTCCGAGAGCAGCATGCCGTTGCCGAAGACGTCGCCGCTCATGTCGCCGATGCCGACGGCGGTGAAGTCCTCGGTCTGGGTGTCGACCCCCATCTCGCGGAAGTGCCGCTTGACCGACTCCCACGCGCCGCGGGCGGTGATCCCCATCGCCTTGTGGTCGTAGCCCGCCGAGCCACCGGAGGCGAAGGCGTCGTCGAGCCAGAAGCCGTAGGACTGCGCGACCCCGTTGGCGATGTCGGAGAAGGTCGCCGTGCCCTTGTCGGCCGCGACCACGAGGTAGCTGTCGTCCTCGTCGTGGCGGACGACCGACGACGGCGGCACGATCTCGCCCGCGACACGGTTGTCGGTCAGGTCGAGCAGGCCGGAGATGAAGACCTTGTACGAGGCGATGCCCTCGGCCAGCCAGGCGTCCCTGTCGATGGACGGGTCTGGCAGCTGCTTCGCGTAGAAGCCACCCTTGGACCCGGTCGGCACGATGACGGCGTTCTTGACCATCTGCGCCTTGACGAGCCCCAGCACCTCGGTACGGAAGTCCTCACGACGGTCGGACCAGCGCAACCCCCCTCGGGCCACCGGGCCGAACCTCAGGTGGACGCCCTCGACACGCGGCGAGTAGACGAAGATCTCGAACTGCGGCCGCGGGGCGGGCAGGTCGGGGACCTTGGTGGGGTTGAGCTTGATCGAGACGTACGACTTGTCGGCGCCGCCGGTGTCCTGCTGGTAGTAGTTCGTGCGCAAGGTCGCCTGGATGACCCCGAGGAACGCCCGGATGATGCGGTCGTGGTCGAGGGACTTCACCTCGTCGAGGCCGGCGGTGATCTCCTCGACCAGCGCCGCCTCGGCGGCATCGCGCTCGTCCCCGGCGACCGCGCCATACAGGCTGGGGTCGAAGCGTGCCTCGAAGAGGGCGACGAGTCGGCCGGCGAGCCGCAGGTTCTGGACCAGCGCGGACTCGACGTAGTCCTGGGAGAAGGTCGAGCCGGTCTGGCGCAGGTACTTCGCGACCGTGCGCAGGATGACGACCTGGCGCCAGGTCAGCCCCGCGCCGAGGACGAGGGCGTTGAACCCGTCGGACTCGGCCCGACCGTTCCACACCGCACCCACGGCGTCCTGGAACAGCTCGCGCAGCCGGTCTCGGCCACCCTCACCGGACCACACCTTGGCGTTGCGGACGCGCAGCCCGAAGTCGTAGACCCAGAGGTGCACCCCGTCACCTCGGGACACCTCGTAGGGCCGTTCGTCGACGACCTCGACACCCATGTGCGTGAACATCGGGAGCACCTGGGTCAGGGACAGCGGGCTGCGGCGGTAGAGCTTGAAACGCCGCTCCCCCGCCGGGGCCCCGGGCTCCTGGTACATGTTGAGGCCGGTGGCGTCGTCGTGCTCCAGTGCGTCCATGTGACGGATGTCGACGACCCCGACACGGGAGGTGAAGTCCTCCTTGTAGGCCTCGGGGAACGCACGCCCGTACAGCCCGGCCAGCCGCGCCGCGGCCTCCTCACCGTGCTCGGCGCGCGCCGCCTCGTTGAGGTCCTCCTCCCACGTGCGGGTCGCGTCGACGAGCTGCCGCTCGAGTACCGCCTCGTCCACGGGCGGGATGGACTCGCCGGACGGGACTCGCACGACGAAGTGGAGGCGGGCCAGCACCGACTCGGAGACACGAGTCGTGTAGTCGACCGTCGCGCCCGGGAACGCCTGCTGGAGAATGGATTCCATCTTGAGGCGGACGCCGGTGTTGTAGCGGTCGCGCGGGATGTAGACCAGCGCGGAGACGAACCGGCCGAACCGGTCGCGGCGCAAGAAGAGCTTGGTCTTGCGGCGCTCCTGCAGGTGCAGGACCGCGGTCGCGTTGTCGTGGAGGGACTCCTCGTCGGCCTGGAACAGCTCGTCGCGCGGGTAGTTCTCCAGGACCTCGAGCAGGTCCTTGCCTGAGTGCGAGTCGGGCAGGAAGCCGGTGCGCTCGAAGATCGCCGCCACCTTGTCGCGCAGCACCGGGACGCGGGTCACCGACTCGGTGTAGGCGCTGGAGGTGAAGAGTCCGAGGAACCGCTTCTCACCGGTGACCGCCCCGTCCTCGTCGAACTGCTTGACGCTGACGTAGTCGAGGTAGGTGTTGCGGTGCACGGTCGCCCGCGAGTTGGCCTTGGTGATGATGAGGAGCTCCGGCGCCCGGGCGACGTGACGAGCCTGCTCGGACAGCAGCACACCCTCACCGGTGGGGTCGTAGCGCAGCAGCCCGAGCCCGGTGCCGTGCACCGCCTGGAGGGTGTCGGCCTCCGCCCCGCGGTGCAGGGCGTACTCGCGGTAGCCGAGGAACGTGAAGTGGTTGCCGGCCAGCCACTCGAGCAGCCCCCGGGCCTGCTCGACCTCCGCAGCCGGTATGCCGTGCGGGGGCTTCTCGCCGAGCTCCACCGCGAGCGCGGCACAGGCCGCCTTCATCTTGGGCCAGTCCTCGACGGCCTCGCGGACGTTGGACAGCACACCCCGCAGACCTGCGGCGATGGCCTGCAGGTCCTCGCTCCGGGTGTCGCGGTCGATCTCGAGGTGCATCCACGACTCCCGGACCTCCCCGAACTCCCCGCTCTCGGACGATCCGTTGAGCAGCACCTGCTCGAGCTCGCCGGTCGCGTCACGGCGCACGCGCATCGTCGGGTGCACGACGAGGTGGACGGCCCGCTCCATGCGCTGCAGCTCGGCGGTGACCGAGTCGACGAGGAACGGCATGTCGTCGGTGACCACCTGGACGACGGTGTGGCCGCTGGCCCAGCCCTGCTCGGCGACGTCGGGGTTGAACACCTCGACCTTGGCCGTGCCGACCGGGCGGCTGGTCGCGAGCTCGCGGTGCGCCATCGCCGCACCGAGGAGGTCCTCGGGGGCGCGCGCGAGGAGGTCCTCGGTCGCCACGTGCCGGTAGTAGGCCTGCAGGAACTCCTCGACCTCACCCCCACCGTGCTCGGCGCGCTCCGCAGCGGAGTGCAGGAGTTGCTGACGGGACTGCTCCAGCGACGCAGACATGCTTGTGGTCGTCATCCTCACGGGGTCGTCGTGCATGCGGTGACGCACCTCGTCGTGCGTCGCCACGAGACTATCGCTCGTCACCCCGGCCGCTCACCGGCATCCGCGTCCTTCCCCGGATCTCGCGGGTCGCCGGGGCGCGACACTCCCGGGCTGCAGGCTCCCCGAGTGGCGCTTTGGGTTTGCGCAGGTCAGAGTGTGTCGTTGCAGCGCTCCCCTGCGCGCTGCACTCACCTCACCCATACAGAAGGAGTCCCCGTGATCATCCTCGGACTGATCCTGCTGATCGTCGGCCTGGTGGCCAGCATCCCGATCCTCACCACCATCGGCGTCATCCTCATCGTCGTCGGCGTCGTCCTGGCCCTCCTGGGCCGCGCGGGCAACGCCATCGGTGGCAGGAAGCACTGGTACTGATCCCACCCGGGTCTCTGAACGACGCGGCGGCCCCCGGCGAAACCCCTGCTCCGGCATGTGGGTATCGCCGGGGGTCGTTCCCGTTCCCTCACTAGAGTGGTCGGTATGCCGCCCGCCCAGGTTGGCCCCGAGGCCCTTCGCGTCCTCGGCGCAGCCCTCGGTTCGCTGGGCGAGTGCGCTCGCTCGGGCGCCGACGAGGTGCTCAGCCACTTCCCGGACGCGGGTGACCGCGAGCTCCAGTCGGTGCTGGACGACCACCTGGACCAGGTCGCCGACCTGCTGCGCGAGGTGGACTCCTGTGCCACGGAGGTCGGGGCACGTCTGCGCCTGTCGACGGCAGCCGACGCGCCCGCCCGTGGACCGGCCCTGCGTGACGCACGCTCCATCCCCGCCGACGAGCAGTCGGCCCCCGGTCCCTCGGCGCGTGTTCGGAACTCGCGATGAGCCTCGTCGCGGGCGACCCGGCGTCGTGCTCCCGCGTGGGCGGGTCGCTGCGCCAGCTGGCGACCTCGCTGCGGACCAGCTCTCGGGCCGTCGCTGCGGCGGCCACCGATCCCGAGCTCCCGGTCCGCGGCACGGTCGGCGCCCGCGCCCACCGACGCGTTCGCCATCTCGGTGACGCCTCGTCCGCCGCCGCCGACGAGCTCGACCGGATCGGTTCGGCACTTCAGGACCACGCGGCCGACCTTGCCGAGGCCGTGGCCGATGTCCGTGGCCTGACTGCCCGGGCGGAGGCGGCCGGTCTGCAGGTCAGGGACGGCCAGGTCGTGCCCGTGTGGGGAGTCAGCGGCCTTGCGGACGCGCCGGCTGATGCGGCCCGCGAGCAGCACCGCGAGGCCCTCCAGTCCGAGCTGCACCGCCTCCTCGCCGTCCTTGCCGCGCGACGCCACCGGCTCGCCGCGAGCGTGTCCGCCTCGAGCTCGGTGCTGGCCGACCACGCAGCAAGGCTCCGCCGATGACCACCGTCGACCTCAACGCCGACCTCGGCGAGTCCTTCGGCCGCTGGAGCCTGGGTGACGACGCGGCGATGCTCGAGGTCGTCACCAGTGCCAACGTCGCCTGCGGCTTCCACGCCGGCGACCCGACCACGCTGATGGACATCTGCCTGCGTGCTGCCGCCAGCGGGGTGGCTGTTGGTGCGCAGGTCGGCTACCCGGACCTGGCCGGCTTCGGGCGAAGGTTCATCGACGTGTCAGCGGTCGACCTCACCGCTGACGTCGTCTACCAGGTCGGCGCCCTGCGTGCCCTCGCCCGCGCCGCCGGCACCCGGGTCTCCTACGTCAAGCCGCACGGTGCGCTCTACAACGCCATCGTCGCCCACGAGGCCCAGGCGGCAGCCGTGGTCGAAGCACTCGTGCTGCTGGGCGACGACCTCCCGCTGGTCGGCCTACCGGGTTCGCTCTCGCTGCGGTTCGCCGAAGAGGCCGGGCTGTCCACGGTGGTGGAGGCCTTCGCCGACCGCGCCTACGCTCCTGACGGCACGCTGGTCCCGCGAGCCGACCCCGGAGCAGTGATCCACGACCCGGAGGCGGTCGCAGGGCGTGTCGTCCGCCTCGTCGTCGACGGGGTCGTGGAGGCCATCGACGGCAGCCTGCTGGCCGTGCGGCCCGACTCCGTCTGCGTGCACGGGGACACAGCCGGCGCCGTGTCGCTCGCGACGGCCGTGCGACAGGGCCTCGAGGCCGCTGGGGTGCAGCTGCGCCCCTTCGCCCGCCCCCGCGGCTCCTGATGGCCGGCAGGCTGCTCCCGTACGGCGACCACGCCGTCCTCGCCGAGGTCGCCGACCTCCACGAGGCCCTGGCGCTGCACCGGCTGCTGCAGGGGCAGCTCGAGCACCACGCACCAGGACGTGCCGCGACGCTGGTCGACGCCGTCGCCGGGGCCAGGTCGCTGCTCCTCGTGGCCGACTCCCCGGAGAGCCTGCCCTTCGTCCGCGAACTGGCCAGCGCGGCGCTGGCCACGCTCGAGGTCGACCGTGCCAGCCGGCAACCACCCGATCGGGCGCACCATGACCAGGTGCCGGCCGACCTCATCGTCGAGGTCCCCGTGCGCTACGACGGGGACGACCTGCACGAGGTGGCTCGACTCAGCGGGCTGTCGCCGGAGGAGGTCGTGGCGGCCCACACCGGCAGGCCGTGGCGGGTCGGCTTCGCCGGCTTCGCGCCGGGGTTCGCCTACCTCGTCGACGGGGACCCCCGACTCCAGGTGCCTCGCAGACCCTCCCCACGCCGACGCGTCAGCGCAGGAGCCGTCGGGCTGGCCGATGAGTTCAGTGGCATCTACCCACGGCAGTCGCCCGGCGGGTGGCAGCTGATCGGCCACACCGACCTCGTGCTGTGGGACCTCGACCGCGATCCCCCCGCCCTGCTGCGACCGGGCCTCTGGGTGCAGTTCGCCGACGCCGGCGGTGGCTCGTGACCGCCGGTGACCCCGCGCCGTACGCCGCGCTCGAGGTCCTGCACGTCGGCGTCCTCGCCCTCGTGCAGGACCTCGGTCGGCCCGGTCGGGGCTCCATCGGTGTCAGCCCCTCCGGCGCCGCCGACCGGGGCGCCCACCGGCTCGGTGCGCGCCTCCTGGACCAAGAGGACTCCCTCGCCGGTGTCGAGGTCGTGGGTGGGGTCGCGCTCCGCGCCCGGGGCAGCGTCACCGCGGTCGTCACCGGTGCATCCTGCGCGGTCAGCGTCGACGACCGTCCGGTCGGCACCAACACCCCGTTCCTCGTCCCCGACGGCCAGGTGCTGCGGGTGGGGCGTCCTGCCGCCGGACTGCGGTCCTACGTCGCGGTCCGCGGTGGGATCGCCGTCGCGCCTGTCCTCGGATCACGTTCCCACGACACGCTTTCCGGCCTGGGACCACCCCCGCTGTCCCCCGGTGACTCCCTCCCCGTGGGGCAGCCCGGCGGGCGGGCTGGCGGCGAGCTGCTCGTCGACGTCGCACCGGTTGCCGGCCCGTCAGTCGGTCCGGTGGAGCTCGACGTGCTGCCCGGCCCACGGTTGGACTGGCTCGCCGACCCGGTCCACCTGACGACCGCCGGGTGGACCGTGGCGGCGGACTCCGACCGGGTCGGGATCCGGTTCGCCGGGCGTGCGCTCGAGCGGGCACGCGGGAGGGCCACCGCCGAGGTCCCCAGTGAGGGCCTGGTCCGAGGAGCGCTGCAGGTGCCTGCCAGCGGCGTCCCCGTGGTGTTCCTCGCCGACCACCCCGTCACCGGTGGCTACCCCGTCGTGGGCGTCCTGACCGAGCGCGCCTGCGATCTCGCGGCACAGCTCGTCCCCGGGCACCCGATCCGTCTGCGGCTACTCGCCTCGCCGCGCCGTTCGTCCCCTCGTTAGGCTGGCGCGAGCCTGCACGGGACCTCCCGTCCCCCGCGCCCCCAGAGGAGAGACGCATGAAGATCGCCACGACGATGGAGTACGCCGCCACCCCCGAGGAGGTCTTCGCGGTCCTCACCGACCAGGCCTTCCAGGAGGCCAAGTGCGCGGCCACCGCGGCGATCAAGTACACCGCGTCGGTCAAGCAGTCCGGTGGTGGCGCGGTCATCACGACCGAGCGCATCCTGCCGTCCGACGACCTGCCCGACTTCGCCAAGAACATGGTCGGTGAGACCCTCAAGGTCGTCGAGACCCAGACCTGGGGCGCTGCCTCCGCCGACGGCAGCCGCACCGGCACCGTCGAGATGACGGTCAGCGGGGTCCCCGTGGCCCTCAACGGCACCCTCGCCCTGGCCGCCGGCGGCCCGGGGAGCGTCGAGCACCTCGACGCCGAGCTCAAGGCCAAGATCCCGCTCGTGGGCGGCAAGATCGAGAAGGCAGCGGCCAAGCCGATCGAGGAGGCCATCGACATCGAGGCCGCCACGGTCAAGGAGTGGCTCGCCCGCTGACGCGCCACCACCGCTCCACCCGGCCACGCTGGGTACGCGAAAGGCCCAGGACCGCAAGGGTTCTGGGCCTTTCGACGTATGGCGCCGCCTTGCCCTCGGCGGGCGCGACTGCTGGGCGGCTCAGCCCATGTGGGGGTAGCCGTGGGTCTTCGGCGGGTCGAACGTCTCCTTGATGGAGCGGGCGCTGGTCCAGCGAAGGAGGTTCTGCGCGGCGCCGGCCTTGTCGTTGGTGCCCGATGCGCGGCCACCACCGAACGGCTGCTGGCCCACGACGGCGCCGGTCGGCTTGTCGTTGACGTAGAAGTTGCCGGCGGCGAACCGCAGGCGCTGGGTGGCGTCGGCGATGGCGACGCGGTCCTGGGCGATGATCGACCCGGTCAGACCGAACGGCGCGAAGCTCTCCATCTGGTCGAGCACCTTGTCGTACTGGCGGTCCGGGTAGACGTGCACCGACAGGATCGGGCCGAAGTACTCGGTGCGGAACGACTCGTCGGACGGGTCGTCGATCTCGAGGACGGTCGGGCGGACGAACCAGCCCTCGCTGTCGTCGTAGGTGCCACCGGCGACGACGTCGACCCCGGACGTGGCGTGCGCCCGGTCGATGGCGTCCTTGTGCTTGCCGAACGCCCGCTCGTCGATGACCGCGCCCATGAAGTTGGACAGGTCGGTGACGTCACCCTGGGTGAGGCCCTCGGTGATCGAGACCAGGTCGGCCTTGATCTTTTTCCACAGCGAGCGCGGCACGTAGGCGCGCGAAGCAGCCGAGCACTTCTGGCCCTGGAACTCGAACGCGCCGCGGATCATGGCCGTGCGCAACACATCCGGGTCGGCCGACGGGTGGGCCAGGATGAAGTCCTTGCCGCCGGTCTCCCCAACGAGACGGGGGTAGGTGCGGTAGCTGGGCAGGTTGGCGCCGACCTCCTGCCACAGGTGCTGGAAGGTCGGGGTCGAGCCGGTGAAGTGGATGCCGGCGAGGTCGGGGTCCGCGAGCGCGACCTTGGAGACGTTGAGGCCGTCACCGGTGACCATGTTGATGACGCCCGGGGGCATGCCGGCCTCCTCGAGCAGCTGCATCGTCAGGTGCGCGGCGAACTGCTGCGTGGGGCTGGGCTTCCAGACGACGGTGTTGCCCATCAGCGCCGGGGCCGTCGGGAGGTTGCCGGCGATCGCCGTGAAGTTGAACGGGGTGATCGCGTAGACGAAGCCCTCGAGCGGGCGGTGGTCCGTGCGGTTCCAGATGCCCTTGGAGTTGAGCGGCGGCTGCTGCTCGAGGATCTGCCGGGCGAAGTGCACGTTGATGCGCCAGAAGTCGATGAGCTCGCAGGCGGCGTCGATCTCGGCCTGGTAGGCGGTCTTGCTCTGACCGAGCATCGTCGCCGCGTTGAGCCGCGCCCGCCACGGACCGGAGAGGAGCTCGGCAGCCTTGAGCAGGATGGCTGCACGGTCGTCGAACGACAGCTCGCGCCAGCCGGGGGCTGCGGCCTTGGCGGCGTCGACGGCGGACTGGGCCTCGCCGACGGTCGCGTTGCGCAGGGTGCCCAGCACCTTGCGGTGGGCGTGCGGCTGACGCACGGCGAACGTGCGTCCGGTGCCGACCACCTTCTGACCCGCGATGGTGTGGGGCAGGTCGATGCTGGTGCTGCCCAGCTCGGCGAGCGCGATCTCGAGCTTGGCGCGCTCGGGGCTTCCCGGCGCGTAGTCGAGGACGGTCTCGTTGACGGGGACGGGCACCTGGGTGACGGCATCCATGGCGTGCAGGCTCCTTGTGGTTGCTTCGACGGTGGTCGATGGGCTGAAAGGGCGCACCTATGGTGTCACGTATGCCGAGCAGCGCTCACCACACCGACCTGGCCCACCACGTCCGGGGCCCGGTCGACCCGGCGGCACGCACGCTCGTGCTCCTGCACGGCCTCGGCGACTCCGGCGCCTGCTGGCCGGACGCCGTCCGACGGTGGTCGCCCACCTACCGCGTGATCGGGGTCGACGCCCTGGGACACGGGCGCTCACCGCGCTTCACGGCCGCGCAGCTCGCCTCCGAGGACCCGATGGAGGCCATGTATGCCGCGGCCGAGGACCACCTCGCGTCCGTCGTCGCCGCCCACGGCGCCCCGGTGACCCTGGTGGGCCACTCGATGGGTGGCGGAATCGCCGGCGCCCTCGCCGCCCGCCGCCCCGACCTCGTGGCTGCCGCGGTGCTCGAGGACCCGGCCTGGCGCGACCCCGGGCTCCGGGTGCAGCCGGCCGAGATCGTGCGCGAACGCGTGGCGGAGTGCCGGGCCTTCACCGACGACCCTGCCGGTCAGCTCGAGAAGGGGCGCGCCGAGAACCCGGCCTGGCCCGAGGTGGAGCTGGCCCCGTGGGTGGAGTCCAAGGCGCAGGTCGACCTCGACTTCCTCGCCCTCGGGATCGCCAACCTGCTCCAGCCGTGGGACGACGTCGTCGCCTCCATCGCGGTGCCGACCCTGGTCCTGCTCGCCGAGCGCGGTGGACCGGTGACACCACAGGTCCGGGCCAGGGCCGCCGAGCTCGACAACCCCCACGTCGACCTGCGCGTGGTGCCCGGCTCGGGCCACTGCATCCGTCGCGACACCGCCGACGGCTATCACGCACTCGTCGACCCGTTCCTCGCCACCCACGCCCGCTGAGGGATCCGCCGGCTCCAGCCCGGACCGCGTCGCTCAGAGGAGGCGCAGGACCTCGTCGAGCTCGGTGACGTCGTACCAGAGCAGGTCGTCCATGCCGTCGTCGCCGGCCGACTCGTCGACGTGGAACGACACCACGCGCGACAACGGCAGGGGGTGCGTCAGCTGCACCCCGGCGAGCGCGTCCGCCGCCCGGGAGGCGACCCAGGTCGGGTCGACGTCGGCGGCCAGGACCACGCGCTTGGCCTGGTTCGCCCCGCGGCGCTCGTCCGCGGCCTCGAACGCCTCGGTCAGCGCGGCATACTCCCACTCCTCCTCGTCACCGGAGGGGAGCATGCGCTCGAGCCGGTCGGTGACGGCGAACGCCTCGACCGGGTCGCCGGCGACCTCACGGTCGGCCGCCAGGCGGCGGACGCCGTCGGCGTCCAGGGGCACGTAGATCCGGGTCTGGGTCATCCCACGTCCTTGCTGAGTCATCCAACGTCTTCGAAAGCGGAGCGGTCGGGCAACGGGGCCGGGTCGTGCAGGGCGACCGCCGACGTCCGCAAGGAGGTCTCGATCACCTTAGGCCGTCGCGTGACGTCCATGAGGTTGGACCCGAACGCCTCGAGGTCCTCCTCGCCGGGACCGAGCACGGTGACCTCGGCACCGTCGGCGTGCACCCTGGCGAGCTCGCGCAGGACGCGCAGGGTGACGCGGTTGCGCCACTGCCGCTCCACCCTCGAGCGCCACTGCGTCGGGGCGTCCTTGACGAAGCTCACCTGGGGGGCGAGGACGAACACCTCGTCGAGGTCGAGGCCGATCATGAGGTCGAGGTTGGTGGAGGACCAGGCCCCGCCGTCGATGTAGCGGTGCGTCCCGATTCGCACCGGTTGGTACCACCCGGGGATCGCGCACGACGCCATCACCGCGGCCGACAGGTCCACCGGCTCGACACCCGGACGGCCGAACGCCATGCGCTCCCCCGTGTCGTAGTCCAGGGCCACGACGGTCAGGCCGGGGCGCGGCACCCATCCACCGGGCACCACGTGGGCCACGAGTGCCCCCACCGCCTCGATGCTGCCGCGACCCTCGGGCAGGATCGCCGACAGCACGGCCGTCGGGGGCAGCGAACGCAGGTGGAGGGCGTTGCGGCGCAACAGCTCCCCCGAGCCGAACCCGACCTTGGGCCTGCCGGGGCGGTCGCCACCGGTGTCCTTGTCGTAGTCCCAGACGTACCCGGAGAGCGGCCCGGTGTCGAGGCTGCCACCGAGCTGGTGGGACAACAGGTCCTCGACCGAGACACCGGCTGCCAGCAAACCGGCCAGCACCGACCCGGCCGACGTCCCGACGAACTGGTCGAACTCACGGACGTCCGTGCCCAGCTCGTCCTGCAGCGCCTTGAGCGCACCGACCATCCAGGCGGCGCCCAGCACGCCACCACCGCCGAGGACGAGGCCTCGGCGCCTGGCGGGCGGGCGCGCCGGACTCATCGCCTCGGCGACCGGTGGCTCTCGAGGAGCTCGGCCAGCGAGTCGACGATGCTCTGGCCGAGGACGTCGATGTCCGGCATCGAGTCACGGTCGGCGTTGAGGCCGTAGTAGACCCCGCCGTCGTAGGAGGTCAGCCCGATCGCGAGCGCCTGGCCACGGGCGAGCGGCATCACGGGGTAGGTCGACAGCATCCGGGCGTCACCGGCATACAGGGTGTGCTGCGGGCCGGGGACGTTGGTGATGACCACGTTGAACAGCCGTCGCGACACCGCTGACCCGAGGCGCGCGCCGAGCGAGTGCAACGTGGGTGGGGCGAAGCCGGCCAGCCCCGCCAGCGACTCGGCGCCCACCGCCTGGCCGCCCTCCATCTGCTGGCGCATCGCGAAGGCGATCTGGTGCAGGCGCATCGACGCACCAGGCTCCCCCACCGGGAGGTCGACGAAGCAGGCCGTGAGACGGCTGCCGACGTGCCGGGCCTCCGCGTCGTAGACGCTGACCGGAACCATCGCCCGCACGGTGGTGCCGGAGTGGACGGCCTCGCCGCGGGTGAGCAGCCAGGAGCGGAACGCGCCCGAGATGGTGGCCAGGACGACGTCGTTGATGCTCACGTCGTCGGCGTAGTTGCCGCGGGCCAGGCGGCTGCGGACCTTGCGGTAGTCCTCGAGGTCGGTCCCGATCATCACGTAGCGACGGGCCTCGCCCACGTGGGCGTTGAGCGGCGAGTGCGGGGCCGGGCGGGCCGCGGTACGGGCCAGGGTCGCCACCACGTCCCCGGCCGCCGTGAGCGCGCGGGAGCCGACAGCCTTGACGTCGACGATGCCCCCGCGGATGTTCTCGACGACCTCGCTGGGCCGACGGACCGCGTCGACGAGGGCACCGGTCAGCAGCTCGACGTCGCTGGGCTCGCGCGACGGGCGCCACGTGTCGGTCACCAAGCCCTCGGCCGCCGGGTCACCGTCGACGATGACGTGGGCGATGTCGACGGCATTGATGCCGTCGACGAGCGCCTGGTGGGACTTCGTGACGATCGCGAAGCGGCCCTGCTGCAGGCCCTCCACGAGGTAGACCTCCCACAGCGGTCGCCTGCGGTCCAGGGCGCGCGGCTGGATCCGGGCCACGAACTCCTGCAGCTGCTCGTCGGTGCCCGGCTTGGGCAGGGCCGACCGGCGCACGTGGTAGGTCACGTCGAAGTTCTCGTCGTCGACCCACACCGGGTTGGCCAGGCGTCCCGGGATCTGGCGGACCCGCTGCCGGTAGCGCGGGACGAAGGCGATCCGCGTCGAGATGAGCTGGACGAGGCGGTCGTGGTCGAAACCCTCGCTCGGGGGGTCGAACACCATGACCGACCCCACGTGCATCGGCGTGGTCGACTCCTCGAGGTAGAGGAACGACGCGTCGAGGGAGTTCAGGCGGTCCGTCACCCCCACATCGTGGCAGAACCGGTTGCCTAGACTCCCATTCGTGACGAAGATGACGCCCCCCGTGGTCCCTGACCCCATCACCCGCCTGGCCACCGCATCCGTGGCGCTGCTCCTCGTGGGCGCGCTCGCCGGGTGCGGCGGTTCGGCGAGCGAGTCGACGGCCGGCCCGACGACCGCGGCGTCCAGCACCTCGCCATCCTCCGGCGCGAGCCCCTCGTCCTCCTCGTCGGGCTCGGCCGGCTCCTCGAGCTCGTCCGGCTCGAGCAGCTCATCGGCCGGGCGGACCCTCGTGGTCACCGTCCAGGGCAAGAACGTCACCCCAGCGCCGTCGACCGTGGACCTGGCCGTCGGCAAGACGCTCACGCTGGTCGTCACCAGCGACCACGACGACCAGCTGCACATCCACGGGTTCGAGGTGGAGACCACGCTCAAGGCGGGCAAGCCCACCAGCGTGACGGTCACCGGCCAGGAGCCCGGGGTCTACGAGGTGGAGACGCACCACCCGGCGCTGCGCCTGCTCAAGATCGCGGTCCGGTGACCCTCGCCCTGGCCCTGCCGGCCCACGGGGTCGGGTCGCGCGAGGACCTGCCGCTGCCGTTCCACCTCCTGCTCATCGGGGCGGGCCTCGCCCTGGTCGTCTCGTTCATCGCCCTCGGCGCTCTCTGGAAGCAGCCCCGCCTGCGGGGCTCGGACGGCCGGCTGCTGCCGATCACGGTCTCGCTGGCCCTCGACTCCGCCCCGGTCCGCGGTCTGTTCGTGGCGCTGTCGCTGATCATCACCGGCTGGACCCTGGCGGCCCTGTTCTTCGGCAAGGACGACGCCAACAACCCGGTGCCCAGCGTGGTCTACGTCTGGCTCTGGGTCGGGCTGGCGTTCGGGTCGATGGTGTTCGGTGGGTTCTGGCGGCTGGTCAACCCGATCCGCTGGCTGCGCCGCGGGCTGCTGGCCCTCGGCCGCATCGAGGAGGACTTCAGCCTCAGCGAGTACCGCCTCGGGTACTGGCCCGCTGCGGCTGGACTGCTCGCCTTCACCTGGCTCGAGCTCGTCGCCCCCGACAACGCCGAGCTGCTCACCCTGTGGGTCGCGATCCTGGGCTACATCGTGGTCGGCCTGGTCCTCAGCCTGCTCTACGGCCCTGCCTACCTGCGCACGGGTGACCCGTTCACCGCATGGTCGTCGTTGTACGGCACCCTGAGCCCGCTGGGTCGCCGCGACGACGGCAGGTGGGTGCTGCGTACGCCGTTGCACGGCCCGCTGCAGCTCCCCGCCCGCCCCGGCCTGCTCGCCGTGACCTCCGTGATGCTCGGCAGCACCGCCTACGACGGCTTCTCGGGCGAGACCCGTTGGTACTCCTTCGTCCAGTCGTCCGCAGTGCCAGCGCAGGTGTGGGACACCGCGGCCCTCGTGTCCTTCTGCCTCGTCGTCGCCGCCTCCCTGTATGCCGCGGCGTCCCTCTCCGCGCACCTCGCCGGGGTCTCGGTGCGCGGAGTGGCCACCTCCTTCGCCTCCTCCCTCATCCCCATCGCCGCGGGCTACCTCATCGCGCACTACTGGTCGCTGTGGGTGTGGGAGGGAACCAACGGGCTGGCGAAGGTGTCCGACCCCCTGGGCACCGGGGCCGACCTCCTCGGGACGGCAGGGCTCACCCCACCCGCTGCCCTGATCGCCCCCGGTTTCGTCGCCGGCGTCCAGGTGGTCTCGATCATCACCGGGCACGTGCTCGGCGTCGTGCTCGCCCACGAGCGGGCCATCTCCCTGTTTCCCCGCCGGGCCGCCGTGGTGGGTCAGCTGCCGCTGCTCGCCGTGATGGTGGTCTACACCGTGGGCGGCCTCACCCTGTTGTTCAGCTCCTGAACGGCTGACGCCGGCGGCGACGCCGGTGCTGGGGCGCCACGGCGGCATACGGCTCGGTGAGACCGACGAACGCCCTGCGCAGGTCGCTCGCGGGGGCGAACTCGGCCAGCGACTTGCCCGCGAACATGGCTCCGTCCACGGTGACCTGGTCGTGGGGCAGGAAGGCCAGCTCGTCCATCCCGGCGAACCGGCCCAACGCCTCGCTGATGCGCCGTTCCGGGCGGGCGCCGACGGCGGAGGCGCGCACCTTGTTGACCACGACGCGGGGCGACGGGCTGGGAACGGTGGCCAGGTCCTGGACGGCGCGGACCAGTCGCTGCAGGCCGATCGGGTCGCCGGCCCCGACCACCACCAGCTCGTCCGCGGACTCCAGCGCCACCAGGGTCGGCGCGTTGCGGCGCGGCGCGAGGGTGTCGTAGGAGAGCTCCTCGTCGTCCTCGATGCAGAACCCGCAGTCGACCACCACGAACGCCGCGAGCTGCCGCGCCATCGCCAGGACGTGCTCGACCGACGCGGCCCGCAGCTCGGTCCAGCGGTCGGCGCGGGGCACCCCGCTGAGGACCCGCAACAGCGGCGACACCTCCGGAGCGAGTCGGGCCAGGGCCGGCAGGTCAAGCGTGCCCTGGTCGGCGGCGCGACAGGCGGCTGCCATGCCCGGTGCCTCGTCGAGCAGCCCCAGCGCCTGCGCCACCGACGAGCCGTACGTGTCGCAGTCCACCAGCACCGTGGGGGCGTGGACGGCGAGCTCGGCCGCCAGGTTCAGTGCGACGGTGCTGCGCCCCGGAGCACCGGTCGGACCCCAGACGGCGATCACCCGACTCGGCGCCGGGGGCGGCTCGCCGGAGTCCGCGAACCCGTCAGCGACGCCCTCCGCGACGCCTGACCCGGGAGTCGGCTCGTCGGGCGCCTCCGCGTGCAGCAGCAGCTCGTCGAGCAGGTCGGCGAGGTCGTGGCTGTCCACGTCGGTGCGCACCACGACCGTGAGCCCGAGCTGGCGCAGCCGTCGCTCACCCGGGTCGTCCCCCGGCTCGGTCACCCCGGCGACGACGACCCCGTGCGTCGCGAGCTCGTGCAGGGCACTGCGGTCCAGGGACCGTAGGTCGGGCGAGACGAGTGCGACCCGTCCCAACCCCGCTGCTGCCGCAGCGAGGAGGTCAGGCAGGTCGGCGCACCGGCGGGCCACCGCGTAGTCGGCGGTGGCATCGACAGCGGCAACCAGCTCGGACTCCCCGGCCCCGGTGAGGGCCGTGACGACCGGACGGCTCACCGGTCGTCCCCGACGTTGCCGGGGGCCGGCACGAGGGTGATGCGCGCGCCGTCATCGACCCGGCCGATGATCTCCTTGATCCTGACCTTCGGTGCCATCACCTGCACCGGGCGGTCGCCTCCCGCACCGCCCGAGAGGCCACCCGCGGTCTTGGGCAGGCTCGCCACCGAGACTCCTTCGAGGGCGAGCACCGGTCCCGAGAAGGCATCCGCCCGGCTTGCCCGCGGGTCGGGCGGGTTGACGTAGACGTCGACGCGGCTGCCCACCCGAAGCGCTGCGGCGGTCCCAGCGTCCACGGAGAGCGTCAGCGCCTGCACCGACACCTGGTCTCGTCCCCCGACGGCCACGGTGGGCACCAGCTCGCCTGCGGCGACCTCTCGTAGGACGAAGCGCTCTGGTGCCAGCGCGGTGTCGGCAGGGAGGTAGCGGTCCCGCTGCGAGCCGAGCTGGACGTCCACCCGCACCAGATCACCCTCGGTGAGTCGCTGTCCCGGCACCAGCGCGGCCTGCGCCGCATACATCGGCGTGCGGTCGTCGGAAGCAGCCACGACCGCCGAGCCGACGGCGACGGACGCGAGCACGAGCACCAGGCCGATGAGCAGCCGCGCGTCTCGCCAGGCCGGTCGCTGCAACCGCGTGGCCTTGGGCACTGGAAGGTCAGACACGTCGTTGTCCCCCTTGACATGGTTTCGCCGGTTCCCCGCCGGCGTGGTCATCATGGACCAGAGGTGTGGTGGTGCGCGCGCTCATCCACAAATGGGCGCAAATCATCCACAAGCGACGCAGGCCAACTCCTCCAAACGGCTGACGATGAGAGACTTTGGCAATCCACCGGACGCAGCCGCACGATCATGGTAAAAATTCAGTCAAGAGAACGCAGGTTCCAGTCAAGACGGCACCAAGGCAGGGAAAGGGCGGGCACACCGTGGCCAAGCGATTCATCCAGTTGTCAGAGGTGTCCGAGGTCCTCGACATCTCCTCGGCCCAGGCCTACGCGCTGGTCCGGTCCGGCGAGCTCCCCGCCATCAAGGTCGGCGGCCGCGGACAGTGGCGCGTCGAGGTGGCCGAGCTCGAGAGCTACATCCAGCGGATGTACTCCGAGACCAAGACGTTCGTGGCGGCCCACCCGTTCGGGCAGGGCACCGAATAGCTTCGTCGCGGGCCGTGGGGGTCCCGCGTCGAACACCAGGAGGGGCCCGGAGCACTGCTCCGGGCCCCTCCTGCCATCTGCATCTGACATCTTCCGTCGGTCACGCGGGGCGCAGGAGGACCAGCGCGTCGAACGGCACCAGTCGGCGGCCGGTGATGTTCTCCGGGCGTCGCGCGAGGTCGCCGGCGTGCTCGCTGAGCTCGAGCACATCCTTGCCGACGGCGTCGATCGTGCCGGTCGCCTGCCCTCCAGCCGCATCGGTGAGCGTCAGGACCGAGCGGTCGCGACTGAGTCCGCGCAGGGCGTAGCCGAGGCCGAAACGCCGCCCGGCCGGCTCGCCCGCCGCACGGGTCGACAGTCCCGTGACGGCGGTGAGACCGCCGAAGGGCACGAGCGACACGGGGCCACCCTGAGCGCCGACGAGGAGCCACCCGTCGCCGACGTCGGCGACCTGGCCGGTCACCACCGTCCCGGTGCGCAGGGTCAGCCCCAGCACCTGCGACCCCGCAGCAGCCAGGCGCTCGTAGAGGCCCAGGGCGGCGCGCTCACGACGCGTGCGGTCAGCCACCTCGGCATCGAGCTCGCGCCGTTCCTCCGCCTCCCACTGCGCGGCCAGGTCCCCGAACAGGTCATCCCAACGCATGCCCACCTCCCCCGGCACCGCGAATGCAGCGCCTCGAGCGAGCCTAGCGACCGCCGACCCTTGTGCAGGTGAAGAACCTTGGATAGGTTCAATCAAACGCAAACACACGCAAACGAACGTTTACGAGCGTGGGGACAGATGGGGAGAGAGCCGTGGTCGGTCAACGTCGCGCATGGGGATGGGCAGTCGTCGCTGCCACCGCCTTCGGGGTTCTCGAGGGGGTGCTGGCCACGGTGCTCCGCGCCCAAGCCCGACTCGTCCTGGCGCCCGGGCCTGCCTCTCTCGACGAGGTGGCGGGGGTCTTGGCTGCCGCGCTGGCCATGGCGGTGGGCGCCTGGCTGGCAGTGGGGAGCACCGCGGCCGTCCTCGCCCACACGCAGGGCCGCCTCGGCACCGTCGCCGACCGACTCGCCGCGGCCTGGGCGCCGCTGCTGACCCGCCGGGTCGCGGCCGCCCTCGTCGGCGCCACCATCGCCGGCACCCTGGCTCCGGCGGCCGCACAAGCCCATTCGGCTGCCCCTTTCCCCGGGTTCAGCGTCTCGGCGTCTGCGACTCCCGGGCCGGAGGGCGCAACGCAGACCAGTCTTCCCGCAGCGAGCAGCGCAGCCCCACCGAGCAGTGCCTCACCGAGCAGTGCCTCACCGAGCGGTGCCCCACCGAGCAGTGCCTCACCGAGCGGTGCCCCACCGAGCGCTGCGTCCTCGAACAGGGCCGTGCCGCCGGCCGGCTGGACCCCGTCCCGCCCGCGGCAGCAGGCCGTCGCAGCCCCGGGACTGGTCACGTCCGGCGCCGGGAGAGCCGTCGGCACGGAGGTCGTCGTCCACCGCGGTGACACCCTCTGGGACCTCGTCGCCGCCCACTTGGGGCCCGATGCGACCGAGGCGGAGGTCGCCGAGGCGTGGCCACACTGGTACGCCGCCAACACGTCGGTCATCGGCGACGACCCCGACCGGCTCCTGCCCGGCCAGGTGCTCAGGGTCCCGTCCGCGGCGGTGACCCCGTGAGGGCGGCCGTGGTCGCAGCCCGCGCCCGGGCCGGCAGCTCACTGCGCCCACTCACCATCGTGCCCGCTCCCCGCATCCGCCCTCCGGTCATCGACGACAGCACGGACGACTGGCCGACCGAGCGTTGCGCTGAGTCCCCCTACGTCCAGGACGCCCTGGCCGTCGACTTCTCCCTGCGCTCCGACCACGACCTCTTCGGGGAACAGCCCACCCGGCGCGACGACCTGCCGGACCCACGCGACTGGGCCGCCCACATCGCCCAGGCCCTCGTCGAGGTGATGGCCGGGGTACGTCCGGCCCCGCAGCTGCTGCGATGGACCACCCCGGAGGTCTACGCCGTGGTGGCGCGGCGTGCAGCGGTCTCCGCTCGCAGGGGTATGCCGCCCGCTCGCCGGACCGTCGTCCGGAGCCTGCGCATCTGCGAGCCCGCGGACGGGGTGGCCGAAGCCAGCGCGGTCGTGGTCGACGGTGGACGCGTGCGGGCCCTGGCCATGCGCCTGGTCGGGCTCGACGGACGGTGGCGGGTGGAGGCGTTGCAGGTCGGCTGAAACCGACTGCACGCCAGTCGCTCGTGGCCGACTGCCAGCGGGGCCGCACTGGCCGATGGCGGCCGTCCCATCCCGTGGGGCGGGCACGAGGAGGGCGGCCGTCCAACCCCGTGCGGCGGGCACGAGGACGGCGGCCGTCCAACCCCGTGGGGTGGACGACCGCCGTTTCGAACTACGAGCCGGTCAAGCCTTGCCGTGGCACATCTTGAACTTCTTGCCTGATCCGCAGGGGCACGGCCCGTTGCGGGAGACGCCGGCCAGCTGGTCCTCGGTCAGCTCGTCGTCGACCACCGCTCCCCGGTGCTCGACCTCACCGGTCTCGGTCGGAGCGGAGTACTGCAGGTCCTGGGTCCGGCGCACCGGCTGCTCCAGACCCTTGGCCCGGAATGAGACCGCGGCCCGCTCATCGGCCGGCTCGGCCTCGTTGCCACCTGCGGCGCCGACCTCCGCGGGCACCCGCTCGTGCGGCTCGTGGTCGTGACCCTCGTGGTCGTGACCCTCGTGGTCGTGACCCTCGTGACCAGCGTGGTCGTGACCAGCGTGGTCGTGACCAGCGTGGTCGTGACCAGCGTGGTCGTGACCAGCGTGGTCGTGACCAGCGTGGTCGTCCGCGGTCAGGTTCGCCCCGGCGAGCATGTCGGAGACGCTCATCGGCTGCAGGGCGGGCGCCTGCTGCTCCGGCTGGTCGACATCGACCTGGACGTTGAAGAGGTAGCCGACCGACTCTTCCTTGATCGACTCGTTCATCGCCTCGAACAGCTGGAAGCCCTCGCGCTGGTACTCGACCAGGGGGTCACGCTGGGCCATCGCGCGCAGGCCGATGCCCTCCTGGAGGTAGTCCATCTCGTACAGGTGCTCACGCCACTTGCGGTCAAGGACCGACAGGACGACACGGCGCTCGACCTCTCGCATGACCTCCTCGCCCAGCTGTTCCTCACGCGCGTCATACGCGTGGTGGGCATCGGAGGTGATCTGCTCGCGCAGGACGTCCGCGGTCAGCGCGCCGCGGCCGCCTGCGGCCTCGATGACCTCGTCCGGCGTGACCGACACGGGGTACAGGGTCTTCAGAGCCGTCCACAGGCGGTCGAGGTCCCAGTCGTCGGCGAAGCCCTCGGCCGTCTCGGCGTCGACGTAACCACCGACGACGTCGTTGATGAAGTGGCGGATCTGCTCGTGCAGGTCCTCACCCTCGAGGACACGGCGGCGCTCGTCGTAGATGACGGTGCGCTGGCGGTTGAGCACGTCGTCGTACTTGAGGACGTTCTTGCGGATCTCGAAGTTGCGCCCCTCGACCTGGCCCTGCGCGCTCTGGATCGAGCGGCTGACCATCTTGGACTCGATCGGGACGTCGTCGTCCATCTTGGCCGTGGTCATGAACCGGTCGACCATGGCGGCGTTGAACAGGCGCATGAGGTCGTCCTGCAACGACAGGTAGAACCGGGACTCGCCCGGGTCACCCTGACGGCCGGAACGACCACGCAGCTGGTTGTCGATGCGGCGCGACTCGTGCCGCTCGGTGCCGAGAACGTAGAGACCACCGAGCTCGGTGACCTCGTTGTGCTCGGCCTCGACGGCTGCCTCGGCCTTGGCGAGCGCCTCGTCCCAGGCTGCCTCGTACTCCTCCGGGGTCTCCTCCGGGTCCAGGCCCTGCTGCTTGAGGGTGGCGACGGCCATGAACTCGGGGTTGCCACCGAGCATGATGTCGGTACCGCGACCGGCCATGTTCGTCGCGACGGTCACCGCGCCCTTGCGGCCCGCCTGCGCCACGATCGCGGCCTCACGCTCGTGCTGCTTGGCGTTGAGGACCTCGTGCGGCACCCCGCGACGACGCAGCTGGTCGGAGAGGTACTCGCTCTTCTCGACCGAGACGGTGCCGACGAGGACCGGCTGGCCCTGCTCGTAGCGCTCGGCGAGGTCGGCGACGACTGCGTCGTACTTGGCTTCCTCGGTGCGGTAGACGAGGTCGGGCTGGTCCTTGCGGACCATGGGGCGGTTCGTCGGGATCGGCACGACGCCCAGCTTGTAGATCGAGTTGAGCTCGGCGGCCTCGGTCTGGGCCGTGCCCGTCATGCCCGAGAGCTTGTCGTACATGCGGAAGTAGTTCTGCAGCGTGATCGTGGCGAGCGTCTGGTTCTCGTTCTGGATCTCGACGCCCTCCTTGGCCTCGATCGCCTGGTGCATCCCCTCGTTGTAGCGACGTCCGGCGAGCATGCGGCCGGTGTGCTCGTCGACGATGAGGATCTCGCCGTTCATGTTGACGTAGTCCTTGTCCCGCTTGAACAGCTCCTTCGCCTTGATGGCGTTGTTGAGGTAGCCGATGAGCGGGGTGTTGACGGACTCGTAGAGGTTGTCGATGCCGAGGTAGTCCTCGACCTTGGCGATGCCTGCCTCCAGGACACCGACGGTCTTCTTCTTCTCGTCGACCTCGTAGTCCCCCTCGCCGGACTCGAGCTCGCCGCGCGTCAGGCGCTGGGCGATCTTGGAGAACTCGGTGTACCACTTGGTGGCGGCGTCGGCCGGGCCGCTGATGATCAGCGGCGTGCGCGCCTCGTCGATGAGGATGGAGTCGACCTCGTCGACGATGGCGAAGTTGTGGCCGCGCTGGACGAGCTCATCCATGGTCCAGGCCATGTTGTCGCGCAGGTAGTCGAAGCCGAACTCGTTGTTGGTGCCGTAGGTGATGTCCTTGGCGTACTCGACACGCCGCTCGGCGGGGGTCATCGAGGCGAGGATGACGCCGGTCTCGAGCCCGAGCATGCGGTGGACGCGGCCCATCAGCTCGGACTGGTACTCCGCGAGGTAGTCGTTGACCGTGATGACGTGCACGCCCTTGCCCTCGAGGGCGTTGAGGTAGGACGGCAGGGTTGCAACGAGGGTCTTGCCCTCACCGGTCTTCATCTCGGCGACGTTGCCCAGGTGCAGGGCGGCCCCACCCATGAGCTGCACGTCGAAGTGCCGCTTGCCGAGGGTCCGGCGGGACGCCTCACGCACCGCGGCGAACGCCTCGGGAAGGATGTCGTCCAGGGTCTCACCGTCGGCGAGGCGCTTGCGGAAGACATCGGTCTCGGCACGCAGCTCGGCGTCGCTCAGCTTGGTGAAGTCCTCCTCGATGGAGTTCACCTGGGCGGCGATGCCGTGCAGCTTCTTGACGATGCGGCCTTCGCCGGCTCGTAGCAGTCGTTCGACGATCTTGGACACGCAATATCTCCTGAAGTTTCTGATCTCCTGCTACGCCCGGAGGACCGCAGCCGTCGTCATCCGAGGGGCAACGGCCCGACCTAGGCTAGTCGAGTCGGTCCGCGCCCGTGGACGCACGGCACGGGTAATGCCCCCCGGTCGCCGAACGTGCCGGGCCACGCAGCGGTTCCGGCGTTCACCGCCCGCCCCCAACCCGCACCCGGTCAGGGTGCGACGAGGTCCTGGTAGTCGGGGTGCTGGGCGATCCAGGCAGCGATGAAGGGGCACATGGCGACCACGTCGTTCTCCCCACGGCTCCTCACGTCGTCGAGGGCGCCCCGGGCGAGCGCTCCCCCGACCCCCTGGCCCTCGAACGCGGGGTCGACCTCGGTGTGGGTGAAGACCTGGTGCCCCCGCGTGACCTTGTACGCAGCGAAGCCGGCGAGCTCACCGTCGACGCGCGCCTCGTATCGACTCAGCTCGGGATGGTGGGTGACCAGGACGTCTGCCATGGCGACAGCCAAGCACAGCGAGGGGACCTTGTCCTCTGTCAGGCCCCAGACCCCGGGAGTGAGCATGGCTCACGGGCGAAACACGTTCACCCGGCGCGAGAGTCGAGGGCGACATGGTCCGAGCGATGGTTCAGGTGTCGACGCCGCACGTCGTGCAGTGGGGCTGGTTCAGCATCGAGCTGACCAACCTGTTGATCATCCTGGTGATGATCGTCGTGTTCGTCCTCGCGCTTCTGCTGCCCTTCCCGCACAACGCAGAGGTAACTCGGGAGCGCCGTGGAGAACAGCCATGAGCGGCGTGACGCAGGCACCGCCCCCGGTCGGGGATGCTCCACGGGACAGCTGGACCAGGGCCCTGCGTGAGCGCATCGAGCGGACCGTGCCGCCCGGCCAGGCGCTCCCGGACCGCCAACCGGAGTACGTCTCCTCGTGGATCTACGTGTTCGGGGTCCTGACGCTCGCCGCCCTGACCGTCGTCGTCGTCACCGGGTGCCTCCTCGCAGTGGGTGGCGCGATCTGGTGGCACGAGTCGTCGCTCGGGCACTTCGTCAACTCACTGCACCTGTGGAGCGTCGAACTGTTCTTCGGCGTCATGGTCATCCACCTGTGGGGGAAGTTCTGGATGGCCGCCTGGCGCGGGAACCGCCTGCTCACGTGGGTGACCGGGGTGGTGGCCTTCGTGGCGTCCATCGGTGCGGCGTTCACCGGGTACCTGTCGCAGTCCAACTTCGACGCGCAGTGGATCAGCGCCGAGGCCAAGGACGGCATCAACTCCATCGGGGTCGGTGCGTGGTTCAACGTCCTCAACCCCGCCCAGATGCTGCTCTGGCACGTGGTCCTGCTCCCGCTCGCGGTCGGGGTGATCGCCGCGCTGCACATCGTGCTGGTGCGTCGCCACGGGGTCGTCCCACCCCTCGATGCCCGGGACGGTGAGTGACATGGCCACAGCAACTCCCACCCGACCCCGCAGGCGCGGCTCGCACCACACGACCCCCGATTCCCACTCGTTTGCCACCCGTCCCTACGACCTCGTCAAGGAGTTCGTCATCGCGCTCGTCGTGGTGGGCCTGCTGACTGCGGGGCTGGCGGCGGTGTTCTCCTCACCCGACGAGCCCGCGATCTCCATGTCCGGGTGGGCCAAGGCCGCCCCCGCCGACGTCGTGGCGACAGCCGCGGCCGAGCTCGCCGGCACGAGCGTCAGCGCGACGTACGGTCCTCCCTACAACTCGGCGGCCGAGGGCCAGAAGGTGCTCGGCCTCCCGCTGCAGAAGTGGGGAGGCGTGCGCATCCCCGTCGACTCGACGAAGCTCGTGCTCGACCCGCTCTCCGCCCGCCCCGACGCGGCGACCAAGATCCTCCTGGCCTCCTGGCAGGCGGCCTCACCCACCCAGCGGACCGCATGGGCCACGGCCTACGCGGACGCGCTGGCCAAGGCCAAGGACGGCGACCCCGCCGCGGTCGCCCCCGGCAACTACGGGCCGGTCCCCGGGCTGGCCGCGTCGTTCCTCGGCGTGGCCCGCAGCGGCGGGCTCGAAGGACTGCTCACCTCAGCCGGCACGTTCTACGGCGGCGACCAGACCCGCACGATCCTGCTCCTCAGCGACGGTGCGTACCTCGAGGACACCGCCCGGGCGCAGCAGCTCGGTGGCGACCAGTGGGGGATGATGAACGAGACGGGCAACTACCCCGGCCAGCCGTGGATGTGGCTCTACACCTTCTGGTACCAGGTGCCGCCGTTCTCGACCTCCGACAACGCCGATGCCCAGGTCTGGGCCCTGATGATGGTGCTGACCCTCGGCCTGATGTTCCTTCCGCTCATCCCGGGCCTGCGCGACATCCCGCGACTGATACCGATCCACCGCCTCGTCTGGCGTGACTACTACCGCGACCACCCGCGACGGGGCGGCTGACCTCCTGCGAACGGGTGGAATGCGCAGCAGTTCACGCCGTCCATCTGCGGGGCCGGTACCTTCCACCACGGGCGGTCCACCAGGGCACCCATGGACGGTGGAGGAGAACCGAACGTCGTGAGCATGGCCAACCGCGGTCGACAGGCGGGGAGCACGTCGGGTCGCGACCGGTGGCTGCCGCTGGTCTTCCTGGCGCTCATCCCCTTCATCTTGCTGCGGCTCGGGCTGCACCCCGTCGGCGACCCAGACACCTTCTGGCACCTGCGTGCGGGGTCCCACCTGTGGGGCACCTGGCAGTTCAACGGCCCGGACCCGCTGTCGCAGTTCAGCTCGCGCTCGTGGGTGTTGCACGAGTGGCTGCCCGAGCTCGGGCTCGCCGCAGCAGCGGCGTTGGGTGGGTTGCCTGCCGTCGCCTGGCTGGCCTGCGCCTTGATCGCGGTCCTGTTCGTGACCGTGTATGTCGTGTGCCGCACCTGGGTGCCCGTGCTGCCGGCCGCGATCCTGGCCACGGCCGCGGTGTTCGGATCGGCCGCGAGCCTCACCCCGCGCCCCCAGCTCGTCACCTTCGTCCTCCTCCCGGTCGTCGTGTGGGCCTGGCTCGGGACCGCCCGGGACCTGCGGGTCCGCTGGTGGGTGGTGCCCCTGAGCTGGGTGTGGGCCTGCTCGCACGGACTGTGGGTCGCCGGAGTCGTCACCGGCGCCGCGGTCACGGCCGGGCTGCTCCTGGACCGGCGGCTGTCGCTGCAACAGGCTGCCCGGCTTGTCGGCGTGGTGGCGCTGTCGGTGGTCGTCGCGGCCCTGACTCCCGTGGGACCCGGACTGTTCCTCGCGCCCATGCGGGTGAGCGAGACGACGTCACTGATCAGCGAGTGGGACCCACCGTCGCTGACGTCTCCCCCGGTCGCCGTGACCTTGGGGCTGCTGGCGGCCGTGGTCGTGCTCTGGGCACGCCGCGCCCGGCAGGTGCCCTGGACCCACGTCCTGCTGCTCGCGGTCGCGGCCGGGTGGACGCTGGTCTACGCCCGGACGGTCGCCCTCGGCGCACTGACCGCCGCACCCCTGCTCGCCAGCGCGTGGCCGGTCCGGGAGGACGACGTCCACCCGTCGCGACGTGCGGAGGGGGTTAGCCTCACGGCAGCGGTCCTCGCGAGCCTGGCCCTTGCCGCAGCGGTGCTGCCCTCCCTCGCCGCCCAACCCCTTCAGCCCCATCGGCTCGACCAGCAGCTCGACCGCCTCCCGCGCGGCACCGTGGTCTACGACGAGTACAGCCTCGGCGGCTGGTTGCTGTGGCGGCACCCGCAGCTCGCGCCAGTGATCGACCCCCGGGTCGAGGTCTTCGACGCCGACTACGTGCGCGAGCACATCACCACCCTGGCGGCCGGCCCCGGCTGGGAGGCGTCCGTCGCGCGCAGCGGTGCGACGTTCGCGCTCATCCCGCAGGACGCACCGCTGTCGGCGGCCATGCTGCGAACCGGCGACTGGGCTGCCATCGGCAACGACGCCGGCTACGTCCTGCTCACCCGCCGCTCTTGAGCCGCGCGGCGTCCGGACTCAGGCGACGGAGGCGGCCTCGGACTGCACGACATCGGCGTTCCAGGAGCCGCGCTCCGGCGCCCTGGTGATGGCGAGGCAGGCCATCGCCGCGAACAGGCAGAGGCCGCCGGCGGTGAGCCAGGCCGTGTAGTAGTCGCCCGTGCTCTGCCGCACCCACCCCGCATACGAGGCGGCCACCCCGGCACCGACCATGTGGGCGGCGAACACCCACCCGAACACCATGCTCGACCGCTGGACACCGAAGTGCTTGCGGCACAGGGCGATCGTCGGCGGGACGGTGGCCACCCAGTCCAGCCCGTAGAAGACGATGAAGACGAACAGGCTGGGGGCGATGTCCGGGCCGAGCAGCGCGGGGACGAACAGCAGCGAGAGTCCGCGCAGCCCGTAGTAGCCGAACAGCAGGAACCGCGGGTCGACCCGGTCGGTGAGCCAGCCCGAGGCGATCGTGCCGACCAGGTCGAAGACCCCCACCAGCGCCAGCAGCCCGGCGGCCGTCGTCGCCGGCATGCCGTGGTCGTGGGCCGCGGGGATGAAGTGCGTGCCGATCAGGCCGTTGGTGGACCAGCCGCAGACCCAGAACGTGCCGAACAGAATCCAGAACGTGCGCGAGCCCATGCTCTCCCGCAGCGTGCGGACGGCGAGGGTGGCCGGTCCCGCCTGTGCCCCCGTATGCCGCGTGGGCGCCTCGTCCAGCGGCTCACCCGGCGCGGCGCCGTACGGCCGAAGGCCCAGGTCGGCAGGACGGTCGCGGACGACGAGGAGCACGAGCGGAACGAGGAGCACCGCCGCGGTGGACACGACCAGCGCCGCCCAGCGCCACCCCGGACCGGTCGCGAGCGCCGCTATGCCCGGGAGGAAGACGAGCTGGCCGGCCGCGCCGGCGGCGGAGAACACCCCGGTCACGAGGCCACGACGGCCCTCGACGAACCAGCGGTTGGCGACCACTGAGCCGAGGACCAGCGCCATGGCTCCCGTGCCGACACCGACGGCGACACCCCAGAGCAGCCACAGCTGCCACGGCGCGGTCATGAAGACCGTGAGCCCGCTGCCGACGGCGACGAGGAGCAGGGCCAGCGCCACGACGCGGCGGATGCCGAAGCGCTCCATCAGGGCCGCCGCGAAGGGCGCGGTGAGGCCGTAGATGACGAGGTTCGCCGTCACCGCGCCAGAGGTCGTCGCGCGGGACCACCCGAACTCGGACTCCAGGGGCTCGAGCAACGCACCGGTCGAGGAGCGGAACCCGGCCGCGGAGACGAGGGCGGCGAGGACGACGAGGGTCACCCACCAGGCCCGGTGGATGCGCGGCGTGCGGGCGGCGACCGGCGGCCGGTCCGTGGCAGGAATCGTCACCCCCGAAGGGTATGCGCCAGCATGCCGGTCGACCAGCACGATCTCGTCATCCACCGCTCAGATCCCGCCAGGCCGGCGAGCTCGGGTGAGCTCCGGGTGGGGCCCGGTGAGCCCGTCAGGCGATGACGAAGCCCGCGGCGAGGCCGAGCCACTGCGCCATCAGGCCCAGCTCGTCGGCCAGCGCGGCGCGAGCCTCCTCCGGGGCGCCCGGCTCCCAGTGGACCGACTGCAGCCGCAGCACCCCGGCGGCGCGGTCTGCCTTGAGGTCGCAGCGAGCCACGAGCGTGTCGCCGTAGAGGAACGGCAGCACGTAGTAGCCGTGCACGCGCTGGTGGGCCGGGACGTAGATCTCGAGGCGGTAGTCGAACCCGAAGATCGCCGCGGTGCGCTCGCGCTGCCAGATCAACGAGTCGAACGGGCTGAGGAGAGCCTGCGCCTGCACCCGCCGGGGCCGCCGCGCCTCGGGGTGCAGGTAGGCGGGCCGCTTCCAGCCCTCGATGGTCGCGGGGAAGAGCCGGCCCTCGGCGACGAGGGAGACCAATGCCGGCCGGGCCTGCTCGGGCTTGAGGCGGAAGTAGTCGCGCAGGCACTGCTCGGTGCCGACCCCGTGGGCCCTGGCAGCGATCATCACCAGCTCGCGGAACGCCTCCTCGTGCGGAGGTCGCTGGGCCCGGTCGACGGCGACGGCAGCCACCTCCTTGGGGAGCACCCGCTCGAGCGAGGCGTAACGGCGCTCGAACTGGGCCGTCCGGCCCGCCGAGGTGATCTCGCCGGACCAGAAGAGGTGTTCGAGCGCGTTCTTGACCAGGGACCAGTTCCAGCCCCACTCGTCGCGGCCTCGCGGGAGGTCGTGCTCGAGGGCGACCTCGACCTGGCGCGAGGTGAGGGGTCCACCCGCCAGCACCTCGGCCTTGACCGCCGCGACCAGCCCGGGGTGCTCCAGGGCCACCCGCTGCATCCCGCCCCACGCGTCCGCGTGGGCACGCTGCATACGGAAGTCGAGCAACGGCCACGTCGTCGGCGGCACCAGGCTCGCCTCGTGGGCCCAGTACTCGACGAGCCGCCGCGGCGACCGGTCGCGGGCCCGGTCGAGCAGGTCGGTGTCGTAGGGGCCGAGGCGGGAGAAGAACGGCAGGTACTGGCTGCGGGCGACGACGTTGACGCTGTCGATCTGGACGACCTGCACGCGGTCGACCACCCGCTGCACGTGCCGCATCGTCGCGGTGCCCGGGGCCGGCCGCGGATCGAGGAAACCTTGTGCAGCCAATGCGATCCTGCGCGCCTGGGCGCGCGTGAGGCGCACGGGGTCGGGCAGGCTCATCCCGCTCGGCTCACTCGCCGGGTTCGAGCAGGTTCTCCCGCACGGCATACATCGCGGCTTCCATGCGCGAGTGCAGCTGGAGCTTCTCGAGGATGTTGCGGACGTGGTTCTTGACGGTGTTCTCGGAGATGAACAGCTGGTGGGCGATCTCCTTGTTGGCCAGCCCACGCGCGACGAGCCGGAGCACCTCCAGCTCGCGGTCGGTCAGCCGCGGGGCCCCGACGGCGCTCGGACGCTCGCCCTGGCGCCGGCTCATCTGGGCGAACTCGGCGAGCAGCTTGGAGGCCATGGAGGGCGAGATGAGCGAGTCGCCGTGGTGCACGGCACGAACGCCCTCGGCGATCTCCTCCCCCGGCACGTCCTTGAGGAGGTAGCCGTTGGCGCCGGCCTTGACGGCTTCGTAGAGGTCGGACTCCTCGTCGGACATCGTCAGCATGATGATCTTGGTGGACGGCACGAGCGCCTTGATGGTCTTGCAGGCCTCGATGCCCGAGGTGTGCGGCATGCGCACGTCCATGAGCACCACGTCGGGGAGCAGCTCGACCGTGCGGTCGACCGCCTCCTTGCCGTCTCCGGCCTCGCCGACGATGTCGATGTCCTCGTCCTGCGACACGACCATCTGCAGCCCTCGGCGGTAGAGCACATGGTCGTCAGCGATGACGACCCGGATGGGTTCGCGCACCACGGGTGCTCCTTCGTCGAAACCGCTGCTCACGCGCCACATCCTTGCACGACGCGCCGACGGCGCGGAGCAACCTGGGAGCCCAGGTCGATGCCACGCCGCCGGCGGGGTAGGGATCGAGCGGTCAGGAGACCTTCTGGACCGCGGCCGGAGCGTCGTCCGCGTCGCTGGCACCGGAGGCACCCACGTCGAGGTGGATCACGCCGTAGGACCAACCGCGGCGGCGGTAGACGACGCTGGGCTGGTCGGTGTCCTCGTCGTGGTAGAGGTAGAAGTCGTGGCCGACGAGCTCCATCTCGGCCACCGCCTGGTCGAGCGGCATGGGCACCGTGGCATGGATCTTCTCCCGGATCTCCACAGGGCTGTTGCCCTGCGTGCCGAACCGGTCGCCTTCGACCTCGGAGTGCGCATGGTCCTCGGACGAGCCCTGCGTGGGCTCCTGGATCCGGGCCGTCGCCGCGGAGACCGACTCCGGAGCGTGCCTGCCCCGGTGCACCCGCTTGCGGTCGTGGGCCCGCCGCAATCGCTCCATCAGCTTGTCCAGCGCCACGTCGAGGGCGGCGTACTTGTCGTCGAGACATGCTTCAGCCCGCACGATGGGGCCCTTCACATGACAGGTGATCTCGACCCGCTCGCAGGACTTGGCCTGCCGCTTGTTGGGTTCGTGACTGACGATGACGTCGACGCGCTGCACGCGAGGGGCGAGCTGGGCGATCTTGGTCAGCTTCTCGTCGAGGTGGTCACGAAATCGGTCTGAGACCTGCATGTGGCGTCCGGTGACGACAATCTCCACGGTGTCCTCCATAAGTGTGGTGGAAGGTGAGAGTCGGGCGCGACAGCCCTGATCAACCGCGGCACCACCGCCCGAGCTCCTCGGCGAGCGAGGCGGTGGGCGAGGTGGTGGACGAGCGCACCCGCAGTGGTGCGCTGGTGGGTGGCCCGTGGGGCGCACCGGTGGGGCCGACCGCAGTCGTGGTGGGCCTCGTGATCGGCTCCGCTCCCTGCGCCAGGACGCCTGCCGGACCGTGTCCGCGACGCCCTGTTCTCGTGTGCTGCACGGGGGCCAGGGGGGCCATGTACCGACGGTAGTCCACGTCCCACCTTTGCGACAGCGGGACCCCCGAGCCGCTCACCGTGGGCCTGCTCCGAACGTCCGGGGAGCGCGTGCGCGTCGCTGGGTGGCGCAGATGGTGGCCGCCACGACCACCCCCGCACCGCCGGACCGCAGCGCCCTCGCCGCCTCGACCAGGGTGGCGCCGGTCGTCAGCACGTCGTCGACGAGGACGCACGCGGAGCCGCGCACAGCCGCGGACGAGGCCGGACGCAGCACCATGGAGTGCTCGACGTTGAGGTGACGGTCCGTGGCGCCAAGGCCGGCCTGGTCGGCCACCCGTCGGCGGACGCGCAGGGCTCTGTCCACGACGACCTCCTCAGCCGAGAAACCACGAGCCGCCAGTGTCGCGAGGCCCTCGAGCGGTGCGTCGCCGCGTCGTCGACGGGACGCCCTCGACGACGGCACCGGGACGAGGAGCACCGGGGCTCGCCGGCCGCCCACCGCCCGGCGCACGCCCGGGTCTGCGACGAGAGCCGCATCGACCGCGCTGGCCAGGAGGCCGCTGAGGACTGACGCGATGTCGCGGCGGTCCTGGTCCTTGTAGGCGGTGACGATCCCGGACAGCGCCCCCTCGAACCTCCCGGACGTGTGCACCGGTGGCAGTCCCGCGGGTTCGGGAGTCGGTCTGGACCGGCGTGGGCCCCCGGCCCAGAGGCTGCTGGCGACCTCCTGACGACATGTGTCGCACAGCTCGACGTCCGGGGTGCCACATGCGGCACACGCCCTCGGAAGGGCGAGGGAGAGTACCGCCAGGAGGGACGTGGTGCCGCGGAACATGCCCTCAACGGTGCCGAATCGGTGTGTTCGTGCTTGTTCGGCCCACCTGAGCCTGTGGAGCGGACTAGTCTGAGGCGCAACCTGTGGACAAATCGTCGTGGGTCCAGGACCAGAGGGGAGGCCGTGGATGCGTTGGCTGCCGCGCCTGTCCCTCAGCACCCAGCTGCGGCTGGGCCTCGCGGTGCTCGCGCTGCTGTTCGCGATCATGGACCACTCGTTGCTCGCCGGGCTCCCCTGGATTCTGTTGGTCGTCACCCTCGACCTCGCGGCCTCGGGTTTCCAGTACCTCAGCCTGAGCGGGCGAGCCATCGGACGCGTGCAGCTCATGGTGCTCTTCGGGGCCAGTGCCGCGGTCGCCGGCATCGCGATGGGGTATGCCGGGCCATGGTCCAAGGTCCTCATCCTCATCCCCGCCTACCACGCGGGCACCAAGTTCTCCCGGCGCGGAGCCCTGATGGTCTTCGGCGTCGGGCTCGTCACCGGGGGCTCGACGGTGCTCCTGCTCGGTCACTACACCGAGGGCGAGGCACAGCGCATCCTCCTCGCATCGGTCTTCTCCCTGGTGTTCGGACTCCTCGGAGCCTGGTCGCACCGCATGGAGGAAGAAGATGAAGAGGCGGTCGTCGACCCCAACGTCGCCGCCGAGGCCGGCCTGCTGCTGCGACGGCTGCACGAGCTCGCCGAGACGCTCGACACCGGTTTCGACGCCCCCGCCTCGGCGGAGATGGCGTTGCAGGACCTCGCCACCCAGATGCGCGCAGCACGCAGCGCGATCCTCGTGGGCTACGGCGACGACCCCGCCGTGCCGCTGGCCATCCGCGGTGCCGACCGCACCCCCTGGCCAGACCCCATGGAGCCCACCTCGGTGCTCTCGAAGACCTGGCACGAGGGTGTTCCCACCCTGTCGGAGTGGGCTGACGACCTGGTCGGACGCTCCGTCATCGTCGTGCCGCTCAACGACAACAACGGCGACCGACTGGGTCTGCTCGTGGCCGACCGCCCCCTGGTCACCCCGTTCACCGAGGAGGACCTGGAGGCAGCCGGACAGGTCGCGTCCCGGCACGCCGCCAACATCGACCTGTCCGTGCTGTTCGCCGGGCTGCGTGAACGTGCCGGCCTCGAGGAGCGCGAACGGCTGGCGCGCGAGATGCACGACGGCATCGCCCAGGAGATGGTCGCCCTCGCCTTCGGCATCGACTCGCTGCGACGCACGGCCCGCAACACCGACTCGCCGCTCGCCGACGACCTGGACGGACTCCGGGTGGAGGTGTCGAGGGTCCTCGCCGACCTCCGCCTGCACATCGCCGACCTGCGGATCGCCGTTCGCCCCGACACCGGGCTGGGTGCGCTCATCGGTGCCCGCCTGCAGAACTTCGGCTCGACCTCAGGGGTCACGACCCGAATGCACCTCAGCGAGAACGGCTTCCGTCTTCCCGCCCACACCGAGGTCCTGATCTACCGCTTGTTCCTGCAGGTCCTCGCCGACGCACGCCACTCGCTGAACGCCGACACGGTCGAGGTCCGCCTCAACGTCGCGGCCCCGCGGGTGGAGCTGTGGGTCGCTCACAACGGCACGAGCTCGCTGGGCATCCGTGACTTCGGCGAGCACCCCCTCACCTCCTTGGGGGGCGAGATCGCCGTCGAGCCCTATGCCGGTGACGGTGTCGCCATCCGCATGCGCATGCGAGCCCGCGGCGCCGCGCCGTCAGCCACGCTTTCCAACGAAAGGATCCCCCAGCCGTCATGACCATCAACGTCGTCGTGATCGACGATCACACCCTTGTCCGTGAGGCCGTGTGCCGCATGATCGACAGCGAGCCCGACCTCGCCGTGGTGGGCCAGGCCGGAGGGATCGCCGAGGGCCGCACCGTGCTGGCCCAGAGCCTCATCCACGTGCTCGTCGTGGACGTGTCCATGCCCGACGGCTCGGGGCTGGTTCTGGCCCGAGCGGCCCGTGAGGCGTCCCCGCGGCTGGGCATCGTCGTGCTGACGATGCACAACGACGACGAGACCCTCCTCGAGGCTCTGGACCTCGGTGCCTCCGCGCTCGTCCTGAAGTCGGCTCCGTCCGACGAGGTGATCGCCGCCGTCCGTCGCGCCGCGGTCGCACCCGACGCCTTCATGGCCACCGGTCTGGCCGAGGCGCTGCGTCGACGCGACTCGAGCGACAAGCCCAAGCTCACTCCTCGCGAGGCGGAGGTGCTCGACCGACTCGTGGCCGGGGACTCCATCGCCGCCGTGGCCAAGCGACTCTACATGAGCGAGTCGACGGTCAAGACGCACGTCTCGAAGGTCTACGAGAAGCTCGGCGCCCACAACCGTGCGTCGGCCGTCATGTCGGCGCTGCGGCTGGGCCTGGTGCGCGCCGAGTCCGTGGGACAGATGCGCCGCTGATCTCCGCGCCGCCGGCTCCCACGTCGAGCTGGTGGTACGACGAAACCGGGCCGACACCATCGAGGGTTTCGGCCCGGTTTCGTCGTCTCCGACGCCTCAGAGCCCACCCTTGCTGAAGGTGTCGATGATGTTGATCGCGCCGGGACCGATGATGACGATGAACAGCGCCGGGAAGATGAACAGCAGCATGGGGAAGAGGATCTTCACCGGCACCTTCTGCGCCTGGGCCTCTGCCCGTTGACGCCGGACGAGCCTCATCTGGTTGGACTGCTCACGCAGCACGCTGCCGATCGGGAGGCCGAGCCGGTCGGCCTGCACGAGGGCGCTGACGAAGGTCTTGGCCTCGTTCACCGAGGTGCGCTTGGCCAAGGAGCTGAAGGCCTCGCCACGGGACTTGCCGATCTGGATCTCCGAGAGCACTCGGGCGAACTCGCCGGCCACGGGCCCGGTCGTGGACTTGGCCACCTGCATGAGCGCCGCGTCGAAGCCCTGACCGGCCTCGACGCACACCGTGAGCATGTCGAGGGCGTCCGCCAGGCCCCGCTGCAGCTCCTCCTGGCGCTTCTGCCCGGCGTTCATGAGCAACAGGTCGGGGAGGAAGAACCCGAGGGCGCCACCGATCCCCGCGAAGAGCAGGCCGCTCAGGCTGAATCCTCCGAACAGGAACCCGACGAGCGCAAGGACCAGCAACGCAGCTCCCTTGGCCCCCATGATCCGCTCGGCGGACCACGCCCCGGGGTTGCCCGCCAGGTCGAGGCGTCGACCCAGTCCGTCCTGCGCGCCGGCTGGCGAGAGCCTGGCGGCCAGCGACCGCGTCTTCGCCAGGGCGGGCAGCACGATGCGGTCCATCAGCGGAAGGTCGGACTTGCTCACCTCGCGATGGTCGAGCGACTTCTCGATCAGCTCGAGCGAACGGGCCACCCCCGTCGTCTCCCCCGCCCCGGCCGCGACCGCCATGACGATGGTGACCAGGGCAACGGCGATGGCGACGAGGCCGACGACCAGCAGCAGATTTCCCATCTCAGACCTTCACATCCACGACTTTGCGCATCCACGCATAGCCGATTCCCAGTGAGACGAGCCCCGCGCCGAGCATGGCCAGCCCGAGGGGGCGGGTCCAGAGGAGCTCGACGTATGCCCGGTTGGAGTGCATGGTGAACAGGAAGATCCCGACTGGGAGGGCGATGAGGATGTATGCCGAGAGCTTGCCTTCTGCAGAGAGCGCCTGGACGTGCCTGCCGAGCTCTTCGCGCTCCCGAAGTGTCTTCGCCGTCGTGCGCATGGTCTCGGCGAGGTTGCCGCCCACTTCGCGCTGGATCCTGATCGCCATGGAGGTCCAGCGCATGTTGTCACTGTCCATCCGGTCTGACAGGCGCTCCAGCGCCTCGGCGATGTCGGTGCCGATGCGGGTCTCTGCGAGCGCGCGGGAGAACTCCTTGGCTGCGGGCTCCGCGGCGTCCTTGGCCACGGCGTCGAGCGCCTGCGGGAGGGAGAAGCCGGTGGACAGGCTGCTGGCGATGAGGGTCAGCACGTCGGGGAGCTGGTGATCGAACTTCTTGGCCCGTCGCTTCGCCAGGAAGCGAAGAACCAGAGCCGGCAGGAAGTAGCCGAGCACGAGCCCGAGGACCAGTGCAGCAAGTTTCATGCCCAGGCCTCCGGTGAGCAGCAGCATGGTGACCGCTACCCCGACCACCAGGGACACGAGGCGCAGGACCCACCACTCGCCCGGCCGCAGAGGTAGGTCGGCACGCTCGATGAGCGCCATGGTCTTCGTCGTCGACGAGCGCCCGTCCATCATCTTGTCGCCGAGGAAGACCAGGCTCTCGGAGACCGCGGCCTGGCGGTTCTTCGGACCCTTCTTGGGGGCGGTCTGGGCGACGTACTGGTCGATGCTGTCCACGCGGGTCTGGCGACCGGACCTCATGGATCCGCTCGAGAGGGCGACGCCGACAGCGACCACACCGATGAACACGGCGAGCAGGCCCAGGCCGAGCAGCGGCGAGACGCCGAGGATGGGCAGCTTGGTCCCGGCTGGTGCCGCGGCGATGACGTCCTCCGTGGGGCCGACGACCGGCACCTTGGAGGGGGACGTCGCCTTGGTGGGGAGGGCCACGCCGTCACCGAAGTCGACCAGCGCGGTCGTCGTGAAGGGCGTACCGGCAGCCTGACCCGACACCTTGATGTTCTGCACGGCTGAGACACCGGGCGGAAGGGGCAGTGAGAAGGTGAGCTGGGAGGCCAAGGTCTTGGCTGCCGTGGTGAACGCGCTGGCGACCGCGCCAGCGTTGGCGGCAGAAACGACCGAGCCGCCGCCGGCGTCCGCGAAGCCCTTGAGCACCGAGGCGTTGCCCTCGGTCGACTTGAACGACACGGCCTCGGCGCGGATGTGGTTGGCCTTGAGCGCCGCGACAGCCTGGGCCTGGGTCGCGCGGCTGGCGGTGTCACCGCCGTCCGAGAGGAGCAGGATGCTGCGCTCCCCCGTGGTGCCCAACGTCTTGACGGCCAGGACCATCGCGTCATTGAGGGCGGTCTCGCCGGAGGACTTGAGGTTGTCGACAGCAGACTGGACCTTGCCCTGGTCAGCGGTGGGCGGCAGGCCCACGACGGCCTTGCCCGAGAACGAGACCAGCCCGACCCGGACGTCGGCGGGCACGCTCTTGAGGAACGCGGCAACCGCCGAGCGCACCGTAGCCATACCGGCGTCGCCCATCGAGCCGCTCGTGTCCACGACGAGCACGGCGGTGCGCTGCACCGGGGTGCCCTGACCGGAGGTGATCGCGTCGACGGGGTAGTCCTTGCCCGACACGGTGATCTTGAGGCCGGGGTCGATCGTCGCTCCACCGCTGGCGGAGATGAGACCGATGAGGTTGCCGTCCTTGGCCTCGATGCCGGTGATGGTGACCCCGGGCGAGGTTGCGGCGCTCGCGCTGGTGGCACCGGCGAACAACGCAGCGGCGGTGAGGGCCAGGACGGCGCCCCACCTCCGCGGCACACGAACGAGCATCAGTTCCCCCGGACGAAGATGTTCGGCGCGAGCTCGATGCCCTGGTCGTGCAGCTCGGTGGCGAACTTCGGACGCAGGCCTGTGCTCTTGAGAGTGCCCTTGAAGCGGCCCTGCTCGTCGCGACCGGCGCTGAAGTCGAAGGTGAACAGGTCCTGCATGGTGATGACCTCGCCTTCCATGCCGATCACCTCGCTGATCGCGGTCACGCGGCGGGAGCCGTCCTTCATACGGGCCTGCTGGATGACCATGTCGACGGCACCGGCCACCTGCTCGCGGATGGCGCGGATCGGGAGGTCGACACCGGCCATCAGGACCATGGTCTCCAGGCGGGAGAGGCTGTCGCGCGGGGTGTTGGCGTGGACCGTCGTGAGCGAGCCGTCGTGGCCGGTGTTCATGGCCTGCAGCATGTCGAGGGCCGCGCCGTCGCGGCACTCGCCGACGACGATGCGGTCGGGGCGCATACGCAGGGAGTTCTTCACGAGCTCGCGGATGGGGATCGATCCCCGACCCTCGATGTTGGCCGGGCGGGACTCGAGGCGCAGGACGTGGTCCTGGTGGAGCTGGAGCTCGGCGGCGTCCTCGATGGTGACGATGCGCTCGTCGTCGGGGATGAAGGAGGAGACCACGTTGAGCAGAGTCGTCTTACCCGAGCCGGTACCGCCCGAGATGATGATGTTCCGACGACCGCGGACGCAGGCGGACAGGAAGTCGCGGACCTGGGGCGTGAAGGTGCCGAAGGCGATGAGGTCCTTGTCGGTGAACGGGTCGGTGGCGAACTTTCGGATGGTGAGGATCGACCCGTCCAGGGCGATGGGCGGGATGACCGCGTTGACGCGCGATCCGTCGGGCAGACGGGCGTCCACGAGGGGGCTCGCCTCGTCGACACGACGACCGACGCGACCCACGATCTTGTCGATGGTGCGCCGCAGGTGGGCGTCGGAGCTGAAGCGCGCCTCGACCGGGTAGAGCTTGCCGGCACGCTCGACGTAGATGGAGTCAGGTCCGTTGACCATGATCTCGGAGATCTCCGAGTCGCGAAGCAGGGGCTCGAGCGGGCCGTGCCCGAGGATCTCGTCGGAGACCTCCTGGGAGATCCTGGTGCGGTCCGCGAGGGACAGCGGGGTCTCCTCGTGGTCGATGACCTCCTGCAGCGTGTGCCGCACCTTGGTCTCGAGCTCGGACTGGTCGAGGTGAGGGTCGTACAGCTGCGGACCGAGGGAGTCGAGCAGCGCCTGGTGCACGCTGGCCTTCACGGCCGAGAAGGGGTCGACGACGCGCTGGCGCTCGTGGGCGGCCGGGGTGGGCGTCCCGTTCGCGGCATCGCTGGCGGACTGTTGGTTGCGCCGGACGTTCTCCAGCCGCTCGGCGAGACTCATCGGTTCCCTCCTCGGGAGAGTGACCAGCGGCTCGAACGACCGTTGGAGGAGGCTCCCGGCCTCTGGTCGCCGTCGGCTGCCGCGGGCTCGGGAGCGCGGACGAATCGTTCGGCCAGGTCACGCAACGCGACGCTGACAGGATGCTTCGGCTCGTCGAGGATGATCGGGACGCCACGGTTGACCGAGGCCGGTACGGCCTGGCTGTTGGGCACCATGACGGCGATGTCCTGCTTGAGGGCTGCCACCACGTCCTCGGCCCGCAGCCCGACCTTGGCGTCGGACCGGTTGAGCACGATGAGGCGGGTGTCCTTGGCGTTGCCGAGCAGGTCGAGCGTGTCGAGGGTCAGCCGCAGGTTCTTCACGGCCGGGATGTCGAGGGTCGCGATGAGCACGAGGAGGTCACTGTCGTCGAAGGCCGCGAGGACGTGCGAGGTGAACGCCGGCGGGGTGTCGAGCAGGATGTAGTCGTAGTGACGCTTGGCCACCCGGATCAGCTCGGCGACGATGGACCCCGGGATCCGGTCCGCGTCGCTCGGCTCGGCGGGCGCACTGATCATGTCCAGGCCGCTGTCGTGCTTGGTGATGACCGACTTGATGGCCTGTTCGTCGATGTGCCCGGCCATGCTGACGAGGTCGATGATCGAGTTCTGGGGCAGCATCTGCAGGCTGATCCCGACGTCACCGAAGGCGAGGTCGAGGTCGATGAGCAGGACTTTGGCACCGGTCGATGCGAGGTAGGCGGAGAGGTTGGTCGCAAAGGTCGTCTTGCCTACACCCCCCTTGGCGGAGAAGACCGTCACCACCCGCGCCGACTTCGTGCCTCCGCCGCTGTCGGCGGTGTGACCGGCAACGCGAGAGGTGAGCTCGCGGCTACGCCGAGCTGCATCGGCCAGACCGGTGAGGTCGTCGGCGGTGATCACCTCGCGCACGCCCGAGCGGAGCGCCTGCCCCAACACGTTGACGTCGAGCCGGCGACGCAGGAGCAGCACACCGACCTCGGGACGCTCGACGCGGACGAACTCGCTGAACTGGCAGGCGCTCTCCATGTCGACGTCGGGACCAATGAGGACAAGGGGCTCGTGTGGCGCCTCCTCCAGGGCGCGCACCATGGCGGCCTGCGTGTCCAGCCGGTTGACCTGGCCGACCGCGAAGTCGTAGCGGTCCTTTGCGGCGGGGTCCGCGTCCCACAACAGCGTCATGACGAGCTCCTACTTGGAGAAGAGTGATGCTTCGGAAACAACCTTGCCGAGGTCGATCTTGGCATCCGTGCCGCGCAGTGCGGCGTAGAGCGTGCCGGTCTGGATGCCGTGCACCAGACGGGTGGCATCGGCCGGCGTGACGGCGACAGTCATGAGGGCGCCGAGGACGGGAGCCGGTGCAGCTTCGCCGCCGGCGGCCGGCGCAGCAGCCGGGGTGAGGGATGCCTGCCCCATCGCGATGATGAGCACGTCGTCGAGCAGGACCCGGGTGCTCTGGCCAGCGCTTGCCGTGCCGTTGGCGGGGGTGCTGCTGCTCTTGGCTGCGTCGACCGGTGAGAAAGTGTCGTAGAGAACGACCCTGGAGCCGGGTGTCAGGAACGTACCCACGCGAGCCGGGTCGGACAGCTGCACGGACACGGCAACCATGCCTGCCGGGACAGTGATCGCCTTCTCCCCCACCGGCTTGACACCGAACCGGTCGGCGAGCACGTACTCCCCTGGCTGGATGTCGGTCGTGGCGAACAGGCCGCCATTGCTGCCGTCCACGCCGGCGAGCGCACCAGCAGGAACGCCAGCAGCGGCGACAGAGGTCTTGATGATCAGACCGTTCTGGACCGCGTCCTTGAGCATCGTCCCGGACGGAACAAGCGACTTCACGACGTAGACGCTGGTGGGCTGCTGGGAAGCTACTGCACGAGCGTCGGCGCCTCGCGCGTAGAGAAGGACCGCACCGACACCCACCAAGGCAACGATGGCGGCGGCAAAGATGGCGACGAGTCTGCGTCCCATGGTGGTTTGTGTCCTCGTGTTCAGGGGTGTGTGGCTAGAGCGCGGCGGCCGGGACGTTGAACAGGTGAACCATGTTCTGCCCGAACAGCGTGACGGCGGCGATGATCACCACGGCGATGAGCGAGACCATCAGGGCGTACTCGACGGACGTGGCCCCGCGGTCGTCCCGGTGTGCACCGGGACGACCGCGGACCAGCTCGCCGACGAAGGACGTGGCGCGCACCGTGACTCCGCAACCTGCACCGCGGACGGCATTCCTGGGTGTGGAGCGAGTGTTCACCGTGTCCTCCTTGGTCCGCGGGCTGGAAAGCGCCCGTCGGTCCGGTTGTTCGTCAGATGCTGGTGGCGGCCTTGTTGAAGAGGCTGCTGAGGTTGTTGCCGAGGAGGACGACGGCGGCGATGATGACGATGGCGATCAGGGCGACCATGAGGCCGTACTCCACCGCGGTGGCGCCCTCCTCGCGGTTGGCGAAGCGGGTCTGGAGCTTGGCGACGAACTTGAGCATGGGATGTGTCCTTTCGGGACCTTCGGGCCGGGGCGGGCGCCCCTGCGAGCAGAAGACTCTCAGGCAGGGTGGACGGCGGTAATCGGCTGTCACGCCACACCCCCGTGGGCCCTTCGAGGAACGGACATCAGCCGTTCGGTTGATGCGGTGGGTCGCATCACCGAACTCGCCTGCCTGCGTCGAGAATGGCCCCCATGTCCGGCTCCTCTCCCGCCGCGCTCACCGAACGGTGGGGTCCTTGGATCCAGGCCGGTCTGCTGGCTGTGCTGCCTGTCATCACCGTCCGCGCTGTCGCGGACCCGAGCCCGTGGCTGCACCTGCGGGTCGGGGCCTTCCTGCTGGAGGGTGGTCGCTTCGGGCTCCCCGATCCGTGGAGCCCCCTGGCCGCGCACCGGTACATCCCCACTCAGTGGCTGCCCTCCGTCGTCCTGGCCGAGGGCTACGACCTGTTCGGCATCGCCGCCGTGGTGTGGTCGAGGGGCGTGGCCATAGTCGCACTGGTCCTCGCCGTCCTATGGCTGACGCGGACGGTGAGCAGGCCGGTCGTGGCGGTGCCCGTGACCGCGGTGGCGGTCACCGCGGCGTGGGGCGGGCTGGCCGAGCGTCCACAGCTCGCCGGGTTCGTGCTCCTCGCGCTGGCGATCGGCGCGTGGTGGCGCACCGGTGTCGACCACCGGGCGCGCTGGTGGCTCGTCCCTTTGACATGGTTGGGCGCCTGCACCCACGGTGTGTGGGTGCTCGGCCTGGTCGTGGGCGGCCTGGTCGTCCTCGGGCTCGCGTTGGAGCACGCAGCCACGCGCGGACAGTGGTTCAGGCTCGTCGGCGTCCTCGCTGCATCCTTCATCGCCGCAGGGGTGACGCCCTTGGGTCCCCGCCTGCTGCTCACGCCCTTCGAGGTCGGCTCCAACGGCCGCGAGTTCGTGGCCGAGTGGTTTCCCTCGTCGGTCCGCAGCCCTGACGTGGCCTTGACCCTGGTCATGCTCGCCCTCGTGTATGCCGCGTGGGCGCTCCTTCGCGAGCGCCCTGCGGCCTGGCAGCTGCTCACGTTCCTCGCCGCCATCGCCTTCGTGCTGACGATGCAGCGCACGGTGGCCGTGGGCGCGATCCTCGCGGCCCCCTTGCTCGCCGAGCAGGTCGAGCGCCTGCTCGCGCGCCGACGTGCCGGGCGTGGGCACGAACCGGTCGGGCCGCCGGCTGCTCCCCTCGAGCGGAGGGAGCTCGCCGCCTGGGCGGTGGGCCTCGTCGTGGCGTGCCTCGTCGCAGTCCCCCTCGCGGGCAATCGCGCCGGCACGGTGCACGCGGTGCCGGTCGCCCTGCAGCAACAGGTGCGCGCCCTGCCGCCCCAGACCCGCGTCATCGCGGACGGTGACGTCACGGGCTGGCTGCTCTTCGAGGCTCCGCAGGCAGCTCCTGTGTTCGACCTGCGCATCGAGTCCTACAGCGGCGCCCACGTGAAGGCCTACATCAACGCGATGGAGGCCGGGCCCGGCTGGGAGGACTTCGTCGCGGACGGAGGGGCCACGTCTGCCCTGCTGCCCATGCAGTCGCCCCTGGCCCTGGCCTTGGTCGAGCAGCTGAACTGGTCCGTGGTCGCCCACGGCGACGGTTACCAGCTCCTGGCAGCCTCGTGAGCAGCATCTCCGCGCGCCTGGGCCAGGCCGCCTTCGCGGGCGGCCTGCTGGTCGCGCTCGCGTGGGGCACGGCGCCGTTCGCCGAGGTCGACTCGTGGTGGCACCTGCGGGAGGGTGAGCACATCCTGCAGACCTGGTCGCTCGTCGGGACCGACCCCTGGGCGTCCTGCGCTGACCGCCCCTACGTGGCGACGCAGTGGCTTCCCGAGGCGGTGGCCGCGTGGCTCGTGGGTGCCGTGGGCCTGTGGGGCGTCGTGTGGCTTCGCGCCGTGGCGGTCATCGCGCTCTACCTCGTCCTCTACGTCCTCACGCGCCAGCCCGCCGGCCGGCTGCCCGCCAGCCTGGCGTCGGCCGTTGCCGTCCTGGGGGCCGGTGCCAGTCTCAACCCCCGCCCACAGCTGGTGAGCTTCGTGCTGTTCGCCGTGGTGTACCTCGCGTGGTGGCGGACGATGAAGGACCACCGGCTGCGTTGGTGGCTCGTGCCCGTCTTCTGGTTGTGGGGGTGCTGCCACCCCTTGTGGATGTTCGGCTTGCTCCTCGGCGCCGTGATGTCGGTGTTCCTGGCGGTCCGACCGCGCGACCACCGGCCCGACCGCCGCAATCTGGTCGCCCTCAACGTCGCCTGCGCGGCCGTCCTCGCCATCACGCCGCTGGGTCCGCGCCTGCTGACCGTGCCGTTCGACGTGGCCGGCAATGCGGCCTGGATTGCCGAGGAGTGGCGGGCCACCCCGCTCAACAACGTCTTCGCCTTCGCGACCCTGGGCCTGTTCCTCGTCACCGCCCTCCTGTGGGTCAGGCGTCCCCAGGCACGTCCCCCGTGGCAGTACGCCGTCCTCGCGCTTGGTCTGGGCATGGCGCTGTGGATGTGGCGCCTGGTGCCGCTCGCCTGCATCCTCGGTGCGCCGCTGTTCGCCTCGGCCCTGCAGCACGCGCTGGGTCGCCCCGCCGAGCTGAGGGGTCGCCGGGAGTGGCGGGTCGTTGCGCTCGCTGGGCTGGTGGCGGCTTTGGTCGCTGCCGGGACTGCTGCCGGGCCCAAGGGGGCAGCCGCCCAGACCTACCCGGGGCGCATGGACGGCGTCAGCGCCCGGCTCGACGCGCTGCCGGCCGGGACGGTGGTGCTCAACGACTTCGGCGTCAGTGGGTGGCTGCTGTGGGAGCACCCGGACCTCCACCCGGTGGTCGACCTGCGGGTGGAGATCTACTCCGCCGAGTACCTGCGCAGCTTCATCCGCACTGAGCAGGTCCGCCCCGGGTGGCAGGACTTCATCGCCCGGGTGCAGCCTGACGTGGCGCTCGTCGCCAGGGACTCGGCGCTCGGCGACGCCCTAGTCCACCGTCTCGGGTGGCGCCCGGTCGCCTCGTCCAAGGACTTCGTCCTGCTCGCCCCGGACAGCCCGTGACCGGCGCCACCGGCCACCCGGGCACGGACGTCCCCACGGTGTCCACGGCACAGGCGCCGCCGCGCGCCCCGCAGGGTGTCCGCCGGTATGCCGCCCCGCTGGCCGTGTACGCCGCCACCCGCGTGGTCGCTGCGGTGTTCGTCATCCTCACCGCACCGCGGCGGGTGGTCCGCCTCGAGGACCTGAACGGCTACCACTCCACAGTCCCTGCCGCCCTGCCCGCCGACTACGGGACGGTGATGACCTCGTGGGACGCCCAGTGGTACTGGGACATCGTGCTGCACGGATACGTCCAGCCCGTCGTCGACGGTGCCGGTCACCCGGTGCAGAGCTCGCTCGCGTTCTACCCGCTCTACCCGCTGCTGGTGAAGGCGCTCATGGGCCTGACCGGCCTAGGCTTCGAGGTGGCTGCGCCGACCACCAGCCTGCTCGTGGGTGCCGCGGCAGTCGCCGTCGTCTACCGTCTCGTCGAGGTCTGCCTCGACCGGCGACGGGCGCTGGGCGCCGTGGCGATGCTGTGCTGCTTCATCTCCGCGCCGATCCTGCAGGCCGCCTACACCGAGAGCCTTGCCCTGCTCCTGATCGCCACCGGGCTGCTGCTCCTGCGGCGCCGTCGCTACCCGCTGGTCGCTGTGACGGTCCTTCTGCTCGGCCTGACGCGCAACATCGCCCTCACCTTCCTGCCGGTCGTGCTCGTGCACTGGCTCGTGCGAGAGCACCAGCACCGGGCGGGATCCGGTGACCGTCCGCCCAGGTGGACGTTGGGACTGCTCGCCCTCGCACCCCTCGTGGGGACCGCCTTGTGGCCGGTGATCGCCGGCCTCGTGAGCGGCCGCGCCGACGCCTACCTGACCACGATCCAGGCGTGGCCGGGGTTCACTGGCTCGGCCCTGCGCCCCCCGTGGGCGCAGGCTCTCACCGAGAACGGGGTGGGCGCCTGGGCTGCGGCGATGGTGCTGCTCGGCGTCCTGGTGGTGCTGCTCCTGACGCCCTCGGTCCGCGGGTGGGGGCCGGAGCTGTGGGCTTGGACGGCGTCGCTCGTCGGCTTCGTGCTCCTGACCACGAGCGCCACCACGAGCCTGGCCCGCTACCTCCTGATGGCTTTCCCACTCGGGCTCGTCCTGATGCCGCAGACCGACGAGGCGGGGAGCAGGCGGGTCCAGAACGTGGTCGTCGGCCTGGCCTGCGCCGCGGGACTGACGCTCCAGCTCGTCTGGGTCGACAAGATCCTGGTCTTCGCCGGCACCGGAGGCGGTTGGGGCTTCCCGTGACCAGCCAAGCCTGGACTGCATCGCAGCACTGCGGGCGGCTCTAGCGGGCGGTTCTAGCGGGCGGTTCTAGCGGGCGGGGACCAGCAGGTCGGTGCCTTCGCCGACGCGTTGCCAGCGGCTGCCCGCGCGCAACAGCACCTGACGGCTGTCGGTGGTGACGACCAGACCGCGCTCACCGTTGATCGTGGTGATCGTCCGGGCTCCTGAGATCTCGGGGCCGGCGGTGATCTGACCTCCGAGCGGAACGGTCCACGGCCGCAGCACCTGACCGGCGTTCCGGCGCCCGAGGACCACGAGCGTGGCGTCGTCCACCCACACGACGTCGCGCATGAGCGTCAGGGTCGGGGCCAAGCTGAGAGGAGCCGCCAGCGAGGTGGGCACTCCGTTGGCCTCACGGACGACCCCTGCCACATCGAGGTGAGGTCCCTGGCCCTGCGCATCGGTGCTGACGATCGCGACCCGCTGCCCGTCGGGCGACACCCGGAGGCTCACGATCCGCCGATCGCCCAGCCAGCTCGCGGAGAGCGCCCGTGGCCCCGACTTCGCCGAGTCCGTCGGGTCGGCGGCGGTGTTGACGACCCAGACCTTCGTCTCGTCCTTGTCGCGACCAGCCACCCAGAGCCCGTCCTGGTTGTCATAGGTCGGGCGCGTCAGGTTCGACCCGAAGGTGAGGAGCTGCACCTGCGTCTTGCCACGCCAGCGAGCGAGCTGCCCCCGGTCTCCGCCCACCGCAGCGATCTCGGTGCCTGTCTTGGACATGGCGGGGTAGGCCCAGCCCGTGGGCAACGTCGGGAGGGCCGCGACCACTGTGCCGCTAGGGCGCTGGCCCGGGTCGCCCACCTGCTCCGGGTCGACCGGCACGAGAGTCGTCCCGATCCGCAGCAGAGGCTTCACCAGTGGATCGGCCGGCGTACCGAAGCCCAGCGTCGACAGTGAGTCCAGCGGTCCCTCCACTGCTGGCACCCGCAGGTCGACACCCTCGAGCTGGAGCGCGACGCGGTCGACGCCGGGGGCCTGGCTGACGGTCGCGAGGAACTGGGCTCCCAGGTTCTGGCGCTGCCCCGGGTCGGTGGCCAGCCGCGTCGCCGTCAGGTCGACCGTCGCCGTGCCGGAGTCGATGGTGACCGCGTCGACCGCCAACCGCGTGCCCTGAGGCACGTCACTGCGCACGGCCCCCTTCAGGTAGTCCGGTGCCCCCGAGAGGAGCGAGCGAGCCAGGCGCGTCGCGAGTCCTGTCCCGAGGGACAGCCAGCGCACGTCCGGCACGAGGCGACGCTGCGTCGTCGAGATGAAGTAGATGCGGAACGGGTCATAGAGGCGCAGGAAGTCGGAGTTGCTCAGCCATATGCCGAAGTTCGCGGGCAGCGTGGTGATTCGCCACTCCCCCGCCCGCTGGGCGACGCGGAAGCCCACCTGGACCGTGCTGTCCGCCGGGAGCTCCGTGTAGCGCCCGGTGCCGTCGACCTTCGCTGTCGCGGTGGCCCTCGCCGTGACTTCACCAGGGCCGCTCTGACGGGTGTCGAGGACCGACTCGTTGCCGAAGACCACGACCGAGGTGTCCGGTCGCCATGACGCTGCGGCGTCGGGAGTGAGGTAGGAGCGCGCCACGAGGTACTGGTCGTCGCTGGCGGCCGCTGCGCGGATGAAACCCTCGACCACCTCCTGCGGCGAAGCTCCCGCGCGGATGGGACTCGCCTCCACCCGGATCTCGTTCTCCTGGACCGACCCCACCTCGAGGCCCGGCTGGATCGGCGACTTCGTCGAGAGGCCGCCACCACACGCCGCCAGGAGGGTGGCCACGACCACCGCGAGGACCACCAGGGGGCGCCGCCTCATCGCGGTGGCCCCGGAGCGGCCGGCGTATGGCGGCGATCCACCTGGGACTGCACCACCAGATCCTGAGTTGGTGCGCTGGCCCGGTCACGATCAGTGTCCGCGACGCCACGGTCGCGCGGTGCCGGCGCGTCGCGGGGACGCAACGGCAGCGGCGACTCACCGACAGGTTGGCCGTACGCGCGCGGCAGCGTCAGCCGGAAGCAGGAGCCCTGCCCCGGCTCCCCCCAGGCCTGCAGCCAACCGTCGTGCAGCCGGGCATCCTCCAACGAGATCGCCAACCCCAGCCCGGTGCCCCCGGTCGTGCGCGCTCGCGCCGGGTCGGCACGCCAGAACCTGTTGAACACCAAGGCGGCTTCACCCGGACGGAGTCCGACACCGTGGTCGCGAACGGCCACGGCGACAGCGGTGGCGTTGCCCTCGATCGCGATCTCGACGGGACGCCCCTCACCGTGCTCGACCGCGTTGACCACGAGGTTGCGCAGGATGCGCTCGACCCGGCGCGGGTCCATCTCAGCCTGGGTCGGCCCCTTGGAGGTGACGGTGATGGTGCTGCCCCAGCGCTCGGCCAATGGCTGGGCGGACTGCACCGCGCGGGCCACGGTGTCACGCAGGTCGATGACGTCCACGTCGAGCGCTGCCGCCCCGGCGTCGAACCTGCTGATCTCGAGCAGGTCCCCGAGCAGCTCCTCGAACCGGTCGAGCTCGTTGTGGAGCAGTTCGGCCGACCGCGCGACCGTCGGGTCGAAGTCACGCCGCGAGTCATGGATCAGGTCGCCAGCCATACGGATGGTCGTCAGCGGCGTCCGCAGCTCGTGCGAGACGTCCGAGACGAAGCGTTGCTGCACCCGGGACAGTCCCTCGAGCTGACGGATCTGGGTCTGCAGGCTGTCGGCCATCTCGTTGAAGGACTTGGCGAGCCGGGCGAGGTCGTCCTCCCCTCGGGCGCGCATCCGCTCGTTCAGCCGGCCCGACGACAACCGCTCGGCAACGGTCGCTGCCCGTCGCACCGGGTTGACGACCTGTCGCGTGACGACGTACGCGATGGCTCCGACCAGGGCGACCAGGGCGAACCCCCCGATGGCGAAGGTCCGGGTGATGAGGTCGAGGGTGGCCTGCTCACGCTGCATGGGGAACACGACGTACAGGTCGTACTTCCCGGCTACGGGCACCTCCACCTGCGACCCCACGAGGACGGCGGGAACCCGCTGACCCGTCTGTGGGTCGCTGATGCCGATGAGGGTGACCTGTTGGTGCGTCGGGTCGAGTCGCACCGCCTGCCGCAGGGCGTCGGGGATGCTCGAGAGCCCGATGCCGCCACTGAGCACGGTCTGCACCGACGTGTCCGAGGTGTTGCCGAGGCTGCGGGTGAAGACGAGGTAGCGCTCGTTGTCACCTCCGGGCGCGGCAGCGCTCTTGATGACCTGCTGGGTGAGGATGTCCAGCTCGCCCGAGCTGGTGCGGTCACTCTCGTCGAAGTTGTCCTGCACCGTCTTGGTCAACCGCGACGTCTCCAGCTGCGCGGTCGCCATCCGGTCCTGCTCGAGTCCGTCGGAGATCGAGGAGTAGAGGTAGGAGCCCAGACCGAGGACGACGAGCAGGCCGAGCAGCATCGTCGTGCTGACCACCCGGAACTGCAGCGAACGGCGCCACGCGTGCACCAGCCAGCGCAGCGCCGTACCGGTCGCCACCCGCGCCCCGGCAACGAACCGGCGCAGGGCGCGCAGTCCGGCCTCCCGGTGCTCGGACCCTCGCGGTGTCGGGGTCCGGTCGGGGCCAGGGTCGGCCGAGTCCGACATCGTCAGCTCGGGCCGGCCTTGTAGCCGACTCCGCGGACGGTGACGACGATCTCGGGGTGCTCGGGGTCGTGCTCGATCTTGGAGCGGAGCCGCTGCACGTGGACGTTGACCAGCCGGGTGTCACCGGCGTGGCGGTAGCCCCAGACCTGCTCCAGGAGCACCTCGCGGGTGAACACCTGCCACGGCTTGCGGGCGAGGGCGACGAGGAGGTCGAACTCCAGCGGGGTCAGGGACAGCGGCTCGCTGCCCCGTTTCACCGAGTGGCCGGCGACGTCGATGACCAGGTCGCCGATCTCCAGGCTCTCGGGCTCGGGCTCGTCGCCGCGACGCAGCCTGGCCCGGACCCGGGCGATGAGCTCCTGCGGCTTGAAGGGCTTGACGACGTAGTCGTCGGCACCGGACTCGAGGCCGACGACGACGTCGACGGTGTCGGTGCGCGCGGTGAGCATGACGATCGGGACGCCGGACTCAGCGCGGATCCGCCGGCACACCTCCATGCCGTCCAGCCCGGGCAGCATCACGTCGAGCAGGACGAGGTCGGGCTTGCTGTCCCGGAACGCCGCGACGGCGTTCCCGCCGTCGGCGACGTGCGACACCTCCAGGCCCTCGTTGCGCAGGACGATGCCCAGCATCTCTGCCAGCGCAAGATCGTCATCGACGATGAGCACGCGACCCTTCACCTGCGTCAACCCTCTTCCAGCAGTGAGTAAAGATTCCCTGTCCGAATCATCACACACGGGCCACGTCGAGTTCTGCCGGACCGGCCGGACCGCGAAGGGCGTTCCAGCGTCGGTGGTGGTCCCACCTTCGACCGTTTGGACGATTACGTCGTCATCGGTCTGACGCGACACTGAACTGCCGGAGGAGGCATCTAGACGTTTCACACCACGATCGGGAGCAGACAAGTGACCCACAGGCGGAGAGCCCGACGCGGCGACCGTTCGGACTCCGGAGCCTCAGCCGTCGAGTTCGCGCTCGTGATGCCCGTACTGTTCCTGCTGGTCTTCGGGATCCTCGACTACGGAAGGTTCTATTTCGACTCCGTGAGCATGCGCCAGGGAGTCCGCGAAGCATCTCGGCAGGCAATCGTGCAGCAGTACGGCTCATGCACCACCGGCACAGTGGGAGCCAAGATTAGGTGCGCTGCCGTGGCGGCAACAGACACCACCATGGGCAGCACTCCCGTTGTCTATATCCCCGCCGTCTCTGGAGGATGGGCGCAAGGCAAGCAGCTTGTCGTTTGCATGCAGAGTAAGGAGCAGGGAACAGGTTTCGTTCCCCTACCCGCCGGCGGCATCCTCAAGACAAAGACGTACATGTCCATCGAGGTCGGCAATCCCGTAGTCGATCCGACGTACACGAGCGAGGCTGCACCGAGCGGAAGCGACTGGTCATGGTGTTCGTGATGAAGAATGTCCGCTCGCCGCGTGGCAGCAATGAACGTGGCGCAGTGGCTGTGATGACGGCTCTCCTGATGGTCGCCCTCATTCTCTGCGCTGCGGTCGTCGTCGACATCGGCAGCGCTAAGGCGGATCGCCGGCAGGCACAGAACGGCGCGGATGCCGCGGCGCTTGCGGCCGTGAATGCCCTATATCCGGTTTACCCGGCCGTCAAGTGCAGCGATGCGAGCAGCGCTCCGTGTTTCAACGACGCTATCGCCGCCGCTAAGAACTACGCCCTTGTCAACTTTCAGATCCCCCTGACTGGTTGGTCAGGGTGCACGGCAACGTCCATCGGTTACGTCCCCGGCGGGGGTACGTCGTGCATCTCCTTCGACGCGCCATCCGCCCCTAAAAGAGTTCAGGTGTCGCTACCTGCCACCGTAAAGCCCACCATCTTCGGTTCGATGGCTGGAGTTACTTCGATCCGAGTTGGGGCCATCGCTGCAGCCCAGACGGGACAGAACACGAAGTGCACTCTGTGCGTTCTCGGTGATCTTTCGACGAACAACACAGATTTCGCTGTTGATGGCGGCTCCATCGCCGTGAACGGCAATCTGGCCGTGAGCCCTTCTGGCAACAGTAATTGGAGCACGCTCGGGAACGCGTTTGCCGGAACCTTCAGCGGGAGCGCGACCAACATCACCCCCACGCCGAACAAGATCACCGCTTTCGCCGACCCGCTTCTCGGCACCGTCCCGACCGGAGCTCCCAGCACTCCCGTTAAGACTAACCCTTGCACGCAGGGCGCGGGAACGTACGGCTCCCTTACAATCAGTGCGAATCCCTGCACCCTCACCGAGGGCACCTACATCGTCAACGGCGACTGGAAACTCCAGAACAACACGCTCCTCACCAATTCAGGCACCGGCGTGGTGCTCTATGTGACACAGAACGGAAGTTTGGACTTTAGCAACGGTGACGTCAGCATCTCCGCCCCGACGCTGGGCACATTCAAGGGATACGCGATCATTTACGACCCGTTGAACACGAGCGCCCTGAGCATTCAGGGCAACGGCGTCGCCGACAAGATCGCCGGTATTGTCTACGCCCCAAAGGCAACCCTCACGCTGAACGGAAATTCGAGTTTCACATTCGTTGGCGGCCCTATCGTGGTGGGCGGAGTCTCTGCTGTAGGTAACACCTCCAAGATCATCATCGACAACGCCGTCGACCAACAACTCCCTCGGATCCTGGGCTACCTCTACAAGTAGTCGACAGCCACGTAAGCCTCAGCCTGACCGGGGCGCGCATCTCAACCCCCAGATCGTTCCGCCCGGGCTGGCGCAACCTCTGGCGAGTCGGACGCCACGAAGCCATTCCCATGGACCTCCCGATCGGCGAACTGGTGGCCTGGCCGTGCGCCGGCGCGTCCCGCCTCTGGAGTGCAGATCGCGAACGGCAACCAGTCCTGCCCCGTGGTGAGCAGGACCCCGCTCCACCTGACGCAATAGCGCTCAGCGAAGGACCGGCACGACCTCCAGCGCCGGCACGCACGCATAGCGCGCGCGGACCTCTGAGCCGGGACGGTTGGACAGCACCGCCGGACGCTTTGCTGCGTGGAGGAGCTCGCACTCCTCGGCGACGTCGAGGGGCGGCTGGGGGGTGCGGTAGGTGTCGGGGATGCGGTAGAAGTCGAGCAGGACGCGACCGATCGTGTCGTCCCCGACGGCACCCAGCCACACGACCTGGGCATCGCCGGCACCCGGTGAGGTGATTGCACCCAGGGTCACCGGCCCACGGGTCGAGGACCACGCGCCCACGAAGGCTCCGGCCGGGCTGATCAGTGCATAGGCGAGGAGCAGAGCCCCCGTGACGCCCCCTAGCCCCCTGGCCGCTCGAGCCAGCATCGAGTCGGCCCGCTCCCCCAGGACTGCCCAGCCGCGGACGACCACGACCGCCAGCGGCGAGAGCCCGAGGACGGCGGAGTGCCAGAGCAGCTTGCTCGGGTAGTAGTCGGACAGGGGAATTCCCACCCGCATCGCCACGGCGACAGCCGTCACGGACGGCAGGACCACGATCGCGAGTAGCGTGCGCAGGGAACCGTCCCTGGGCCGCCGGTAGGCAACCCCAGACGCGCAGGCGACCCCGGCGACAAGCAGAGCCACCGGCACCGGCGCACGCACCCCTGAGTCGGTGGCGTGCTGGATACCTATGACGGTGAAGACGGCGAGCATGGCCGGCAGCGAAACCGCTGCGCCGAGCACGGAAGCGACCGCGAGCGCAAGCCGGTCGCGTGCTTTCCCCCGGCGGACCACGGGCCACGCCAGGTACAGGTAGGCGACCCCAGCAGTGGGCAGGAGCAGCTGCCAGCTGTGCGCGCACACCACCACCCCCGCAACGGCCACGAATGCCGCGCGCAGAGCTCGGCTTTCATCGACGACCACGACCTGCTTGGCCAGGACGGCGAGGACGATGGCGCCCACATAAGAGTTCTCGAAGCCCAGCGCCTGGTAGTTCGCGAGGAAGGACGGCAGCAGCACGGCGGCGGCCGCCCCCAACCCGGCCACACTCCACTCGGTCCGGCCCGCGCCATACCGCCGAGCCACCTCCACGGCGAGCGAACCGGTGACAAGGCTGAGCAGGGCCGGCAGCAGCCAGACGGCTGTCGACATGAGGTCGACCAGGGAGCGCAGGCCCGCCCCGTCGAGCTGCGCGCCCGTGGCTGCCCAGACTGTCGCGACCAGGGTGTGCCAGCCGCGCGGGTAGGACTGCACCGCATAGTCCAGGCTGCCGGTCGCGCGCTCGTCCGCGACGAAGAGAAGGTGCCGCACGTGGTCGCCGCCGAGGAACCACTCGGCACGCTCGCCGGGCGACAGCACCCTCACGACGAGGCCGTAGCCGACGAGCACCAGCGCGGGGAGAGCAGGGAGCAGGCTCTGGACCGGATGCTCCCCAGCTCGCAGACGGTGGCTGGTGAACACGAGGGCGAACAACACCAGCGCCAGCACGATCGCGCGAGACGTTCCAGCGCTGGCCAGTGGTCGCAGCCCCGCCCAGGCCGCGATCACGCCCACGGCGGTGGCCAAGGCCGTCAGGCAGACGAAGGCCTCCGGCACAGCGCTGATCGACCGGGCCAGCCCCTCGACCCCGGACGACGTGGCGTCGTCACGGTCGCGGCTGGGCATGCCTCGGAGGGTAGACGAGCCGTAGCCGTGATCGACCGCCAACCACTCGGTGGGTCGCGTGCGAGCGCAACCTCCCCCATTCTCCTGAGCTGGCGGCGACGTTCGGGCCCTACTCCGCTTCAGCCATCTCACGGACGACCTGACCGGCCTAGCCTCGAGAGGAGTCGTCTGGCGAGAGGAGCGTGACGTGGCCGGCACTGTTGTCATCCTTGGCCCCCCGCGCGCGACGTTGCGCTCGCTGGTCGACCGGCCGCTGGTGCGGTTCCTGGGCGTCGGGGTCGGCAGCACCGGTCTTCACCTCGGGCTGTTCGCCGCGATGGTGCCGGTCCTTGCCACGAGCCAGCTCGCCAATGTCGTGGCGCTGGTGGTAGCCACCGTGGCCAACACGGCGGTCAACCGCCGATGGACCTTCGGCGTCCGCGACGCGAGCACGGCGACGCGCCACCACCTCCAAGCGCTGCTCCTCCTCGTCCTCACGTGGGCCGCGTCAGCCGGCGCCCTGTGGCTGCTGCACTCCCTCGCTACGCGGCCGCCGGTGCTGGTGCAGACCGTGGTCGTGGGCGCCTCGATGGCCGTGTCGACCGTGGTCCGCTACGTCGGCATGCGCACCTGGATCTTCGCGAGCCGCTGACGCAGGTATGCCGCCCGCTCTGGTGAGCGGGCGGCATACCGGGTGGTGCTGGTGCTGGGAGGCGGTGCCTCAGTAGCGGTAGTGCTCCGACTTGTACGGGCCGGCGACGTCGACACCGATGTAGGCGGCCTGCTCCTTGGTCAGCTCGGTGAGCTTGGCGCCGAGGGCGTCGAGGTGCAGGCGGGCCACCTTCTCGTCGAGGTGCTTGGGGAGCACGTAGACCTGCTTGTCGTACTCGTCGTTCTTCGTGAACAGCTCGATCTGGGCGATCGTCTGGTTGGCGAAGGAGTTCGACATGACGAAGCTCGGGTGGCCCGTGGCGTTGCCGAGGTTCATCAGGCGGCCCTCGGACAGGACGATGATCGAGTTGCCGTTGTCGAACGTCCACTCGTGGACCTGCGGCTTGATCTGGGTCTTCGTGATGCCGGGGACCTTGGCCAGGCCGGCCATGTCGATCTCGTTGTCGAAGTGGCCGATGTTGGACACGATCGCCTTGTTCTTCATCTGCGTCATGTGCTCGGCGGTGATGATGTTGAAGTTGCCGGTGGTGGTGACGAAGATGTCGGCGGTGTCGAGGACGTCCTCGAGGCGGGCGACCTGGTAGCCCTCCATCGCGGCCTGCAGCGCGCAGATCGGGTCGATCTCGGTGACGATGACGCGAGCGCCCTGTCCGGCCAGCGCAGCGGCGCAGCCCTTGCCCACGTCGCCGAAGCCGGCGACGACGGCGACCTTGCCGCCGATGAGGACATCCGTGGCGCGGTTGAGGCCGTCGATGACCGAGTGGCGCACGCCGTATTTGTTGTCGAACTTGGACTTGGTGACCGAGTCGTTGACGTTGATCGCCGGGAAGAGCAGGTCGCCGGAAGCGGCGAGCTCGTAGAGGCGAAGGACACCGGTGGTGGTCTCCTCGGTGACGCCCTTGATCTGCTCGGCGACCTTGGTCCACTTGGTGGGGTCGGCCTTGAGGGTCTTGCGGACGAGCTCCTTGAAGACCCCGACCTCCTCGGAGTCCTGCTCGTCGGTGGCGGGGACCGCGCCGGCGGCCTCCCAGTCACGACCCTTGTGGACGAGCATCGTGGCGTCGCCACCGTCGTCGAGGATCATGTTGGCGCCCTCGCCGCCGGGCCAGGTGAGGATCTGCTCGGTGCACTCCCAGTACTCGGTGAGCGTCTCGCCCTTCCAGGCGAAGACCGGGACACCCTGCGGGTCCTCCGGGGTGCCTTGGCCGACGACGACTGCCGCGGCCGCCTCGTCCTGGGTCGAGTAGATGTTGCAGGAGGCCCAACGGACCTCGGCACCGAGCGCGGTGAGCGTCTCGATGAGCACGGCGGTCTGCACGGTCATGTGCAGCGAGCCGGCGACGCGGGCGCCCTTGAGCGGCTGGGCCGCCCCGAACTCCTCGCGCAGGGACATCAGGCCGGGCATCTCGTGCTCGGCAAGGCGGATCTGGTGACGGCCGGCCTCGGCGAGGCTCAGGTCGGCAACCTTGTAGTCAAAGGACATGGAAGTACTCCTGAAGTTGACTTGCTTGGTTTGCGGACCCGGCGCAGCCCATCTGGGCGAACATCGAAGGAGCGGGTTATCACCCACGCCGGCAGTCGCCCAGTCTAACGGCTGACTCGCCGTCGTTCACCTTCCACCGACCACACCGGGCCTATCGATCCCTCGCGAGAGTGCGACAGCGCATGCCGTGCACTAGGAAGGAGACGCAGGTCATCCGAGTCGAGAGGCACACCATGAGCGAGCCAAGCACCCACATCCCCGGCGACGTCGCCGACGCACAGGTCGACGAGTCCGCCGAGGCTGCGCCCGCGAACGAGGCCGAGGAGAAAATCGAGCTGGACCTCGATGAGGAGAAGATCGAGGCTTGGGACGAAGTCAAGAGTGACTACCAGGTCGACCCTTACAACCAGCAAGACCGCCTGCCGGGCGCGGACGAGGACGGCGTCGACGAGGGTCGCTCCATGCAGGGCTGACCGTCACAGCACCGCCGACCGCCCGGGTTGTCCCTTTTGTCGACCGCCCGAGCACGAACTCGTCCGTTCGGCCAGAACCCGTCCACGGCTCTTCCGCCGGTCCTGATCGCCTGAGACCGTACCTACTACGCCTGCGACAGACGCGCCAGGTACGAACGATCGGGGCCTTGCATGATGGACACGGGTGCGGCTGGAGCCAAGGTCCTCGTCGTCATCCCTGCGTTCAATGAAGCCGCCGCCATCTCGGGTGTGATCGCGGCCGTCCACGAGGCGGTGCCGCACGCCGACGTCCTCGTCGTCGACGACGGATCGCGTGACAGCACGTCGGCCGTGGCGCGTGCTGCTGGCGCGATGGTGGCCACACTGCCGTTCAACCTCGGCGTCGGTGGCGCGATGCGCACTGGGTTCCGCCACGCCCAGAGGGGCGGCTACTCCGCCCTGGTCCAGGTCGACGGTGACGGCCAGCACGACCCCCGGTTCATCCCGCTGCTGCTCGCCGAGCTGCGCCACCACGACGTCGCCGTCGGAGCTCGTTTCGCCGGTGCCGGGGACTACCGCGTCTCCAGGCTTCGCCGGTTGGCCATGCGTGCCTTGGCCACCGGCATGTCAGCACTCATGTCAACGCGGTTGGACGACGCGACCTCGGGGTTCCGCGCTGCTGGACCGCGGGCCATACGCGTCTTCGCCGAGCACTACCCCGCTGAGTACCTGGGGGACACCCTCGAGACGCTGGTCATCGCCCGGAAGTCATCGCTCACCGTCACCCAGGTCCCCGTCGCCATGAACCCGCGCACGACCGGGCGCCCGAGCCACGGCGGCCTCCGCTCGACGGTGGAGCTCGCCCGCGCTGGGTGTGTCGTCGCCCTCGGCATGGTCCGACACTGGCCACTGCCAGCGGAGACCACGCCGTGAGGACCGATGCCTACTGGTTGGGCGTCGCCAGCGGCTTCGTGGTCATCGGGGTCGTCATAGAGATGGTGCGTCGCCGTTACCTGCGCGGTCGCTTCGCCGTCATCTGGATCGCCCTCGGTGTGGGCGCCGCGGTCCTGGCGCTCTTCCCGAGCCTGCTCGAGCACGCGGCGCGAGCCGCCGGAGTTGAGATCCCCCTCAACCTGCTCCTGTTCCTGGGCAGCATCGCGATGCTCATCATGATCATGCAGCTCAGCGCCGAAGCCGGCCGGCTGCGTGAGCGCACCCGCGTGCTCGCCGAGGAGGTCGCCCTTTTGCGCGCGGCTGTCGAGTCATCCGACCATGCGCGGCGCATCCCGACGAGCCGCGAGCACGGCGAACGCTCCGAGGTGACGCGCAACATCTAGCGCTGATGGTGCGGCGATCCGCCGTACGCGGCATAGGTGTCAGCCAGGCCCTGCCGGAGATCGACTCGGGCGACCCAGCCGAGCTCGGCGAGGCGTGATCCGTCGAGCAGCTTGCGTGGCGTGCCGTCAGGCTTGGACTCGTCCCACTCGACCGTGCCCTCGAAGCCACTCACCTCGGCCACGAGATCGGCCAGCTCGGCGACACTCAGGTCGGACCCCGTCCCGACGTTGATGGGTGAGGGCTCGTCGTAGGTCTGCAGCAGGTGCAGGACGGCCGACGCGAGGTCCGACACATGGAGGAACTCGCGTCGAGGAGTACCGGTGCCCCAGTTCGTCACGCTGCCCGCCCCCGTCCGAACCGCCTCCGCGAACCGCCGGATGAGAGCTGCGAGGACGTGCGACGAGTCCGGGTCGTAGTTGTCGCCCGGACCGTAGAGGTTGGTGGGCATGGCACTGATCCATCGATGGCCGTACTGACGTCGCATGGCCTGCACGTGGAGGACCCCGGCGATCTTCGCCACGGCATACGCGTCGTTGGTGGGCTCGAGCGCTCCGGTGAGCAGCGAGGACTCCTTGATCGGCTGCTCTGCGTACTTCGGGTAGATGCACGACGAACCCAGGAACAGCAGGCGTTCCACGCCGACCTCGTGCGCCGCATCGAGGACGGCGGTCTGCATCTGCAGGTTGTCTGACAGGAAGTCGACAGGACGCGTGCTGTTGGCGCCGATGCCCCCGACCCTGGCCGCCGCCATGACGACGTACCGGGGCCTCTCCTCACGGAAGAAGTCGAAGACGTCGTCGCGGCGGCGGAGGTCGAGCTCCTGGGAGGTACGCCCGATCAGGTGGGTGAACCCCTCCTCCTGGAGGTGGCGCCACACAGCACCCCCGGCCAACCCACGATGGCCCGCGACGTAGAACGGCGAGGACGGGTCGAGCGGCTGGAGGTCCGTCACCGCGTGGCACGCTTCCGCGCGCGACGCGAGAGCTGGCCGGACACGAGGTTGATAGCGACACGGACGGGCAGCTGCCAGACCGGCGCCCAAGCGCGCAGGGGCGCCGGCAGATGCTTGCGCTTGACCGCCTCGGCCTCGGCGATCGAGACGTCCCGGTTGGCCACGGTGAGCGCGTCGGGATGCCAGCGATAGGAGGCGACGGTCTGGGGGGTGCTGACGAAACGTCCGCGAGTGCGCAGTCGCAGGAACATATCGAGGTCCATGACGAAGCGCAGCGACTCGTCATACGGTCCGACCGCGCGCATGTCGTCCAACCGGGTGAGCGACGCGGGCTGCGGGATGAGGTCCGGCCCCCAGGCCAGGACCCTGGTGGCCCAGTCGCCGGCACGACTCACCGCAAAGACGCGGTTGTCGCCATCCATGTAGTTGCAGGCCCCGAAGGCCACGACCGCCGACTCACGCTCGATGAGATCAGCGAGAGCGCGCAAGCCCCCGGGGCGGAGCTCGTCGTCGTCGCCGATCCACGAGAAGTACGACTCGTTCCCAGCTGCCTTGATGCCGACGTTTACGGCAGCGGACAGTCCGCGCCTCGGGTCGTCGACGATCACCGCGCCGTGGTCCTCGGCGATTCGACGAGCCTCCGTCGCCGACTGAGGGACGACGACCACCAGGGTGACGTCGACCCCCTCTTGCGAACGGACGCTCGCCAGCGCCGCGCCGAGGGTGTCGACGCGTTCACCCAGGGTGGGAACGACCGCAAGAACCGAGCCGAGGTCAGCCACGGGCCCACGCACGGTGCACCCAGGGCGTGCCCTCGGTCTCGAGTGCCTTGATGTCGCTGTCGACCATGATGGCCGCGAGGTCGGGCGTGTGGACCTGCGGCGTCCAGCCAAGGGCCTTGGTGGCCTTGGACGGGTCGCCGATCAGGGCGTCGACCTCGGTCGGACGCAGGTAGCGGTCGTCGAAGCGGACGTACTTCTCCCAGTCCAGCCCGGCGTGTTCGAAGGAGAACCGCACGAAGTCACGGACGGAGTAGGCGCTCCCCGTCGCCACCACGTAGTCCTGTGGCTCGTCGTGCTGAAGCATCAGCCACATCGCCTCGACGAACTCAGGGGCGTAGCCCCAGTCGCGCACGGCGTCGAGGTTCCCGAGGAACACCTCGTCCTGCAGGCCCGCCTTGATCCGGGCGACGGCCCGCGTGATCTTGCGCGTCACGAATGTCTCGCCACGGCGGGGGCTCTCGTGGTTGAACAGGATCCCATTGACGGCGAAGAGCCCGTAGGCCTCGCGGTAGTTGCGCGTCACCCAGTAGCTGTAGACCTTCGCCGCACCATAGGGACTGCGGGGATAGAACGGGGTGTCCTCGTTCTGCGGCGGTGCCGATGCACCGAACATTTCCGAGCTCGACGCCTGGTAGAAGCGGCACTCGAGACCGATCATGCGGATCGCTTCGAGCAGCCGGATGGTGCCCAGCCCTGTGGTGTCGCCAGTGAACTCAGGCTCGTCGAAGCTCACGCGCACGTGGGACTGGGCTGCGAGGTGGTAGACCTCGTCAGGCCGCACCTCGTTGAGCAAGGTCACCAGCCGGGAGCCGTCGGTGATGTCTCCGTAGTGGAGGAACAGCTGCGCGCCCGACTCGTGGGGATCGACGTACAGGTGGTCGATCCGCGCGGTGTTGAAGGTGGAGGCCCTGCGGATGAGGCCATGCACCTCGTAGCCCTTCGACAACAGCAGCTCGGCGAGATAGGAGCCGTCCTGACCGGTGATGCCGGTGATCAGGGCTCGCTTGCTCACTGGCCTCCATCCCGTTGCTGAGTCGTACGCGGCATTGGTCATTCGACCAACTGACGGTTCACGCTACCAAGTTGCCGTCTTTGCGGCGGTACATCTGCCATGGTGTCCAGACGAATTCGGTCACGCGGATCCGACCCGACAAGGCGTTCACACCCGGGAGCAGCGCGCGCCGTGCGCCACACTCGCGTGGCGACTGCGCGCAGCTAGAAGGGATCAAGCCATCACAGCACCCCTGCCCTCAGGGCCCCGCGAAAGGCGACTCGCTGGTTCGCTCGGCCTGGGCTCAGTCGTCGTCGTGGTGGTCGGCCTGTCGGGGTGGGCGACCCTCGTGGTGGTCGCACGGACGACGGGACCCGCCTCCTATGCCTACTTCTCGGTCATCTGGGGCTTGTACTTCTCCACGATCGGCCTCATGTCCGGCCTGCAGCACGAGGCGGGAAACGTCGTTCCCGTGGCCGAGGCGCCGTCACGCAGGAAGATGCCGTTGGTCGTCAGTGCCCTTGCCGGTGTCGGCGCCGCTGTCGCAGTGCTGGCCATGGCCACGGCCGGTCTCTGGACCCCGCCCATCTTCGACAGGTCCGACCTCGGCGTCGCAGTGATCTTGGCGGTCGGGGTGGTCATCTACTGCGTCTACGCAGCCATACTCGGTGGATTGGCGCAGGCCGGGGAATGGCGCTCCTACGCGTGGTTGGCGGCGACGGACGCGTCGACCCGGCTCGCCCTCGTAGCTGGTGGTTCCCTGTTGGGCTGGGGCGCCCACGGTCTTGCCGGAGCGCTGGTCCTGGCACCGGCATCGTGGCTGCTGTACCTGGCCGCCCCAGCCGTCCGCGCGTCCGCACGCAGCCGGCTTTTGGTGAGCCTCTCGGGCTTCCTGCACAGGATGTGGCTGACCATGGCGACGACCGGAGCCAACGCCCTTCTGACCGTCGGCTTTCCCGTCATGGTCAGCGCCTCGTCGGCCCGTCCCCTGGATGCGCACGACGGTGTCGCACTGGCCGCGATTGCGCTGACGCGAGCCCCGTTGCTGGTCCCCCTGGGAATCTTTCAGACGCTGATCATCGGGTCGCTCAGCCGACAGCCCGGGCTGTTGCGGTCCGTGTTGGTGAAGGGGACTTTCATTCTCTTGGCGGTGACCATCGCCTTCGGTGCACTCACGTTGGCCGTGGGACCGCCCCTCTTCGAGGCTGTCCTCGGGGACACGTTCCGGCTGCCCGCCTGGACGCTCACCTTCCTCGTGGTCTCCTCCTTGCCCACCGCCGTTCTCGTCGTGACCGGTTCCTGCCTCATCGCGCTGAAGAGGCAAGCGTCCTCAGCCGCCGGCTGGCTCCTCGCGGTCATCGTGACGTTCTGCGCACTCAGGATCGACGTCGACCTGGCGAGCCGAGCCCCCGTGGCGATCACGCTGGGCGCGGCCGCCGGGATTGCCGCACACGTGCTCGCTCTCAGCAAGGCGAGGACCAACATCAAGTCTCAGCTCGAAACGGCCAGCAGGTTTGTCGAGTAACCCCAAGGAACCCGTGCGCAGTGCTCCATGACATCGGGGATTGCAGCGCCGTTCTCCGCCTCGAAGCGATAGCCCAGGTCAAGGAGGAATTGCAGCACCGCCCTCCAGTCCTCGCCCACCTCAATCAGCGCTGACGGGGTGATCTCGAAGAGGAGGTTCGGCATCCAGCGTCGGAGACTCTTGCTCGCGCCTCGGAGGACCTGAGCTTCCATCCCATCGACGTCCAGCTTGATGAAGTCCAGACGCGTCAACGACTGCTCATCAACCAAGGTGTCGAGCGAGAGGATCCTGACCTCTTCGGGCACGTCGTCACGACGGCCGTCGAGGCGATAGCTGGCCCGGAACACCGCGCTGATCGTCGTGGGCGAGGGGGCATCACCCAGGGCCACGTGAATGGGCCGGATGTTGCGAAAGGCGTTGAGGCTCATGTTCACGTCCAGGCGCCGCATCGCCCAGGACGATGGGTCAACGGCCAGGACCACACCATGATCGCCAACCTCGCGGGCCATTCCGAAGGTGTGGTAGCCGATGTTGGAGCCGATGTCGATTGCTACGTTGCCTGCAGCCACCAGCCGACGTATGGCGCCCTCCGCGCCGCTTTCGAACCGGCCGGAGAAGTACAACGAGGAGTCGATGACCTCGTTGAGGTCAAGCGCATACGTGACACCGTTGACGGTCCTGATGACCGGCGACTTCCTCATCCTCATCACGGGCGCCATCCCAGCGGCGAACGTCTGGCCGACGCGGGGGTAGAACGGTGATCTCCGGTAGGCACGCATCGCCACGCCCACCGCACTCCTGGAGACTCCTCCGAGCCAGACGACCGAGTGCCGAGCGGCACTGCGGCGCGCTTCCTTCGTCTTCACGAGAACTCCCTAGAGCCTTTGTCGCGGCGTCAAGACGTCCGCTACAGATGGATGAGACGACCGGGCCCAAGGCCCATGCGAGGACGCGTTCAGGTGACCCGCTCGGACGGCTCGACGGTGACTATGGTGTGCAGCATGCCCTCCTTGCACGTCTTTCTGAAGCGGACTGCCCAGAAGTTCGGTGTGGATCTGCTCCGTTTTCCCCAAGGCGATCCGCAGTTCCGACTGGCGAGCTTGTTGGGTCGTCACCACGTCGACGTCGTGCTAGATGTCGGGGCGAACGAGGGACAGTTCGCGTCTGGAATCCGAGGTCACGGCTTCAGGGGACGAATGGTGTCCTTCGAACCGTTGCCGGGGCCGTTCCGCCGCCTGGAAGCGGTCGCCTCGAAGGACCCGTCATGGACGACGGTGCAATGCGCTCTGGGTCCTTCGGAGGCCGTTGTCCAGATGAACGTCGCAGCGAACCAAGGGGCAAGCAGCTCGATGCTGCCGATGACCAGCCGGCTCGAGCAAGCAGCACCCTTCGCGCGCTACACGGGCACTGAGGACGTTGCGCAGCGGCGACTGGATGACGTCGTCGCCGAGGGGCTTGTCGGTCCGAATGACCGCACCTTCCTCAAGCTCGACGTCCAGGGGTACGAACGCCAAGTGCTCGACGGGGGGCAGCAGCTGCTGGGGGCGCCCAACCTCGTCGGTGCCCAGTTCGAGCTGTCCTTCGTGCCCACTTATACCGGCGACATGCCATGGCGAGATGTGTTCAGCTGGGCGGAGGACCACGACATGGTGCCCATGTCGATCGACCCCGGATTCACCGAGAAGTCCGGACAGATGCTCCAGGCAGACGTCGTGTTCTTCAAGGAGTCCTGACGGACTGAGGTCCTACCCTGCGTGCGAGGCCACAACGCCGCCACCACGTCGTCGAGCGAGACACCGCGGTAATCCGGCTCTGGCTAGGCGTTGGTCCGGGTGTCGATATCGGGCTCGAGGTAGATCACGAGGGTGAGGTTCGGCTCAGTTGCCCGTACGGCGGCCTCGGCGCGGTTGATGGCATCGGCGATGGCGGCTGCGTCCGAGCCGGGTGAGACCGCGATCTTCGCGGCCACCAGCAGCTCCTCCGGCCCGAGGTGCAGCGTCTTGGCGTGGATGACCCGCTCGATCCCGTCGGGCGACGCGAGCGCCTCCTCGATCCGCTTCCTCGCCCTCGGTGTCGCCGACTCCCCGATGAGCAGCGACTTCATCTCGATCGCCAGGACGATGGCCACCGTGACGAGCAAAAGGCCGATCGCCCCGGTGCCGAGGGCGTCCCAGATCCCGCTGCCGGTGGCGAGGGTCAACGAGACACCGATGAGAGCGAAGACCAGGCCGATGAGGGCGGCGAAGTCCTCAAGCAGGACCACGGGGAGCTCGGGCGCCTTGGCTGACCGGATGAACTGGGGCCAGGTGCGCGAACCCCTTGAGCGGTTGCTCTCGCGGACCGCCGTGCGGAACGAGTAGCCCTCCATGACGATGGCCGAGACGAGGACCGCGATGGGCAGCCACTGCCAGCTGGTGATGGCCCCACCGTGCAGCTGGCTCTCGTGGTACTTGTGGTAGGCCTCGTACAGGGCGAACAGGCCGCCGAGGCTGAAGAGCACGATGCTGACGACGAAGCCATAGACGTAGCGCTCCCGGCCGAACCCGAAGGGGTGCTCGGGAGTCGCCTTTTGCTTGGACTTCTTCCCTCCGAGGAGGAGCAGGCCCTGGTTGCCGGAGTCGGCGAGGGAGTGCACGGACTCCGCCAGCATCGAGCTCGACCCCGAGAGCAGGAAGGCGACGAACTTCGTGACGGCGATCCCGATGTTGGCGCCTAGCGCCGCCAGGATCGCCGTGGTCCCACCCTCTGCTGACATGACGGTCAGCGTATCCGTGGTTCAGGCGTCCTGCTCCGGCGCCGCGACCGCGTGCTCATCTACGCTGTGCGACGTGCCACCCACCTCAGCGCCCCTGACCGCAACCACCCTCGAGAGCGGACGCTGATGGCGGGGGGACTGTTCGCACTGCTCGACGACGTGGCGGTGCTGGCCAAGGCCGCCGCAGCCTCGATCGACGACGTCGGAGCCGCTGCCGGCCGGGCGAGCGCCAAGGCAGCCGGCGTCATCGTCGACGACACCGCCGTTACGCCCCGCTACGTCGAGGGCATCGATCCGAAGCGTGAGCTGCCGATCATCCGCAAGATCGCCGTCGGCTCCTTGCGCAACAAGCTGCTGTTCATCCTGCCCGCGGCCCTTCTGCTCAGCCAGTTCCTCCCCTGGGCGCTGACGCCACTGCTGATGCTCGGCGGCACCTACCTCTGCTTCGAGGGAGTCGAGAAGATCTGGGAGCGCATCGCCCACGGCGGCGAGGATGCGGCTCACGGCGACGACGCGGAGAAGACCGCCGATGAGAAGCAGATCACCAGCAGCGCCATCCGCACCGACTTCATCCTCTCCGGCGAGATCATGGTGATCTCCCTCAACGAGGTGAAGTCCGAGCCCCTCCTCAGCCGCGCGGTCATCCTGATCGTCGTCGCCCTGGCTATCACCGTGCTCGTGTACGGCGTCGTTGCGCTCATCGTCAAGATGGACGACGTGGGCCTCCACCTGTCCAAGACGGGCTCAGGGTTCGGTCGCTCGTTCGGCAACGGCCTGCTCCGCGCCATGCCGCCACTGCTGTCGACCCTCTCGGTCGTCGGGGTCGCGGCGATGATCTGGGTGGGCGGCCACATCCTCCTGGTCGGCCTCGACGAGCTCGGGCTGCACGCGCCATACGAGCTCGTGCACCACGCCGAGGAGGCGGTGCACGATGCCACGGGCGCCCTGGGTAGCGTCCTCGGCTGGCTCACGAACACCGTTGGCTCGGCGATCCTCGGCCTCATCGTGGGCGCTGTCGTCGTGGCGGTCGTGCAGGTGCTCCACCGGCGCAAGGGCTACTGACCGCTCGTCTCCCCGGAGAAGCTGTCACCCTCTCTCGGGCGCTCGTCCCCTGGCTGGTCCCTTCGGACTTTTCTGTGTCGTCCGTCCCTTCCGCCACACCAGAACCGCGATACTCCTGCCCGTGAACCGCGACAGCCATCGACTGCGCGCTGCGGCCGGCCCGGTCGTGGCCGTCGTGTCGTCGATCGTTGCCGCGATGCAGGCACTGAGGCTGTGGGAGTGGCGTCCCGGGGTGCCGTTGTCGCTGTCCGGGGACGCACCTCAGATTCTGGTCCAGGTCGACGCGATCCTCCGATCCGACTGGTACCAGGTCAACCACCACGTCGGCGCGCCTTTCGGTCTCAACCAGGCATGGTTCACGACGGCAGACGTCCTCAACTTCTCCGTCATCAAGGCCCTGGGACTCTTCACCGACTCGGCGGCGACGGCGAGCGCGGTCTTCTTCCTCATCGGCTTCCCCGCTGCTGCCCTCACCGCCTACTGGCTCGCGCGCGAGCTCGGGCTCACCAGGCCCGCCGCCGTGGCCACCGGGGTGCTCTTCTCCGTCATCCCGGGTCACCAGCAGTGGTTCGACCACCTGTGGCTGGCGTCGTACTGGATGGTCCCGCTCGCCGTCTGGCTCATCGTCCGTGTGGCTCGCGGCGAACCCCTGCTGCCGCCGCACTCGAGTCTTCGAGCTGGGGGGCACGTCGCCCGCCACGCCCGGTGGATGACCTTCCGCACCGTCGCGATCGTCGTCGCGATCGGCCTCGCGGACGTCTACTACGTGGCGTTCACCCTCATCCTGCTCGGCGTCGTGCTCGTGCTCCGCCTGGCCAGCGGCACCCGCGCGGTGCAGCTTCTCCCCGGTGCCACGGCCGCCGCCGGCATCGGAATCCTTTGCGGTGTCTCACTGTTCGCCGCCACGCGGGGTCGCGCCGGTGACCTGGTCACGGGTGCACTGCCAGCCACCCGTGGGATCGGTGAGTCCGAGCTGTATGCGGGCAAGCTCATCGAGCTCGTCCTGCCCTGGCACGAGCACCGGGCGGCTCCGCTGCAGTTCCTCTCCCGGGCCTACGGGATAGCAGCGCCACCGAACGTGGAGCACCCGGCCCTCGGGCTGGTCGCCCTGGTGGGGGTCGTGGCCATCCTCTGGAGGTGCGTCGCCTCGCTGGCCACGGGACGTCGGATCTCGGCCACGTGGGGCCTGCTCGCCGCCCTCACCCTGGTCAGCCTGGCCTTCTACACGAAGGGCGGCCTTGGCTCCGTCGTCGCCCTGTTCCTGACACCACAGATCCGCACCTGGTCCCGGTTCGTCGTGTTCATCGCCCTCCTCGGGCTGCTGGCCGCGGGCCTAGGGCTGAGCCGACTCGGTCGGCGACATGGTCGGTCCGTCGCGTGGGTGGCTGCGGTCCTCGTCACCACCGTCGGCGTCCTCGACCAGACGAACCCGGCTGTGGCCCCCGACTACCGACACCTTGCCCTGCAACGCACCGAGCTGGAGACGTATGCCGAGCACCTGTCCGACACGGTGGGTGGGGGGTGTGCCATCTTCCAGCTCCCGGTCGTGGCATATCCCGAGGAAGCCCCACCCGGGAACATGGCCGACTACGACCACCTCCTGCCGTCTATCTCCTCTCCCGACTCGCTCTCGTGGAGCTACGGCGCGATCCGTGGGACGCAGCGAAGCGACTGGCAGCAGGCACTCCCGGTGAGCGACCAGCGCCGACTGCTCGAGGACGTGGCAGCTGCGGGATTCTGCGCCGTCTCGATCGACCGCGACGGGTACGCAGGCAGCGGCGACCCGACCGACCTGACCGGTGACCTCCTCGGGGAGCCGGTCGCCACCGCGGCTGGAGAGAGCCTGGCGGCCTACGACCTGAGGCCGCTGGCCGCCCGTCTCAGCGGGGCCGGCCAGCAGCGCAGGGATGCCGTCCTGCGTCCCGTCGTCGCCAGCCTCGGTGGGTCCCTCGTGAAGCTCTCGGACGGCGTCCCGTCACAGACGACCGGCCCGACGGCGCTCGTCACGCTGAGCAACATGGGTGCCGCGCCGGTCCCCACCACGCTGACCTTCGAGCTGTCTAGCACCGGGCCCGAGCAGCGCAGCGTGACCATCTCCGGGCCGGGCATCCAACGCCAGGTCGTGCGGGTCTCCGACACCCGGCCCCAAGAGGTGTCGGTTGACCTGACAGCACCTCGGGGCAGCACCAAGGTCACGCTCGAGGCCACCGGGGGCATCGCGCCCGTCCCGGGCACCGAGGGGCGCGAGCAGGCTGCCCTTGTCGTCCGCAACCTGCGCCTGAGCACCACGGTCGGGGTCAACGCCGCCAGTCTCCAGCAGTTTCTCGCGGCCAGCCCCCCGTCACTGCGATGAGCTCGGCGGACCCGCGGACGGTCGTCGCGCCACCGCTCGAAGGTGGCACTTCCACCCCCCTGCTGCGGTGGAGCCCGTTGGTGCTCTTCGGGCTGATGCTGGTGGCCCTGGCGCGGCACGCGGCCGCGGGCATCTCGGACCCCGACACCCTGTGGCACATCCTCGCGGGGGAGCACCTGTGGGCCACTCACGAGCTCGCCGGCCCCGACCCCCTGTCGCGATTCACCACGCAGCCGTGGGTGCTCAACCAGTGGCTCCCCGAGCTGGGTATGGCGCTGGCGAACCACCTCGGCGGCCTGGCCGCCGTCACGTGGACTGCCCACGTCGCCCGGATCCTCGTGTGTCTCACGATCTTCGTCGCCTGCCGCTCGGTGGCTGGACCTCTCGCCGCTTCCGTGGTGGCAAGCGCGGGCGTCCTCGGCACCGCCGACAGCCTCAGCCCCCGGCCCCAGCTCGTCGGCTTCATCCTGCTCGGGGTGGTGGTCCTCACGTGGCACCGGACCCTCCGGGACGGGCGGCCCCGTTGGTGGCTCCTGGCGGTGATGTGGCTCTGGGCCTGCAGCCACGGCACCTGGGTCGCCGGCGTGTCTGTCGGGGCGGCCGCCGTCGTCGGGCTTGCCCTCGACCGCAGGTGGCCCCGCAACCAACTCGTCCGTTTGGCGGGCGTCGTGGTCGGCGGGGCGTTGGGCACCGTGGCCACGCCCCTCGGGCCCCGGCTCTACGAGAGCTTCGCCACCGTGCGTGCCGTCAGCCCCTACATCGCCGAGTGGCGGCTGCCGACCCTGAGCAGCCCCTCGGTGCTCATCACCCTCGGCCTGGCGGTTGCCGTCCCGCTGCTCTGGGTAGCGGCTCGCCGCCGACCGGGCTGGGCGCACGTCCTCCTCTGGGCCGTGGGCGTCGGTTGGGCATCCAGCTCGATGCGAACGGTGGCCATCGGGGCGATCATCCTCGCGCCACTGGCGGCGCAGGCTCTCGACCAGGGGGTGGGTCGCGCCCGCCCCAAGGCCGGCCGGGCCGAGGTCGCCCTCGTCGGCGCTGCCGCGCTCCTCAGTGTCGTCCTCGCCGCCGTCCTTGCCGCCGCTGGCCCGAAGGAGCCGCAGCAGGTACCCACGGCTTTCGACACCCAGCTGGCGTCGCTCCCCGCCGGCACCGTGGTCTGGAACAGCGACACCCTCGGCGGGTGGTTGATGTGGAGCCACCCGGAGCTCGAGCACACTGCCGACACCCGCGCCGAGCTCTACGGTCCGGCAAAGGCACGTGACTACCTCGCCGTCATTGCCGCGGTCCCCGGCTGGGAGAGCCGCTTCGACGCGCTCCACCCGACGGTCGTCGTCGTCGACGAGGGCGCCGGTCTCGTCGGAGCGCTCGAGCGGCGCGGTTGGCGGATTGCTGCCCGCGACGCGGGATACGCGCTCCTGCGGCGCGGGACGGCTGGGTAGCCTGCGCAAGTGACTGCTGCCGAAGGAAACCTGACCTGGGAACCGGCCACCGAGCACCCTGCCCTCCTCGCCCCGCCAGTTGCAGGGGCATTGGGCCAGACGCCCAGCGCGAAGGTCGCCCCCATCGATCCGACGCTGGCGGATACGGCGGCCTTCTGCGACGAGTACGCGAGCCCTCCCGAGCACTCGGCCAACTGCGTCGTGGTGGCAGGCAAACGGGCCGGCGCGGTCCGCTACGCCGCCGTGGTCGTGCTCGCCTCGACACGGGCCGACATCAACGGCGTCGTCCGGCGTCACCTCGACGTACGCAAGATCAGCTTCGCCGCCCAGGACGACGCGGTGGCCCTCACGGGGATGGAGTTCGGCGGGATCACCCCGATCGGCCTGCCCGAGGACTGGCCCGTGCTCATCGACCAGGCCGTGGTCGAGGCCGGTCAGGTCGTCATCGGCAGCGGCATCCGAGCCAGCAAGATCGTCGTCGAGGCCACAGAGCTGGCCTCCCTGCCGACCGCCGAGGTGCTTGGGCTCGCGCAGTAGCGCCGGGGTCAGCGGCCGGTGCGGTGACGCAGGTCGGTCACGTGCGGCGAGACTGCAGGGTCGAGTCCGAGCCCCAGCGCCAGGTACGTGGCGGCGAAGTCGGTCGTGGCGAGCTGACCCGCGAGCCGAGTGAGCGGGTGTCCCGCCTGAGCAGTGACCTCGCTGACGCGCACCCCAGCCTCGCGGGCGGCCTCGACGACGGCGTCGACCAGGGCTGCGGACTCCACCCCCTCGCGGGTCGGTGGTTCGGGCGCCGCATCGCGGAGCATGAGGAGGCCGAGGCGCGGCGAGGCCGGTCCGTCGAGGAACGGGTCGGTGAAGATGTCCGCCTGGTCACTCCTGCTCCCGAACCCGGACCCGCTGCGCGCCGCGGCGGCCGCGCCGTACGCCGTGGTGAAGGGCCCGTCGAAGCACGCCACGATCTGGGCGGCGTCGTCAGGCAGCTCGCCGGAGATGGCGGGCAGGCGCGCGGTGCGGGCCAGCATCGACGCGGCCCGTCCGGCAGCGACGCCGTTGAGCGGGCCGTCCCCGAGGACGACGGGCACACCTTCGGCGAGGTCGGTGGCGAGCACCTTCGCCGGGTTGACGAACGACTCCGACGACGGCCGGCACGCCTCCGCGACCTCGTCGAGCCGGTCGGCCGTGTCGAGCAGGACCCGCTCCCCCACGTCGACGATCCCGAGCTCGCCGGCGGCGAGGAGCACCGGCGCCAGCAGGGACCACAGCGCGGTCCGCGAGGTCCTTCGCCCGCGACCGATGTCGATGTGCACCCCGCGTGCCTGGGCCGCGACGTCGGCGAGCGGTGAGTCCGATGCGCTGACCGTGAGCAGGGACGCGCCACGTCGGGCAGCCTCGGCAGCCAGCGCCAACGGTCCTGCGGCACGCCCCGACTGGGAGACCGCGATGACCAGATCGAGCGGCCCGACCCAGCCGGGTAGCGGCACGTTGCGGCGCACGCTGACCGGCACCGGGGAGCCCGGCTCGGCGAGCAGGTCGAGGATGTCGCTGACCACGGCCGAGCCGCCGAGCGAGGCCACGAGCACCGACCGTGGACGCTCCCCACCGGCCACCCGGCCGACCCCGCCCTCCCTGGACAGGTCGATGGCCTCACGGACCTGGGCGCCCGCCGTCGCAAGGCCACGCAGCGTCTGGTGGCTGTCGAGGGCGGCGATCGCGTCCTCGTTGTCGATGCGGGCCTCGTCGAGGTAGGGAGCCATCGGACGCCGCCTTCGGGTCAGGCCGGCTTGCGGGCTTCGTCGACCAGCAGGACGGGCACGCCGTCGTCGATGCGGTATTGCAGGCCGCACTCGGCATTCGTGCAGTGCAGCTCCGGACCGGTGTCGCCCGAGGCGTCAGCCAGCTCCGAACGGCAGGCGGGGCAGCGCAGGATCTCGCGCAGCCACGGCTCGATCGTGGCTCCAGTGGTGTGCTCAGCCATCAGCCTTCTCCTCTCACCAGGGCGAGGACATCGTCCCGCACCCGTTCCATGGTGGCTACATCCGCAGCCTCGACGTTGAGCCGCAGCAGCGGTTCGGTGTTGGACGCCCGCAGGTTCAGCCACCACATGCGGTCGTCGGTGTCGTTGGTGCCGGGGTGCGTCGCGGTCAACCCGTCGAGCTCGTCGAACTCCGCGCCCTGGACCTCGGCCCACCCGCGGACGGTCGCGGTGGAGGCCGCCGCGTCGGTGACCGTGGAGTTGATCTCGCCCGAGGCGGCATACCGGCTGTATGCAGCGGTCAGCCGGCTCAGCGGCTCGCTCTGCTCGCCGAGCGCGGCGAGGACGTGCATCGCCGCGAGCATCCCGGTGTCGGCGAACCAGAAGTCGCGGAAGTAGTAGTGCGCGCTGTGCTCACCGCCGAACACCGCGTCCTCGCGCGCCATCTCGCCCTTGATGAACGAGTGGCCGACACGCGTGCGGACGCCGCGGGCGCCCTGCTCGGCGATGATCTCGGGGACCGCGGCCGAGGAGATGACGTTGTAGACGACCGCCACGTCGGAGGCCTTCGCCCCGGCCTCGACCTCGCGGGCGATCTCGCGGGTGGCGACGAGAGACGTGATGGCACTGGGGCTGACGGGCTCGCCGCGCTCGTCGATGACGAAGCAGCGGTCGGCGTCCCCGTCGAAGGCCAGACCGATGTCGGCGCCGTGCTCGAGGACCGCAGCCTGCAGGTCGCGCAGGTTCTCGGGCTCGAGGGGGTTCGCCTCGTGGTTGGGGAACGTCCCGTCGAGCTCGAAGTAGAGCGGCACCACCTCGAGCGGCAGCTCGGGCAGCCCGGCCCCCGTGCCGAGGACGGCGGGGACGGTGTGGCCACCCATGCCGTTGCCCGCGTCGACGACGACCTTGAGGTGGCGCCCGCCAGAGAGGTCGACGAGACCACGCAGGAAGGCGGCGTAGTCGCCGAGCAGGTCGCGCTCGACGAGGGTCCCGTGGGTCACGCCGGGCGGGCCGGCGCTCGTGCCGGTGTCGAGCAGCTCCTGGGCGAGGTCTCGCACATCGGCGAGGCCGGAGTCCTGGCCGACGGGTCGCGCACCCGAGCGGCAGAGCTTGATCCCGTTGTACTGCGCGGGGTTGTGGCTGGCGGTGAACATCGCGCCGGGCAGGTCCAACGCACCACTGGCGTAATAGAGACCGTCGGTGCTGCACAGGCCGATCAGGGTCGCGACGAGCCCGTGGGCGGTGACGCCATCGGCGAAGGCCCGCGAGAGCTCGGGTGACGACGGGCGCATGTCGTGCCCGATCACCACGCCCGAGGCACCGTCCGCCTGCACGACCACCCGCGCGAAGGCCGCACCCAGGGCCCAGGCGACGTCGACGTTGAGCTGGTCAGGGACCAGGCCCCGGACGTCATAGGCCTTGACGAAGTCAGCGAGCTGCGGCGTGGGCACGCCCGAACCCTAGCGGGGTCAGAGGTCGCGCAGGACGCGCAGGTGTCGTCGACGACAGTGATCAGCCATTCGGGTCGCTTGGCCGGCATCCGTCCACGAACCACCCGAATGCGCCTTCTCTTGTGCCTCCATCTCGTATCGTCCCGTCCGATGCCGAGGTTCCAGGGAGCGCCCGATGGCCAGCCGGCCCCACACCACCACCCGCCGATAGACACCGCCGTGAACACGACCATGCGCGAGGTGACCCCTGCGGAGAACGTCGCTGACGACCGGACTCGGCAGCCCCCCCACCCTTCAGCCCTGCTCACGGGAGCGCTCGCAGGTGCTGCCACTCTGGGGACCGTCTGGTTCCTTGCAGGTCGGGGGCTCTGGGCTCTCGTGCCTCTGGTCGCCGTTTGGGTGCTCCTGCCCACGACGACACGGCTGGACCGCCGCCTGGCCATCAACATCTGCGCGACGCTCGGTGTCGGGGCCTTCCTCGCCTGGGTGCCCGCGGTGGTCACGAGTGCGCTCGGCCAGATACCAAGCCGTGGCGCGCTGGCCCTGTCACTGACGGCCGGATTCATCGGGTGGTCGGCACGGAGGAAGGGTCTGCGGTCGACCCTTCCCCGTGCGTCGGCCGCGGATGCCTTGATCCCCTTCGTGGCCGTCGCCGCTGCTGTCGTCGCAGCGCCGATGGCGTTTCCCACCTCGCCGGCAGCGGCCTTCGGCATGCTGACTGACGTCACGACGACCTCCGGGTGGGATCACGCCTCACACTTCTCCATGTTCCTGGCCCAGCGTGAGAGCGGTGTCGCTCCTCCACTGGCGCAGCTGTTGGGCCACGAGGGGTCTCGCTTCTTCGGGCCTTACCCGCAACAGTTCCACGGGGTGCTCGCGACTCTCGCAGGACTCGTGTGGGGAGACTCCCCGGCCTCGGTCGCCGTGGAGCTCGTTCGCTACACGCAGCTGCAGGCAGTGCTCTTCGTGGTGCTCGCTGCTGCCGTCACGGCGATCGCGCTCCAGCCGCTGCCGCGGCGAGCGGTCTTCGGTCGCTGCTGCGTCGCGGTCAGTGCGGCCGGGCTCGTCGTCGGCTTCCCCGGCGCCCACACCCTGGTCCAAGGCCACCTCAGCTTCCTGTTCGCGTGCACAGCGACAACGGCACTCGTCCTGGTGTGCCCGGCGCAGCGCATCGACAAGACCCCCTCCCTCATCCTGCTCTGGGCGGCCCTGTTCTACCTGGTCGCCCAGTGGCCACTGCTGCTGCCGCTCGCTGCGGTAGGTTCGACGAGATTGCTGTTGGCCACCGCCATGGGGCGACGGCGCCGGTCGGACGCGCTGGTGGTGGTCGTGACCGCGGCATTCACTGCTCACACATGCTGGGCGTTGCTGCGCCCTACCGAGTCGGTGGGTGGACAGCTGGGCGCCACCGGCGAGGTCGCGTCCCCTTCGGTGGTGGCCTTGCTCGGTGCGCCCCTGCTCGTAGTGCTGCTCTGCTGGACCTCATGGCGAACGCCGAGGACCGCCCCCGACAGGAACACCCTGTTCGCTGTCGCCCTCACCGGCCTGGGCATGGTCCTGGCCCTGGGGCTCTTCCAGATCTTGTCGTTCGGCGAGCTGACCTACTACTTCTGGAAGCTGGGCACGGGGTGCGTGCTCGTGGTCCTCGTCTGCGCCCTGCCAGTCGTCGCAGGTAACTTGGACCGCTTCGCCGTCCCGGCCGGGTCCGCAAACCCCTTGCGGCTGCTCGTCGCCAGCGCCGCGACAGTCTCCGTGGCGGCCCTGGGACTGGGGTTCTGGGCCGGGTTGCCGTCCGCCTCGCTGGCGGTCCAGACGCGAACCGTGCTGGATGACGCCACGACCGCGTCTTCGTCCAGCACGACTCTCCTGAGAGCCGCGCTGTCGACGCCGAGCCCCGTGGCGACCCGCACCACGGTCGTCTGGTCGGATGCCCGACGCGACCCGGCCCTAAGCAGCCAGTGGTTCCACACTCTGTCCTCCGCACGGTCCGCGACCGCTGACCGTGACGACGGCGCTCTGCCTCGCTACGGCGAGACGAGTGTCGAAGTGCTCACCACGGCTGCGCTGACGGCGCTGCAGACCCCCGGGCGCTTGGTGCTGACCAATGACCCGGAGGTCTGCCGGGCCGTGACTGCTCAGTCCGACGAAGAGGTCGCAGGGCGCTGTCGCCTGGCTCCGGCACGGTGAGCCTCGGGCACGGGTCCGTCCCGAATCGCACCCTAGCGGGGTCAGAGGTCGCGCAGGACGCGCAGGTGCCCGCGGCGACCCGTCTCGACCGCACCGGACGCACCTTCGTCGGAGGCCACGACGGTGGGGTGCGCGGTGGAGCGCACTGCCGAACGCGCCTGCGGCTGCTCCCCGAGACGGGGACGCCCCGCCTCGCGGACGGCGTTGGCCAGGGCCAGCAGGTCGTCGTGCGACGGTTCTGGCTCGACGTACTCCCCCGACAGCCGCACGATCTCCCACCCGCGCGGCGCGGTGAGGCCTTCGGCGTGGTCCCCGCACAGGTCGTAGGTGTGCGGCTCGGCATACGTCGCGAGCGGGCCGATCACTGCGGTCTGGTCGGCGTAGACGTAGGTGAGCGTGGCGATGGCGGCCTTGGGGCACGCGGTGCGGGAGCACCTCCTGGACAGACTCACGGGCGCACTCTATGCCGGGACCTCACGCCCTCCTGCTCGGCACGCCGTAGGGTGAGGACGTGACTTCGCCCGGCTCTCCCGCGGCCCGTGCCGCAGGCCCACGCCGGGACCGCCACGGCCGCGGGGTCCGCGGTCCGCTGGCCTGGCCGTCGGTCCCGGCCATGGTGTCGCGCAGGCAGCGGTTCGACGACCTGGTGCTGGACAGCGCCGCCCGGCTCGAAGGTCGCCTGGGGACGCGGATCCACGAGGTCGAGTTCGCGGTCGAGGACGTGCCGACCACCGAGCCCGCCCCGTGGGAGCGCGACGGCGTGCCGCTCGGTCGGGTGATCCCCGGCCACGGCCGCCAGCCCTCGCGCATCGTCATCTACCGCCGGCCCGTGGAGGCCAGAGCCCAGGACCAGCGCGAGCTCACCGCCATCGTCGCCGACGTGGTGGTGGAGCAGGTGGCCGCCCTCTTCGGTATGCAGCCCGGTGACCTCGACCCGCGCTACGGCGACGGCGAGACCGACTAGGGCTGTGCCTCGCGCAAGCCCACGGTGGTCGTCCGCAGGGCTGTGTCGTGCAGGGGCTGGGCGGTGATGAGCGTGCCCTCGGAGTCGCTGACGCTCGAGACCACGCCCGCGCGCAGCTGACCGGTGCCGGAGGTCCGGTGGACCCACACCGAGCTCAGTCGACCCGCGTCCAGCGACGTCGTGGAGTCGGCGGCGACGTCGAGCCGGACGGATGCCAACCGTCCGCGGGTGTCGACCGTGACCACCTCCACGCCGCAGGCGCCGCCGGTCGAGGTCAGCACCAGCTGGCGTGAGAGGCGGTGGGCCGCGCGGGGCGGCTCGGCCAGCGGGGTGCCGGCGACCCCCGTGATGGCAGGGGTGGAGGACGTCCAGGCGAGGTCGCTCGGACGAGGAGCCGAGCCACGGGTCACCATCGCCGCAGCGACGACCGGCACGTCGGCCCGCACCTGCAGGGCCACGGCGTCCTTGGGCAGCTTGGTGATGTCGATGTCGCGCACCCGGCCACCGTCGACCCGGGTGACACCTCCGGTCGGCAGGGCCCTGGGTCCGCGGGGCGTCAGCACCCGCGCCTGCACGACCGCCTCGTTGTCGCCCGGCACGAGCACCCGCAGGACGGCGGCGCCGTTGACCAGGACGGCGGGGACGACCTGCTCGCGGGAGGGGGCCGCCGCCGGCACGGCGTCGTCGGAGCCCGCCGACCGCGTGCCGTCGAGCCACAGGTCGTTGACCACGGCCGACACGACACCGCCCTGGGCGACGACGTGCACCGCGGGCGTGGTCAGGTCGCCGGAGATCGAGTCGAGGAGGAAGACGGTGCGTCCGCGGGCAGGCACGACCAGGCCCTTGCCCTGCGGCGTCGGCACGGCCCCTGCGGGCCCGTGCAGGGTCACGTCGACCGTCACCGGGTTGCCTCCGGGGTTGGTCAGGACGAGCCGCTCCTGGCGGCCCGCGGCACCTCCCCCCGCGAGGATCCACGACTCCGCGGTCGCCGGGGCGCAGCCCGCCGACGCCAGGGCCCGGTGGTCGCCGGAGGGCACCAGCCATGACTGCGCGGCAGCCAGGCCGGACGCCATCGACTGGGTGGCCGTGACGAGGGCGCCGCCCGCTGCGGCACCCGACCCGGCGAGGTCGGCTAGTGCCGTGGTGCCACGGTCCGCCTGGGGCTTGAGCACCGTTCGTCCCGGAAGGCCCGTGGCGGCGAGCGTGCCGGGCGTCGCCGCAGGAGTGACACCCGTGAGCACTCGCGACGGCGCGGCTGCCGCCGCGAGCCGTGGGGCGACGTCGATGTCACCGACGCCGGCCACCCCGCTCAGCTCCGGACCGGGGCACACGACCGAGGCCCCCGTGACGGCCTGATCGACGGCCTGGCTGTCGGCTCTGGTGCCGAGCGCAGGTGGGGTGGTCGGGGCCACCGCGAGGTCACCGCGGACATGGGTCGCGCCGAGCACGATGCCGACCCCCGCAGCAGCAGCCAGCGTGCTCCGCAGGAGCCCGGTCACGACGGGGGTCACCGCTGCCTCCTGGAGGTTCGCCTGCCGAAGGGAAGGGCGAGGAACAGCGCGAGCAGCAGCGCCGCGCCCTGGGCCCAGCGCCACAGCGGCGAGGTCGGCAGCACCTCGACCGCGATCGTGTGCCGACCGGCAGGGAGACCGTATGCCGCCGTGTCGCCGGCTGGTGCGAGGACGTGGCCGTCGACGGTGACGCGGGCGTGCCGCACCCAGTCGGCGGTTTCGGCCAGCACGAGCGAGGCCGAGGCGGGGACCGTCACGCGCTCCAGGAGGCGACCGTGGTCGCCGACGACCGGGAGCGCCTGGTCCGAGGTGCGCGTCACGATGCGCGCGCGGGACGGGGCCAGCGCGTCGTCGACGCTGTCGGCGCCCCCGGCGAGGACACGCCAGAACGTCACCCCGTCGTGCTCCCCCAGCCGGCTCAGGCCGGCCGTGCCGTCCAGGACGCGGATGCGGGGGTCGCCCCCGTCGGTGCGCAGGCCCACGAAACCGACGGCGAGGTCGGACAGGTCGCGGGCCGGGTCGAGCTCGCCGGGTGCGGCACCGGTCTCGAACAGGTGGCTGACCGCGGTGGCGAGGACCGTGGTCCCGGGTCGACCGAGCTGGGTGGCCGGCAGGACCCGTGCGACGTCACCGGGCTCGCGACCGAGCAGGGAGTAGGCCAGGCCGGCCTTCCCGGGCTCGAGCAGCAGCATGCGGTTGCCGATCCCGCTCTCTGCCTGGTCGACGGCGACCGCCGGCCGCGGGTCGGTCCAGGCGCCGAGGGTGTCACCCAGCGTGCGCCACGTGGTCCAGCCGACGCCCGCGATGACAGCCACGATGACGGCGGCCGCGATCGGCCATCGCAGCAGGGCCAGCCAGCCACCGGTCGAGTGGCGCACCGAGAGTCCCTGGGTCCCCAGCAGGGCGGCCGCCAACAGGGCGAGGGCCAGCAGGTACAGCCCGGTCCCGGACCAAGCGGTGATGTCGCTCCCGGCTCCCGGCTCACCCACCGGCACGTGGCCGAGGACCAGCCTGGGCGCGAGGACGGCATACCCGAGGCCCACGAGACCCAGCCCGGCCAGGGCGGAGGCCGCCCAGCCACGGCCGGATCCGCCCCGGACAAGGCCCAGGACGCCGGCGACGACGATGGGGGCGGAGACGAGCACGGGGTATGACGCGGGGCCACCGGGGTGGAGCAGCGCGAGCTGCCACGGCAGCGCCTGACCCGCGCCCCAGACGGAGAGCCCGGGACCGGTGAGGAACAGCTGGGGCTGCTCGACCAGGGCCGCCACCCAGGGGCCGAGGAGCAGGACGGGGCCGACGAGCAGGGCCAGCCCGCGCAGCCGGGCGGAGCCGCTCCCCAGAACGACGACGAGCACGGCGACGAGGGCTGCGAGCGGAAGGAAGGCCGGGACGAACGCCCCGAGCACGGCGGTGGCGAGCACGGTCGCTGCCGTGGCGGTCGCCGACCCGCCCCGTCGGGCGACGAGGGCGAACCCCGCGACGACCAGGGGCAGGACGATCGCCGCGACGACCCCGCCGAGACGCCCGGAGGCGACCGCCGTGGTGAGCACCGCGGTGCTCCCCCACGCCAGGGCCGCGAGCCCCCGCGGCCAGGCCGACCGCGTGACGACCCGACCGGCGAGGTATGCGGTCAGGGTGGCCAGCGGCATGGCGAAGGTGACGAGCACTGCGGTCGCGGCACCGAGCGGACTGTCGGGGGCCCCGACGACCGGGACGTGGGCGACCAGCCAGGCCAGGGCGGCGAGCACGACGAGGTGCGGGCCCTGCTCGGCGGACTGCCCCAGCCCGGCGCCGTGCCAGCCGTCCAGCCAGGCGTGCCAGGTCGCGCCGGCCGTGGCGCGGACGCCCAGGAGCTCGCCTCCCACCAGCCCTTGGGACAGGCGGTCGACGACCCCGCCACCCATCGACCGGGTCGCGACGAGCGAGGTGATGCCCACGAGCAGGACCGCGAGCAGGCCGGGGTTGCGGGCGAACCGCGACGCCCAGGTGGAGCCGAGGACGTGGAGGTCCTGCACCTCGTCGGCGACCGGCCCGGGCTCGACCGCGGTCTGCGTCGACGTGGCGAGCCGTCCGTCGTCGGAGGACACCTGGTCGTGGACGAGGTCACTGGTGTGGCGCAGCACAGTGGACGGCGGCACGAACAGGCCGGTGAGGTCGCGGCGGCGCACGGTGCGCGTGCCGCGGGAACGCCATCGGGCACCCAGGACGCGCCACGGAGTGAGTACCGCCCCGAGGTCGGACAGCTCGGCCCAGGCGGCGCGCGGACGCTTGGCGACGAGCAGGGCCAGCGCGGCGACGGCGCTCGACACGGCGATCCAGACGGCGAGCAGCGGCAGCGCCCACCACGCGCACCGGGTCAGCGCGACCCGACGGACCTGGCGTCGCCGCCTCGTCGCGGAGTCGGCGCTGGTGGCCGTCGTGGCCGAGTCAGCGGCGGCGGTCGTGGCGGAGTCAGCGGTCGTGGTGGCGTCCGAGGTCGCAGGCACCTGATCGACGGCGACCTCGAGAGCCGGTGCGCCCGTGCGCACGGTGGCCTTCGGGACGACCACGACGCGGCGGCCGGCCTGGTGCGCGCGCCAGGAGAAGTCGACGTCGGCACCGAAGTCTCCGAACACCGGGTCCGGGCCGTCGAGGCGGTCGAAGAGGTCACGCTCGACGAGCATCCCGGTCGAGGGCACGGCGAGGACGTCGGAGCGGCGGTCGTACTGCCCCTGGTCCGGCTCCCCGACCACCGGCGAGGGGATGACCCGGCCGCTGCGGGTGAGCTGGACCCCGACCGAACGCAGCGCGCCGGGCGCGGTCCAGTCGAGCAGCTTGGGACCGGCGACACCGACCGACGGCGAGCGGCGCACGGCGTCGAGGAGCCTGGCCAGCGTCATCGGGGCGGCGGCGCTGTCGGCGGTGAGGATCCACAGGTGCGGGACCTGCGCCTGCGCGAGGGGGTCCACCGCATCGCCGTGCCCTGCGACGTCGGAGTCGCTGCGCTCGGTCGCGAGCGCGGCTCGCACGGCCTGGGCGACGGAGAGCGTCGACGGCACGGTGACGTAGGTGGTGGCCGGTATGGCGGCCGCGAGGTCGAGGTGGGCGCGGACCGTCTCGACGGCGTTGCCGTCGTCGCCGGAGTCGACGACGACCAACCGGTCGGGCCGGCGGGCCTGGTGGGCCAGTGCGTCGAGGGTCTGCGGCAGGGCCGAGGCGGGTCCACGCAGGACCAGCACCGCGGTCACGGTGGCGACCGCCACCGGCAGATCGGTGTCGACCGATCCGTGCGGCGGGGCAAGCGTCATGGCGTCACGCACAGGTCGCCACGAAGGCGACTAGACCGCACGCTTCTTGAGCTTGCGACGCTCACGCTCCGACAGCCCGCCCCAGATACCGAAGCGCTCGTCGTTGGACAAGGCGTACTCGAGGCACTCGGAGCGCACCTCGCACCCGACGCAGACCTTCTTGGCCTCTCGCGTCGACCCACCCTTCTCAGGGAAGAACGCCTCGGGATCCGTCTGGGCGCAGAGCGAACGCTCCTGCCAGGACATCTCTGTGTCGTCGCCGCCGTCCAGGGCGACCAACTGAAGTTCGTGCACGGCTTCCTCCTCGACCCGGTGCCGTTGCCGCCACCGACCCGATGACAACAATGGAATTACACGCGTGTCATACGGGGTTCGTCAAGCGGAAGTCTGATATTTGCCCGAACTCATGAACCTTGATAGTGGCGCGTCGCCGGCGTGCCGGTCCGAGCACGGGGCGACCACCGCCCTCCCCCACAAGGCGTAGCTCAGCTCCGACGGTCGACGTAGAGGGCCATGGCCGGGCACCAGCGCACTGCTGCCGCACGCGCCTCGGCACCGTCGTCGACCCCACCCTCGGCCTCCGTGAGCACCACGGGGTAGCCCCACTCGTCGAGCGTGATGCTCCCTGGGAGCAGGCTGGCGCAGACCCCGTGTCCGGTGCAGGCGACGCGGTCCACCCGCACCGTGGGGCGGTCGGAGGCCCTCCTCGGGCGGTCAGTGCGCGAAGGCGTGGTCATGGCTGCTCCTGGGGGTCTGGCCCACGGCACAGGCGCCGTGGGCGTGGTCGTCGAGGTGGTCCGACAGGGCGCGCAGCGCGGACGTCGCCAGACCGGCGACGCCGTCGGGGAACCGGCAGGCGCCCCTGCCCGTGACCGAGGCCGCCCGGCGCGCGAGGCGTTCGCGAGCAGCACCGGCCTGCCCCCTGCGGACTGCACCCCGGCCTTCGGCCAGCTCGTGCCAGTCCGCTGCGATCGCGGGGAGGCCGAACATGCACGGTCCGCACTGGCCCGCGCTCTCCCCCGCTGCGTGGTCGAACCACGACGCGAGCGCGTCGACGGGGCAGCTGTCGGGGTCCAGGACGTGGACCACACCCGGGCCGGGCGAGCCCCCGTACGGCGCGAGCCCGGCTCGCGACCACGTCACCGTGGCCGCCTCCTCGGGTCGCAGGACGATGCCGCCGAGGCCACCGACGATGACGGGGCCGATGCGGCCGGGATCGGCGCCGGCGGCCTCGAGGATGGCGGCGAGGGTGGCACCGGCGGCCGTGCTGACGACGCCCGGGAGGGAGACGGCCCCACCGACACCCACCAGGCGCGGCCCGGGCTCGTCGGGGAGCCCGTGGCCGCGGAACCACCCCGGCCCGTCGACCCCACGGTCGACCACCTGGGCCACCCGCCACAGGGTCTCGGCGTTGAGCACGACGGTGGGGTCGATGCGTCGCCCGGCGCTGTCCGAGCCGCCTAGGACGAACGGCGCCCGCTTGGTCATCGGCCGGGCGAGCCCACCCTGGGCCAGCGAGATCAGCGAGGTCTCCTCGGAGGAGACGTACCGAGCCGGTGCAGCCAGCACGTCGAGCCCGGCCGCGCGCAGTCGGGCCTCGGTCGCCGAGCCGCGGTGGGCGGCATACCTCACCCTGGCGCCGGCCACGAGCGTCGCGCCGCGCACGAGCTCGGGGAGGTGGCGCTGGACGACGAAGGCGTCCTTGACGGCCCCGATCTCGCCGTCGCAGGCGTTGACGATGAGGGTGGCGCCGTGCTCGCGGGCAGCCCGCACCTTGGTGGCGGTGCTGAAGGCGGCACCACCGCGACCGGTGAGCCCGGCCTGCTCGAGGACGTCGACGAGGTTCATGACCACTCCTGGGTGAGAACTGCCTGGCGGCGGTTGTGGTCGGCGTGGCTGGCCAGGGCCCGCCACGTGAGGGCGAGGCCGCCGACGACGGCGCACGCGACGGGGACGAGGCGAAGCATGGGCTCGTTGGCCGTGCCCATGGCGTAGCCGTGGACCAGGGCCATCGGCCACAGGGCGAAGGCGGTGAGGTGGACGGCCCGCCACACCCGCCTGGAGAGCCGGTGCCGCAGCAACGACGTGGCGACCACCGCGAGGATGATGTCGAAGGCGAGCGTTCCGAGGCCCACCCACAGCGGCTGGTAGCCGGAGGTGAACGGCACGACCGCCGAGATCCAGTCGATCTTGACGTAGGTCTCCAGGATCGCGGTGGCGATGTGGGCCAGCAGGAACACCGAGGTGCCCAGGGCCAGCGACCGGTGCAGGCCGACCACGACGGTCTGGCTCACCGACCGGCTGCGCCGACCGGCCGTGAGGGCACCGAGCACGAGGACCGCGGTGAGCAGGACGATGCTCGCGGTGCCCGTCGCCCGCGACACGAACCACAGGAGCTCGTTCATGCCGCACTCCTCCCGCGGGTGTCCTCGTGCGGCCAGCCGGGGGTGGTGACCACCGGTCCGCCTTCGGCCGGGTCGAGTCGAGCCGGTATGCCGCGGGCCTCCAGCCACGCCGGCGCCTCTGCTCCGAGGACGACTGCCGCCGTGGAGGCGGCGTTGGCCTCCAGGGCGGTCGCCCCGGCGCAGGTGACCTGCTCCCACACGGTGGGGGCGGTGAGCCCGGTCCGCGGGTCGAGGATGTGGTGGCGGGGCTGGCCGTGCTGGGTCCAGGTGCGACGACCCGTCGAGGAGGTGGCCAGCGCCTGGCCGCGGCTGGCGACGACCTGGCGGATCTCGCCCCGGGTCCCCTCGACACCGACCTGCCACCCGTCGTGCGGCAGGTCACCGGAGACCGCGAGGTCCCCACCGAGGTTGACCAGGAAGCCGCCCTCGAGGCGGGAGGCCAGCAGCATCGCGATGGTGTCCGCGGCATGCGCCTTGGCGCTCGCCCCGAGGTCCAGGACCGTTCCGGCGGGCACGCGCACGCGGCGCAGCCCCTGGTCGAGCTCGATGCTGCGCCATCCCGGGACGGAGGCGACCCCTGCGGCGCGGTGGCTGCCCAGCACGTGCGGTCGGCGGCCCCGGGCACGGACCTCGTCGAGGTCCGCGTCGTACCCGGACGCGATCACGGCCGCTCCGACGGTGGGGTCGACGAGCCCGTCGGTGAGGCTGGCCGCGTGCAGGGCCGCGGCCAGGCTGTCCGCGAACACCGGCGAGACGACGGTGCTCACCCTCTCGCTGCCGCGAAGTCGGGCGAGGGCGCTGACCTCCGAGTCGTCGCGGAACCGTGACACGGCGGCGTCGAGGTCGGTCAGGTGGTCGCGGGCGATGGCGATGGCGGCACCGAGGGTCTCGGGCCGCGTGACGATGAGGTGGTGGTGGGTGCCGATCGCGTCGAAGGAGGCCGAGGCGGTGAACACGTTCTGCGTGACGTGCGCGGTCCGGGTGTCCACGGCGCTCACGACCCGCTCGTGCTGGTCTGCGGTGCGCTGGAGCCCGGCGTGACCCCGGAGACGGACCCGAAGCCCGAGGTGGTGTTGGACGTGGTCCCGTCGCCGCCGGACGAGCTGCTGTCATCACCCGACGAGGTCGTTGCGGCACTCGTGGTGCCTGCGCCCGTGGTGGTGCCGCTGGCGGTGGCTCGCCCCTGTTCTGTTGCCAGGTGCACCCCGACCACCCCGGCGCCGAGCGTCGTGGCGAGGAGTGCGCCGGCCGTCCAGCGACGGGCCAGGCTCAGCGGGCTGCGCTGCTTGCTCATGGGATGGGTCCCTTCTCGTGGGTGGTGGTTCCACCGTGGGCTCGCTCGCTGTGCGGTTCCTGTGCGTCGCCTACGGGACCGGTCCGGGGTCGATGTGGGCTTCCTGTGAGAGCGGTGTGCCCGGGCTCAAGAGTCACGACCCGCCGCTGCTCGACTGGGGTGGTGCCTTGCTCGGCTGGACGGGCGCCACCGGCGCGAACGACCTGGTCCGGGTCGGCGTCGAGGTGCTCCGCGCGGTGCTCCGGGAGGCGGTGTGGTGCCGCTTGCGCTTGGTCGGGGCCGGCGTCGTCCGCTTCGCCTCGGGCGTCGGGACGGCCGCAGGGCGCGGCGTGGCCGCCTGCTGCCCGACCGCCCGGGCTCCATCGGCGCGGGATGCGGCAGCGGCGCTGGCCTGGTCGGAGGCGAGGTGCACGGCCACGACGCCCGACCCGAGCGCTGCGGCCACGAGGGACCCAGCGGTCGTGCGGCGGATCGTGCGCAGGAGGCGGTTCGGGTCTCGTGAGGTCATCCGGAGACGGTGGAGGAGGTTCCTGTCCGGATCCTGTGACCACCCTTGGAAAGCCGTCGAGCCACCCGTGAGGCCACCCCGGCCGGGCTGCCGCAGTCTGCTCCACCCACGACTGGAAGACTGCCGACCATGCGCATCACGGCACTCGCCGGTGGCGTCGGAGGGGCCCGCTTCCTCCGCGGCCTCCGCACCCACCTGGACCGGACCCCCGAGCTCGCGGACAGCGAGCTGACCATCATCGGCAACACCGGTGACGACATCAGCCTGTTCGGGCTGCGGGTCTGCCCCGACCTCGACACGCTGCTCTACACCCTCGGTGGGGGGATCCACGAGGGTCAGGGGTGGGGACGCGCGGACGAGAGCCACCGGGTCCAGGGTGAGCTGGCGGCATACGGCGCGGTGCCGCAGTGGTTCGCCCTCGGCGACCTCGACCTCGGCACGCACGTGGTGCGTTCGCAGTGGTTGGGCCAGGGACTGTCCCTGACCGAGGTCACCGCCCGGCTCGCACACCGGTGGGGACTGCCCGACCAGCGGATCCGGCTGCTGCCGATGACCGACTCCCCCGTCGAGACCCATGTCGTCATCGAGGACGAGGAGGGCCAGCGCGCGATCCACTTCCAGGAGTGGTGGGTGCGTCACCAGGCGTCCCTCCCTGCGCAGCGGTTCGTCGCCGTCGGCATGGACCGGGCGACCGCCGCCCCGGGCGTCCTCGACGCGATCCGCCAGGCCGACGTCGTGCTGCTCCCGCCGAGCAACCCGGTCGTCTCGATCGGCATCATCCTCGGGGTGCCCGGGGTGCGAGATGCGTTGCGCGGCAGCGCCGCTCCCGTGGTCGGGGTCTCACCGCTGATCGGCGGTATGCCGGTGCGCGGCCACGCCGACGCCTGCCTCGCCACCATCGGGGTGGAGTGCACGCCGTCGGCCGTCGCCGGTCTCTACGATGACTTCCTCGACGGGTGGCTCGTCGCGAGCGAGGACGAGTCGCAGGTGCGCCTGCGGCGCGCCGCCGTCCGCGGCCGGCCCCTGCTCATGACCGACCGGGACGCGGCTGCCGACATCGCCGGCGCCGCCCTCGACCTGGCCCTCGAGCTCAAGGAGGCGTGACGGTGCCGGGCCTGGTCGTGCTCCCGCTGACCGGGATCCCCGAGATCACGGTCGACGACGACCTGCCCGCGCTGCTGCTGGCTGCTGCCCGCGCCAACGACGCCGACCTCGTGGACGGCGACGTGCTGGTGGTGTCGAGCAAGGTCGTCTCCAAGGCTCTCGGCCTGTGGGCGGACGGGCGCGACCGCTCGCTGGCCGTCGCCGCCCAGACGGTGCGCACCGTCGCCGAACGACGCTCGGGTGACCGCCTCACCTCCGTGGTCGAGGCGGTGGCCGGACCGGTCATGGCCGCCGCGGGGGTCGACGCGTCCAACACCGGCGACCGGGACGACGTCCTCCTGCTGCCGACCGACCCCGACGCGGAGGCGACCCGGCTCCGGGAGACGCTGCTTGCGACGACGGGGATGACCCGGCTCGGCGTGGTCCTCAGCGACACGGCCGGCAGGCCCTGGCGCAGCGGCCAGACCGACTTCGCCCTCGGCGCGAGCGGCGTCGCTGTCCTCGACGACCTGCGCGGCGGGGTCGACGCCGACGGGCGCCCGCTGGCCGTGACGGCCCGGGCGGTCGCCGACGAGCTCGCGGCTGCCGCCGACCTGGTCAAGGGCAAGGCCGACGCCATCCCGGCGGCGGTCGTGCGCGGCACCCCCTGGGCCATCGCGGAGGCAGGGGCCGGCGCCCGCAGCCTCGTGCGGACCGGCCCGGGTGACTGGTTCGGCCTCGGCCAGGCCGAGGCGGTCCGGTCGGCGCTGGGCGTGCCACCAGGCACCGGTGCCGCGCGCGACGTCGGGATCGCCTCTGTCGCAACGGAACCCGTCGAGGACCGGGTCGCGCGCGCTGTGGCGGTCGCGCTCCGCGAGTGCGAGACCGCAGGCGTCGACGTGGGCACATCGCCAAAGGGTGACCCGGAGCTGCGCGTCACCGCCGCCACCCCGTACGAGCTCGGAGTCGTGGTGTCCCGCTTGCAGGTCGCCCTGTGGGGCGAGGGCCTGGACGTCGACGTCCCGCCCGAGGCTCCAGCCGACGCCGTCTCCCTGACCGTCACCGAGCGCTGAGCGCCACCGAGCACCGAGCGCCGCTCGCGTCAGCGGCGCCCGGTCGGCAGGTGGGTGCGGGGCGACATCCGCGGCCCGCGCCGCGGCCGGAAGTGTCCGTCGAGCTCGAGCAGGCGCTGCACGCGGTAGCGGTGGCCGCGGTAGGGCTCCAGCAGCTCGGCCAGCACGTCGTCGTCCTTGGCCTCACCGAGCAGGGCCCAGGTGATGTTCTTGGCCACGTGGTAGTCGCCGAAGCTCACCGCGTCGGCGTCACCCAGCGCGCGCTGGGCCACCTCCGAGGAGGTCCACACCCCGATCCCCGGTATGGCGCGCAGCCGGGCCCGCGCGTCCGTGGTCGACATGGCGGCGCACTCCTCCAGCCGCCCGGCCGACTTCGCGGCACGGACGGCCGTGGCCGAGCGGGCGCCGTCGACCGAGGCCCTCAGCCACTCCCACGACGGCACCGCGGCCCAGGTCGCGGCGTCGGGAGCCACCCACAGCCTGCGGGCCTCCCCCGGCCCCGGGGCACGCGACCCGAACCGGTGCACCAGCACGCGGTACCCACCGAACGCCTCCTGGCCGGTGACCTTCTGCTCGATCACGGCCGGGACGAGCGCGTGCAGGACCAGGCCGGACCGCGGGACGTGCCACGCGGCATACCGGCGGTGGGCCCTGGCCACCTGCGGGTGGTGGGCCACGAACCCGCTCTCGTCGTCGCCCTCGCCGAGCAGCGAGGGCACCTGCGCGAGCGCCCACTCGGCCCCCGGACCCCAGGCGGAGGCGGCCACCTCACCGTCGTCGGAACGCTGCACGAGCCGCAGCGTCACCGGACCCTGGGGCGTGGGCAGGCCCAGCCACCAACCCTGCCCGCGATCGGGCTGGAACGTCGGGTCGCCCCCACCGCGGCGCAGGATCGAGATGACGAGCCCCACCGAGACCGGTCGGCCGGGACGCCACACGCGCGTCTGCTCGACCGTCGGGGACATGGGGCAAGTGTCGCGCGTTGGGGTGACAACGACCGCAGGCGGTCCACGTAGACTCTGCGCGACCCGCCCCCGAGCCACCGAGGAACCCGTGAGCAACAAGCGTGCGAGCCAGGACCGCAAGGCCCGACTGGCCGAGATCCAGAACCAGCAGAAGGCCAAGGAGCGCAAGGTCAAGGCAGGCATCGCCGCCGGCTGTGCTGTGCTCCTGGTGGGACTGGGCGCGGTCGTCCTCTACGCCGTCAACGACGCGAAGGGCAAGCAGCTCCCCAACCTCGGGGTGACCGTCGCCGCCGCGAGCTGTGACGCCCCCACGACCGACGCCGGCGGCGGCACGGGCGAGCACGTCGGTCCGGGCACCAACAAGCCGAACGAGACCACGGTCAAGTACACGACGGTCCCCCCGAGCCACGGCCCGCACTTCGCCGTGCCGGACGTCAGCGGTCGCGACTTCTACACCGCTGCGGACCGCCCGGTGCTCGAGACCCTCGTGCACAACCTCGAGCACGGCTACACGATCCTCTGGTACGACGGCAGCAAGGTGAAGGACACGGCGCTGCTCAAGGACGTCGCCGATCAGGGCAACAAGCTCCCGCAGTCCTCCGGCAAGTTCAAGGTCGTCGAGTGGGACGCGAGCCGGGGCGCGTTCCCCGCCGGCAAGCCCTATGCGCTGGTCCACTGGGCTAAGGACGCCGGTCACCGCCAGATGTGCGGCAACCTCTCAGGGCAGGCCGTGGTCGACTTCGTCAAGAAGTACCCCGAGAGCGACACCCAGGAGCCCGGCGCCGCCTGAGGCTCCCTCCCACGCACCGACGCAACGACAGGTATGCCGCCCGCCCACCGCGGGCGGCATACCTGTGTGTCGTTCTGGGTCCGGCCGCTCAGCGGCGGCGGAAGGTCAGCAGGATGAAGGTGTAGTCGAGGCCGACGCGGTCCCAGTGGACCGGGCGCTCCTCGTGGGACAGGGCATCGGACGTCGACAGGTCGCCGACCAGCTCCAGGCCCACCCGCTCGGCGGTGGCGACGAGCTGGCGGATGTCCTCGGGCGCGAAGATCTTCACCTCGCTGCCGTAGGCGGTCCGACCGGTGGTGTCCGGGGGCTCCTGGTCGTAGTCGGTCGAGACGCAGAGCACGCCACCCGGGCGCAGGACGCGGGCGCTCTCGCTCAGGAACCCCTCGATCGGCACCCCGTGCTCGATGACCGACATGCAGGTGATCGCGTCGAGGGAACCGTCCGGCAGGCCGGTGGCGGTGACGTCGCCGTGCCGGAAGACGACACCGTCGCGCCGGACCTCGTCACCGAACTCGAGGTTGATACCCAGCAGGGAGCCCGGCTGGTCGCCGAGGCCGTAGAGCCGCAGCCAGGGCAGGACGGGCGAGTAGCGGGCGCTGCCGGCGTCCATCACCCGGGCCGACCGGGTGCCGTCGTCGGCCAGGGTCAGGACCGCACCGACAGCCCCGAGGGCGTCCCAGTTCTTCGGCTGGTCGCGGTGCAGCGGCAGGCGCAGGCGGTGGCCCTCCGCCACGGCGCGTTCCCAGTCGGCGCGGGTGCGCAGGATGGCCGTGGGCTCGACCGTCCTCGGGACGGGACGGTTGGCGGCATACCCCCGGCGGGTCTCGGCGCGGCGCTGGAGGGCCACGCGCGCCCACAGCACACGCTCGGCCCCACGCTTGGCGACGGCGAGCAGGAGTCCCCCGGGTGGTGCGGCCACCTGGCCCGAGGTCCCTGGTGTCGTGGCCTCGTCTGGAGTGGTCATTGCGGCAATCTATCGCCCGGTCGGACGGTCGACCACGACCTGGTCCTGGTCACGTTCGTCGTGGGAGGTGAGCAGGTGGTGGGAGCGGGCGTAGAGCCATCCGCCGAGGGCGAAGAGCACGTCGCTCATGACGGTGAGGAAGCGCGACAGCACGACGACGGCCGTGGCCGCGGAGGTCGAGGTGACCGGTGCGAGCATGAGCACGAGGAGTCCCTCACGCACGCCGACACCGGCGGGCAGGACCACGCTGAACATCGCCAACGACGACGCCAGGGCGAACCCCGCGATGGTGGCCAGGGCCAAGGTCGACCCGTCGTAGGCGGTGCCGGTCGCGGTGGCCCGGGCGAGCACCCACGCGTGCAGACCGGAGCAGATCCACGCCGCGATGAACAGCGTGCTGGCGCCGAGCACGGCCCGACCCGACAGCTGGCGCTCGAGCGGCTCGCGGCGCAGGACCCGCAGGACGGTGGCGATGAGCCAGTTGAGCAGGCGCGGCCAGAGCACCAGGCACAGCAGCGGCACCATGAACAGCGCGACCCAGCCGGTGGTCGACGCGTTGCCACCGGTGATGAGCAACGGCACCGCGGGCATGCCGACGATGAGGCCGCAGATGGCGGCGACCGCCACCGTCGTGAACGCCACGACCGCCGAGCGACGGCGCGGGATCTGCAGCCGCGCCCCCATCTCGGCCTGGGCGACGATGCTCCAGACGGCACCGGGCAGGTACTTGCCGAGCTGGCCCACGAAGAACACCCCGCCCGCGGGGGCGACGTGCAGCGGCGTGCCGAGGTCGGCGAGCAGCACCCGCCACCCGAGCATCGTGAAGATGGGTGGCAGGCAGACGAGCACGGCCGCGAGCGCGAAGGTGCGGCCGTCGATCTTGTCGATGTCCTTGGACACCTCGGCCCAGTTGCGGGCGACCGCGACCGACACCGCGGTGACCACGAGCAGGGCCAGCACGATGCGCATCGCGGTGAAGAGCCGGGCGCGGGTCATCAGCGTCTCCTCAGGGTGAGTCGAAGGAGCCCGTATGCCGTGTCGCTGCGGGTGGAGGTGCCGGACGCCTCGCGCATGCGTCCGGTGATGTCGCCGTCGAGGTCTCCCACGAGGACGAAGCCGAGGTCGTGCGACCGGGCGAGGACGCCGCGCACGTCACCAGGACCGAGCGCACCCTCGGCACTGGACGGTCCGATGGGCAACGTGACGCAGAGCAGCCCACCGGACTTCAACGCCCAGCTGGCCTGGCTCATCGCCTCGTCGATGTCGTCAGCGTCGCAGCCGCCGGGGTGCAGGCGGGCGATGACGTCGAGCGAGGCCGTGTCGACGTCGAGCACCTCGACGCTCGAACGGTGCCCGGTGAGCTCCAGCTCGACCGGTGCGAACCCGATGGCGCGCGCCCACCGCGACAGTGGTGACCGGGTGCCGGACTCGTCGACGATGACCGCACTGCGGCGGCCGTCGTCCCTGACCCGGACGATGGCAGCCAGGGCACCGAGGGCCGCCCAGGCGGCGATGCCGTCACCGCAGCGCGGGAGCCCCAAGCCCTTGGCGAACGCCTTGACGTCGTCGGCGTCGTGGCCGTCGGCGAGGATGTCGGACGCCCTGATCCACTCGGGCAGGTCGGCCCGGCTCAGCTCCACCTCGGGTCGCGAGGCGGCGACCAGGCCACGGACGGACGAACTGATGCGGTGGCGCAGGTGGCCGACCACGGCAGCCGGTCCGCTGCCGACCGGTGGGGTCGGGGCCGTGCCCACGTCGGGGACCACCGGCTCGATGTCGTCGTCGGGCTCGACCGCCGGCTCGACCGCGGCGAGGGCCTCGAGGGTGCCGAGGTAGTTGGCCCAAGGCCCGGACAGGTCCGGCGGACGGACCCGTGAGCGGAGCTCGTCGGCGTAGCCGGGCTCGGCCAGCCGCTCGAGGGCCTTGACGAGGGCGCCCTCGTCACCGGCCGGCACCACCAGCCCGTCGACGCCGTCGCGGACCTGCGACCCGAACGTGCCGACGTCGGACGCGAGGACGGCAAGGCCGTGCTGACGGCCGAGCAGGGCGTTCTGCGAGGCGGTGGCGCTGCGGTAGGTGAGCGCGAGGACGTCGTGCGAGGCGAGCAACGAGGCGAGCCGGTCGGCGGGGACGTAGCCGCCGTGCACCTCGACGCGCTCACGCAGCCGCGGGTCGCGGGCGAGCTCCTTGACGCGTTCGCCGCTGCTGCCCCACATCTCGCCGGCGACCGTGAGGGTGGGGCCGGGCACCTTGGCCAGGGCCTCCATGAGCAGGTCGACCCCCTTGTAGTCGCGGACCATCCCGAGTGCGAGCAGCCGCGGCGGGCCGTCGTGGGCGGGGCGGTCGACGGGGGCTCCCCCGGGCAGGTGCGGCGGCAGGTCCGTGACCGAGACCCGCGGGGCGTGCAGCTCGTAGGCCAGGCGGGCCTGCTCGTCGCTGTGCACGAGGACGGCGTCGACGCGCTCGAACAGCTGCTGCATCAGCTCACGGTCGCCGACGTGCGTCTCGTGGGGCAGCACGTTGTGGGCGATGACGATCGTGCGCGGGCCCGGGTGGGTGGCGGCGGGGGCGCCCCGGCCACGACGTCCCGCGCCGACGACGCGAGGCCCGGCGCCCGCGACGCGAGGCCCGGCGCCCGCGACGCGACGTCCAGCGCCGGCCGCGCGCAGCAGGGTGAGGTGGGCCGGGACGACCGCGGGGATGACGTGGACGACGACGACGACGTCGAACCCCCGCAGCCGTCGGCCGGTCCGCACCCACGTGTCAGGACGGGCCCAGCTCAGCGCGCGGACCGTGCGCGGGAACGGCTCCACGTCGGGGGCGCCACCGGGGACGGCCTGCTCACCGGGGTAGAGCTTGGACGGGTACAGGTGCGACCACGACACCAGCGTGACGTCGTGGCCGGCCTCGGCGAGCTCGTGCGCGAGGCTCGTCGTGTGGGCGGCCACCCCGCCCTTGTAGGGGTGGGTGGGGCCGACGACCGCGATCTTGAGTGCTGCGAGCGGGGTCACCGGAGGCGGGCCTCCGCGCCCGGGGGCCGGCTCGGGTGAGCCGGCCACGCGGCATACCGCAGCGCGCTCACACGCCCGTGCGCGAGCGCACGACGAGGTCGGACAGCAGCGCCAGCGAGCCGATCATGATGCCGCTGACGATGAGCAGCACCGTGCTGGCCGGGAAGTAGAACGGGTGGCGGACCATGTCGACGACGCCCTTGACCAGGCCGATGACGACCAGCCACAGCGCCGGGGGCATGAGGACCTTGAGCGGGTCGAAGTACATGACCATGCGCAGCACCTGAAGGATGTAGCGGTAGGCGTCGTGCACGAAGTGGAACTTGCTGACGCCGGCGCGCTTGGCGTAGCTCGTCGGGACGTACTTGATGTCGTGCTGGTTGCTCAGGAACGCCAGCGTGATCGTCGTGACGCAGCTGAAGCCGGGGGGCAGCAGGCGCAGGTAGGGAAGGGACACCTCGCGCCTGAACGCGCGCAGACCCGAGTTGAGGTCCGGGATCGTCTGGTTGGAGAGCTTCTCCGCGATCTTGCGGATGAGCCACTTCGCCGGGACGCGCGCCCACTTGTGGGTGCCCTCCTCGGTGGTGCGGGCGCCGACGACCTGGTCGTAGGTCGGGTCGTCGCGCAGGATGCGGACCAGCTCGGGGATGCGCTCGTTCTCGTAGGTCATGTCGGCGTCGGTCCACACGACGATCTCGCCGTAGGCCTGCTGGGTGCCGATCCGCCGGGCCGTGCCGCTGCCACCGTTGCGGCGGAACGGCATCACCCGGATGTTCGCGTAGTCGCGGGCCGCCTGGTTGAGCACGTCGAGCGTGTTGTCGGTGCTGGCGTCGTCGATGCAGAGCAGCTCATAGGTGAACTCGCTGGAGTTCATGGCGGCCGTGATGCGGTCGATCTCCTGCAGGACGTGCGCGGCCTCGTTGAAGCACGGCAGCACGATCGTGACGTACGGCTTGTCGGCGTCGTGCGCCGACTGCGGCGTGCCCGCGGTGCTCGGCAGGTAGGCCGCGTCCGCCGGGTGCACGACGGGCTGGGGGTCCACCGGGACCTGCACGGTCGGCGCCGGCACCGCCTGGAACTGTTCGGTCGGCGTCGCCGACGGGGCCTGGGTCGGCTGGGCGGTCGGGATCATCTCGGTCTCCGGAGTCGTCGCGGGGACTGCCGGACCGGTGCTGGTGTGCTCGCTCATCTCGCCGCCGAGCCTACCCGTCGGTCGCCTCCCCCACCCCCAGGCACGCGAGTCCCCGGTCCGAGCCCCGCGCCAACCCCTCGTGCCCAGGTGCTGCCGCGGTCTTTGAGGGGTTCGGAGTCTCCTGGTACGCCGTATCCCTCAAAGAGTCGCGTGTCGGAGGAGGCAGCCGGCTCTCCGACACCCCCGAGGGCGACCCCGCCAGCCACGACCGACGAGGATCGCAGAGATCTCGGCTGCCGTGCGGCAGGGCTCTAGAGCGACGTCGGCGAAGAAGACCCTGGTCGTCAGCCTGTCCGCGGTCAGCAGCTGCCGATCGCGGCGCCCGTCCCTGACTCGGTCGGACCACTGTTCGTGACCCAGCCTCCCGTCCACCTCGACGATGAGCCGGTATGGCGTGTACTCGTGGTCGTGCCGACGGCGGGCCCCCACGTCGGAGGGCGACTGGCCCACCGACCGCGGCAGCCCGTGCGCCCGCTCGACGTCGCGGAGATAGAGGAGTTCGGCGCCGCTCTCAGCACCGTCCTCGACGCCACGAAGTCCCTCCCGAAGGACACGCGAATGGCGATGCCCCCCTCGCGCGACGATCTCCGAGAGCAGCTCACGCGGGGTGACCAGTTCCCTCTGCACCGCTCTGGCCACGATCGACAAGGCATCCAGCGCCGTGCCACCCGTCGCGATGTCGAGCACCGTCGCTCGCACTGTCGTCCGCCACGGCCAGACCCGGTCGTCGACGAGGTCGTCCCAGCGCATCGACCGGCGGACCTGCATCCCCGGCTGCGCCACCACCGAGCGACGCTGCGGCACCACGAGGTGCACCCGGTGCGGCGCGTGCGCCACCAACCCCCAGAGATAGGCCGCGCTCGGCCCTCTCAGCGCGGCATCGGCAACTCTCCCACCGGAGAGCGCGAAGAGCAGACCCGCGGTGGCGTTCTCCGACCACCCCGTTCGTCCCGGTCGGGTCTGGAACACGCCGTCGTGCACCCGCAGCCACCGGCCGGAGGTGACGCGCCAACGCAGCGCCTGGGGCGTCATACCGGCATCGAGGCACTGGCGCCGGGTGAGCAGGTCGCTCTGAGCCTCGGCATGCCTGCGCAACGTCCCCCAGTCGATCGCCACCCGACGACCGTGCCGCGGGGGTCGGCCCTCTGCCGGTTGTCCACAGACGAACCCTCCCGAGCTCGGGTCTTTGAGGGATCCGACGCGTCATGGCACGTCGGATCACTCAAAGACCCGAGGTGGGCGGGCTGGGACGTGGCGTGGCGGCACCGGGTGGCCGGGCGGCGAGCCCGTGTGGAACGGTGGGGGCGTGGACACGGGACAGGTGCTGGACCTCATGAAGTCGGTCGCCGCGGAGGTCATCACGCCGCGGTTCAGGTCGCTCGCCGAGGGCGAGGTCATGGAGAAGAACCCGGGCGACCTCGTCACGATCGCCGACCAGGAGTCCGAGGCCATCCTCACGCGGGAGCTGACGGCAGCGTTCCCGGGCGCGTTCGTCCTGGGCGAGGAGCGCACCTCGACCGACCCGACCACCCTGGACCGCTACGTCCAGGCCGAGCACGCCTTCACCGTCGACCCGGTCGACGGCACCAAGAACTTCGTCCACGGCTCCCCCGACCACGCGGTCATGGTCAGCGAGGTCCGCCACGGCGAGACGGTTCGCGCGTGGATCTGGCAGCCCGAGCACGAGGTCGCCTGGGTCGCCGAGAAGGGCGCAGGCACCTGGCGCAACGGCGAGCGCGTGACGCGCGAGCCCGTCGCCGACGGCGTCCCCCCGCGTGGCGTCACCTCGATCTGGCCCCTGCGCGGCCACTCGCTGGGTTCGCTGCCTGCCTTGGTCGGTTCGTGGGTCTGCTGCGGAGTCGACTACCCCCGCCTCATGGAGGGTGCCGCGGACTACATCCTCTACGCGCGCAACAGCCCCTGGGACCACGCACCCGGCGCACTGATGGTCACCGAGGCGGGCGGTGTCGTCGGCCATCCCGACGGAACGCCATACGCACCAACGGTGCTCACGCCCGGCATCATCGTGGCGGCGGACAAGGGCACGTATGCCGCGGTGCGCCGCCTCGCCCCCGACGCCTTCGCCCGCCGCTCCTGAAGCCACACTCGGTCCGACAGCACGCGTAGGACCGATGGAACGGAAATGGCGGACCCGTGGTGGCGTCTAGGGTTTCGGCGTACCCAGCCAGACCTGCACCGGCAGCTCGACGAGCGCATCGGGCCGGTGCTCCAGGAGGCGCGCGTCCTCGTGGACACGGACGTCGGACCCGACGACCGCGGCGCCCAGGCCCAGGTCGGTGAGCGCCTTGGTCGAGTCAGCGGCCAGCAGCACCAGTCGGCCGCCCCGTGAATCGACGGCGGACGCGATCTGGTCGACGGCCTTCTTGAAGCGCGGGGGGTCCTGGCGCAGTGCGGTGGTCGTCGAGAGCGCCGCCACCCCGCAGTAGCCCCGGACCACCTGGGGCCACTCGTTGACCGCGCGCGAGTCGGCCATGAGGACGACGTCCCCGGCGCGCAGCTGGCTGCACACGGAGTCGACCGCGGCGAGCTCACCCTTCTCCACGCGCTCGTCGAGGTGCGGTCGGGTGGCCGAGGCTGTGGGTACCAGGAGCGCCGCGGCGACCCCCACGCTCACGGCGACGTTGACGGCATACGGGAGTCGGCGGGTGGACCACCGGGAGGCCACGGCGGCGCACGCCGTCACGAGAAGGACCACGGTGGGCAGGGCGATGATCAGGCGCCGGTCCGCCCACGGGTGGTCGGGGGTGATGCCGGGGCGGTAGAGCGTGAGCAGCGTCGAGCCGACGGCAACCACGGCCGGGCCGACCCACGACTGCAGGTCGCGGCCCTCGACCCACGCGGTCGCCGCCCGATGGGCGAGGACGGCGACCGCCACGAGGGCGAGTACGAGGGCGATCGGCCCGACCCACCACGACATCCAGACCAGGGACTGCTCGGCGTAGGTGCGGCCCCCGTCGATCGGCAGGCCCTGGCGCTGCTGCAGGCCGGCGACGACCCTGGACCCCGAGTCGGTGGCCGACTGGCGGGCCACCTGCCACAGCGGGCGTGAGGCCAGGAACAGCCCGATCGCCACGAAGGCACCGGCGAGCACGCGGGGCAGCCAGGCCTGGGCGAGCGTCCCCAGCGACCACCCGCGCCGCGCCCCGGCCACGACCACGCCCGAGGCCAGCAGGACCGCCACGCCGAGCGCGGCCAGGGGCAGCAGCGAGCCGGCGATGCTGCCGAGGTACTCGCTCGAGGTGAGCCACGTCAGCCCGAACGCGACAACGGCCGAGACGGCGGTGGCGACGCCGAGGACCTTCGCGTGGGCGCGTCCCTGGACGAGGGCCAGGGCGACCACGGGGATGACGAGGATCGCCTCGCGCAACGCGTCCACGCGGATCACGATGGCTCCGCCGAGGAGCAGTCCCCCGACGAGTGCGGCTGCTCGGGCGCCGGCCTTCTCTTCCGCGGTCGCGTGACGAGCCGCCAGCACCAGGGCGACGAGGCCTGCGGCGAGGACCGGCAGCGCCACAGGTTCGGAGTACGTGGAGCGGGCGAGGTGCACGAGCGGGAAGATCAGGGCCGTGCCCAGCGCGGCCAGCGGGCCCCAGCGCGGCCCGATGAGCAGCGAGCCGAGGAGGCCGACCGACAGCACCGCCAGGCCCCAGAGCACCGCCGGCGCCCAGAACGTCGCCGTCGCACCGCCCACCCACCAGGCCACGGAGTACCAGGCAGCCGTGCCGGGAGGGAACTGCGGCTGGATGGTCGGCTGCTGCGGTGTACCGGTGGCGTAGAACGCCGGACTGGCGAGCGTGACGCCGTCGATGCGGAGCACCTCGGGGCCGCCCACGGAGTCAGCCGAAACCTCGATGGGACGGCTGTGCCCGGACGCCAGCTCGATCGCGGACTGGAGGTAGGAGCCGGAGTCGCGGCGCGGCAGGACCTGCTCGGAGTGGGTACTGCCGGCCCAGACGGTCGAGCCCACGGCCAGCAGCACGAGGACAACGGCTGACCAGACCGGCAGAGGGCGCACCGGCACCCGCGCGGCGAGCTGCCAAGAGAAGGCGAGCAGCACCAGCAGCACCGGGCCCGCCACCCATGGTTGCCACCACCCGAGGAGGGAGAGCACCGCTGCGGCGACGGCACCCAGGACCAGCCAGAGGGCCGCACCGACCACGGTGCGGGTGACGACCCAGCCGCTCCACGCCTCACCGCGCAGCAGCGGGAGGTCGCCGGTGTCAGGGGTGTACGGGTAGCTGCGGTGCTCGCGGCTGCTCACACTGCACCACGCTAGCGGCAGCGGCCGGGGCGCCGATGACGCCCCGCCCGGACAGCGGGGACCCGCGCGTCCCCGCGGCGCGGACGCCCATACGGTGGATCCATGCCCACGCCCTCGACGGTCCTCGCCTCGCTGCTCCGATCCGACCCCGCCCGACCGCGCATCACCTTCTACGAGGACACGCCGGGGCCCACGCAGGGCGAGCGGATCGAGCTCAGCGGCAAGGTCCTGGCCAACTGGGTCAACAAGGCCGCGAACGCCCTGCAGGAGGAGTTCGACGTCGCTCCGGGCTCCCTCGTCCGGCTCGACCTCCCGCCCCATTGGCGCTCGGTCTACTGGGCGCTGGCGACGTGGTCTGTCGGCGCCACCGTCCTCGTGGGGCAGGCGGTGGACGGCGTCGAGCCGGACCTGCTCGTCACGACCGACCCCTCCGCCGCCGGCGCGGCCCAGTGCCCGTCGGTGCTCGTCACGCTGGCAGCGCTCGCGCGACAGTCCCCCGACGCGGCCGCTGCCGGCGCGGCCATGGACGAGGCACGTGAGCTCTCCACGTACGGCGACCAGTTCGCCGCCTGGGACGAACCCGAGGACGGCCAGCCGGCGCTGCGCGCGGGAGGCATCGACACGGCATACGCGCGGGTCGTGCAGGACTGTGGCTGGGAGCCCGGCGTGCGCCTCCACCTCGACGGCACCGACCTCGCTGCCGTCCTCAAGGGCGTGCTGACCGCGTGGTCGGTGGACGGCTCCGTGGTGCTGACCCGCGGACCGTTGACCGAGGACGCCCGCGCCCACCGCCTCGTCACCGAGGGCATCACGCTGCAGGCCTAGGACCCGAGCGGAACGGACCCGGGGACGGAGCCGGGCGCGGCGTCAGCGCTTGCGGAGCTCGGCCTCGACCGCCTGCCACGTCACCGTCGCGACCACTCCGGTCCGGGCGAGCCTGACCCGGCCCTGGAGTGCCTTGACCTCCGACTCGGTACTCGGTCCGAACTCGCCGTCCGCACCGATGTGCAACGCCTTCTGCAGTGCGACCACCGCCGTGCCCTTCGACCCCTTCCGCAGGACCGTGGAGTAGTGGCCGCGCAGCGGGTAGTCGCGGCGTTCCAGCGCGGTCCAGACCTTGGCGTCGGTGACACCGGTGGCCGGGAGGTGGTGGGCCTTCTGGAAAGCCGACACCGCGGTCGCAGTGCGCGCGCCGTACGCACCGTCGACCGCGAGCCCACCGAGGGCGCGCTGGAGCGTCTTCACGGCCCCGCTGCGGGAGCCGGTGTGCAGGACGGTGGACATGAGCACCGTGTATGGCGTGGCCGTGCGGGCAGCGGTGGAGCGCGAGGGTGTCGCCGTGGCCGAGGAGCCACCCATCAGCGCCTTCCACGTCGGGGGCCCGACGATCCCGCTGGGGATCAGGTTGCGACGGGTCTGGAAGGTCCTGACCGCAGCCTCGGTCTTCGGGCCGAACTGACCGTCTGCCGTGACGGCGAGCGCCTTCTGCAGGGCGACGACGGCCGCCCCGGTGGCGCCCTTGGCGATCGTCGTCGCCGCATACCTCGCGAGGTCGCTCGCGGGTGCCGGGGCCGGCGAGGTCGGAGCCGGGGTCGGCGGGGTCGGAGCCGGGGTCGGGGTCGGCGCGGCGGGTGCCGGAGCGGGCGGCTGGACCGACCCCCTGGCGGGAACGAGCTTGAGGGACACCATCTTCGCCCACGTCGGCGCATCGACGACCCCCGTCACCGCGACCCCGTGGGAGCCCTGCCACGCGCGCACCGCAGCCTCGGTCTTCGGGCCGAACTGGCCGTCGGGCGTCGCTCCCACGACCTTCTGTACGAGGACCACGTCCGGTCCCGTCGACCCGGCGGCCAGGACCGGGTAGGACGCGGGCGTCGAGCTCGGGGGCGTGGGCGTGGGGGCCGAACCCGGACCCGGGTCGATGGTCGTGATGGCCTTGCCGGTCCACCACGAGGTGTGGCCGTAGGCCCCGTCCCAGCTGAAGGAGAAGTGGATGTGGTCGGTGTGCGGGGCGGAGCCGGTGTAGGGCGCCCACCCGCGGCCGGGGTCGTAGGCGCGCCACATCTTCTTGTTCCAGATGATGTACATGATCCCGAAGCGCCGAGCCATCGCCCCGGGACGGCCCAGGGAGTCGGGCGCCGACAACCACGCGGTCACCGCGTCAGCGACAGCCTTCTCGTTCGGCTTGTCGACGCTGAGCATCCAGTCCCACGCGCGGCCCTCGGAGTGCTCGGTCACCCCGCTGTTGCAGTTGCGGATGATGCCGTAGGAGCTCGTGCCGAGGCCGTAGTGGCCCGAGAACAGCTTCGCGAACGCCAGCACACCCTGCTTGGCGACCGGGTCGCACAGGCGCTGCGCCTGGTACGGCGACGCCAGGTCGAGAGCCGACGGAAGCGACTTGCTCGGGGGCCTCGGAAGGGTCGCCGCCTGGGCGCCGGCCCCCACGAAGGGCACGGTGAGGACGGGGATGCTCAGCACTCCGAGGGCACGGGCAACACGCGACACGGGCAACGCTCCAGGGGGACGGGCCCCGGGTCACGGGGCGCGGGACGATCAGGACACTCCTTGCCGGGAGTCACTCCCGGACCAGGCGAGTCATTTGTCCCACCCGTTGACAGGCGCCTCAACCGCTTCAGTCGAACTACAACCATGGAGTTCGCTTCAGCCTCCCCCGTCCAGCCGATGGCGCCACCGACGAGTGCCACCAAGGGAGGGGGCACGGGGATGGTCGTGGTCCGGTCCGGTCGGGGCACGTGGGGGTCCCCCCCTCGCGTCGTGCCCTCGCCTTCGCTCTCGGCACGATCAGTCGGCATGTGGGCGGGCCACGCGGGGTGGGTGGAACGGTGGGGAGGGACCACGCACGAGGTGAGCGGGGCGCCGACTAGAGTCGCCGCCATGGACAAAGTCGTCTCCTCCGCAGCCGAGGCCATCGACGGAATCGTCGACGGCTCCTCCCTGTCGGTGGGTGGTTTCGGACTCTGCGGGGTCCCGAGCGTGCTCATCGACGCGATCCACCACACGGGGGTGAGCGACCTCGAGGCCATCTCCAACAACTGTGGCGTGGACGAGTGGGGTCTCGGAATCCTGTTGAAGGACAAGCGGATCCGTCGCATGGTCTCCTCCTATGTCGGGGAGAACAAGGAGTTCGCGCGCCAGTACCTCTCCGGTGAGCTCGAGGTGGAGCTGACGCCACAGGGCACGCTCGCCGAGCGGCTGCGCGCCGGCGGCTCGGGCATCCCCGCGTTCTACACCGTGACCGGTGCCGGCACCCAGGTCGCCGAGGGGGGCCTGCCCTGGCTGTATGCCGCCGACGGCACCGTAGCGAAGGCCTCACCGCCGAAGGAGAGCAAGATCTTCGAGGTCGACGGCGAGGACAAGGAGTTCATCCTCGAGCGGGCGATCGTCGCCGACTTCGGCCTGGTCCGCGCCTGGAAGGGGGACCGCCACGGCAACCTCGTGTTCCGCAAGAGCTCGCGCAACTTCAACCCGCTCGCCGCCATGGCCGGGCGCGTGACCATCGCCGAGGTCGAGAAGCTCGTCGAGCCCGGCGAGCTCGAGCCCGACCAGGTTCACCTGCCGGGGATCTACGTCCACCGCGTCCTGGCGCTGACGGCCGAGCAGGCCGCCGACAAGAAGATCGAGCGCCGGACCACCCGCCCCCGCACCGAGACCAAGGAGGCCTGACATGGCGCTGACCCGTGAGCAGATGGCGGCCCGAGCCGCCCGCGAGCTGTCCGACGGCTCCTACGTCAACCTGGGCATCGGCCTGCCGACCCTGGTCCCCAACTACGTCCCCGACGACGTGGAGATCGTCCTGCAGTCCGAGAACGGCATCCTGGGCGTCGGCGCCTACCCGTTCGAGGGCGAGGAGGACGCGGACCTCATCAACGCCGGCAAGGAGACCGTGACGCTGCGCCGTGGCGCGTCGTTCTTCGACTCGGCCACCAGCTTCGGCATGATCCGCGGCGGCAAGGTCGACGCGGCCATCCTCGGCGCGATGCAGGTCTCGGCCAAGGGCGACATCGCCAACTGGATGATCCCCGGCAAGATGGTCAAGGGCATGGGCGGGGCGATGGACCTGGTCCACGGCGCCAAGAGGGTCATCGTCCTGATGGAGCACAACGCCAAGGACGGCGCCTACAAGATCGTCGACGAGTGCTCCCTGCCCTACACCGGCCGCGGTGTCGTGCAGCGGATCATCACCGACCTGTGCGTCTTCGACGTCACCGACGACGGCCTCGTCCTGCGCGAGCTCGCCGACGGCGTGACCGAGGACGAGGTGCGTGAGAAGACCGAACCGAAGTTCACCACCGACCTGGCCTGAGGCCGACGCACCCCGCCGAGAGGCCCGCACCACGATGGTGCGGGCCTCTCGGCCTGTCGAGCTGCGGTGAGTGAGAGCTCACTGCAGGACAGTGGAGAAGGCCTGCCACCCCGCGCCGACGAGCGAGCGGGGACGCCACCCTCCTACCCCGTTACCGGGGTACAGGTAGAGCTTGCCGTCGGTGGTTCGAGCCAGGACGTCGACGTTGCCGTCTCCGTTGAAGTCACCCCCGGCAGTCAGGGACGAGAAGATCTGCCACCCGGACCCCACCTGGCGCGCCGGCTTCCATCCGCCTGAACCGTTGCCCGGGTACAGCAGCAACGTGCCGTCCGCCTTCCGTGCGAGGACGTCGACGTTGCCGTCGCCGTCGAAGTCGCCGGACCCGACGATGGCCGAGAATATCTGCCAGCCACTGCCGATCACGCGCTGGCCCTTGAACCCGCCCTTTCCGTCGCCGCTGTACAACCACAGGGCACCGTTGCCAGCCTGGCGGGCGATGAGGTCGGTGAGGCCGTCGCCGTCGAAGTCGCCCACCGGGACGACGAGGTTGTGATTCGTCCAGCCGCCACCGATACGGCTCGGGGCCGCGAACTTGCCGTTGCCGAGGCCTCGGCGCAAGAACAGGCCCCCGGCCTGGTCCTGCACGAGCACGTCGCTGATCGTGTCGGCGTCCCACGTCCCTGCGGTGAGCACCTTGGCGTACGAGTTCCAGCCGCTGGTGTCGGCGATCGTGGTCGGCCCCCACCCGCCGGCGCCGTTGCCGGTGTAGGTCCGCAGGGCTCCCGTACCTGCCACGACGGCCAGGACATCCATCCGCGAGTCCTGGGTGAAGTCACGCGGGAAGGAGGACGCGGACTCCTGCCGCGGGGTGAACCAGTCGGTCATCCAACGGCCGAACAGGCCCCGCAACTCGCCCCCCGACCGCGTGACCGACCCGCCGGTGCCGGTGATCGTGGCCGACAGGACCCGGCCACCCTCGGCGCCGAGGCCGTTGCGCTGGTCGATGGTGAGCGAGCGGAACGAGCCTATGGACGGGTAGTACGCCTCGATCTGGGACGTGGTCACCGTGCCGGTCCACGTGTTGTAGGGGTTGTCCCAGACGGCGTCCCACGGGTCGCGCTGCGCCACGAGGTAGGGCTTGTCACTGGCCGAGGTCCAGCCTCCGTCGGAGGAGCTGAACTGGGTGAAGGCCGCCTTGCCCTGGTAGAGGACCGCTTGGCCGGCCGTTGCCGACACCGCCGAGTTGGTAGCGGTGAGCTCGTTGGAGCTCCCCGACTGCGATGTGGGCTTGAAGACCTGGCTGCGCGTGTCGTCGTAGACGTCGTAGAAGGAGGGGGAGGCGGGTGCGTTGGTGCGGTGCCACTCGGCGAACGACCGTGCCGCGGCGGCCTGCGCCTTGAGGGTCTCCGCGGGCCAGGACCCGAAGACCTCGCTGGGCACGACGGTCCGCAGGTAGCTGTCCATGGGCAGCGCCACGACGGGTACGAGGGCCTCTGCGCCCGGGGAGCCGATGAGCGTTCCGCGTACCTGGCCGCGGTACTGCACCGCCGTGGCGCCCCGGAACGTGTCGACGATGCCGGACGTGGTGTTGAGGAAGGCCGCGGTCAGCGGGACGGTCCCCTTCGCGTAGACGTTCCAGGTGGTCGAACCTGCTTGGTACTGCAGGACGAACGAAGTCTTCACGCCCGACTTCCTGGTGTCCGGCACGAGGCGCCAGCGCGTGATGGTCGCACCGCTGCTCGCCTTCGCGGGCAGCGCGGCCGAGTTCTTGAGGTCCCACGTGATGCTCAGCCCGCTTGCCGGCAGCGCCTGGACCGAGGACCCGAGCGAGGCGACGCCGACCCGGATCGTCGGGTTGCCGATGGACCCGACGGTCGTCCCCGGGTAGTAGAACCCCACGATCTGCTGCCAGGTCTTTCCGGCACGGGCTGCGCCAAGGGCTCCGTACTGGGACATGCCGTGTCCGTGCCCGTTGCCGTGGCCGGTGATGGTGAGCACCCCGTCGGCCGGGCGCGGATAGGTCTCGGCAGCCCCGGCACTGGTCGCGAACGTCACCACGACCATCGAGGCCGCAAGGGCTACGCCAACGATCATCCTGAGGTGCCGGCTCGTGGCCCGATCCGGAGTCCCGCGTCCCCGCCGACGGCCGCCGGAGTCGGCCGAAGCTGTTGCGGTGTCGGGAGTCGAGCCAAGTTCGCGCACGGTCATCCTTTTGCTGCCTTCGTTCAATGTTCGTCACCATCCCGGTCTACCGACATGACTCGGAGTCAGGGTGCCGTAGCCGGCACTCCTTTTCGGGGTCTTGCTCGTGTTTCTGGCGGAACGGCTGAGGAGGAGTAGTCGTGGGCCTGCAATGAGCTGACAGGGCCAGGGCACCACAAACCGGACAGACGGCCCAGAGTCACACATCCACCCCAGGGGTCAGCGGCGTAGCGAATGCACCGTGGCCGTTTCGTTATCGTGCGCTCCCACGGAGGGTTTCCGAGCGCCACCATCCGTGTTGCGCCGTCGGGGTCTGCCCGGACCACTAGGCTGACCGACGATGAACGACGACGTCTGGCTGGTCATCCCGCTCTACAACGAGGCCCGGGTCATCGCCGAGGTGGTAGCCACGGCGCGAGCGGTCTTCCCGCGCGTCGTCTGTGTCGATGACGGCTCCTCCGACGCAAGTGCCGCCGAGGCCGAGGCCGCGGGCGCCGTGGTGGTGCGCCATCCCGTCAACCTCGGTCAGGGCGCGGCCCTGCAGACCGGCTTCAGCTACGCCCTCGGCGACCCCGGCATGCGGTGGGTCGTCACGTTCGATGCCGACGGCCAGCACCAGGTCGCGGATGTCGTCGCGATGCTGGACAAGGCCAGGGCAGAGTCGCTGGACGTGGTCTTCGGGTCGCGCTTCCTCGACGACCGGACCCAGGCGGGCTTCCTCAAGAAGCTCATCCTGCGCGCGGCAGTGGGCTACACCAACCTCACCACGAAGACGCGGCTCACCGACGCCCACAACGGCCTGCGGCTGCTGTCCCGCTCCGTGGTGGAACGCCTCGACATCACCCAGAACCGCATGGCGCACGCCTCCGAGCTCGTCGCCCAGATCGGCGAGATGGACGTGCGCTACGGCGAGAGCCCGGTGCACATCCTCTACACCGACTACTCCAAGGCCAAGGGCCAGTCCATCTGGAACGCCGTCAACATCCTCGTGGAGCTGATCCTGCGATGACCAAGCTCGTGCTCATCCAGGTCGTGCTCATCGTCGTCGTCGTGGCGGTCGTCGCCCGGTTGTTCCGGTCCAACGGCGCCCGGGCGCAGGCGATCAGGCGGCTGGGGCTGCTGCTCTTCGCGTCATTCGCGGTGGTCTCGATCCTCGTGCCCAAGGTGTGGAACCGCATCGCGCACCTCGTCGGGGTCGGCCGAGGCACCGACATGGTGCTCTACGCCCTCGTGGTGGCCTTCCTCAGCTTCACGGTGACGACCTACCTGCGGTTCCGCGACCTCGAGACGCGCTACACCAGGCTGGCCCGCCGCCTCGCGCTCGACGAGGCCGAGCGCGACTTCCCGCAGGAGCAGACCCGGTCGACCCAGGCTCCCGACTCCCCCACCAGCGGCACGCCGACCGCCTGACGCCCGGTCAGGGCGCGATCTTCGCGATGTGCTCGATGAGCCCGGTCGTCGACACCGACGGTGTACGGGGCAGGTAGACGACCTCGCAGACGTCGCTGACCCAGTCGAACTTGCCGGCCCAGTCGTCGCCCATGACAAGGACGGACGCGCCGTGCTCGACGATGTAGTCGCGCTTCTTCTCCAGCGACTCCTCGACGAAGACCTCGTCGACGACCTTGAGGCTGCTGATGATCTCGACCCGCTCGTCCTGGTCGAAGACCGGGTTGCGACCCTTCTTGGCCATGTTGAGCGCGTCCGCCGAGACCCCGACGACCAGGCGGTCACCGAACTCCGCCGCCCGCTTGAGCACCCGGATGTGGCCGACGTGCAGGACGTCGAAGGTGCCAAAGGTGATGACGGTGCGATTGCTCAACAAGGACTCCTCGTATGCCGTCCGGCCGGGTGACCGGCGCGGGCCGCCGTGCGCGGTGGACGCCGCACGGTGGTCGTGCTGCGTTCCGCGAAGGCTACCGTCCGGCTGCTGGGCCCATGGCATCGTGGGTGGCGTCGAGCATGGTGGTCGCGGAGAGCCCCTCCCCCGTGCTCGGGCGGCCCCCGGCGACCAGCGCCTCGGCGAACGCCGCGGCGTCGAGCGCAGCGAGCTCGACCCCGGTCGGCCGTGGAGAGGTGTCGCTGGCAAGAACCCGTGCCCCGGCGGCGAGCGCCTCGCGGACGATGACGGAGTCGCCGTCCCAGGCCGTCGGCCGCAGGAAGACCGCACTCGAGGCCAGCACCTGGGCGACCTCCCGCGGTGGCGAGTCGAACGTGAGCCTCACCCAGGGGTCGCTCGCGACCAGCCGGCGCAGCGCCTCGAGCCGACCGCCGTCGTGGCCGTAGGCGAGGATCCGCAGCGTGGCGTCGGGCCAGGTGGATCGCACCAGGCGGACCGCTTCCACGGCAAGGTCGGCGTGGTAGTGCTCGAGCCCGGCGTTCGTCGCCACGACCACGGCGTGCGCGTCCCGGTCCGCCACGGGCGCGCCGGGGTCGTGCGGAGCCGGTACGTGCGGCGTGACGACCCGGACTCGACGCCGCAGGCCGGGGGGCAGCACCTCGCCGATCTCGTCGTTGACGGCCCAGATCTCGTCGTAGGCGCGCAGGGCCACCCTGAGCACCGCCGCGCCACCTCGACCAAGGTCGCGGACCTGACCGAGGGTCGACCCCGAGTGGAGCACCAGGACGGTGCGCCCGGGCAGCAGGGCGAAGACGGGGGCCAGGACCATGGCGCGCCTCAGCCGGGTGATGTGGAACAGGTGCAGCGACCGACGGGACCGCAGGTAAGGCAGCGCGCGCAGCGCGCGGCCAGCCGAACCGGTGTCGACGTAGCGGACGTCATGGCCCTCCGAGCGCAGGCTGGTGGTGAGCTGGCCGTGGCTGGCGAGCACGCCGCCCACCTCGCCGTGCTCCTGGGCCCACTGCAGCACCCGGACCCGCCCTGCAGCCGTCACCTTCAGTCCAGCCTCGAGCTGGTGAGGACGCCCAGGAGGTGTCCTCCGGCGGTGACGACCGCCAGCGGGACCATGACGACGACGAGGACCTGGGTGCCCAGGAGGTCACCGTGGACGACGTCGACGATGCCGGCGACCAGGGCGAGCAGCGAGGCCTCGACCGCCACGAACGCACGGAAGATCGGCAGGTAGCCCATCGCCCGTCGGAGGGCGGCGAGGCCGGACACCTTGGAGCGCGTCGTCTCGGCGACGTCCTCGAGCATGGGGCGCCCGGTCTTCGTGCGCGCGACGTGGACGAGGTCGGTGAAGGCCTTGTTGAGCAGGACCACGACCGACACCAGCAGGCCCAGGACGGTCCAGCCCCCGACGTCGAGCGGGTCGGCCACCGACCAGCCGTCGGCCCGCAGCCCCAGGAAGGCGGGGATGGCCGCCTCGGTGGCGTAGTGCCCGATCCGGTCGAGGTAGATGCCGGCCGGGGAGAACCGCTGGCGCCAGCGGGCGACCTCGCCGTCGCTGCAGTCGAGCAGGATCTGCAGCTGCATCGCGAGGACGCAGAGCAGCGGTCCGACGACCCCGGGCAGGGGCAGCGCGAACGCACCCAGTACCCCGACCGCGATCATCAGCCAGGTGACGCCGTTGGGGGTGATGTGCGTGGGTAGCATCGCCTTCGTGGCGTAGATCGACAGGTGTCGGATGTACAGGGCGCCCGACCAGTGCTCGGCGTTGTAGCGCGCGATGTGCTCGGGTGGTTGTGCGACGGCCTTGAGCTCAGCGAGGGTCGGTCGGTCGCTCGTGGGGTCGTGCGTCGCGCCTTGCAGGCCGCCCGTCATACCTCAGCCTCCCGTCGCGCGACCTCCGAGCGCAGCGCCCCCTCCCGACCAAGCCAGGCGCGCCAGTGGGCTGCTGACTCCGCGCCATACACCAGAGTCAGCAGCACGGCCGCCCAGGCGAGGGCCGACTGCATCGATGCTCCCGTGGCCACGAGGAACGCAAGCAGGACCCAGCGCCCGTCGACCCCCAGGGTCACCGCCGTCACCCAGCTCGCTGAGGGCGAGCCAGTGTCGCGCAGCCGGTAGAGCACGTCGTAGCGATGCCACGCGACCGCAGCGAGATAGGCGTACGCACACCACTGCCCCCCACCGGGCAGCGTGGCCGCCACGCCGAGCACGAGGAGGGACTCGGCCCCCCACAGTGCGGCAGGCACCTGCCACCCCAACCGGTGCTCGATCGACGGCCGACAGCCGGCGCCGACCACGAGGGCCGCGAGCACTGCGAGCACCACGGCAACCCGGGGCAACCGGCCCGTGTCGATGAACCAGGCGCACACGGCCACCATGCCGACGCCGACCACGCTCGCCGTGAAGGGAAGCGGCGCGATCCGGCCAGCACCACGGGCCAGTGGTCCCAGATCGGTCTCGTGGTCAAGGTCACTCCAACGACCGTCGACGCGCCGAGCATCGCGTTCGTACCCATCCGACCCGAGCAGAGCCTTGACCGTCCGGCCGCCCTGACTCCACACTAAGGCACCCGCCACTGTGAGCGTGATTGCCCACAGCACCACCTGCGTGCTCCCCGTCAGGAGCCCCAGGGCCAGGACCAGGTACCGCTCGGCGATGGGCATGTGGGCGACCCTCTTGGCCCAGGAGACCGCACTGGCGCGGCGCGACACCGCGCCCGGCAGGCTGGTAGGCGCGTCGGCGGGGCCGAGGTCGCGTGCGGGGCCGAGGTCGAGCCGGTCCGGGACCAGGTGGGACCGAGAGGTCGCGGTCCGGTCCATGTAGGCACCGTCCTCCAGATGCCGCATGGTGGTCAACGCCATCGCCGTGGTCGCGAGCAGCCAAGCGGGTTCCCCACGCCGCACGGAAACCCACGCTACCGCCGCCAGCAGGGCGTACTCCTTGACCCTGTCACCGACCGCGTCGAGCCATGCGCCGAGGGCGCTGAAGCGGCGGGAGAACCGGGCGATCTCCCCGTCGACGCAGTCGACGACGAGGGCCGACAGGAGGAGCACGGCCGCAGCAACCCACGCCGCACGCGATTCCGTCGCGGTGAGCAGCGCCGCCAGCACCCCCAACCCCAGGCTCGTCACCGTGACGACGTTGGGGCTCCAACCGTGGGCGAGCCCGAAAGCGGTCAGCCGCCGCGACAGTGGACGCACCGCAAAGGTCGAGAAGAATCCGTCGTCGCCCCTCGAGGCGCCGTACAACCGCTGCTGCCAAGGCGACCCCGCCGCCCCGACCGTCACGCCTGCCCCACGGCGCACGTCGTAGGGCCCCAGCGGCACGGAGGACACGGACACCCCACCACGCACCAGGGCGACCAGGGCCAGGTCGAAGGGGTCCAGGGCTGGGTCGACCCAAGGGTCGTCTGCAGCGGCGGCCCACAGCTGCGCCGCCGCTGGCACGTCTTCGGGCGCCACGAGCAAGGCCCCCACGGCCAGCGCGTTCGGGGCGCTCACAACGTGACGGGCCGAGCCGACCGAATGGACGAGCCGCTGGGTGCGCTCGACGCGGATCAGTGTGAAGGCCGACGGATCCTTGGCGATCTCATGCGGTCCAGCAATGGCCACAGACGTCCGCGCCGAGGGGCGGTCGACCAGGTCGAGCAGCGCCACGGCCGAGACGCGCAGATCCGCGGCGAACACCGTGAGCGGGACCGCGGCCCCCGAGGTCGCGAGTGCGGCGGCCTCCCGCGCCAACCGCGCAAGGACGTCGCCTGCGGAGCCGCCCGACACCGACTGCGGCACGAGACCGAGCTCGGCTACCGCTTCTGCGAGGTGCGAGCCATCAGCGGGATCACCGACGAGCAAGGCCGTGGACCCGGCAGCGAAGCCGTGCACCCTGCGGGCGGACGCGTTCCCTACGAAGGGCGCCTCGGCCAGACTCACGTCCCTGCGTCCACGTCGGCGTTGTACTGGTCGATCACGTCCTGCACCGGCCCGTCACCGACGAGGCGCCCACGCTGAAGATAGAGACCGCGATCGGCGAACCGCTGCAGGTCGGACTCGCTGTGGGACACGAGGAACAGGGTCTTGCCACCGCTGAGCATCTGCTCCATGCGGACGTAGCACTGCTCCCGAAAGGCGCGGTCTCCGACGGCCAGGACCTCGTCAACCAGCACGATCGGCTCGTCGAGGGTGGTGATGACGGAGAACCCCAGCCGCACCTGCATCCCGGACGAGAAGTGCCTGAAGGGGGTGTCGAGGGCGTCCTTGACCTGCTGGCCCGCGAAGTCGACCACCTCGTCGAAGCGCTCGTCGATCTGACGCTTGGTCAGGCCGTGCAGCTCCCCTGCGAGGTAGACGTTCTCGCGGGCGGACAGCTCGCCGACGAAGCCACCGGTCAGCTCGATGAGCGGCGCCACACCGCCGCGCACCCGCACCTTGCCCTGGTCCGGCAGCAGGACACCCGCGATCATCCGGAGCAGGGTGGACTTGCCGCTGCCATTGCCGCCGATGAGGCCCACGGCCTCACCGGGCATGACCTTGAAACTCACTTCGCGCAGGGCCGCGAACTTCTCCTTGTCGTGTGAGCTGCCCCCTCGGAAGAGCATCTCCCGAAGGGACAGCTTGCGGCGGCGGTTGCGGTAGAACTCGATCCCGAGGTTCTCGGTCTCGATGACGGGCTTCGGCATCAGATCTCCTTGAGCACGTTGGCCTCGAGCCGCTCGAAGACGATCGTGCCGGCGATGAGCACCAGGACGGAGATGACGGCCGAGAACACCACCGACTGGTGGTTGAGGTCGGCCCGGAAGAACCCAGCTCGGTAGCACTCGAGGATCCCGGTCATGGGATTGAACAGGAGCACCTCGCGGATCGCCTTCGGCGCGGCATGCACCCCGTAGATCACCGGGGTCGCGTAGAAGCCCATGCGCAGAAGGATCCTCACGACCCTGGCGGTGTCCGTCACGAGCGTCGTGATGGGCGCGAGAAGCAGTCCCAGCCCGACGAGCAGGATGAACTGGAGCAGCAACCCGAGAGGGAAGTAGACGATCCTGAAGTTGAGGTGGGCCTGTCCCTTGAACGCGTAGTAGATGAGGAACCCGATCAGCACGGGCATCGAGAGCATGAACTCGATCATCTTGGCGAGGACGACGCGAACCACCCACAGCTCACGGGGAAGGTTCGTCGAACGGACCAGCCTGGACTCCGCGAGGAGGGCGCGCGACGTGTCGGTCACGGACGCGGAGAACCACTGCCAGGCCAGCAGACCGATCAACAGGAACAGGACGTAGGGCTGGTAGCCGATGTGCCGAGACTTGAAGATCAGGGTGAAGACGACGAAGTAGATCGCTGCCATGGCCAGGGGGTCGATGATCGTCCAGAGGTAGCCAAGGGCGGATCCTGCGTACCGGACCCTCAGGTCGCGGACCACGAGGGTGCGAAGGATGCGGCGTTTTGCCACGATCCCCCGGGCTTGGGGGGCCAGGATCATGATTCGGGCGTCCTACCTGTCTGCCGAGTGGGTGTTCACGCGTTGGGGAAGTGTATTGCCTTCACCGGGGTCGCCCATCCCCGGAGTGGCGGCGGCGTCACGCTATCCTGACCGACCATCCGCAGGCCCGAAGGAGTGACTGGTGACGCGCCTCCCCACCTCGGCATTGGTCCCGGACGTGAGCGTGGTCGTCATCGTCTACAACGATGCCCGCCGCCTACCGACCGCGGTCCGCTCAGTCCTGCGTCAGACCTTGCGCAACGTTGAGGTGCTCATCGCCGACGACGCCTCGACCGACGACACCGAGCAGGTGGCTGCCGGGTTGCAGGCCGAGGACGATCGCGTGCGCTACGTGCGGCTGCCGCAGAACTCTGGAGGGTGCGGACGCCCCAGGAACGTCGGGCTCGAGCACGCGACCGCGTCCACGGTCATGTTCCTTGACAGCGACGACCGGCTCGAGCGCCACGCGTGCAAGAACCTGCTCGAGGCGCTTGAGGACGACGACTCCGACTTCGCGATGGGCCTCGTGCGCCGCCAGTACACGGACACAGGGCGGCAGACCAAGTGGTACCCGTCCCTCTTTGACACCCGGCGCGTGGTCGCCGGCCTCGCCGAGGAGCCTGACCTTCTCCAGGACGTTCTGTCAGTCAACAAGCTCTACCGGCGGTCGTTCCTCTCCAAGAATGGGCTGGCGTTCCCCGAGGACGTCCATTATGAGGACCAGCTGTTCAGCCTGATGGCCTACAACGCGGCCCGCCGCATCTCGGTCATCCCGGAGAACGTGTACCTCTGGCGGGTCTTCCCGGTGCGCGCCAGTGCCTCCATCACCCAGCAACGGCATGACATCACCAACTTTCACCACCGGCTGGAGGTGCACCGTCGGATCGACACGTACCTCGATGAGCACGGAACCCCGGCACTGCAGCGAGCCAAGGACCTGAAGTTCCTCCAGAACGACATGCGTCTCTACCTCGGCGACATCATCGAGGGTGACGGGACGGTCACGGCCGAGGTGCTGCGCGAGGCCGAGCCCTACCTGCGCGCCATCCCGCTTGACCGCTACGAGGCTCTGCCGCCCGCCCTGCGGGCCGCCTATGGCATGGCCTTGCGACACGACCTCGACGGCCTACGGCAGGTGATGCTCCTGGACCGGCGCAACATTCTCGCCGCGCGCATCAGCACCCATGACGGCATCGCCTACCTGTCCAACACGCACCGCAGGCCCGGACCGGACCTCCACCACCCTCTCGACGCCCCCGAGAACACCTTCCTCCAGGTCACCGGCGAGCCGATTCTCCGGGCGCCCGTGGGGACGTTCCACCTCCTGCACGAGCTCACCGGGGTCCGCGCACTGCCGGGCCAACGCATCGAGGTCACCGGCCGCACCCACGACACTCTCGGCAAGCTGGCCCACTCAGGCGACTGGTCGTTGTCGGTCGTGGCCCAGATCCCCGACACCAAGGATCGCGTCCCGTTCGACGTGACGGTCACTTCCCGGGGTCCGGAAGAGGCACACTGGCGCGCCATCCTGCTTCCCTCGCGAGCCCTGACACCGGTCCGATCCGAGCTGACGTGGGAGCTGTGGGTGCGGACCCGGGTGGGGCAGCACGCGTCGCGCACTCCGCTGCGATGGGACGCGGGGCCATCGGTCCCGTCGGCACCGATCCACCTCACCGCCCGTCTGGGCCAGGCAACCCATGGCACCATTGGGCCCAGCGCGACCGGGACCGCCGAGATCGTGCTGTCCTCAGCGCCGGGGCTGCGCCGCAAGGTGACCAACCGGATCGCCAAGCGGTACCTGCCGACGTACGAGGAGCGGCTGCGCACACCCTGGGACGAGGTGCACCGAGCACGGGTCCTGCGCAAGGCCTACGCGGCATTGCGCCGCCTCCCGCTCGATCGAGACCTCGTGGTCTACGAGGCCAACCTCGGGACCATCTACGGCGACAGCCCCAAGTACGTCTATGAGGCGATGCGCCGGATGCACCCGGAGAAGAAGGCGGTGTGGGTGCTCCCGCGAGGTCATGTGCCGCCCCACTCTGACGTCACCGTCGTGCGCAGGGGCACCTTGGCCTACCTGCGCGCCTTGGCCCGCGCCACCTACTGGGTCGACAACCAGACCTTCCCGCGGTACGTGCGCAAGCGCCCCGGTCAGCGCTACCTGCAGACTTGGCACGGCATTCCCCTCAAGAAGATGGGGAAGGACAAGCTGGGGGTGCGCCTACCTCCGCAACGGCCCGACCGAGGCACCGGCGCCTGGGACGAGCTCGTCGTGCCCGGCCCCTACTTCGAGAGGACCTTCCTTCCTGCCTTCGACTACCGGGGAGGGCTCGTGAAGTTCGGCACGCCCCGCAACGATGCCCTCGTCGACGGCAGCGTCACCCGCGCCGACGCCCGACGCGCTCTCGACCTACCGCAGGATGCGACGGTGGTCCTGTACGCGCCGACATTTCGCGAGGACAACGCCGACAAGGAGGTGGCGGTCACTGTCCCCTTCGACGTCGAGGCGCTGCTGGACGGTCTGGGCGACGACGCCTACGTCCTGTTGCGACCGCACTACCTCAACCGCATCAGCGTGCCGGTGTCCCGGCGGTACAACACGCTCGACGTGTCCAAGATCGAGGACGTCAACGTGCTCTACCTCGCTGCGGACGTGCTGATCACGGACTACTCCTCGGTGATGTTCGACTACGCCCTCCTGGGACGACCGATCGTGCTCTACACCTACGACTACACCGAGTACCTCGCCGGACGTGGTGCCTACCTGGACCTCGTCGACGCAGCTCCGGGCCCCATGGTGAGCTCCACCGAGGATCTGGTCCGTGCGGTCATCGGCGTCCTGGACGACCCGAGCCCGTGGGCCGAGCGCTACGAAAGGTTCCTCGCCGACTACTGCGGACAGGAGGACGGCCACGCCTCGGAGCGTGCCGTCGAGGCCCTTATCACCGGAATGAGGCACATCCCGTGACCACCCCCCGCATCCTTGTCATGGCCAACCACATCGACGGCCTGGGTGGGGCCGAGCGCGTCTCGCACGGGGTCGCCGCCGGGCTCGCTGCACGTGGCTACGACGTGGCCCTGCGCGGCATCCGCCCCACGGCTGAGTACCGCATGCCAATGACCGACACGACATACAGCACCGGGTTCATGTCCCCGGTCGCGGAGAAGCCACCGGGCGAGAAGCCGTGGCCCGCCGCCCGGCGCACCGCCATGCGGGCCGAGGCGCTCGACGCCCTGCGGGCGACACTTGAGGACTACCGCGAGGACCTGCTGATCTGCATGCAGGTGTTCGTGGCCGAGCACGTGGCCGACGTCGGCTTCAACGACCTCATCCGCTCAGGTCCCCGGATGATAGGCATGTACCACTCGTCCTACGAGGCGGCGCACACCACCAAGGACTTCGACCGGATCGGCAATGTCTACCGTCGGATCGACAAGTTCCTCCTGTTGACCCCGCAGGACGCGGAGGCGTTCCGCCGCCACAACTTCAACAACACTGGGTGGATGCCGAACCCGTTGTCGCTCGTCCCGGCCAGCGTCTCGGGGTCCCGTGACAAGCGCGTGGTCGGCATCGCGCGCTACGACGAGCTCAAGCAGCTGGACCATGCCCTCACGGCATGGGCCAGCGTCAGCCCGGACTTCCCCGACTGGCGCTTCGAGCTGTACGGCGAGGGTCCCGACCGCGAGCGCCTTCAACGCGTGATCGACGACCTCGGCATCCAGGGGACCGCTCGGCTGATGGGGGTGACCGATGACGTCGAGGGCGTGCTCCTGCGTTCGAAGTTGTCGGTCCTGTGCTCGCGCTACGAGGGCCTGCCCATGACGCTGGCGGAGTCGATGGCGTGCGGCGTCCCCGCGGTGACGTACGACTGCTCACCCGGCGTGCGGGCCATAGTCACGGACGGCGAGACCGGTGTGGTCGTGCCGCAGAACCACGTGTCGGGCCTGGCCCAGGCGCTGTCCGGCCTCATGGCCGACGACGAGCAGTGGGGACGGATGTCCCGGGCCGCAGCGGAGTCAGCTGTGCGCTTCTCCCCGGACCGCGTCATGGACCGGTGGGAGGACCTCATCGCGCGCACCATGCGTTGAGGCCGGGCCCCACCGCTCGAGGGCCATCACGAGGAGACCCAGCGAACCCGCCACCACCGGCCAGTACACGTACCGGAAGTCGGTGGCAGGGGCGGTGGGAAAGTATGCAGCGATGTAGAGGAACGACGAGAGGCCCAGGCACGGCACCAGGACCCCGAAGGGCGATGTGCGGGAGGGCCGCCAACGCAGCGACTGGAGCACCGAGACGCCGAGCCAGAACCAGGCACCGAACAGCCATGGCAGGTTGCGCACGCCGAAGTCGAGGACGTAGCTGCGCAGTGAAGCCACGAGCCTCGGGTGGTCGACCGTGATGCCCATGGAGTTGGAGAGGACCCCGTCCTGCCACAGATCTCGGTTGTTGAACAGGAACTGCGTGTACACCTCGATGCGGTACTGCACGTAGCCCACCGGGTGCTGCGCCATCATCCCGGGCCAGGCCGCGCTGAGCTCCGCGTGGTCGGCGATCGGTGAGAAGGCACCGTGCTCGCCCCGGCCGTAGCAGGTCCAGTAGTTGTTCGTCAGGGACTTCTTGGCAAGGCACGTGGCCTGGGCCGACAGCAGCTTGTCACGCAGCCGTGGCGAGAGGTGAGAGTGCTCGATCGCATCTGGTGGCAGGACGTGGATCACGTCGTCGATCGCCAGCGCCGACAGCTGGTCGGTCGCCTGCGGCCGGGCCAGGACGCCGATGAGGGCTGAGGCCACGACCGCGGTGACCACGAAGCCGACGCCGACGGCTGCGAGGGCGCGCCGCGATCGGACGGGGAACCACGCGCGGTACACCAGGTAGACCATGGGCAGCATCGCCACCGCGGCGTTCTTCCGGACCAGCAACGCGTAGACGAGCAGGAGCACCGCCAGCGGAACCAGCACCCACCGCACCCAAGCCGGTCGCCGGCGCCACACCAGCCCGAGGAAGACGATTGCGGTGGCGGCCAGCATGGCCTGAGCCATCTGTACGTCCTTCCAGACCACGCCCGAGAAGCTGACCACTGGTGGCACGAGCCCGAGGGCCAGGAAGGCCATCGACCACCACCGGGACCCGGTCATCCGGTGGACCACCGCGGCCACCACGCACAACGACGTCCACAGCACGACCTGCTGCACCACCGCCATCGCCGCATAGGTGCCGGTCACCGCGATCAGCAGCCGCCAGGCAAGGCTCATCACGGGCGGGTGCCAGTCGGTCAGGGGGTCCACCCCCTGCGCCTGACGCAGCTGGTAGAGGGTGTCGTTGCTCATGAAGCCCGGCGCGAAGGTGGCGATGCCGGTGGCTGCGGCCAAGGCCGCAGCCACGACGAGCACGGCCGTCCACCCCATACGGTCGGGAACTCGTAGGCCCCTGAAGTGCGGCTGGATCACCCCCGGTTCACCCTCTCGATCATCGGCTGGATCGAGCCGGTCGCACGCACCGCGGTCAGCTCTCGGCACCGATGGCACTGTAGAACTCGCGAAGCACCTCGTCGTTGTACGACACGGGGTCGAATGGCACGTTGGGCACGTCCCCCGCGAGTGCGGCACGCATGCCCTCGACCAGGGCTTCCACGCTCCTGTCGACGACGAGTCCGTCGCCGGGTCCCAGTGCGGAAGCGACCGACGAGAAGGCGGTCGACACCACAGGCAGTCCGAGGGTGCGCGCCTCGAGGATGACCATCGGCTGGCCCTCGTAGTCGCTGGACAGGACGAACACGTCGCAGGCGCGCATGATGACCCACGGGTTCGGCTGTGGGCCGGCCAGCACCACGCAGTCGCCAAGGCCGAGCCCGGCCACCTTGGCATCCAGCGCGGAGCGCAGTGGACCTCCCCCGATCACCACCAGCCGGGTCCGGGGGTCGGTACGGTGAACCTCGGCGAAGGCTTCGAGCAGGCGCTCCTGGTTCTTCTCAGGGGACAGCCGCCCCACGGTGACGAACGTGCGGACGCCCTGGTCCGGAGGGGCCACCGACAGCACCGCCACCCGGCGCTCGACCTCGTCGCGGTGCTCCTGCAAGCCGTGCTCGGCGACGATGGTCTCGACCGCGTGCAGGACGTCTTGTGCGTCCACCGTGAGCACGTGCTCACCCGGCCACGCGGCGTCCAGCGCCTCCGCCTCGCCCGGCATGCCGTAGGCCTTGGCCAGGACGCGCTCGTGGTTGATGGTGTTTCGGGCAGCCCCGAACTTCTCTGCGGGCGCGAACTCACGGAGGCGCTCGGCATTGACGTCGCGCAGCGCCCGAGAGACCGAGACCAGATGTTGGAACCGCGAGTAGGCGGAGAAGGTGGCACCGAGATTGTGGAAGTGCGGACGCCGCCCGTCGACCTCGCGGAGCTGGTCGGCACGCAGATCGTTGTGGAGCCAGATCGAGTGCGCCCCGGCGGGTGCCCCCGAGAGCAGGAACGCCCAGAACGATGAGTACCCGCTCCAGTCGATGACGTGGTCGAAGTAGGCGTCGCCGACACACCGCCGCCACTCGTCCCGGAGCAAGCCGTCCATGATCGCCAGGTCGGTGGCAGCGATCGCCGTTCCGCGCGTCTGGAGGGCCCGTCGCCGGCGACGCTGCCTCTTGCTCGGCGCGAAACCCCCGACACGGGGGAAGTGCCGCACACGCGGGTCGATGGCCCGCACCGACGCCGCTCGATCCCGGCTGGTCGCGTGGCCATAGAGCACGGAGACATCGAAACGTTCGTGGTCGACGTGGTGCAGGAGGTTCAGGCCCGAGGCGGTGATGCCGTTGGCTCGCATGCCGCCGAGGTAGATCAACATCGTCTTCCGCCCGTCACGGACAGGCTGCCGCACCACGACTCCATCGGCACGGTTGTCCAGGACCAGCTCCACGACGCGACGCGACGCGACGCCGTCGTCGCGCGGGGCGAAACGGGCCCGTGCCGCAGCATACGGTTCTGCGTGGGAGACGCCGGGATCCGGCACGGAGCCGCTGCCGACGGCCGACACGATCTCGGCGAGCTCGCCGACGCTGCCCACGCGCGGTCCGGGCAGCTCCTCGGGTGTGAGGTAGAGCCCTCGGTCCCCGTCGTACTCCTCGAGGTCGGGTGCGAAGAAGACGACCGGTCTGCCGGTGGAGAGGAAGTCGAAGAAGATGCTCGAGTAGTCGGTCACCAGGACATGCGTCAGGCCGAGCACGGCGTTGGCCGGCAGGTAGTTCGGGACGAGCAACGGGGCAAGGTCGGGTTGGTGACGAGCCTGGTCGTAGACCTGCTGGTGCACCTTGAGCAGCACGCGGTGGCCGGCGGGCAGCCGTGAAGCGAGATCGCGGACCCGCTTCCCCAGCTCCACCGACTCGTCCAGGGGGTCGTGGAACGACTCTCCTTTCCACGTCGGTGCGTAGAGCACGACGGTCTCGTGTTCCCCAACCACGACGCCCGCGGCGCGGAGGCGCTGGAGCAGCGCCGACCGCGCCTCTTCGGTGAGTAGCTGCAGGTCGGTCCGGGGGTAGCCCGCCTCGACGATCCTGCCGGGCGCGACGTTGGTCAGGCGGTACGCCTGCTCGTACATCCGCTCCGACATGAACGGGCTCGTCGACAGGAGGAAGTCCGCCATCATGAAGTTGCGGATCACGTTGCGGGCGCCGACGGCGCCCCCGGGCTCGTCGTAGCCCATGGCCTTGAGCGGCGTGCCGTGCCAGGTGTTGACGTAGACCTGTCCCTCTCGCTTCCCGAACTGGGGGGGAAAGGTCGCGTTGTTGACCAGCAGACGCGCCGTCGACAGGACCTTCCAGTACGCCAAGGAACGGTGTTTGACGAAACGGACGCGGTCGTCGCCGGCAAACTCGGCCACCGTCTCGGGGAATCGCTTCGGGTCAGTCAGCACCCACACGTGGCGAAGGTGCTGCCTCGCAGGATCGGCCAGCAGCGTCCGAAAGATCGCCTCTGGGTTGCACAACATCCCGTTGCCCGCAAATGACTCGTACACGACGAGCTCGGGCTGGATGGGCATGCGCCGCACCTGCGCCCGCCACTCGACGGGAAGCGTCTTGACGACCTTGCGAGCCATCCGCCGCCAGCGTTTGCGATCTGTGCCACGCTTGGCGATACGACGCAGCTTTGCAGTGGTGGCCATCGCGTGCGGAACTCCCGTTCGTCAGGTGTGGAAGGCGCCGTGTGCGTCCTGCCGATGCTATGGGGCCGGCGCACGGGACCTGGCCCCGCGGCAGGATGCCGACAGAGCTCCCGGCCGCGACATGTCGTGGCACCCGGCAGGTACTGTACGGGCGTGACCCCCGGCGCGACGACTTGGCCCGAAGCTGTCCCGGCGGTGGCCGTCGCGGCCATCCTGTTGTTCGTCCCCGGGGCGGTGGCACTGCGCCTGCTCGGTGCTCGGTGGTGGGTGGCGTTGGGCGTAGGTCCCGCGGTCGGCACCACGCTGTTCGTCGCAGCTGGGGTGCTGTGCGGGGCGGCACACATACCTTGGGGGCTGCTTCCCGTGGTCGGCGCAACCCTCGTCGGCTGGACGGCTGCGGCTCTCCTCGGGCTCGTGCTCCGCCGTCGAGCCCGGACGAGCGGCGCGATTCCACCCGTCGACACCCGTTCGCTCGACCGCTGGTCCGCCCTGGCGGGGCTGGCTGGCGTGGCCTTCGCCTTCGCGTCCGTCCTGGTGGTGATGGTGAACGTGACCGGGACTCCTGACCACTTCCCGCAGCATCCGGACACCATCTTCCACCTCGGTGACGCTCGCTGGATGACCGAGCACCGTGACGTCTCGCTGGTGCACGCCTACGGCTTCGTGAATCCCGGGAGTGGTTCGCTGTACCCCGCGGCGTTCCACCTGGTCACGGCGACCACGAGTCTCCTCACGGGAGCCAACGTCGTGGTCTCAACTCAGTCCGCCGTCCTCGTGATGGCGGGGCTGGTCTGGCCCGCCGGTGTCATCCTGCTGGCACGGGCGCTCCTCGGGCCACGCCCTGAGGTCGTCGGGAGCGCTGCCGTCGCCAGCGTCATGTTCACCGCCTTCCCGTACACCATCATGGGCTTCGGGGTCCTGTGGCCCAACCTGTTCGGACAGGCGCTGTTGCCGGGCGTCGTCGCGACGGCGATGGCCGCTCTCGCTCGTTTCGTCCCGCACCGCGACCCCGTCCTGCCGGTCCTCCCCGCGGTCCTCGTCACCGTGTTCGCGGTGCCGGGGCTCACCACGGCGCACCCGAACGCGCTCGTCACCCTCCTCGTCCTCGGCCTCGTCGCGGTCAGCGCCGCCGGACTGCACGCCGCCTGGGACGCTCGACGTCGACCCGGGCGTGCCGTGCTGTGGGTGCTCGGCGTCGGCGTGCTGGTCGTTGCGTCGGCCCTGGCGTCGTGGGCAGTGCGTAGCCCCTCGATGTTCCGCACGGGCGCTGCTGGAGGCGAGGCGCCCTTCCGCCAAGCACTGACCGACACGGTGTTCTTCGGCCCTCGGCACGCCTTGTCGCAGCACTTGTTGACGGTGGCTGTCCTGGTGGGTGCGCTGTGGCTGTCGCGGCGCCACCGGGGTGCCGGATGGGTACCGGTCGCAGCACTCGCCTTCGCGGGGCTGTACCTGCTCAACGTCGTCGTCGACGACCAGACGGCCCGGTGGTTCACCTGGCCTTGGTACAACAACGCAATCCGCCTCGCCGTCGCCGGGTCGCTGCCGGCGGTGATGTGCGCGACCGCCGGGTTCGTCGCGGTCGGCACCGGCTTGGCCTCGCTCGCGTCGCGCGTGCTGGGACCGCGTGGCCACTCATTGCAGAGCAAGTGGCGCGGGACGACGATCGTCACGGTGGCCACCGTGCTGGTCAGCGCGGCGTTCGTCGGCGTCACCAAGGGCTACGTCCACGCCCACGACGCTTTCCTGAGGCCGTTCTACCATCCGAATGCATCTCACTCCTGGGCCAGTGACAAGGAGATTCGGGCGCTGACCAGCCTGGCGGCACACATCCCCCCCGATGCGATCACTGCCGCCAACGCCTGGAACGGCGGGACCTATCTCTACGTCGTGAGCGGTCGACGTCTCCTCGTCCCCACTGAGAAGGCGTTGACCACGGACGACCGCAAGCTCTTGGCGTGGCGCCTGAACGAGGTAGGGGCTTCTCCCCAGGTTTGCGACGCCGCCCGCCGTCAGCACGTCGAGTACGCCATCGTCGGCGGCAGGCCCTTTGCCTGGGCCACGGCCGCGCGCGTGGCAAGCTACCGAGGCATCGACCGCGTAGGGTCATCACCGGCCTTCACCAAGGTCGCGACAGCGTCTCCCTACACCCTCTACCGGCTCACACGCTGCGCCGGGAGTTGAGTGGGACGGAGGGTGCCCCGATCCGCCGCACGCGCACCCTGGGTCTGCGGCCGACCGGGCTACGCGTCGGGCGTGGCCTGAGCGCCGGTCGCGGTCCCCGTGGGCACGTCCGAGTGGTTGGTGGGTGCCGGATACCGCAGGTAGGCCAAGCGTGCGGCCTCCTGCCGCTGGTGCGCCGTGGCCTCGAGGACGTACCCGACCATGAGCACCAGGGCGGCGATGATCATGACGGCAGCCGCCAAGATCGCTGTCGGGAAGCGTTCGACCAGGCCCGTCCTGACGTAGTCGGCGACCACGGGCACGCCCAGGACGAGGCCCACGAGGAAGAGCAGGCCGGCCAGGACTGCGTGAAACACCGCCGGGCGCTCCCGGCGCGCGAGGCTGCCGATGAGCCGCAGGATGCGCCACCCGTCCCTGTAGGTCCGCAGCTTGCTCTCCGACCCCGCCGGCCGGTCCTTGAACGCCGTCTTGACCTCGATGCTCGGCAGGCGCAGGTGCAGGGCGTGCACCGTCATCTCGGTCTCGGTCTCGAACTCCGCGGACAGCGCCGGGAACGACTTGACGAACCGGCGCGAAAAGACGCGGTACCCACTCAGCATGTCGGTGACCTCGCGGCCGAAGAGTGCGGCAACGGCACCTGTGAGCATCCGGTTGCCGATCGCGTGACCCGGACGGTACGCCTCCGTCGTGACCTCCTCGCGGGCACCCAGCACCTGGTCGTAGGGCCCCTCGAAGAGCAGGTCCACGAGCTCGCCGGCTCGGGAGGCGTCGTACGTGTCGTCCCCATCGATGATGAGCACGGCATCGGCATCGACATCGGCGAAGGCCCTGCGGATGACGTTGCCCTTGCCCTTGCGGGGCTCGTGCCGGATGACCGCACCAGCTGCCCGCGCCACCTCGACGGTGCGGTCGGTCGAGGCGTTGTCGTATACGTACACGGTGGCGTCGGGAAGGGCGGCCAGCAGGTCACGAACCACCGCCCCGATGGCGGCCTCCTCGTTGTGGCACGGCACGACCGCAGCGATGGTCCTGTTGTGGGGCATACGCGAATCGGTCTCCTGTGCACGGGACTGCGCTGACGAGGCAGTGTATGAGGTCACTGGCCGCTTGCCCCGACATACCGCGCCGGGCACAGGTGTCGCACCGGGAGGGTGCTGTGGACCGGCTGGCACCGTGCGTCGTCGACGACGAGCCCGAGATTGGCCTGCAGACGCTTGCGCACAGCGGGCTGATTCGGCCAAGAAGGGCCGAGGACGAGGTAGACGTGCGGTGCCGTGGCCAGCTGCTGGCTCCGCAGGTCCCGCAGCAGCCCAGACCCAGCGAACCAGTCCTGGTAGACGTGCCTGCGGGTGCCCGGCCTCAGGTGCTCCAACAGGAAGCCGCTGGGGGCGCTGGAGTTCACCGCGACCACCACGGAGTCCGAGGGCACCGCATCCAGAGGTCCCGCCTGGACCATGAAGCGATCCCGCTTGAAGGGCACGTGGTGGAAGTGGCCGACGTTGAAGGGGGCCATCGCGAGCGAAAGAGCGAGAGCGACGCCGGCCGTCAGGACGGCCCGACGCAGGACGGCTCCGAGGGCGAGCACGAACGCGGTCCCCGTGAGCAGCTCGTTCGTCACGGCATACCGCGCGATGCCGAACTGGAACAACCACAGGAGGCCACCTGCGAGCATGAAGACCCAGAACGAGAGCCGGGCCTCGGCGCTGCCGCCGTCCTCGCGTCGCCGCCCACCGCGCAAGAACAGGGCCCCCGCGACCACGCCCGCGAGCAGGAGCAGGGCCGTGAGCACGGCCCAGCGCGGGTCTCGCATGGGGACGTCGAGCACGCGCGTGGTCCCCTCGGCCATCAACCAGGGGTAGGTGAGCGCGTCGATGACCCCGTGGGCACCGAAGCGCGTGTCACGGACGTCGAAGTCGCCAAACCAGGGTGAGTGGAAGACGGTGTTGTAGAAAGGAAAGACCGGGCTGCCCGTGAGCCGCCACATCTGCACGAACCACCATCCGGAGCTGACCGCCAGCCCGACCACGCCACCGGCCGCGGTGGCGAGCACGGGCCCCACCCTCCGCCGGCCGACCGATACGACCAGCGCGGCGAGGCCGAGCGCGACGAGGTAGCCGGCCATCGTGAGCTTCATGCCCACGGAGGCCCCACCCAGGGCACCCGCCGCCGCGAGGAGCCAAAGCTGTCGGGTCGCCGTCGCTGACCGGCTTGAGCGGACCAGCAGCAGGACGGCCGCCAGCATCGGCAGCGACACGACGACGTCGCCCGCGCTCATCCCGAGCTCCATGGAAAAGACGGCGCCGGTGGCCGCGACCATCGCGGCAGTGACTCCGAGGATCGTCCTGCCCGTCGGGGCAACCCGGTCCGGGACCACGGCGGCGGTGATCCGTCGCACGAGCAGGAGGTTCCCCGCCGCCAGGGCAGCCACGGCACCGCTGGACACCCGCGGGGACAGGCTCCGGTCGAGCAGGTACCACGGGAGCTGGGCGAGCGGGTTCTGGTAGCGGTTGACGTACGGCTCGGGGTCGGCGAGGTGCATCAGGCCTTCGCTGAACAACCACGAGTAGTAGTGGTGGTAGGCGATCAGGTCCCATGACACGTCCATCCCGGCCGACAACCTGGTCGCCCAGAGGACGCAGCCGACCACCAGCGCGGCGTCCGCAGCGAGGCCGGCCACCCGCAACTGGGCCGGGCGCACCGACCGTGTCGCGGGCGCCTCGCGGTCGTCGAGCAGGGCCGGCGTGGCGCTCACCCGGGGATGCGTCCGACTGCGAAGACGGACTGGCCGAATGGCGGGCGCACGCGGCTCTCGACCGACCGCGCCACGGGAACGACGGCCGAGTCCCAGACCTTGACGGTGGGGCCGTAGCGGGGTGTCATCCGCAGCAGGCGCATGCCCGCGAACCAGGCGAGCAGTCCTGGGGCGTTGACGTAGTGGATGGTCTCGACCTCGAGCCCGGCAGCCTCGTAGACGCCCCGAAGGGACGGGACGGTGTAGCGGCGGTAGTGCCCAATCGCCCGGTCGAAGCGGCTCATGGCGAACTCGAAGGCCGGCACGAAGATGATGACCCTGCCGCCAGGGCGCAGCAGGGCGTGGGCCGAGCGCAGCGCACCGACATGGTCCTCGATGTGCTCGAGCACGTTCATCGCGACCATTGCGGAGTACTCGGCACGAGGCGGGGCGAACACGTCGAGGTCGCTGACCGTGACCCTGCTGTCGTCGCCGAAGGTGTCCTTCAGGACCCCGAGCCGGCTCTCGTCCCGTTCGGTCACGGTGATGGCCGGCAGGCCGTCCTGGAGCCAGGTCCGGGCGTAGCCGCCCAACCCGCTGCCGATCTCGACCGGGTGGTCGCCCAGGTGCGGGAACGCCAGGTCGGTGAGCCAGCGGTGATACCGCTGCGCCTCTGAGAGCGACTCCAGTGACACCGTCTGAAGCACGGAGTCACCCGGCACTTCGAGTGCGCGATCCCCACCGTCGTCAGCGTTCGGCTCTGAGGTCATGATTCGGCTTCCTCCCGGGATGGCATCGGTCGTGCTCGAGGGTACGACCATTCCGCCTGCGCGGGTCAACCCGAAGCCGCGCGGTCAGGCGATCCGCACCCGGCTGGTCAGGAACCCCCAGCCCCAGCTGAGGTGCATCGTCGGCAGCACCACGGGCAGCCACAGGCGGTCCAGCGGCCGCAGCCGCCGGTCCCCCACGGCCAGCCCGCCCACGGTGGTGACCAGCAGGTATGCCGCGGGCGCCAGCCACAGGGGCCACCAGACGAAGCCCCCGGCCAGCCCGACGACGACCCCGACGAGGGCAGCCGGCGGGGCGAGGTACCGCAGGTTGATGGTGCCGGCGTGGGTGCGGGCGACCACGCGGCGCCACCGCCCGTAGTCGCGGTACTGGCGCGCGAGGGCGCGCAGGGTGGGGCGGGGTCGGTAGGCCACCCGCAGCCGCGGTGAGAACCAGACCAGGCCTCCGGCCTCCCGGATGCGGTGGTTGAGCTCCCAGTCCTGCGCCCGGACGAAGCGCGGGTCGTACCCCCCGGTGCGGGCGAGCCACTCCCGACGGAAGACCCCGAGGTAGACGGTGTCAGCCGGTCCGGACTCTCCACCGGTGTGGAAGGCGGCCGAGCCCACCCCGAGCCGGGAGGTCATCGCGGCCGCGACCGCCCGCTCGAAGGACGTGATGCCCTCGGCATCCATCAGCCCGCCGACATTTGCGGCGCCGGTCTCCTCGAGGAGGTCGACCGCAGTGCGCACGTAGTCGGCGTCGAGGACACCGTGACCGTCGACCCGGACCACCACGTCCACGTCGTCAAGGGCTGCGATCGCGGCGTTGAGGGCCTGCGGCGTGCGGCCCGATGGGTTGTCGACGGTGCGCACCCGGTGGTCGCGCGCGGCGATGTCATTGGCGATCGCGTCGGTGCGGTCCCGGCTCGGACCGAGCGCGAGCACGAGGTGCACCGGGCCGTCGTAGTCCTGGCCGAGCACCGCCGCCACGGCCTCGGCGAGGTGGCGTTCCTCGTCGAGGATCGGCATGACGACGCCGACGCGAGCCGGTCGCGACAGTGCCTCGAGGGGGTCGGCAGGTGGGGTGCTGGTCATGAGGCTGCAGAGCATACGGAGGAGAGGTCGCTCTCCGCCGCGTTGCCGGCCGCCTTGGTCGGGTCCTGCACCGCGGTGCCGGGCTGGGCCCGGGGCGCAGCCCTGTGCCTGGGCTTCGCGGCCGTCGTCCTGGTGGCCGTCGCGCCGCCCTTCGCCTTGGGCTTGGCCTTGGTCTTCGTGGCCACGCCCTTCTCGGACGCCGCGATCGTCGAGGCGACCGTGCTGGTGATGGTGTGGGGGTCGTACGACCACGGCTTGATCAGGGGCGGCACGAAGTTGACGCTACGGATCTTCTGTGAGCGGGCCTTCATGGCGAGGTCGGCGAAACGACCCAGCTCCGACTGCGGCAGGTCGGTCTGGAGGAGCGCGGAGCTCGCCGACGCGATCTTCTGGAACCGCAGCAGCACGGTCTCGGGGTCCAGCTGGTCCGACATGGCGGTGAGGACGCAGCGCTGGCGCGCCATCCGCTCGTAGTTCGTCGAGCCCTGGCGCGAGCGGGCGTACCAGAGCGCGTGGTACCCGTCGAGGTGCTGGGTCCCGGGTTCGATCCAGCCGACGATCGGTGAGGTGCCACCGCCGATGGGGGTGCGGTACTTCACCGTCACGTCGAGACCGCCGACGGCGTCGACCATCTTGCGGAAGCCCTTGAGGTCGATCATGACGTAGTACTGGATGGTCAAGCCGCTCAGCGCCTCGACGGCCTCGCGGGTCGCGAGGACCCCGGGGCTCTTGGTGCCGGCCGGGAACTGGGCCGCATGGTCCTGGGCCCAGGTGAACAGGCCGTTGAGCAGGCACTGGTCACCGCAGTTCCAGCCCTGGGGCATGAGCCGGGCCATGGTGGAGCCGGGCCGGAAGTTGATGTTCTCGGTGTCGCGGGCGAAGCCGAACGTCACCGGCGCCCCGGTCCTCGCGTCGATGCTGACGAGCTGGATGCTGTCCGGGCGCGTGCCCACGCGGTCCCTGCCGGTGTCGGCGCCCAGCAACAGGACGTTGTACCGGCCGTCCACCGCTCCGACGGCAGCCCCGTCCGAGAACAGCGCGCCCAGGGCGTCCCGGCCGGCACCGACGGTGCTCGCGGCATACACGAGGCCACCGGAGGTGAATACGAGCATCACGGCCGTGCAGGCGGTGAGCATCCGACGGGCCCGGAGGACCAGGCTGCTCGGGCGGCCGAGCCGCCACGCGTCGACGAAGAGCAGGGCCCAGAGCCCGGCGTACGCCACGATCAGCCACTCGACCGTGCCGAGCACCCAGCCGCGACCGAGCAGCCCGATCGCCAGCGAGTGGCTGGCCAGGAACACCAGGCCGAACCCCATCAGGAGCGCCACCAGCACCAGCCACGCGCGCACCGCCAGACGGCCCAGCGAACGGTTGCCGGCGACGAGCTGGGCGCTCCCGGGGAGGACGAGGGTGAGCAGCACCAACGTGAACGCACGCCGCCGTCGCATCCCCGAGCTGAGGGTGTCGGCGTCGGCCAGGGTCCGGTGGGCGCGCCCGGAGACGTACACGCCGACCTCGTCGTCCACCATCGACGGGGCGGGGGCACGGCTCATGGTGGATCAGTATGAGGTGGTGCCAGCGTGATTCGTGTGACGCGTGTGATCGTGCGAGTGTCGTGGCGCAGGTCACGTCCGGCGGCGCGACGCCCCGACGCCTGAGCACGCGCCTGAAGATTTCCTGAGCCCTCGCCGCGTCGTTTTGGCGCTCCCCCACCCGACACCGGACACTGGCGGGATGACTGGACGCTCCGGGCCCGACGACGCCCGCCCCATCCCGCAGCGCGGCGACGCCGGTCACTCCTCGGGGTGGGAGGACGACCCTGACGACGTGTACGTCGTCGACGTGCGCGGTCGCAAGCAGGGACGGGGCGCCGATGCCGCCCGTGCCCAGCGCGCCGCTCGTCGCCAGGGCGCCACGCCCCCGCCCGTGGGCCCCCCAGCCCGTCCGCGCGCTCCGCGCGATCCCGACCAGCCCGGGCAGGGCGGGCAGCCCCGCCAGCCGCAGCGACCGCCGCGGCCACGTGGCGCAGCCCGCCGTCGCCGTCGCCTGGTCGCCCTGCTCGTCGGCCTTCTCGTCGTGGCCTGGCTGGCCTTCATGGTCTACACCCCGGTGCACGCGTGGAACTCCGTCACCAAGGTCGACACCACCCCGGCCGGGGTGCGACCGGCGCAGAGCAAGGGCTACAACTACCTGCTCGTCGGGTCCGACAGCCGGGCAGGGCTGACCAAGGCCCAGCGCAAGGAGTACGCCACCGGCAACGCGGCCGGACGCCGCACCGACTCGATCATCCTCGTTCACGTCCCCGAGAGCGGCGGAAAGCCTGCGCTGATCTCCATCCCGCGCGACAGCTACGTCCCGATCCCCGGCCACAACAGCAACAAGATCAACGCCGCCTTCTCCTTCGGCGGCCCGAACCTGCTCGTCGAGACCATCGAACAGGTCACCGACCTGCGCATCGACGGCTACGTCGAGATCGGCTTCGGCGGGTTCGCTTCCGTGGTCGACAGCGTCGGCGGCGTCAACATCTGCGTGAAGTTCAACATGAACGACAAGAAGGCGGGCATCAACCTCAAGAAGGGCTGTCAGCTGCTCGACGGCAAGAACGCCCTCGGCTACGTGCGCGCCCGGTACTCCGACCCGCGCGGCGACATCGGCCGGGCTGAGCGCCAGCGGCAGTTCCTCGCCGCCATCATGAAGCAGGCGCTCACGCCGTCGACGGTCCTCGTGCCGACCCGCTACTGGGGCTTCTCCCACGCCACGGCCAAGGGCCTGATCGTCGGCCAGGACACCTCGATGCGGGACGCCAGCCGGGTACTGCTGGCCATGCGCGCGGTCTCGAACGACCAGGGCCTGAGCCTCGTCGTGCCGCTGCAGAACCTGAACTACCAGACCAACGCCGGCAGCTCGGTGAAGTGGGACACCCCGCGCGCCAAGGCGCTGTTCACCACCCTGCGCGAGGACAAGCCCCTCGAGTCGCCGCCGCCGGGTACCGACGGCAAGCCCTCCGGCGGCTGAGCCCGACTGCCCTTGTCACTCCAGCCCGCAGGACGCCGTGCGGATCGTCCACAGGGCGAGCTGACCCTCGTCGCTGGGCTCTGTCTGCCTGACCGACAGCTTCCGCGCTGTGGCAGGGACACCCGACCGGTATCCACGGGCGTAAGGCAGATGCACGAGGCATCCCGGGCGTGGGTCGTCGGCCACCGCAGCCTCGCCGGCAGCTGCGACGAGCTGCTCGCGCACTACCGCGACGTCGCCCGCTGACGCGCCGTACCGGCGTGCCCGTCACTCGGCGCGGCGCTCGCGCAGGAGCTCCCACTGCTCCCTGGTGATCTCGAACCGGTAGCCGCCGAGCTCCGCACCCTCGACGCCCTGCATGCCCTCAGGCGTCGGGACCGACGCGACGACGGACATGCCGACCTTGGTCATCACCTGTTGGGAGGCGACGTTCAGCGCCATCGTCTCGCCCCAGACCGTGCTGACGCCGAGCTCCGAGAAGCCTTTGTCCACAAGGGCGTTCGACAGCTCGGTCGCATACCCCTCACCCCAGGCGTCCCGGCGGAGCCGGTAGCCGAGCTCGACCTCGTCGAGCGGCCCCTCCCGCTCGGGCCGCAGGCAGAACCAGCCGATGAAGTCGTCGGTCGCCTTCTCGTAGCCTGCGAACAGCCCGAACCGACCGCCCCACCGCTCGTACGCGGCGAGCAGGTTCGGGATCACCTGGTCGCGCACCTCGTCGTCGGACATCGACGGCTCGCCGCCGGTGAGGAACCGCATCACGGCGGGGTCGCTGTCCAGCTCGATGAGCAGGTCGGCATCGTCCGCGGTGAACTGCCGCAGCACCAGCCGCTGGCTCTCGACGTAGTCGGTCATGGCGACAGCATGCCGAGGACCGCTCGCCGCGCCAACAGGATTTCGGTCGACCTAGCCCAGGAGCTGGCGGGCCATGACGACGCGCTGGACCTGGTTGGTGCCTTCGTAGATCTGGGTGATCTTGGCGTCGCGCATCATCCGCTCGAGCGGGAAGTCGCGGACGTAGCCAGCTCCTCCGAGCAGCTGCACCGCGTCGGTGGTGACCTGCATGGCGACGTCGGAGGCGTAGCACTTGGCGGCGGCGCCGAAGAACGGCAGGTCCTTGTCGCCGCGCTCGGACTTGGCGGCGGCGACGTACACCATCTGGCGGGCGGCCTCCACGGCCATGGCCATGTCGGCGAGCATGAACTGAATGCCCTGGAACTCGGCGATGTGCTTGCCGAACTGCTTGCGCTCCTTGACGTACCCGATGGCGAAGTCGAGGGCGCCCTGGGCGATGCCGACGGCCTGCGCACCGATGGTGACGCGGGTGTGGTCCAGGGTGCGCAGCGCGATCTTGAGGCCCTCGCCCTCGGCGCCGACGATGCGGTCGCCGGGGATGCGGACGTTGTCGAAGTGCAGCTCACGGGTGGGGCTGCCCTTGATGCCGAGCTTGCGCTCCTTCTCACCGAACGTGAACCCGGTGTCGGACTTCTCCACGACGAAGGCGCTGACGTTGGCGCCGCGGCGCCCCTCGGGGTCGGTGACCGCCAGGACCGTGTAGTACTCGGACACACCGGCGTTGGTGATCCACGACTTCTGTCCGTTGAGGACCCAGTCGTCCCCGTCACGCTTGGCGCGGCACTTCATCGCCGCGGTGTCCGAGCCGGCCTCTCGCTCGGACAGGCCGTAGGAGAACGTCGTCTTCCCCTCGGCCAGCGGGGTGAGGTAGCGCTTCTTCACGTCGTCGTTCGCCGCGAGGATCAGCGGCATCGTGCCGAGCTTGTTGACCGCCGGGATGAGCGAGGCGGACGCGTCGACCCGGGCCACCTCCTCGATGACGATGCAGGTCGCGAGCGCGTCCGCGCCGACGCCGCCGTACTCCTCGGCGATGTGTGGGGCGAAGAAGTCCGAGGCGACGAGGGCGTCGTGCGCCTCCTGCGGGTAGCGCGCCTCCTCGTCGACGGCCGCCGCATACGGAGCGATCTTGTCCTCGGCGACCGCACGCACCGCGTCACGCAGCGCCTCGTGGTCCTCGGAGATCCGGAAGAGGTCGAAGTCGGGGTTCCCTGTGCTCACGGGGTCAGGTTACCCGCTGGTACGCCGCCGGCGGAACGCCCTGACGTGTGCTTCGCCACGTCGCGATCACCGACGAGGGCGGTGAAGCGTCAGCGGCGGCCGAGGTGCCAGAGGTGGCCGTGCTCCTTCCGGTCGACGAGCTCGGGCATGACCTCCTGCTCGAACAACGACAGGGCCGTGGTGTCGTAGGCCGCTTCGGGGAAGTAGGTGATGGCGTACGTCATGCCCTGCTTCTCCAGCGCCCGGAACGTCTCGACGATCTGCTCGGGGGTGCCGACGGCCGGGCCGCTGCGCAGGCCCTGGACCTGCTCGTCGGCCTTGGCCTCGGGGACCCCGGCCTTGCGGAACTGCTCGCGGATCCAACCGAACCGGTCCTCGAGCTCGCGCTCGGTGCGGCCGATGACGACGTTGTAGTTGGCACTGCGGACGATCTGACCGAAGTCCCGGCCCAGGTCGTCGCAGTGACCCTTGAGAATCTCGCTCTTGTGGGCGAAGCCCTCGGGGCTGCCGTCGAAGTTGGTGTAGTCGGCATACTGCGCAGCGATCCGCAGGGTCTTCTTCTCGCCGCCACCGGCGATCCACATGGGGATGCCGTTGTCCTTCGACCCCGGGGCACTGGTCCCCTGCAGCGGCTGCGGGTGGCAGAGCGCTCCGTCCACCGAGTAGTGCTTGCCGTCGAGCGTGGCCGAGCCCGTCGTCCACATCTGGCGGAAGATCTCGACGCCCTCCTCGAGGCGTTTGATCCGCTCTCCAGCGCTCGGGAAGCCGTAGCCATAGGCCCGCCACTCGTGCTCGTACCAGCCGGCGCCGATGCCCATCTCGACGCGGCCCTCGGAGATGATGTCGATCGTCGCCGCCACCTTGGCCAGGTAGGTCGGCTCGCGGTAGCTCATGCACGTGCACATCTGCCCGAGGCGGACCCGGCCGGTGACCGCGGCGAACGCCGCCATCAGGCTCCACGCCTCGTGGGTGGCCTCTTCGCTGGGCACCGGCACGGTGTGGAAGTGGTCGTACACCCAGATGGAGGTCCAGTCCTCGTTGGCGTCGGCTCGGCGCGCGAGCCCCGCCATGGTGCCCCACTGCTGGTTCGGGTCGATGCCGACCAGGTCCATGCGCCAGCCCTGCGGGACGAAAAGACCGAACTTCATGCGACCACTCCTGCTGTGTGGGGACTCGATGGTGCGGCTTCGGGATGGCAAGTCCTCCAAAGCGCGCATGGGCGGACGTCGTGCTGAGTGCGGCCAGCGGCAGCACGACACTACACACTGGGCGTATACCGACCACCACCTATGATCGGGGCCGTGGCCACCCCCCGCATCCTGTGCATCTCCCTGTCCCCGATCAGCCGCGACGCGCGCGTCCTGCGTCAGCTCGCCGTCCTCGCCGAGCACGGCGCCGTCGTCACCGTCGGGTACGGCCCGAAGCCCCTGGGAGCCACCGAGCACGTGCAGGTCCCGGACTCGGCGTTGACCCTGCCGCAGACGCCGAAGGGGGTCGTGAAGCTCGGCCTGCGCAGGCTGCGCAGCGCCGAGCTCGACGCTCCCGCGGTTCAGTTCGCGCTGAACCGACTTCAGGGCCAGAGGTTCGACCTCGTCGTGGCCAACGACGCCCGGGCCCTGGCCCTCGCATTCGCCATTGCCGAGAGTGGCGGCAGCCCGCCCGTCTGGGGCGACATGCACGAGTGGGCTCCCGGCCAGCGGGACCAGTACTTCATCTGGCGCACCATGGTCGCGCCCCTCATGGACCACATGTGTCGCACCTACCTGCCGCGCTGCGCGGCGGTGACGACCGTGGCGGCGAGCCTGGTGGATGAGTACGCCCGCGTGTACGGCGTGCGGCCCGAGCTGGTCCGCAACGCCCGGCCGTTCGCCGACCTCGCGCCCACCCCGCTGCCGGCCGACGGCACCATACGGCTGGTGCACAGTGGCGGGGCGGAGCCGAACCGTAACCTCGGCATGCTCGTCGAGACGGCGATCGAGCTCGAGCACGTCACCCTCGACCTCTACCTCGTCGCGGCGGGTGACGGCGGCAAGCTCCTGCGGTCCCTGCGCGAGCAGGCTGCGCACACGTCGCGTATCACGATCCACGACCCGGTACCGCCCTCCGACCTGCCCAAGACCCTCAACCAGTACGACGTGGGGGTCTTCTCGCTGCCCCCGGACAACTTCAACATGGAGAACTGCCTGCCCAACAAGCTGTTCGACTTCCTGCAGGCCCGGCTGGCAATGGCGGTGAGCCCGTCCCCGGAGATGGCGCGGTTCGTCACGGGGAACGACCTGGGGGTGGTGGCGAAGGACTACTCGAAGGACGCGCTCGTCGCAGCGCTGCAAGAGCTGACGCCCGAGCGCATCATGGCCGCGAAGGAGTCGGCGCACGCACACGCGCAGTCGCTGAGCAGCGACACCGACGTGGCGACATCCCATGCGATCGTGAGCGGGCTGCTGGCCCGTTGAGTCTCGCGTCGTCACACGCGTCGCAGACGTCCCGCGTAGGTCTCACCCTCGCTTGGCCAGCACAGTGGTGTAGGTGTCCAAGACCTGCGCCAGGGCGCCGGCCACCCCGTGCCGGGCCGCCACGTACTCCTGGCCCATCTGGGGGTTGTGAGGCAGTTCGCCGCGGACCAGGGCAGCGACTGCGTCGGCGGCGCCCTCCGCGCTGCTGCCGAGCACGGGTGGCGGCGCTGAGGCGTAGAGCGGAAGGGGGACCGACATCACCAACGGCGCGCCGATTCCAAGCGCTTCGAGCTCACTGCTTCCGATCATCCCGGTGCTCTGCCCCACCACGGCCCACGCTGAAGCGAGCATGGACATGTAGCCGGCACGGTCCTGGCGTTCGATGAGCTGTACGCCGCGGCGACGCGCCTCCTCGGCCATGGGGCCCCAGTCCAACCCGATCATTTCCGCGCCGGAGCCCGCTGCAGCGACAATGCGCTCGGCCGCATCGAGCTGAGCGGCGCCGCCCTTGTCATGCCCCCATCGGGAGGCAAACACGACGCGCGGTCGTTCTGTCGGCGTCCACCGAGGCAGGAGGCTCATGTCCACCGGTACCGGGAGGTACTCTGCGTCCGACCGATGCGGCAGGATGTGTTCGGCCAGGTCCGGCGTGGAGTAGAAGACGGCCTCAGCCTGGCGCAGACCCGTCCGGACGGCAGCCGACCAGGCAGGAAGGTACTGCTGGACGCGTACGTCGGTCCCGTGACAGTGCAGGACGTATCGACGCAACGCGAATCGGGCGTGACGCAGAACGCCGGCGCTGTGAAGGTGCACGATGTCGTGACTGTGGCTTTCGAGGGCCAGCCGCGACAGCCACTGCGCGCCCGTGAGGGCCTTCTTGGCCGGGGCCAGCCTGCCACCCTTCCACGACTCAGGGCTGGCCAAGGGGAGGAAGTCCCACGTCATGCCCTCCCTCGCCGCCTGCCCAATCAGCTGAGAGGCCGTCGAGGCACAGTCGTTGACGTGCAGGACATTGGGCCGGGCTCCACTCACGTGACTGGAGTCTAGTCGTCACCGACACCCGACTGGCTGCGGCTCCATGCCGGAACGGTGGACCGCACCGGTCACCTCGCGCGCCGTGTCGGACGGCCGCAACCCCACGGTTCGGAGCTCCCGCTAGAGTAACGCGCCGTGAAGATCCTCAGCGTCGTCGGTGCGCGGCCCCAGTTCGTCAAGCTCGCCCCCGTCGCGACCGCCATGGCGGCCCGTGGCGACGACCACGTGATCGTGCACACGGGCCAGCACTACGACATCAACATGTCCGACGTGTTCTTCCGCGACCTCGGCATCCCGGCGCCGGACCGCCACCTCGCGGTCGGCTCCGGCTCGCACGGTCGCCAGACCGGCGCCATGCTCGCCGCGATGGACGAGGTGCTCGAGCAGACCCGCCCCGACTGGGTGCTCGTCTACGGCGACACGAACTCCACCCTCGCGGGCACGCTGAGTGCGGTGAAGATGGGGATCCCGCTGGCCCACCTCGAGGCCGGCTTGCGCTCGTTCAACCGCCGCATGCCCGAGGAGCACAACCGGGTCCTCACCGACCATGCGGCGGACCTGTGCCTGGCCCCGACCGAGGTCGCGATGGGCCACCTGCGCACCGAGGGGCTGGCCGGGTCCAGCGTCATGGTCGGTGACGTCATGACCGACGTCCTGCTCCAGGTCCGCGACGCCGTCGCCGACCGCCCGGCCGAGCTGCCCGAGGGTGTCGACCCCGACCAGCCGTACTACGTCACGACGTTGCACCGCGCCGAGAACACCGACGACCCCGACCGCCTGCGGACGATCATCGACGGCCTCGCCGGGGTCGAGGCCCCGGTGCTGCTCTTCGCGCACCCGCGCCTGCGCCAGCGCGCGGCCGACTTCGGCATCGACCTCGACCGCGGCTCCGTCACCTCGGCCGACCCGATCCCCTACCCCGCCCTCGTCCGCAACGTCATGACCAGTGCGGGCGTCATCACCGACTCGGGCGGCCTCCAGAAGGAGGCCTTCATCCTGCGCGTGCCGTGCACCACCGTGCGTACCGAGACCGAGTGGACCGAGACGGTCGACCTCGGCTGGAACGTCCTGGTGCAGGACCCGACCGAGCTGCGCGATCTCGTCCAGCGACCGGCGCCGGCGGCGACTGACGAGACCCCGTACGGCGACGGCGACGCCGCCACCCGCGTGGTCGAGGCGATCCACACCGCCCGGCGGCGCTGAGCGGCTCGGTCGTCCGTCCGGGCGCGCCACTGGGCGGCGTCGGCCGCTCAATGGCGCTCAACGGTCAGGCCAGGCCAGCGCCGCGCAGCGCGGCCTCGGCGGCCAGGCGACCCATCGTCTGCAGCGAGGCGTGGTCCTCCGTCCAGGCGACGACGTGCTCCTGGGTGCGGGCCCGTTCGTCGTCGGTGAGGGCCCACGCACTGGCCATCGCGCGCGTGACCCCGGCAACGTCGTACCCGGGGGCCCAGCCGAGGCGCTGGGACTCGACGAGCTCGTGTCCCGCCCCAGCGCCCGAGAAGATCACGGGCGTTCCGCACGCCGTCGCGGCATACACCTTGGTGGGCTTGGCGAAGTCGTAGCCCTGGCCCGGCCTGATCGACACCAGGGCAGCCGTGGCGGCGCGGAGCCAGGCCGCCGCATGCGCTGGCGGAACGACGCCACGGAAGTCGACGGCACCAGGGACGAGCTGCTCGGCGAGGCGGCGCAGGTGGGGCACGTCGCTGCCCTGGCCGAGGAAGACCAGCCTCGCCGAGGGCTCGGCGGCGCGGAAGGCCGCGAAGGCGCGCACGAGGACTTCGGCGCCCTGCCACTCGGACATCGTGCCCGTGTAGACGAACAGCGGCCCCCCACCCCCCGGGGGCAGCGCCTCCGGCCCGGGTCCGACCGGGGTGAAGACGTCGGTATCGACGCCGTTGCCCACGACGACGATCCTGGAGTCCTCCACACCGAGGTGAGCGACGCGTTCGGCGACGCCGTCGCTGATGCACAGCACGCTGCTCGCGCCGCGCATGACCCACGACTCGACCGCGCGCAGCACCCGCACGATCGCGGCGGGGGCGCCCATCGAGGCTGCACCGTCGGACCAGACGTCCCCGGCGTAGTAGGCGTAAGGCACCCGCTGGATCGCGGCGGCGACGCGTACGACCAGCCCCGTCGTCGGTGGTGGTTCGCACACGAGCAGCACCGGGCGGCGCCGCACGAGGAGCCGCATCGCCAGCGGCAGGTCGAACGAGAGGTAGTGCAGGTAGCCACGGATGTTGCCCTGCTCGTCGCGCAGCGCCGGCCACCGGCTCACGCGGAGCTCGCCGTCGTCGGCGACCAGGTCTCCGGGCGGGGTGGTCGTCAGCACCTCGACGGGGTGGCCGAGGGAGTCGAAGGCGTCAGACAGCACGCGGAGCCGGAACGCCGCTGCAGCCACCTCTGGTGAGAACAGCCGCGACGCGATCCGGACGGGACGCGTCACCGGCGCTCCCCGACGTGGTGGGGCGAGCAGCGGGCGAGGGTCATGACACCTTCTCGTAGCAGTACAGGGAGGACATCACGTAGGCCCGCGGACCCCGAACCCGATGTGCCCGCGGCATACCGGCGCTCCCAGTAGGTGGCGCTGCCAGGGAACCTGCGGCGCAACACCAGCCCCGCTGCAGGCTCGACCACCGGACGGCGGGCGACTCGGCTCACGGTGCGGCGCAGCGGGGGGCTCATGGGTACCTACAGTGCCGGGACGTCGCCGGTCAGGTCCATCGTTCGACTTGTCTGGGCGGACTCGATGCAGGCCTCGGCCACGCGTACCGTCGTCAGTCCCTGCTCCATGGTGACGATGTCCGCGTCCTTGCCGAGCACCGCGTCGCGGAAATTCTCGTGCTCGACGCGCAACGGCTCCGGCTTGGCGATGGCGTACCGGACGACATCACCCTCGGAGACCCCACGGAACTTGGAGATCGCGTCCCAGGTGGTCGCGATCTCGCCGTTCGCGTAGAAGGTGAGGTCGGCCGTCAGGGTGTCGGCGACGAACGTGCCGCGCTCCCCGGTGATGATCGTGACACGCTCCTTGAGCGGCGACAGCCAGTTCACGAGGTGGCTCGTCACCGTGCCCCCACTGAGCTGGCCGACGATGGCGACGAGGTCCTCGTGCTCACGACCGGACTTGTATGCCGTGCGTGCGGCCACCGAGATGTACGTCTGCTGGGTCACCCACGCGGTCAAGTCGATGTCGTGCGTGCCGAGGTCCTTGACCACGCCCACGTCCGCGATGCGCGCCGGGAACGGGCCCTGACGACGGGTCGTCACCTGATAGACGTCACCGAGCTCGCCGGCCTCCAGGCGCGCGCGGGCGCTCTGCAGGGCCGGGTTGTAACGCTCGATGTGGCCGACCGCACCGACCAGGCCGGCGTCCTTGAACGCGGTGGCCAGCCGGACGGCGGACGGGGTGTCCTGCGCCAGCGGCTTCTCGATGATCGCGTGGACTCCGGCGGCGGCAAGCGCGAGGCCGACTGGCTCGTGGTAGACCGTGGGGACCGCAACCATGCAGTAGTCGAGGCCGTGCTTGATCAGGCCCTCGATCGAGTCCTCGAGCGGGCGGCCGCCCGCGACGCCGTGGGCGTCACCACCCGGGTCGGCGACCGCGACGAGGTCGACGCCCGGCAGCGAGCCGAGGACCCGTGCGTGGTGACGGCCCATCATGCCGAGGCCGATGAGGCCGGCGCGCAGGTTCGCCATCAGGCACCGGCCTTGGCCAGGGCGTTGACGCCCGCGACGATGCGCTCGAGGTCGTCCTGGCTCAGCGACGGGTGCACCGGGAGCGACAGGCACTCGGCGGCGGCCTTCTCGGTCTCCGGGAGGTCGACCTGCACCCCGTCACGAACGAACGGCGCCAGGCGGTGGTTGGGCACGGGGTAGAACATGCCCGAGCCGATGTTGTACTCCTCGCGCAGGGCGGCGGCGAAGCCGTCACGGTCCTGCGGGACGCGCACGGTGTACTGGTGGTAGACGTGCACGGCGCCGTCGGCGACCGGAGGAGTGGTGACGCCCTCGAGGTTGGCCGTGAGGAACGCGGCGTTGTCCTGGCGCTGCTTGGTCCAGCCGCCGACCTTGGTCAGCTGGACGCGGCCGATGGCGGCGTGGATGTCGGTCATGCGCGTGTTAAACCCGACGACCTCGTTGTGGTACTGCTTCTCCATGCCCTGGTTGCGGTAGAGCCGCATCAGGCGCTCGACCTCGCCGCCCGCGACCGAGACCATGCCGCCCTCACCGGACGTCATGTTCTTGGTCGGGTAGAGCGAGAACATCGCGAACGTGCCGAAGGCCCCGACGGGCGTGCCGTTCAGCGAGGCGCCGTGCGCCTGGGCCGCGTCCTCGTAGACCTGCAGGCCGTGCTTGTCGGCGATGGCCATGAGCTGGTCCATCTTGGCCGGGTGGCCGTAGAGGTGGACCGGCATGATGCCGACCGTCTTGTCGGTGATCGCGGCCTCGACGGCGGCGGGGTCGAGGCAGAAGTCGTCGGCCGAGATGTCGGCGAAGACCGGCGTCGCACCGGTGAGCGCTACGGAGTTGGCCGTCGCCGCGAAGGTGAACGACGGGACGATGACCTCGTCACCGGCCTTGACGCCGGACGACAGCAGGCCCAGGTGCTGGCCCGAGGTGCCGGAGTTGACGGCCACGCAGGCCCGGCCGAGGCCGAAGTGCGCGGAGAACTCCTCCTCGAAGGCCTTGACCTCCGGGCCTTGGGCGAGCATGCCGCTGCGCAGGACGCGGTCGACCGCCTCGCGCTCCTCGTCACCGATCAGCGGCTTGGCAGGGGGGATGAACTCGGTCATGGTGCGACGGCCTCCGTCAGAGTGTTGTCGTGCTCGGTGTAGTGGTCTCCGGTCTGCGGGCAGACCCACGTGCCGGAGTCGTCCTGCTCGAGGGGGACGCCCGCCTTGCCGACCCAGCGGATGCGCTTGGCCGGGACTCCCGCCACGAGGGCGAAGTCGGGGACGTCCCTGGTAACGACCGAGCCGGCGGCCACGAGGGCCCAGCGTCCGATCGTCACAGGAGCCACGCATACGCTGCGCGCTCCGATCGACGCACCGGTGCGGCAGGTGACCCCGACCGCCTCCCAGTCGTCGCCTGTCTTCAGGGCGCCGTCGGGGCTGACGGCGCGCGGGAAGTGGTCGTTGGTGAAGACCACGGCCGGCCCCACGAAGACGCCGTCCTCGAGGACGGCCGGCTCGTAGACCAGCGCGTAGTTCTGCAGCTTGCAGTTGTCGCCCATCTGGACGCCGGTGCCGACGTAGGCGCCACGTCCGACGACGCAGTTCTCGCCCAGCACGGCACCCTCGCGGACCTGCGCGAGGTGCCAGATGGACGAGCCGTCACCGATGCTCGCGCCGTCGGCGACGTCGGCGGAGTCGACGATCCGGACCGCCACGCCTCAGCCCACCCGCTCGGTCTGGGCGACGACCTCGGCCTGCCCGACGACCAGGAACCGCACGTCCTCGAACCGCGCCGGGTCGAGGACGCGGCGACCGTCGACGACGACCTGCAGCTCGGGGAAGTCCTTGGCGGACAGGTCCTTGTACTCGGCGTGGTCGGCCTGGACCACGACCACGTCGACCGGCTCGCCCAACGTGTAGGCGTCCCAGCCGAACTTCGCGAGCTCCTCGGCCGTGTACATCGGGTCGTGCACAACGACGGTCGCGCCGGCGTCACGCAGCGCGTCGACCGTGCCGAAGACCCCAGAGAACGCCGTCTCCTTGACGCCGCCGCGGTAGGAGGCGCCGAGGACGGCCACCTTCTTCCCCTCGAGGCTGCCGCCGGCCGCACCGACGGTCAGGCCCACGGTGTAGGCGGGCATCGCGGCGTTGGCCTCGCGGGCTGCGCGCACGACGGTCGCGTCGGGGTCGTTCCACAGGTAGAGCCGCGGGTAGACGGGGATGCAGTGGCCACCGACGGCGATGCCGGGCAGGTGGATGTGGCTGTAGGGCTGGGAGTTGCTGGCCTCGATGACCTGGAAGACGTCGATGCCGTTCTTCGCCGCGAAGGCGCCGAACTGGTTGGCCAACCCGATGTTGACGTCGCGATAGGTCGTCTCGGCGAGTTTGGCCATCTCGGCAGCCTCGGCGCTACCGAGGTCCCAGACGCCGTTGCCGCGCTCGAGGTCGGGGCGCTCGTCGAACTGCAGCACCTGCTCGTAGAACTCGACGGCCTTGGCGGCACCGGCCTCGGAGAGCCCGCCGAGGAGCTTGGGGTACTTGCGCAGGTCGGCGAACACCCGCCCCGTCAGCACGCGCTCCGGGGAGAAGACGAGGTGGAAGTCGCTGCCCTCGACCAGACCGCTGCCCTCCTCCAGCTTGGGCTTCCACCGGGTGCGGGTGGTGCCGACGGGCAGCGTGGTCTCGTAGATGACCAGCGTGCCGGGCGTGAGGCCGCGGGCGATGTCGTCGGTCGCGGAGTCCATCCAGCCGAAGTCGGGGCGGGCCTCGTCGTCGACGAACAGGGGCACCACCACGACGACCGCGTCGCTCTGGGAGACGGCGTCGGCGGTGTCGGTGGTGGCCACGAGGCGACCCGCGGGGACGACCTCGGCGAGGTGCTCGGCGAGGTGGGCCTCACCGGGGAACGGCTCGGTCCCGGCGTTGACGAGGTCCACGACGGACTGGCTGACATCGGCGCCCAGGACGTCGTGCCCGGACTTGGCGAACTGCACGGCCAGGGGGAGGCCGATCTTGCCGAGGCCGACTACGGTGATCTTCACGGATGTTCCTTCACGGTTGGGGTCCGCGGACGATCTTAGGGCTTACGTCCTGAGTCGCAGACCCGCCCCGAGGTCGGCCGCCGTGAGCCTTGCGGCTCCGGCCGAACCTGTGATGCTGGCAGGCATGACCCTGAAGCACCAGAACGACCCCGAGCTGATCCGTGAGCTGCTTTCCGACCCCGGCACCTGGGTGGTCGTCGGTCTCTCGTCGAACCGCGACCGCACCGCCTTCGACGTCTCCCGCTGGCTCAAGGTCGAGCTCGGCAAGGCCATCATCCCCGTCCACCCCGCGGCGGACACCGTCCACGGCGAGCAGGGCTACGCCTCCTTGGCCGACATCCCCGACGGCACCGACATCAAGGTGGTCGACTGCTTCGTCAGCTCCGAGCACGTGGGTGGCGTCGTCGACGACGTCATCGCGCACAAGGACCGGCTCACCATCGACGCCATCTGGATGCAGCTGGGCGTGGCCGACGAGGCTGCAGCCCAGCGGGCGCGCGAGGCCGGCCTGGGGGTCGTCATGGACACCTGCCCCCGGATCGAGTGGCGCACGGTGCGCTCCTCGGGGATGAGCCGCTGAAACCCACCCCCGAGGGCAGTTCAGCGCCGCACGGCTCAGTCGCCCAGGTCAGGGTGCTGCGTCGGGCGCGGCTCGGTCGCTCAGGCGGGGGCATCGCGCCGGGCACGCAGGGCGGCGCCCTTCGCGTGGGCCTGGTCGCGCAGCTCACCCTGGAAGCGCACCATCGCGGCCCGGAGCTGCGCAGCGCGCTCGCCCTCCCCCGCAGCGAGGATCCGCGCGGCCAGCAGACCGGCGTTGCGGGCACCCCCGATGGAGACGGTGGCCACCGGGACCCCGGCCGGCATCTGCACGATCGACAGCAGGGAGTCCATGCCGTCGAGGTGCTTCAGCGGCACCGGCACCCCGATGACGGGCAGCGGCGTCACGGCGGCGAGCATCCCCGGCAGGTGGGCCGCTCCCCCGGCGCCGGCGATGATGACGCGCAGGCCCCGCTCTGCGGCCTGCTGCCCGTAGGCGATCATCTCGTCAGGCATCCGGTGCGCGGAGACGACATCGGCCTCGAAGGGGATGGCGAACTCCTCGAGGGCAGCAGCGGCCAGCTCCATCACCGGCCAGTCGCTGTCGCTGCCCATGACGAGCCCGACGAGCGGGGCGGTGGCGGGGCGCTCGGTCATTCGGTGATCACTCCTGCGAGGTAGTCGGCGGCGTGCCCGGCGCGTTCCCGCAGGTCGGCGAGGTCGCTGCCGCTGACGGTGACGTGGCCGATCTTGCGACCCGGGCGGACCGCCTTGCCGTAAAGGTGGACCTTGAGCCCGGGGTCCCTGGCCATGATGTGCCGGTACGCGGGGTACAGCTCGGGGTACTCGCCGCCGAGCACGTTGGCCATCACGGTGTGCGGTTCGCGCGGCGTCGGGGCGCCCAGGGGCAGGTCGAGGACCGCGCGCAGGTGCTGCTCGAACTGTCCCGTCACCGCCCCGTCCATGGACCAGTGCCCGCTGTTGTGCGGGCGCATGGCCAGCTCGTTGACGACGTATGCGGCGGAGCCCGTCCTCGGGTGGCGCACCTCGAACATCTCCACGGCGAAGACGCCGGTGACCCCGAGCTCCTCCGCGATGCGCAGACCCGCCTCGGTGGCGACGGCGGCCAGGTCGGGGTCGAGGCCCGGAGCGGGGGCGAGGACCTCGGTGCAGATGCCGTCGACCTGGACCGTCTCGACGACCGGCCATGCCGCGGCCTGGTTGGAGGGACTGCGGGCGATCAGCACGGCGAGCTCGCGCACGAAGTCGACCTTCTCCTCGAGCAGGATGCCGTCGGCCAGGGCACCCGGCCGACCGGCCTGCTCGAGCCAGTCGCCCACGTCGTCGGCCGAGCTGATGACGCGAACTCCCTTGCCGTCGTAGCCGCCTCGGGGCGTCTTGGCCACGACGGGCCAGCCGTTCGCGTCACCGAACGCCGTGACGTCCTCGGCACTGCGGGCCCTGGCCCAGGACGGACAGGCGACACCGATCTCGGTGAGGCGTTCGCGCATCGCGAGCTTGTCCTGGGCGAAGTGCAGCGCCTCGGGGCTCGGGTGGAGCGGGACCCCCTTGTCGACCAGGGCAGCGAGCACGTCCGGTGGCACGTGCTCGTGGTCGAAGGTCACGACGTCGCACTCCTGGGCGAACGCCAGCACGGCCTCGACGTCGGTGTGGTCGCCCACCGGTGCGGACGGGATGACCTGGGCCGCCGCGGCGTCGGTCGCCTCCGCGAGGACGCTCAGGGTCACGGACATCTCGGCGGCTGGTCCGGCGCACATCCGGGCGAGCTGGCCGCCCCCGATGATGCCGACGACGGGGAACCCTCCGGGGGCGCGCTGCGGTGAGGTCACGACCGTGAGGATATCCGCCGGACGGTTGCCGCCCGAGACCGCCCGTTTCGGCGCAGGTCGGCACGCGACTCACGGCCGCCCTCGATAGGCTCCGCGGGTGTCTGCCACCCCATCCGTCCTGGCGCGCCTGCGAGGGACCGTCAACGTCCTCTACCGCGAGATGATCAAGTTCGGCGTCGTCGGGGCGGTCGCCTTCGTCATCGACATCGGCTTGTTCAACCTGCTGCGTCGCACCGTGCTGCAGGGTCCTGGCACGGGGGTGCTGTCGAACGCCGTCATCTCGACGATCATCTCCGCGGCCGTGGCGACCGTCGTCGCGTGGGTCGGCAACCGGATGTGGACGTTCCGGCACCGGCGCAACCGGCCGGTGGCCCACGAGGCGCTGCTGTTCGCCCTGACCAACGGGGTGGCCCTGCTCCTGCAGGCTCTCTGCGTCGGCATCACCAACCAGTTCACGGCCGGCGAGACGGGCTGGGTCGCCGAGAACCTCGCCAAGATGATCGGCATCGCGCTCGGGACGCTGTTCCGGTTCTACGCCTACCGGAAGTTCGTGTTCAGCCAGGAGCCGCTCGAGGACACCTCGCCGCTCTCGGACTGAGCAAACCCGGGGGTCAGGAGGAGTCGGACTCGCTGAGGAACAGGGCGAAGATCGCCGGCTGGGCCTGGATGAGCTCGAGCCGGCCGCCGTTGGACTCGGCGAGGTCGCGCGCCAGGGCCAACCCGAGGCCGGTCCCGCTGGTGGTCACCGACCGCTCGAAGATGTGCGGCGCGATCGTGGCCGGGACGCCCTCGCCCTGGTCGCTGACCTCGACGACGACCGAGGGGCCGGAGCGACGGGCGTGGACGTCCACCGTCCCGCGACCGTGGGCCAGGGAGTTCTCGAGCAGCGTGGACAGCACCTGTGAGAGGGCCACGGGCGTGGCCTGGACGACGAGCCCACGCTCACCGTGCACCCGGACGCTGCGCCGGGCCTGTTCGAACGCCGGCTGCCACTCGCGCTGCAGCGCCGCGATGACCGAGTCGAGGGACACCGTCGCCTTGGGCTCGTCACCGCCGCGACGGGTGCGCGACATGAGGTCGTCGACGACCCTGGTGAGGCGCTCGACCTGGGCGATGGCGATGTTGGCCTCCTCCTGCACGACCTCGAGGTCGTCGGTGGCGGCGATCTCCTCGAGCCGCATGAGGAGGGCGGTCAGCGGCGTGCGTAGCTGGTGCGAGGCGTCTGCGGCGAAGTCGCGTTCGGACGCCAGCGACTTGGTCAGGGTCTGCGCGCTGCGCGAGAGCACCTGGGACACCTGGTCGAGCTCGGCGATGCCGGAGTGCAGCGGCTGGATCCGGGACTCGCCGGCCCCCAGACGCTCGGCACGGTCGGCCAGCTGGGTCATCGGTCGCGAGAGCCGACGTGCCTGCTGGATGGCGACGAACACGCCGACCCCCAGCGCGAGGACGGCGAGGGCGACGACCACACCCGCGAGGCGCAACGAGGTCGACGTCGGGGTGCCGTCGGCCAGCCACTGGCCGACGATCCCGCGCCCGGCGACGGTCGCCTGCCAGATCGCGAGGGCGACCGGCACCATGGTGATGACGATCGCGAGCCCCACGGCCAGGACCGTGGACCGGATCAGCTGTTGACGCATGTCAGGTGCTCAGACCTCGTCGCCACGCTCGAAGCGGAACCCGACCCCACGCACGGTGGCGATGTAGCGGGGCTGGGCGGCGTCGTCGCCGAGCTTTCGGCGCAGGACGGAGATGTGCATGTCGAGGGTCTTGGTGGACCCGAACCACGCGGTCTCCCAGATCTCGCGCATGAGCTGCTCGCGCGAGACGACCTTGCCCTGCTCGCGGACGAGCACGCGCAGCAGGTCGAACTCCTTCGCCGTGAGCTGGAGCTCCTCCTCCTGGAACCACGCGCGCCGGCCCTCGGGGTCGATGCGCACGAGCTCGTTGGCCGAGGGTGCGTCGGTGGGGTTGCGGCGCAACAGGGCCCGCACGCGGGCGAGCAGCTCGGCGAGCCGGAACGGCTTCGTGACGTAGTCGTCGGCGCCCGCGTCGAGACCCACGACGGTGTCGACCTCGTCGGCGCGCGCGGTCAGGATCAGGACGGGGACGGTGCGTCCCTCGGCCCGGATACGGCGGCACACCTCGAGGCCGTCGACGTAGGGAAGACCGAGGTCGAGGACGACGAGGTCGGGGTTCTCCGCGGAGGCCTCGAGTGCGGCACGGCCGTCGGCACGGACGTCGACGTCGTAGCCCTCTCGTCGCAGCGCACGGGCGAGCGGTTCGGAGATGGCGGGGTCGTCCTCGGCCAACAGCACACGGGTCATGGGGTGATCGTAGGGAACGAGCGGCTCGATCAGCGACCAGGCCACTCCGGACGGCGTTTTTCGTTGAAAGCGGACACACCCTCAGCACGGTCCTGCGAGAACGCCGTCGCCGCCCAGTGCTCGTCCTCCAGCTCCAGACCGGCGGCCAGGTCGGTGTCGAAGCCGCGGCGCATCGCGGCCTTGGCGTTGCGGACCCCGACCGGCGAGTTCGCCGCGATGGTCGTGGCCAGCTCGAGCGCGCGGTCGCGCGCCGTGCCGGTCGGCACCACCTCGTCGACGGCGCCGAGCGCGCAGGCCTCGGCGGCGGAGAAGCGCTCGGCCGTGAAGATCATCCGCGCCGACCTCGACCAGCCGATGCGGCGGGTGAGCAGCTGCGTGCCGCCGCCCCCCGGGATCACGCCGACGGACACCTCGGGCAGGCCGACGACGGCTCCCTCGCCGCAGACGACGAGGTCGCAGGACAGGGCGATCTCGAAGCCGCCACCGAGGGCGTACCCGTCGACCGCCGCCACCACCGGGACCGGCAGGTCGAGCACCCCCCGGTATGCCGCCCGCGCCAGTGGCCGCTGGGCGCGCAGGTCCTCGTCGGTGAAGGAGTTGCGTTCCTTGAGGTCCGCGCCGACGCAGAAGGCCTTCGGGTGGGTCGAGGTGACCACGACCGCCCGGACCGTGGTGTCGTCGGCGAGCTCGCGGGTGGCTCGGCCGAGGGCGTGCGCCATCGCGGTGGACACGGCGTTCATCGCCTCGGGGCGGTCGAGCACGAGCTCGGCGACGTGTCCGGCGTCCCCGTGCCGCTCGATCCGGACCAGCGCTGACGTCATGAGATCTCCTCGTGTGGGGGCGGGGTCGGGGGCAGGGCCGGGGGTGCGGGTGCGCGGCCGGCGAGACGTCCGCCGGTGGCGCGCCGCAGCTCGCTCGGCGTGACCCGGCCGATGCCGCGCAGCGTCCTGGTGCGCAGCGCCGTCGTCTCGAACCCCGACAGGGCGGCGAGCGCCGCGGCGAGGGCGTCGTCGACGAGCACTCCCCCACCGGGGGCGACGCTGGTGATGCGGGAGGCGCGGTTGACGGTGGTGCCGAAGACGTCCCCGAGCCTGGACAGGACCGGGCCCACCGCCATACCGACCCGCACGTCGGGGAGCAGGTCGTCCTCGGCCATCGTCTCGACGAGGTCGAGGGCCACCGCGGCAGCCGGGGCGGCGTCCAGGGTGACGAACAGGATCTCGTCGCCCACGGTCTTGATCACGCGCCCGCCGTGCGCGGTGACGATGTCGGTGGCCAGGGCCTCGAAGCGCTGCACCATGACGGCGAGCTGGCGCTCGGTCATCCGGCGCACGAGGGAGGTGAAGTTGACCAGGTCGGCGAACCCGACCACGCGCCGTACCCCCTGGGCGGACTGTTGGGGGTCTGCGTCGGCGAGCATGCGGGAGATCGCGGCGGTCAGGTGACGCCGCCAGGCGTAGATGAGCAACGGCTCGAGGGCGTCGGCCATGTCGGTGAGCTTGCGGGCCGCAGCCTCGGCGGCGGCGAGGTCAGGCGCACCGCGCGCGTCCTTCTCGTCCAGCGCGGCCTCCAGGGCCGGGTCGGCCAGGGCCTCCGCCATGAGCTGGGTCTGCCACACCGCGAGCCGGTCGGTGGTGCGGGCGAACGCACGGGTCATCGCCAGCGCGGTCGTCTCGTCGAGCTCTTCCTCACGCACCAGCCGGGCGACGGCCATGAGGGCCATCTGGTCGGCCTCGGTGAACATCTCGTCGTCGTCCTCGACGATGGGGAAGCCCAGCGCGTGCCAGAACTTGCGCGCCGACAGCAGGGAGACCTCGGCGCCGCGGCTGACGTCGCGGCGGACCATCGTCGCCGGCTTGCCGAGCAGTCGGGCCTCGAGGTTGTCGGCACTCAGGGCCGCGAAGTCCTCGGGGCGCACGAGGCGATGGCGGCCGGCCTCGGACACTGCCACACCTCCTCGGTTCTCACGTGCAGTCGGTGCTGCACGCTGGGCAAACGGGAGCAGCCCCGCCCGGGGCAGGACTGCGCGGGCGCCACGGTGCAGCCCTCACCCCGCATCATGCCGTGCGGGCAGCACCCCCGCCGTACGACACCACCGACCGGCGGGTCACCTCGCCGGTCGCACGTGCACCACGTCGCCGGCGGCGACCGAGTACTCGGTGCCGTCCGCGGCCACGACCAGGCGCCCCTCCTCGTCCACCCCCGTCGCCCGGGCGCGGCGCACCTCGCCACCGGCGACGTGCAGCTCCACCTCGCGCCCGATGGTCAGGCAGGCAGACCGGTATGCCGCGTGGAGAGCGGCCCGTGACGCCGGACCACCGCAGAGCTCACCGTGCCAGTGCGCCAGGCGGCCGAGCAGGGCCACGACGAGGTCCTCCCGGCTCACGTCGGGGGCACCAGCGAGCCGCAGGGAGGTGGCGGTGTCGACGGGCAGCTCGTCGCGCTCCTGGTCGACGTTGACCCCGAGCCCGACGACGATCCCACCGGGCTGGAGCTCGCAGAGGATGCCGCACACCTTGCGCTCACCGTCGGCGGGGACGAGCACGTCGTTCGGCCACTTGAGCCCGGCCTCGACACCGGCGACGTCGCGCAGGGCGTCGCGCACCGCGAGGCCGGCGGCCAGCGGCATCCAGCCGCGTCCCACGTCCGGCGCCGGCAGGAGCACCGAGAGGGTCACCGAGGTGTGCGGCGGCGTCTCCCAGCTGCGGCCGAGCCGACCCCGCCCCGCCTTCTGGTGGTCGGTGACGACGACGTGGAAGGGCCTGGCGAGACGGGCTGCCTCGGCGTTGGTGGAGCCGAGCTCACGGTGGACGTCGACGTCCAGCCACGGTGAGCCGGAGGTGACCAACGCCTCGTGCAATGCCTCACGCTGAAGAGGTTCGCGCATGGGGGCAAGGCTAGGCTCCCCGCCATGGCCCAGACCACCACCGACGCCGTAGCCACCGGCGGAACCGATGTCCCCAGCTCCGACTCCGGCATCAACCTGCACTCCACCGAGGGCAAGCTCGCCGACCTCAAGCGCCGCGTGGCCGAGGTGGCCCATGCCGGCTCCGAGCGGGCCGTCGAGAAGCAGCACGCCCGTGGGAAGAAGACCGCCCGCGAACGCCTCGAGATGCTGCTCGACGAGGGGTCGTTCGTCGAGATGGACAAGTACGCGCGGCACCGCAGCACCGCGTTCGGCCAGGAGCAGAACCGCCCGTACGGCGACGGGGTCGTCACCGGCTACGGCACCGTCGACGGCCGCACCGTGGCGGTGTTCGCCCAGGACTTCACCGTCTTCGGCGGGTCGCTCGGCGAGGTGTTCGGCGAGAAGATCTGCAAGGTCATGGACTTCGCCATGAAGGTCGGCTGCCCCGTCGTCGGGCTCAACGACTCCGGCGGGGCCCGCATCCAGGAGGGTGTGGTCTCCCTCGGCCTCTACGGAGAGATCTTCCGCCGCAACGTCCACGCCAGCGGTGTCATCCCCCAGATCTCGCTCGTCATGGGCCCGTGCGCGGGTGGCGCGGTCTACTCCCCTGCGGTCACCGACTTCACGGTGATGGTCGACCAGACGTCGCACATGTTCATCACCGGGCCCGACGTCATCAAGACCGTCACCGGCGAGGTCGTCTCGTTCGAGGACCTCGGCGGTGCCCGCGCCCACAACACCAAGTCCGGTGTCGCGCACTACATGGGTGACGACGAGGCCGACGCGATCGAGTACGTCAAGGCGCTGCTGTCCTACCTCCCGAGCAACAACCTGGAGGAGCCGCCGTCGTTCGCCGACGAGGGCGAGCTGCCGTCGCTCGAGGTCACCGACGACGACCGCGTCCTCGACACGCTCATCCCCGACAGCCCCAACCAGCCCTACGACATGCACACCGTCATCCGCAGCGTGGTGGACGACGCTGAGTTCCTCGAGGTGCACCCGCTGTTCGCGCCCAACATCATCTGCGGGTTCGGGCGCGTCGAGGGCCGCTCGGTCGGCGTCGTGGCCAACCAGCCGATGCAGTTCGCCGGGACGCTCGACATCGACGCCTCCGAGAAGGCCGCGCGGTTCGTGCGGACCTGCGACGCGTTCAACGTGCCGGTGCTGACCTTCGTCGACGTCCCCGGCTTCCTCCCGGGCACCGACCAGGAGTGGGACGGCATCATCCGCCGCGGTGCCAAGCTCATCTACGCCTACGCCGAGGCGACCGTGCCCCTGGTCACCGTCATCACCCGCAAGGCCTATGGCGGCGCCTACGACGTCATGGGGTCCAAGCACCTCGGCGCCGACATCAACCTCGCCTGGCCCACCGCCCAGATCGCCGTGATGGGCGCGCAGGGAGCCGTCAACATCCTCTACCGCAAGCAGCTCGCCGCCGCCGAGGCGGACGGCGAGAACGTCGAGGAGGCCCGCCAGCGGTTCATCACCGAGTACGAGGACACCCTGGCCAACCCCTACATCGCGGCCGAGCGCGGCTACATCGACACCGTCATCACCCCGAGCAACACCCGCATGAACGTCACCCGGGCGCTGCGGGCGCTGCGCTCCAAGCGCGAGACCCTGCCGCCCAAGAAGCACGGGAACATTCCTCTCTGATGGCCCGCGACGTGACGAACGACGAGAACGAGACCGCCCCCGAGGAGCCCCGGCTGCGGCTCGTCCGGGGCGACGCCAGCCCCGAGGAGATCGCGGCGCTGTTCGCGGTGCTGTCGGCCGCGTCGGGTGGCAACGAGGCTCCGGCACCCCGACCCACCTCGGCGTGGGCGTCCCGCGAGCGCCTCGTCCGACGACCCCTCACCCCGGGTCCGGGCGCTTGGCGCGCCTCCGCCTGGCGCTGAGCGCACCCGGACGTATGCCGCGCGGCCGGCTCCGCGGCATACCTCACCTCCCCGGGGCCCTCCGCAAAACGGCGGTTGCTCGACGAAACGGGCCCCATTTCTCCCGTGTCGTCGAGCAACCGCCGTTTCGTCGGGGAGGGGCGCTCAGCGGGAGCGGCGCTCGACCATCTCGCGCAGCTCGTCGGCGTCCGGGCCGGTGAGGGCGCCGGCGTCGAGCACCCGGCGGGCCGCCGCGAGGTCGCCCATGAAGGCACGGAACGCGACCGGCACGGTGATCTCGTGGTCCGGTCGTGACACCACCTCGATGGCGTCGCCGGTACGGACCTCGCCGCCGGTGACGATGGAGAGGTAGGCGCCGGTCCTGCCGACCTCGGTGAACCGCTTGATCCAGCCGCGCTCGCCCATCCGGCTCTGGAACGTCGCGCACGGCACCCGTGGTCCGCACACCTCGAGGACGACCTCGTCGCCCACGGCCCAGCGCTCGCCGAGCAGGGCCCCGTCGACGTCGAGCCCCGACGTCGTGAGGTTCTCGCCGAAGAGGCCGTCGGCGAGCTCGCGGCCGAGCCGGTCCTGCCAGGCGTCGAGCTCCTCGCGGGCGAAGGCGTAGACGGCCTGCTGGTCGCCTCCGTGGTGCGCGACGTCCGCGATGAAGTCACCGACGACGCCGCTGCCGAGGCCACCGTGCTTGGGTCCGGGAGCCCGCAAGGTCGCCGAGTCGACCGGCTTCTTGCCGATCCCGGTGACCCCGACCTTCTTGGCCGGGTTGGGCTCGGAGGCGCCGATGTTGAGCGAGAGCAGGCGAGCAGTCATGGGCTCAGCCTAGGCAGGACGACAACTCGATATCGCGGTGCCGACGTCAGGCCTCTGGGGTACGTTCGCGGCTGTGAGCACCCACACCTCCACGACCCGTCCCGCCACCGCCGTCGACGCCATCGCGGAGGACTACCTCGCGCGCAGCGTCGCCCTGAGCCCGATCAGCGCGACCTACTTCGGCATCGCCGGTCACGAGGAGGAGCTGGACGACTTCTCCCCGGCCGGCCACGCGGCCGCCTCCGAGCTGCGCCGCGACATCCTGTCCCGGCTGGAGGGCGTGTCGGCGGTCGACGACATCGACCGCGTGACGATCGCGGCGTTGCGCGAGCGCATCGGCCTCGCCGAGGAGACGTATGCCGCGGGGCTGGACGAGATGGCCCTCAACGTCATCGCCTCCCCGCTGCAGGAGATCCGGGGCTGCTTCGACCTGATGTCCACCGACACCGACGAGGACTGGGGGGTGTTCGCCCGGCGCCTGGAGAAGGTGCCGACCGCCCTCGAGCAGTGGAAGGAGAGCCTCACCGCGGCGGCGGAGAAGGGCAACATCGCCCCGCGCCGCCAGGTCAAGGCCTGCATCGCCCAGTGCCAGGACCTGACCGCCGACGACGGCTACTTCGCCGGCCTGCTCGACGGGACGACGGCCGACACCGCCCACGTCACGGACGGGACGCGCACCGAGCTCGAGGCCGGTGTGGGTGGCGCGCGCGCCGCCTACGCCGAGCTCGGCACCTGGCTCGCCGCCGAGCTGCTCGACCGTGCCCCCGAGGCCGATGCCTGCGGGCGTGAGGCCTACGCCCTGCTCTCGCGGGCCTTCATCGGCGCCGAGGTCGACCTCGAGGAGACCTATCGCTGGGGCCAGGAGGAGGTCCGGCGGATCACCGCCGAGATGGCCGCCGTCGCCGACCAGATCGAGCCCGGCGCGACCGTGGCCGGAGCCATCGCCGCACTCGACGCCGACCCGGCCTACCAGCTGCACGGCACCGACGAGCTCAAGGCCTGGATGCAGAAGAAAGCCGACGCCGCGATCAGCGAGCTGGCCGACACGCACTTCGACATCCCCGACCCGGTGCGCACGATCGAGTGCCTCATCGCGCCGACCCAGACCGGCGGGATCTACTACACCGGCCCGAGCGAGGACTTCACCCGTCCCGGACGCATGTGGTGGTCGGTGCCCAAGGGCGTCACGGCGTTCGGCACCTGGAAGGAGCTCACGACCGTCTACCACGAGGGCGTCCCGGGCCACCACCTCCAGGTCGCCCAGACGGTGTTCCGCTCCGAGCTGCTCAACCGCTGGCGCCGCATCGGCGTCTGGACCTCCGGCCACGGCGAGGGCTGGGCGCTCTACGCCGAGCTGCTCATGGCCGAGCTCGGGCACATGGACGACCCGGGCAACCGGCTCGGCCTGCTCGACAGCCAGTCGCTGCGCGCGGCCCGGGTGGTCATCGACATCGGCGTGCACTGCGGGTTCGAGGCCCCCGAGGAGGTCGGCGGCGGCGCGTGGGACTACGACAAGGCCTGGCAGTACCTCACGGCCCACGCCAACCAGGGCGAGGCCTGGCTGCGCTTCGAGCTCGACCGCTACCTCGGCTGGCCGGGTCAGGCACCGTCCTACAAGATCGGCGAGCGGCTCTGGCTGCAGCTGCGTGAGCAGGTTCGCGAGCGCGAGGGTGACGCGTTCAGCCTCAAGGACTTCCACCGTCGCGCGCTCGACATCGGCAGCGTCGGTCTCGACACCCTGCGTCAGGCGGTCCTGGGCGAGCTCGACTGAGCCTCCACCCGGCGGTCCCGCTCGCCACACGGGACCGCCGGGGACCGCCCGGCACCGCCGGTCGTCCCGCCGGGCCGCGCTTGACCGCTGGGGTGGTCGGCGGACGCAGTCCGACCCCGCAGGTGCGAAGATGCCCCAGTGGAACTCGCCCTGACCCTCGTCGTCATCGTGGCGGCGGTCATCGTCATCGCAGGGCTCTCGGGACGCATCGGCGTCCCTGCTCCGTTGGCCCTGATCGTCGTGGGGATCGGCGCCTCGTACATCACCTTCATCACCGAACCCGTCCTCACCCCCGACGTGGTGCTCTACGGCCTGCTCCCGCCCCTGCTGTATGCCGCGGCGGTGCGCACCTCGCTCGTGGACTTCCGCGCCAACACCACCTCGATCCTCGCGCTGTCCGTGGGTCTCGTCCTGTTCACGGCGGCGGGCGTCGGCCTCGTGACCTGGTGGCTCATCCCGGTGCCGTTCGCCGTCGCCTTCGCGCTCGGGGCGGTCGTGGCACCACCGGACGCCGTCGCCGCGACCGCCGTCGCCCGTCGCATCGGGCTCCCCCGTCGGGTCGTGACCATCCTCGAGGGCGAGTCGCTGGTCAACGACGCCACCGCACTGGTGTCGTTGCGGACCGCGATCGCCGCCTTCGCCGTCGCCGGCACCGGGGCCGGCGCCCATGCCGCGGAGCAGGTGACCCTCGGGTCGGTCGCGCTCGACTTCGGCTGGGCCGTCGTCGGCGGCATCGGGTTCGGCGTGCTCGTCGCCCTCGTCGTGGGGTTGATCCGCCGCAACTTCACCGATCCGGCCATCGACACCTCCTTGTCGTTCATCGTCCCGTTCGTGGCGTTCCTGCCCGCCGAGCACTACGGATCCTCCGGGGTGCTGGCCGTGGTCGTCGCCGGTCTCCTTCTGGGTCACAAGTCGCCCGTGGTCCAGACGGCGGCGTCCCGGCTCAGCGAGCGGATCAACTGGGCTTCGGTGCAGTTCCTGCTCGAGAACGCCGTGTTCCTCATGATCGGCCTGCAGATGCGGCGGATCGTCGGGGACGTCGCCAACTCCGGCCTCGGCTGGGACAGGGTCGTGGTCCTCACGCTCGCGGTGCTCGTCGCCGTGGTGGTGCTGCGGCCCCTCTACGTCTTCCCGACCCGCCTGCTGTTCAGCCGGTTCGACAAGGGCGTCAGTCCGACGTCACGGCCTTACGCGCACAGCGCCATCATCTCGTGGGCCGGCATGCGCGGCGTCGTCACGCTCGCCGCAGCATTCACGCTCCCCCAGGAGACGCCATACCGAGGGGTCCTGGTCTGGATCGCCATGGTGGTGACCGTGGGCACCCTGCTCGTGCAGGGCACCACCCTGCCGCTGCTCGCCCGGTGGCTGCGCGTGCGCGGGCCCGACCCGCGTGAGGACGCCCTGCAGGAGGCGACGATCCTGCAGGCCTCGGTCTCGGCTGGCCTGAAGGCGCTGGAGGAGTGCGACGAGTCCGACCCCGAGGTCGTCGAGACCCTGCGCTCGCGCGCCGAGAACCGCACCAACATCGTCTGGGAGCGCCTGGGCCAGGGCCGCGAGGGAGCCGAGACCCCTAGCGAGACCTACCGGCGGATGCGCATGACGATGCTGGAGGCCGAACGCCGCGAGCTGCTGCGGATCCGGGACGGGGGCCTGGCCGACCAGGAGGTCCTGGCCCACGTCATGGACCAGCTCGACATCGAGGAGTCGATGCTGGACCGCATCGAGGACCGCACCTCCGCGCTGCGGGACGAGCCGATGCTGCCCGTCGAGCGGGCCGAGGACGAGTGCCAGCACCTCGCGGACCACCACGACCGTTTCGTGGCGCCGACGAGCCCCCACGGCTGCGAGGAGTGCCTGCGCGACGGCACGACCTGGGTCCACCTGCGCTTGTGCCTGGACTGCGGTCACGTCGGGTGCTGCGACTCCTCCACGGAGAAGCACGCGGACGCGCACTTCCACGAGACGGGTCACCCGGTGATGCGCAGCTTCGAGCCGGGCGAGTCCTGGCGCTGGTGCTTCGTCGACAACCAGCTCGGCTGACCCCGGATACAGTCCGGGCATGACCAACCCGACCGTCACGCTCGTCCTCGCCTCCGCCTCCCCTGCCCGCAAGAGGCTCCTGCTGGCTGCCGGCGTGGAGCCCAGCATCGTCGTCAGCACGGTCGACGAGGACGCCGTGACCGCGTCGGCCCGCGAGACCTACGGCGAGCTCGCCCCGGAGAACCTCGCCCTGGTGCTGGCCCGTGCCAAGGCCGAGGACGTGGCTGCCCAGCTCGGCCACGCCCTCGTCCTCGGCTGCGACTCGGTCCTGGAGCTCGACGGCGAGATCCACGGCAAGCCGGTCGATGCAGCCGAGGCGATCGAGCGCTGGTCGCGGATGAGCGGTCGCTCCGGCGTGCTCCACACGGGCCACTGGCTCATCGACACCCGCGACAGCGACGCCGGTGGCACCGGCGCGACCCTCGGTGCCACCGCGTCGACGACGGTCCACTTCGCGCGGCTCGGGCCCGAGGAGATCGAGGCGTACGTCGCCACCGGCGAGCCGCTGCGCGTGGCCGGCGCGTTCACCATCGACGGCCTCGGCTCCCCCTACGTCGCCGGCATCGAGGGCGACCCGAGCAACGTCGTGGGCCTCAGCCTGCCCCTGCTGCGCGAGCTGCTTGACGACCTGGGGATCGCCTGGCGCACCCTGCGCAGCGCCAGCTCGGCCCGCGGCAACTGAGCTCACCCGCCCGACCGCAAAACGCCGGTTGCGCGGCAACCTCGGGACGACAACCCGCGGTATGCCGCGCAACCGGCGTTTTTGGGCGCGCCGGGACCGGGTCGTGTCAGACCGGGGGGACGTCGCGGCGCTTCGTGGCGAAGTGGCGCTCGCGGTGGGCTGCATACCTCAACCGCAGCAGCAGCTCGGCACGCAACGCGTCCGCCTCGATGACCTGGTCGAGCACGAGGTCGGCGGCGAGGCGCTCGAGGTCGACGTCCTCCTCGTACTCGCGCCGCATCTCCTGGACGAAGGCCTCACGCTCCTCGGGGTCCTCGATCGCGGCGATCTTGTTGGCGTACACCGCATTCACCGCAGCCTCGGGTCCCATGACGGCGATACGCGCGGTCGGCAGCGCGATGGTCGCGTCGGGGGCGAACCCGGGGCCACCCATCGCGTAGAGGCCGGCGCCGTACGCCTTGCGGACCACGATGCAGAACTGCGGCACGGTCGCCGACGACACGGCGTGGACCATCTTCGCGCCGTGGCGGATGATCCCCCCGCGCTCGACCTCGGAGCCGATCATGAAGCCGGGGACGTCCGCGAGGTAGAGCAACGGGATCGAGAACGCGTCGCACAGCCAGATGAACCGGGCGGCCTTGTCGGCGCTGTCGGTGAACAGCACCCCGCCCTTGACCATCGAGTTGTTGGCGACGATGCCCACGGTCTCGCCGTCCATCCGCCCGAACCCGATGACGAGCTCGGGGGCGAACAGCGGCTTGATCTCGAAGAACGACTCGTCGTCGAGCAGTCCGTCGATCACCTCGTGGATGTCGAACGGCTGGCTCTCGCGCTCGGGCACCGTGTGGCGCGTGAGCGGCTTCGAGGGCTCCTCAGGGGCGTAGCTCGGCTTGTCGGCTCGCCAGCTCGACGGCACGTAGGAGAAGTAGAGCTTGGCCAGCTCGATCGCCTCGGTGTCGTCGGCGACGAGCAGGTCGCCGACGCCGGAGACGGTGCAGTGCATCCGCGCACCACCCATGTCCTCGAGCGAGACCTTCTCCCCCACCACCATCTCCGCCATGCGCGGGCTGCCGAGGTACATCGACGCGTTGCCCTCGACCATGATGATGAGGTCGGTGAACGACGGGATGTAGGCGCCACCAGCGGCGCTCGGGCCGAACAGGCAGCAGATCTGCGGGACCTTGCCGGACAGCGCGACCTGGTTGTGGAAGATCTTCCCCGCGCCGCGACGGCCCGGGAACATCTCGACCTGGTCGGTGATCCGCGCACCGGCCGAGTCGACGAACCAGAAGACCGGCAGCTCCTCGCGCAGCGCCATCTCGGTGGCGCGGACGATCTTCTCGACGGTGCGCGCGCCCCACGAGCCGGCCTTGACGGTCGGGTCGTTGGCGATGACGACCGCCGGTCGCCCGTCGACCATCCCGCGTCCGGTCACGACGCCGTCAGCCGGCAGACCGGTGGCCATGGCGTTCGCGAACCGGCCGTCCTCGACGAAGCTGCCCTCGTCGAACAGCAGCGCGATCCGCTCGCGGACGTAGAGCTTGCCCTGCGCGTCGAGCTTGGCCTGCGCCTTCTCGGGCGCCGAGCCCGAGGCCTCGTATGCCGCCGCGAGCCGCCGGCGCACGTCCCCCACCTTGGGGTCGGCGCCGGAGTCCCCGGCCACGGCGAAAGCAGGACTGGCGTCGTCGACTCGGCTCACCGGCATACCCTCTCGCACTGCGTCCGGACCGTCCGCACCCGCACGCCGGCTGGTGGTGGCGCTCACGCGGTCGGGAGGCCGAGGTGGCGGGCGATGACCATGCGCTGCACCTCGGAGGTGCCCTCGCCGATCTCGAGGATCTTGGCGTCGCGGTAGAAGCGGGCCACGGGGTACTCCTCCATGAAGCCGTTGCCACCGAAGACCTGCGTGGCGATGCGCGTCGCGGTCACGGCAGCCTCGGTCGAGTAGAGCTTGCAGATCGCGGCGGCCTGCTTGACCTCCTTGACCGAACGCCGCCCGCGCTCGAGCTCGTCCTTGAGCCAGGCGGCCTTGTAGGTGAGCTGGCGCGAGGCCTCGACCATCACCGCGAGGTCGGCGATCTGGAACGAGATGCCCTGGTTGACCCCGATCGGCTTGCCGAACGCCTTGCGGGTCTTGGCGTAGGCGGTCGTCTCCTCGAGCATCCGCTGGCTCATGCCGATGGCGAGCGCCGAGATGGCGATGCGGCCGTCGTCGAGGGTCTTGAGGAACTGCTTGAAGCCCTCGCCCTCGTTGCCGAGCAGGTTGCCAACGGGCACGCGGCAGTCCTCGAAGGTCAGGCCGTGGGTGTCGGAAGCGTGCCAGCCGAGCTTGTCGTAGGCCGGCTCGACGGTGAATCCCGGTGTGCCGGAAGGGATCATGATCGCACTGAGGATCGCCGACCCGTCGTCGTTGGTGCCGGTGCGCGCAGTGACCGTCACGACCGAGGTGATGTCGGTGCCGGAGTTGGTGATGAACGCCTTGGAGCCGTTGACGACCCACTCGTCGCCGTCGCGGACGGCCTTGGTGCGGGTGGCGCCGGCGTCCGATCCCGCGTCGGGCTCGGTGAGGCCGAAGCCGGCGAGCGCACGGCCGGCGACGAGGTCGGGCAGGAAGCGCTCCTTCTGCTCCCGCGTGCCGTAGGTGAGGATCGGGTTGATGCCGAGGCCGACACCGGCCGAGAGCGTGATGCCGATCGACTGGTCGACCCGGCCGAGCTCCTCGATGGCCACGCAGAGGCTGGTGAAGTCGCCGTCGTCGCCCATGCCACCGAACTCCTCCGGCACGACGAGCCCGAAGAGCCCGAGCTCGCCCATCTTCGGGACGAGGTCGGACGGGAAGTGGTGGTCCTTGTCCCACTTCGCGATGTGCGGTTCGACCTCGTCTTGAGCGAACTCCCGGACGACCTTGCGGAAGTCCTCGTGCTCCTTGGACAGCTCGAACATGCGCGCTCCTCGTGGGATCGGGGGTGGTGCAGGGTGCCGACGCGGGGTGGGCGACGGTCGCCAGTTCTTGACGTTGACGTAAACGTAAAGCAATACTCACGGGTATGCCAGCCCCCACCACCGCGTCCGCCTCAGGAACCGTCCCAGACGCGGACCAGTCGTGGTCCATCCGCGAGATCGCCGACGAGTTCGGCGTCACGCACCGCACCGTGCGCCACTACGAGGACATGGGGCTGATCTCCCCCGAACGCCGCGGCACCACCCGCGTCTACCGTCGCCGCGACCGCACCCGCCTGGCCCTGATCCTGCGCGGCAAGCGGCTGGGGTTCCCGCTGGAGCAGATCCGCACGATCATCGACCTCTACGACCGGCCGCGGGGCAAGGCCAGCCAGCTCGAGTACGTGCTCGCCCAGATCGACGAACGCCGCGCCGACCTCGAGCAGCGCCGCCGCGACCTCGAGGACGCCCTGGCCGAGCTCGGCGAGTTCGAACGCCGCTGCCGCGCCGACCTCGACCACCTCGCCTGACCCCTCCCCTCCCCCGCCCCGTCCGCCCGCGCCCCGCGAAGGGTGGAGGGCTGCCCCATCCGCGAGGCTTGAGTGGGCCTTTTGCCACCCTTCGCGCCGCCGCAGCCTGTCCCCAGTACCTCGCCGGCGTCCGCGTCGCCCACAGGACCGCACTGGAACCGTGCCCGCCTCGGCAGCAGGCGCGATCCTCTGCCGCATGCCACGACGACCCAGCCCGCTCCCGGAGCCGCTCGGACTCGGACCCTTCTCGTATGCCGTGGGGCTGGCTGTCGGCGTCACGCCCAAGCGCCTGCGGGCCGCTGATCTTCGGCGGCCGACGCATGGTGTGAGGGTGCCTGCCAACCACGATCGCGGCTTCCGCGCACACGTCCGCGCGTTCGCACTCGCCCTGCCGGACGACGTCGCGTTCTCCCACGTCACCGCGGCCCGCCTCCACGGACTACCGACACCTCGAGCCTGGAACCACGGCGAACCACTCGAGGTCATGAGACTGTCAGACCGGCCGAGGATCGAACGGGACGGTGTCCAGAGCCACCGCGGCCTGGAGCGCCGGTGGCTCGCCGAGGTCGACGGGCTCACCGTGACCGCGAGCATCGAGACCTGGGCGGATCTGTCCACCTCGCTCAGAGTGGACGACCTCGTCGCCGTTGGCGACGCCCTCGTGCAGCCGCCCCACGGCATACCTCTCAAGGACCTCCGCCGGACGGCATCCGACCGGGTCGGTCGAGGTGCCGTTGCGCTGCGCGAGGCTGCGGCGCTGGTGCGCGTGGGGTCGGCGTCCGCCTGGGAGAGCAAGGCTCGCGTGAGGTTCGCACAGTGGGGCCTGCCGGAGCCGGAGCTCAACGTCGACCTCCACGACGACTGGGGGCGTTGGCTCGCGCGGCCCGACTTCGTCTGGCGCGACAGGCGGGTGGTCGGCGAGTACGACGGCGATCAGCACCGGACGGACCGCCGGTCGTGGCAGTACGAGCGCGAGCGGCGAGCGGGCCTGGAGGACGACGGCTGGACCTACGTGGAGATGACCTCGTTGAGCCTGACCGCCGCACGAGAGAGCCAAACCCTGCGCGCCCGGCTCACGCGACTGCTGCTCTAGCGCTCCCGAAGGGTGGCAGAGCACCCCATCCCCGCGTCCCGAGCGGGCCGTTTCCCATCCTTCGGCTTGCCTCCCGTCGCGGCTGGGCGTCGACCTGCGCCGGAGGCGGACCTAGGCTCGGCCCATGGCGACGACGACCTCCTCCCCCACGGTCCTGTTCATCGGCGGCACGGGGGTCATCAGCACCGCCTGCGCGCGGGCGGCGGTGACCGACGGGTTCACCGTCACCCTGCTCAACCGCGGGGCGAGCAGCACCCACGCGCCGGCACCCGGCGCCGAGGTCCTCACTGCTGACATCCGTGACCGCGAGGCCACGGCAACAGCACTGCAGGGCCGCAGCTTCGACGTGGTCGTCGACTTCCTGACCTTCACGACCGACCAGCTCACGGCCAACCTCGACCTGCTCGAGGGCCGCTTCGGGCAGTACGTCTTCATCAGCTCCGCCTCGGCATACCAGACGCCTCCCACCCACGGCCCGGTCACCGAGTCCACTCCCCTGCGCAACCCGTTCTGGCAGTACTCCCGCGACAAGATCGCCTGCGAGGACCTGCTCGTCTCCCGCTACCGGGACGCGGGGCTGCCCGTCACGATCGTGCGACCGTCGCACACGTACGACCACACCCTCCTCCCGTTCAGCGGCGGCTGGACCGTGGTGCAGCGGATGCTCGACGGCCGTGAGGTCGTCGTTCCCGGCGACGGGACGTCGTGGTGGACCCTGACGCACCACGAGGACTTCGCCCGCGCGTTCGTGCGACTGCTCGACCGTCCGCAGGCCATCGGCGAGGCCTTCCACATCACCTCGGACGAGGCGCTGACCTGGGACCAGATCCACCAGGAGGTCGCCGCCGCGGCCGGGGTCGAGGCGCGGATCGTGCACATCGCCTCGGATGCCATCGCCGCGAACGACGCCGAGCTCGGAGCGTCGCTAGTCGGCGACAAGTCCAACTCGATGGTGTTCGACAACACCAAGATCCGCACGATCGCCGCCGGGTGGAACGCCCAGGTCCCCTTCCGGCGCGGAGCCGCCGAGATGGTCGCCTGGCACCTCGCCGACCCGAGCCGCCAGCGCAGCGACCGCGAGCTCGATGCCTTGTACGACCGGCTCCTGGACGCCTACCGCCCGCGCGCCCTGTAGGTCCGGCGCGCGCCCTCCAGCGCCGGCAGGAGCTCTCTAGCCCCGGCGCGCGGCCAGGAACGCGTCGATCTCCTCGGACGAGGGGGCGGTCGCCGGTCCCCGCCGGGTCACCTTGATCGCACCGGCCGCGTTGGCCCGCTGCGCTGCGTCGAGCCAGCCCGTGCCTCGCGCCCTCTCGGCGAGGAGCACCCCGGTATGGGTGTCGCCGGCGCCGTTGGTGTCGACCGCCTCCTGCGGGTGACCGGCCACGTATGTCGTGCGTCCGGCCTCGTGGACGTGGCACCCCTTCGCCCCGTCCCGGACGATCGCCACGGCGCCTTCGGGGAGCCGCGCGGCCACGGCCGCAGCCGAGTCGTCCTCGACCTGCACCCCCGTCAGGGCCATGGCCTCGTCGGCGTTGCTCGTCCACACCGTCGTCCGGGCCAGCACGGCCTCGCGGAGGGAGGCCTCCAGCCCGCCGAACGCGTCACCCGGGTCGAGCACGACGACGACGCCGTCAGCCAACCCGCAGACCCACTGCACCAACGGATCTCGCGTCCGACCCACGAGTGAGAACCCACTCACGCAGACCAGGTCACCCGCCGCCGGAGCGGAGGTCTCCAGGCTCTCGACCGTGATGTGGCGCTCCGCCCCCTGGGTGGTCACGAAGGTCCGCTCGGCGGACGGCTCCACCATCACGACACAGATGCCGGTGTCGACGTCGGGTACGACCGGGCTGCTGATCGACACCCCGTCGACGGCGAGCGCGGCGCGGACGAGGTCACCGTTCGGGCCCGTGCCGACCGCGCCGGCATGGACGCACGCGGCGCCCGACCGGGCAGCCGCGACCAGGATGTTGACCGCGCCACCGGCATACCGGCTGTAGGAGGTGGCGACGGCGTTGCCGCCTCGCTCGGGCAGGGCGGCGACCTCGACCACCTCGTCGACGAGCGCCTGGGCGCTGTGGATGACCCGCGGACCGCGCGGCTCGCCGGGGCGGGTGGCCATGCCGACGGAGTATGCCGCGTGCGCCCGGCCCGCGCGTGCCCGACCGGCGCCCCTGCGGTGCGAGTGGCACGCTGGGGGGCATGGCCACCCCCTCCGAGACGACCCTGTTGATCCTCGGCGCAGGGGGCGACCTCACCCACCGGCTGCTGCTGCCGGGGCTGGCCACCCTGCTCGCCGTCGAGCCCGAGCGCCGTGTCCGCGTCGTGGGCGCCGACCGGGCGGACCTCTCCCCGACGCAGTGGAAGGCCCGGGTCAAGGACTCCTTCGCGTCGGTCAAGACCCCCGCGAAGGTCACCAAGGCGGTCACCGCCGACACCGCATACCGCAGGACCGACCTCCTCGAGGAGGCCGAGCTGCGCTCGTTGGTGCAGGCCTGCGGTGACGGTCCGCTCGTGATCTTCTTCGCCCTGCCGCCCCAGGTCACCATGAAGGTCTGCGACCTCCTGCAGCACGTCGACCTGCCGGCGACCACCCGGCTCGCCCTGGAGAAGCCGTTCGGCACCGACCGCGAGAGCGCGGCCGAGTTCAACGCCCTCCTGCACCGGGTCACGAGCGAGGACGACATCTTCCGGATCGACCACTTCCTCGGGGTCGCGACCGTGTTCAACCTCGTGGGGCTGCGGTTCGCCAACCGGATGCTCGCCCCGATCTGGAGCGCGGAGCACATCGAGCGCGTCGAGATCGTCTACGACGAGGACCTCGCGCTCGAGGGTCGAGCGGGCTACTACGACGGGGCTGGCGCCCTCAAGGACATGCTGCAGAGCCACCTGCTGCAGGTGATGTCGCTGTTCGCGATGGAGTCGATCGCGGTGCTCGACGCCCAGGAGCTGCGCGACCAGAAGGTGCAGGTGCTGCGCGCCACCCGGGTCTGGGGTGGCTCACCCAAGCGCTCGTCGCGGCGGGCCCGCTACACCGCAGGGTCGATAGCCGGTCACGACGTGCCCGACTACACCGCCGAACACGGGGTCGACCCCTCTCGCGGCACCGAGACGCTCGCCCAGGTCACGCTCGAGGTGCGCAACAACCGCTGGGCCGGCGTGCCGTTCGTCCTGCGCAGCGGCAAGGCGCTGGGGTCGCCGCGTAAGCAGATCGTGGCCCACTTCCGCGACGTGCCGCACCTGCCGACCGGCTTCATCGGCACGTCCGGGGGCGACCGGCTGGTCATCGACCTGAAGCCCGGCGCCGTGTCCCTCACCTTGACCATGAACGCCGAGGGCGACCCCCTGGACCTCGAGCAGAAGACCCTGTCGGCGCCCCTCGCAGCGCCACGCATGCAGGCGTACGGCGAGGTGCTGGCCCAGGTCCTCGACGGCAGCCAGCTCCTCACGGTGCGTGGCGACGCGGCCGAGGAGTGCTGGCGCGTGATGGAGCCGGTCATCAAGGCATGGGCCGCCGACAAGGTGCCGCTCGAGACGTATGCCGCCGGCTCGGGCGGTCCCGACGGCTGGCTCCCGGACGAGTGACCGGGGCTGGTCAGACGCGGGCGCGGACCGCGTAGAGCTCGGGGAAGAAGGTCAGGTCCAGCGCCCGGCGCAGGAAGCTGACCCCCGAGGACCCACCGGTGCCGGGCTTCATGCCGATGGTGCGGGTGACCACCTGCAGGTGGCGGAACCGCCACTGCTGGAAGTTGTCCTCGAGGTCGACCAGCTCCTCGCAGGTCTCGTACACACCCCAGTGCTCGGCCGGTGAGGCGTACACGGCCGCGAACGTGTCCACGAGTCGCTCGTCGAGCCGGTAGGGCTGGGTGAAGTCCCGTTCGAGCAGCTCGGCCGGCACGGCATACCCGCGTCGGTCCAGGTAGCGCAGGAACTCGTCGTAGAGGCTCGGCTCCTCGAGCAGCTCGGCGAGCATCGCGCGGGCAGCCTCGTCGTGCTCGAAGACCGTCACCATGTCGGCGTTCTTGTTGCCGAGCAGGAACTCCACGGCGCGGTACTGCCAGGACTGGAAGCCCGAGCTCGTCGCGAGGAACGGGCGGATCTCGGCGTACTCGCTCGGCGTGAGGGTCGCGAGCACCGACCACTGCCCCGTCAGCGTGTGCTGGATGTGCTTGACGCGGGCGAGGCGCTTGAGCGCGGGCGCGAGCTCGTCGGTCGCGAGCAGGGCCCGCGCCGAACGCAGCTCGTGCAGCATCAGCTTGAGCCAGAGCTCGGAGGTCTGGTGCTGGATGATGAACAGCAGCTCGTCGTGCTGGGGCGGCTCGCTTCGGGGGTGCTGGGAGGACAGCAGCTGGTCCAGGCCGAGGTAGGCGCCGTAGGACATCGACTGCGAGAAGTCGCGCTGCACGCCCTCCTCGATCTGTCGGATCGCCTTCGCGTCGTCGGCGGCGTGCTCGGCCGCCTGCGCGTTCGTCGCGTCCGTGGAGGTGTCGCCGCCCTGCTCGTCCGTGCTCATGCCGCTCACCCTAGAGCCAGACGCACGGGTGCCGCGGGCCACCTCGGAAGGCGACGCCGCGGCACCCGTGGACCACGCAGCTGGGTTCAGTTGAACTCGAGCGGGTCGGCGCCCACGCGCTCCCCGCGGTCGAGCCGTGCGAACGTCGACAGGTCGTCGTCGTCGAGCTCGAACCCGAAGATGTCGAAGTTCTCGGCGATGCGGCTCGGGGTCACCGACTTGGGGATGACGACGTTGCCGATCTGGGTGTGCCAGCGCAGGATCGCCTGCGCCGGGGAGACTGCGTGCTTGGCGGCGACCTCGGCCACGGCCTCGTCCGAGAGGACCGCGCCACCGGAGGCCAGCGGGCTGTAGGCCTCGGTGAGGACGCCGTTCGCGTCGTGGAACTCCCGCAGCGCCTGCTGCTGGAAGTGCGGGTGCAGCTCGACCTGGTTGATCGCCGGCAGCTCGCCGGTCTCGTCGAGGAGGCGCTGGAGGTGCTCGATGTTGAAGTTGCACACCCCCACGGCCCTGACCCGGCCGGAGGCGCGCAGATCGAGCAGCGCCTTCCACGTGTCGACGTAGTTGTCCTTCTTCGGGGTGGGCCAGTGGATGAGGTAGAGGTCGAGGACGTCGAGTCCCAGCCGCTTCATCGAGGTGTCGAACGCCGCGAGGGTGGCGTCGTGGCCGTGGCCGGCGTTCCAGACCTTGGTCGTGACGAACAGGTCGTCGCGGGAGAGGTCGGTCGCGGCGAGCGCGCGGCCCACACCGTCCTCGTTGCCGTAGATGGCCGCGGTGTCGATGCTGCGGTAGCCGACCTCGAGGGCGGTGGCGATGGCGCCGTCGACATCGGCATCCGGCACCTGCCACACACCGAACCCGAGCTGGGGGATGTCGATGGTGTCGGCGCCGGTGGAGAGCTGGAGGTTCGGGACTGAGGTCATGCTTCGACTGTATGCAGGTGTCGCCGAGGCCACACCCGGTGGGTGGGAATGACGGTGGGGAAACGGGCTAGGCTCCGCCGCATGGTGCCCACTCCCGAGTCGACGACGAAGCCGAGCTCCCGCCCCATCTCCAAGGTCCTCATCGCCAACCGCGGTGAGATCGCCGTGCGCATCGCCCGCGCCTGTGCCGACAGCGGCATCGGTTCGGTCGCCGTGTACGCCGACCCGGACCGGGATGCCCTGCACGTGAAGGTCGCCGACGAGGCCTGGGCCCTCGGTGGCACCACCCCGGGCGACTCCTACCTCGTGCAGGAGAAGCTCCTCGAGGTGGCACGCAAGTCCGGTGCCGACGCCGTGCACCCCGGCTACGGCTTCCTCTCCGAGAACGCCTCCTTCGCCCAGGCCGTGATGGACGCGGGCCTGACCTGGGTCGGTCCGCCGCCCTCGGCCATCGACTCGCTCGGCGACAAGGTCAAGGCCCGCCACATCGCCTCGAAGGCCGACGCCCCCCTCGTGGCCGGCACGGCGGACCCGGTCGAGGGCGCCGACGAGGTCGTCGCGTTCGCCGAGGAGCACGGCCTCCCGGTCGCCATCAAGGCGGCGTACGGCGGTGGCGGCCGCGGCCTCAAGGTTGCCCGCACCATCGAGGAGATCCCCGAGCTGTTCGAGTCGGCGACCCGTGAGGCCGTCGCCGCGTTCGGTCGCGGCGAGTGCTTCGTCGAGCAGTACCTCGACAAGCCGCGCCACGTCGAGACCCAGTGCCTGGCCGACCAGCACGGCAACGTCGTCGTCGTCTCCACCCGCGACTGCTCCCTGCAGCGGCGCCACCAGAAGCTCGTCGAGGAGGCGCCCGCGCCGTTCCTGTCCGACGAGCAGAACGCCGAGCTCGTCCGCGCCTCCAAGGCGATCCTGTCCGAGGCCGGCTACACCGGCGCCGGGACGTGCGAGTTCCTCGTGGCCCAGGACGGCCGGATCTCCTTCCTCGAGGTCAACACCCGCCTGCAGGTCGAGCACCCCGTGAGCGAGGAGGTCACCGGGATCGACCTGGTGCGCGAGCAGTTCCGCATCGCCGAGGGTGAGGTGCTCGGCTACGACGACCCCGCCCCGGTCGGCCACTCGATCGAGTTCCGCATCAACGGCGAGGACGCCGGCCGCAACTTCCTGCCCGCCCCCGGCGTGGTCGCGTCGTTCCAGCCGCCGTCGGGCCCGGGCGTCCGTCTCGACTCCGGTGTCGTCGAGGGTGATGTCATCGGTGGTGCGTTCGACTCGATGCTCGCCAAGCTCATCGTCACCGGCCGTGACCGCCACCAGGCGCTCGAGCGTTCGCGCCGCGCGCTGGCGGAGTTCGCGATCGACGGCATGCCGACCGTGCTGCCGTTCCACCGCGCGGTCGTCGCCGACCCCGCCTTCGCGCCGGAGGGTGACAAGCCCTTCACGATCCACACCCGGTGGATCGAGACGGAGTTCGACAACCAGATCCCGGCGTACTCGGGCGCCACGCCCGAGGCCCCCGAGCAGTCCGGCGAGCGCCAGAGCGTCGTCGTCGAGGTCGGCGGCAAGCGCCTCGAGGTCGTCCTCCCCGGCGGGCTGTCCCTCGGTGGCGGTAGCGCGGCGAAGAAGAAGGCGCCACGTCGCTCGGGTGGGTCCAAGGCCGGCGCCGCCGCATCGGGTGACTCCCTCACCGCACCGATGCAGGGCACCATCGTCAAGATCGCCGTCGAGGAGGGCCAGCAGGTCGCCGAGGGTGAGCTGATCGTGGTCCTCGAGGCGATGAAGATGGAGCAGCCCATCAACGCGCACAAGGCCGGCACCGTCACCGGACTGTCCGCCGAGGTCGGCCAGACGGTGACGAACGGCGCCATCATCGCCGTCATCGCCGAGATCACGGTCTGAACCTCCGCGCCATACCGACCAAAGGCCCTGTCCCGTTGCGGGACAGGGCCTTTCGTCATCCAGGTATGCCGCGTGGCCGGCTCCGTCGCTGGCTCAGTGCCGGCCGGGGCCACCGTCGTCGGGCTGCTTGCCGCCGGGCACGCCGTCCTCGGACTGCCACTCGCCCTGCTGGGTCGAGCCACCCTGCGGCAGGCCGTCCTGGTGCTGGGACGGCTGCGTCGGCAGCGTCGAGGTGTCGCCGCCGCCGTCGGGGGTGGTCTCCCCCGGCGTGCCCCAGGTGGGCTGGTCGGCGGCCGGCTGAGTCGGGTCGATCGGGCCGCCGGGCTGTCCCACGCGGTCGTTGTCACCCGGGGTCAGCGAGCCGTCCGCGAGGGAGCCGGCCTCCTGCGGGTCGTTGGTCCCCGGCTCGGGGTTGGGCACCGAGCCCTGCACGGTTTCGCTCGCCCCGGAGTCGCGGTCGCCGCTGGAGACCGGACCGCTAGGCGCGGGCTCGGGCGTCGGCGCGGGCTCGGGGGTGGGGGCGGGCTCGGGTGTAGGTGCCGGCTGCGGTGTAAGTGCCGGCTCGGGAGTGGTCTGGGGCGGGGCCGGCGGCGCCGGCATCGTCTGCTCCTCCGCGATCTGGCCCGTGGGGGTATCGCCCGGCGCGTGCTCGGCCGCCGTGCCCTCGGGCGCCTCCACCGAGGGCGCCTCCACCGAGGGCGCCTGCCCGGACTGCTCGGTCGGGCCCTGGCCCGACGGGGGCGTCGTCTGCTGCCCATCGCCCGGGATGCCGAGCTTCTCGCGCAGGACGTCGCCGCCCTTGTCGACCTTGTCGGCGTACTTGCCACCGGTGCGCTGGTCGATGAGGTCCTCGACCTTCTCGATGGCCGAACCCGCCTGCTGCGGGTTGCCCTTGATGTAGTCCTTCGCCTTGTCCATCCAGCCTGCCATGGCACTACCTCTCGGTGGGGGTCTGGTTCGTCGCACTCGAGGTCGTCACCGCGGTGGGCGACGACCGTCCTGCTCTCGACGCTACCGACAACCCCGAGCCCGGGCACTCCGGCGAACGCGTCCCGGGGGCGCCGGTCCGCGGGGCGCCGTCTCTGGACGCTCCGGGGCGAACCGTCAGTCGGTCGGGTGCAGCTGGCGGGCCGCCTCGGCGACCGAGCCGCTCAGCGACGGGTAGACGGTGAACGTGCCGGCCAGCTGGTCGACCGTCAGGCCGTGCTGCACCGCCAGGGTCACGGGGTAGATGAGCTCCGACGCCTTGGGAGCCACCACGACCCCGCCCACGACGGTGCCGACCCCCTTGCGGGCGAACAGCTTCACGAACCCGTCGGTGATGCCCTGCATCTTGGCGCGCGGGTTGGTCGCGAGCGGCAGCATGACGCCGGTCGCGTCGACGGTGCCGTCGTCGAGGTCCTTCTGGGAGAACCCGACCGTCGCGATCTCGGGGTCGGTGAAGATGTTGGCTGACACGGCGCGCAGGTTGAGCGGGGCCACCGCGTCACCGAGCGCGTGGGCCATGGCAATGCGTCCCTGCATGGCGGCCACGGACGCGAGCGGGAGGACGCCGGTGCAGTCGCCCGCGGCATACACACCGCGGACGGACGTCCGCGAGACCCGGTCGACGCTGACGTGCCCGGACTCGGTGAGGGCGACCCCGACCTCCTCGAGCCCGAGGCCCGCGGTCTGGGGTATGGAGCCGACGGCTAGGAGCGCGTGCGACCCCGTGACCTCCCTACCGTCCTCGAGGCGCACGACGACACCGTCGTCGGTGCGCTCGACCGCGGCCATCCGTGAGCGCCCGAGGACCTCCATGCCGCGCTTGCGGAAGACGTCCTCGATGACCGTTGCGGCGTCGGCGTCCTCGCCGGGCAGCACGCGGTCTCGCGAGGAGACGAGGGTGACCCTCGAGCCGAGGCCGAGGTAGGCCTGCGCCAGCTCGGCCCCGGTGACGCCGGAGCCCACGACGACGAGGTGCTCGGGGAGCTCAGGCAGGGAGTAGATCTGCTGCCAGGTGAGGATGCGCTCGCCGTCGGGCTCCGCGCTGGCCATGACCCGGGGGGTAGCGCCCGTGGAGACGAGCACGACCTCCGCGTCGAGCGTCCGGAGCGAACCGTCCTCGAGCGTGGCCTCGACCTGGGACGGGGACAGCAGGCGGCCCGTGCCGCGGAGCACCTCGATGCCGTCGGCGGCCAGCCGGCGACCGATGTCTCGGGACTGGGCTGCCGCGAGGGCCAGGACCCGCCGGTTCACGGCGTTGAGCTCGGCCACCGAGTCGGCGACCTCGTCCCCCTCGTGGTCCTCGAGGTGGACGCCGAGGTCGGAGGCGGTCTCGAACTGGGACATGAAGTCGGCCGTCGAGATCAGGGTCTTGCTGGGCACGCAGTCGGTAAGCACCGCGGCCCCACCGAGGCCGTCGCGGTCGACGACGGTGACGGCGGCACCGAGGTGGGCCGCGACCAGGGCGGCCTCGTACCCGCCGGGCCCGCCGCCGAGGATGACGACCGAGGTCTGACGCGAGTTCACGCGCCCCATCCAACCATCCCGCCGCCCGCACCCTGTGCCGACGTCGGCTCGTCACGTGGCGGACATCTGGCCGCAAGGCCGCCGTAGCCGTATGGTCCGAGCAGGCGGACTAGGTTCCGCTCGGCACCTTCCTCGCCCGGACACCGGGCTCCAGCATCAGGATGGCAAACATGAGCGCTCGATCCCGCAGCACGGCCTGGCTGGCCGTCGTCGCCGCCACCACCTCCATCGCGGTCGCCGCGTGCTCCCCGCCGGCCAAGGACTCCTCCGGGTCCTCCGGCAGCTCGGGCAACGCCGCCGCCTCCGCGACCTCGGCCTCCGCGGTGGGCGGCATGGACGCCCTCGTCGCCGCCGCCAAGAAGGAGGGCAGCCTCAACGTCATCGCCCTGCCCCCGGACTGGGCCAACTACGGCGCGATCATCTCCGCGTTCGGCACGAAGTACGGCATCAAGGTCAACAGCGCGCAGCCCGACGCCAGCAGCGCCGACGAGATCTCGGCAGCGACTCGCCTGAAGGGACAGTCCGGCGCCCCGGACGTGTTCGACCTCGGCACGGCCGTCGCGTCGGCCAATACCGCGATGTTCGCTCCCTACAAGACCGCGAAGTTCGACAGCGTTCCCACCGCCCTCAAGGACGCGAACGGCACGTGGGTCAACGACTACGGCGGCTACATGTCCGTGGGGTACGACTCCTCCAAGGTGCCCGCCCCGACGTCCATCGACGACCTGCTCAAGCCGGCCTACAAGGGCAAGGTCGCCCTCAACGGCGACCCGACCAAGGCGGGTGCCGCGTTCGCCGGGGTGCAGATGGTCTCGATCGCCAACGGCGGCACCGCGGGCGACGTGACCAAGGGCGTGGACTTCTTCAAGAAGCTCAAGGACGCCGGCAACTTCATCCCCGTCGACCCGACCCCGGCGACCATCGCCTCGGGCCAGACCCCGGTCGTCATCGACTGGGACTACCTCAACGCCGCCCAGACGGCCAAGGTGCCGACGTGGAAGGTCTACGTCCCTGACAACGCCGTCCTCGCCGGCTACTACGTCCAGGCCGTGAACAAGGACGCCCCCCACCCCGCGGCGGCGCGGCTGTGGCAGGAGTACCTCTACTCCGACGAGGGCCAGAACCTCTGGCTCAAGGGCGGCGCCCGTCCGGTGCGCTTCGACGACATGAAGAAGGCCGGCACGCTCGACGCCACCGCCGCAGCGGCTCTCCCGCCCGTGACCGGCACCCCGGTCGTCCCGACGGCTGCCGACTCCGACACCGCCAAGGCCTACCTCGCCAAGGAATGGGCCAACGCGGTTGGCTGAGGTCCGGGCACGCAGGGCGCTCGGCGGCTTCCGGCCGACGAGCGCCCTCCTCGGTGTCGTCCCCTTCTTCGCCTACGTCACCGTCTTCCTGCTCATCCCCACGCTGGTCGTGGTCATCGGGGCGTTCGTCAGCGGAGGACGCCCGAGCCTGGGCAACATCCGGGCGCTCGGCCAGCCCGCAGTCACCTCCGCCCTGTGGCACTCGATCGTGCTCTCGGCCGTGACGGCGGTGGGCGGGGCGGTGCTCGGCGCGATCCTCGCGTATGCCGTGTCGACCGCCTCCCCGACCGGCGTGCTCAAGCGGTTCATCACCTCCCTGTGCGGCGTCCTCGCCCAGTTCGGTGGCGTCATCCTCGCCTTCGCGTTCCTCGCGACGTTCTCGGCCCAGGGGTTCCTCACGCGGCTGCTCGGCATAGGTGGCGGCGGGCTGTGGCTGTACGAGTGGGACAAGGGCCTGATGCTCGTGTACCTGTACTTCCAGGTGCCCCTGATGCTCATCGTCTTCCTGCCCGCGGTCGAAGGCCTGCGCCCGCAGTGGCGTGAGGCGAGCGAGACCCTCGGCGGGAGCACGTTCCTCTACTGGCGCAAGGTCGCCGGCCCGATCCTCCTGCCGTCCTTCATCGGTGCCCTGCTGCTGCTGTTCACGAACGCCTTCTCGGCCTACGCCACCGCTGCCGCCCTCGTCTCCCAGGGCTCGCCCCTGCTGCCGCTGCAGATCGGTGGCAGCTTCACCTCCGAGGTCATCCTCGGCCAGGAGAACGTCGGCAAGGCGATGGCCCTGGCCATGGTGGTCGTCGTCGCGCTGGTGATGAGCGCGTATGCCGTGCTGGACCGGCGCGCCTCGAAGTGGTTGGTCCGATGAGCGGCCAGCGGGCCTCCATGAGGCGCCGTCAGAACCTCTTCCGCTGGGTCGTGGTCAGCCTCACCCTCGTCTTCTTCGGGTTGCCGCTGTTCAGCATGCTCGAGTTCACCACCCGCGACTCGGCCGGCCACCGGACCGCCGCGACCTGGTCGGCCCTAGCCGACTTCGGCGCCATCTCGACGCGCTACCCCGACCTGCGGGACGGTTTCATCGCTTCCATCGGCCTGGCCGTCCTCACGGTCGTGATCATGCTCGTGCTGCTTGTGCCGACGATGACCTGGGTGCGGCTGCGGCTGCCGGGGCTGAGCCGGACCGTCGAGTTCGTCTGCCTGCTCCCCCTCACCGTCCCCGCCATCGTGCTGGTCGTCGGCCTCACACCGGTCTACGCCTGGGTCACCTACTTCCTCGGTGGCAACGCGATCTGGCTCTCCTTCGCCTACGTCGTGCTCGTGCTGCCCTACGCCTACCGATCGCTGGACGCGGGGCTGCGGGCCATCGACGTGCGCACGCTGTCCGAGGCAGCCCGCTCCCTCGGCGCCAGCTGGACCACCGTCATGGTCCGGGTGATCCTGCCGAACCTTCGTACGGCGGTGCTGTCCGCGTCGTTCCTCGCGGTGGCGCTGACCCTTGGCGAGTTCACCATCGCGAGCCTGTTCAGCCGCACCAACCTGCAGGTCGCGATGTACCTCATCGGCAAGTCGGACGCGCAGATCTCCATCGCGGTCGGCCTCGCGTCCCTCGTCTTCGCGTTCGCGATCCTGTTCGCCATGTCCTTCGTCGGGGGCCAGCGCAACAGTGCCTCGCCCCTGACCCGCCTGCGCCGCCGCAAGGAGACCGCATGACCGCCACCACCAGCACCGAGCCCGCGACCGCGACACCGCAGGGGGTGGCCGTCGAGCTGACCGGACTGCGACGCAGCTACGGCGACGTGCACGCGCTCGACGACCTCACCCTGCGGCTGGCCCCGGGCGAGCTCGTCGCCCTGCTGGGTCCCTCCGGCTGCGGCAAGACCACGGCGCTGCGCTGCCTGGCCGGGCTCGAGGACCCCGACGAGGGGCGCATCGAGGTCGGCGGCCAGGACCTCACCCGGGTCCCGACCAACAAGCGTGACCTGGGGATGGTCTTCCAGGCCTACAGCCTCTTCCCGCACATGACCGCCCGCCAGAACATCGAGTTCGGGCTGCAGCTGCGCCGTCAGCCCGCTCACCAGCGCCGGACCCGGGCCGCGGAGATGCTCGACCTCGTCGGGCTGTCCGCGGAGGCCGACCGCTACGCCCACCAGATGTCCGGCGGCCAGCAGCAGCGGGTGGCCCTGGCACGGGCCCTGGCCATCGAGCCCCAGGTGCTGCTCCTGGACGAACCGTTGTCCGCCCTGGACGCCAAGGTCCGGGTGCAGCTGCGCGACGAGATCCGCCGGATCCAGCTCGAGGTCGGGACCACCACGCTCTTCGTCACGCACGACCAGGAGGAGGCGCTGGCGGTCGCCGACCGGGTCGGCGTCATGCGCAGCGGCCGCCTCGAGCAGATCGCCACTCCCGAAGAGCTCTACTCACGACCGGTCAGCGACTTCGTGGCCGACTTCGTCGGGATCACGAACCGCCTGGTCGGGGAGTCGCACGGCTCCAGCGCCACCGTCCTCGGTGCCACCGTCGCGCTGCTGCCCGGCTCTGCCGAGCGGGGAGCAGTCACGGTGCTGGTGCGCCCCGAGCACCTCACGGTCACGCCCGACCCCGGGGGCGGGGCCACCGTCGTCAGCGCCAGCTTCCTCGGGGCTCACGGCCGGGTCGTGGTCGATGCCGGCGGCGGTGCTCCGGTCACCGTCCAGGTCCCCAGCGCCGCCATCGCCAGGTTCGCCCCCGGCGACCGGGTCACGTTGACGCCCACGGGCGAGGCGGCCCTGGCCGTCGCGGGCGCGAGGGACTGACCGCGCACACGGCACCATCCGGACCAACCCGGCAGCGCCGCCACCCACCCGCCGAGACCTCGGTAGTCTTCCCCGGTGACTGAGCAGAGCCGCCCCGCCACGGGCGCCCACGACCGCGCCCACGACCTGACCGACCCCGCGACCGACCCCTTCGAGGTGGCCCGCGCGGCCGCCGCCGTGATCGCCGAGCGCAGCGGGGTGGAGCGCCACGACGTGGCCCTCGTCCTGGGATCCGGCTGGGGGCAGACCGGTGACCTCATCGGCGAGACCCTCGCCACCATCGACAACGCCGACGTCCCCGGCTTCGCCAAGGCCGCCGTCGCCGGCCACAGCGGCACCATGCGCTCGGTCGCCATCGCCGACACCGGCCGCCGCGCCCTCGTCTACGGCACCCGCACCCACTTCTACGAGGGCAAGGGCGTCCGCTCGGTCGTCCACGCCGTGCGCACCGCCGCGGCGGCGGGGTGCAGCACCATCGTGCTGACCAACGGCTGCGGCGGCCTCAACCCCGCGTGGGTCCCCGGCACCCCGGTCCTCATCCGCGACCACATCAACCTCACCGCGCACTCCCCCATCGAGGGCGCCAACTTCGTCGACCTCACCGACCTCTACTCCACGCGGCTGCGCGACGTCGCCCGCAGCGTCGACCCCGATCTCGACGAAGGCGTCTACGTGCAGTTCCGCGGGCCCCACTACGAGACCCCGGCCGAGGTGCAGATGGCCAAGATCCTCGGTGGTGACCTGGTCGGGATGTCCACGACGCTCGAGGCGATCGCCGCCCGTCAGGCAGGCCTCGAGGTGCTCGGGATCTCCTTGGTGACCAACCTCGCCGCCGGCATCAGCGACCAGCCGCTCTCGCACGACGAGGTCCTCGAGGCCGGCCAGGCCGCGGCCGACCGCTGCGGCCGGCTGCTCGCCGCCGTCGTCGCCTCCCTCTGAAAGGACCAGCGCCATGACGTATGCCGCCCGGCACGGTTCCGAGGGGACCTCACCCGTCGACAGCCACGCGCAGGAGCTCATCGACGCCGCCCAGGAGTGGGTGGACGACGACCCCGACCACGAGACCCGGGTCGAGCTGGGCCAGGTGCTCGCCCGCGCCAAGGGGGGTGACGAGAGCGCAGTCACCGACCTCGAGGACCGGTTCTCGGGGATGCTCGAGTTCGGCACCGCCGGTCTGCGCGGCGCCATCGGCGCCGGCCCCAACCGGATGAACCGCTCGGTGGTCATCCGCGCGGCCGCCGGGCTCGCTGCATACCTCAAGCAGTCGACGGCGGAGCCGTTCGTCGTCGTCGGGTACGACGCGCGCACCAACTCCGACGTCTTCGCCCGCGATACCGCGGCGGTCACCGTCGGAGCGGGTGGACGCGCCGCCGTCCTGCCCCACACGCTGCCGACTCCGGTGCTGGCGTTCGCGATCCGCCACCTCGGTGCCGACGCGGGTGTCATGGTGACCGCGAGCCACAACCCGCCGCAGGACAACGGCTACAAGGTCTACCTCGGCGACGGCTCGCAGATCGTGCCGCCCGCGGACGCCCTCATCGCCGGACAGATCGCCCGGATCTCGGCCGTGGCCGACGTCCCGCTCGCCGACGACGGCTGGGACACCCTCGGCGACGACGTGCTCGACGCCTACGTCGATGCCGCGGCGAAGGTCGTCACCGTCGACAGCCCTCGCGACATCGACATCGTCCACACCGCCCTGCACGGGGTCGGCAGTGAGACCCTGCTCCGGGTGTTCGCGAAGGCCGGGTTCCCCCAGCCGGTGCCGGTCGCGAGCCAGCAGCAACCCGACGCCGCCTTCCCGACGGTGTCCTTTCCCAACCCCGAGGAGCCCGGCGCCATCGACGCGGCGCTGGACCTGGCCCGCGAGATCGGTCCGGACATCGTCCTGGCCAACGACCCCGACGCCGACCGCTGCGCCGTCGCCGTCCCCTTCACCGTCCAGGGCGGTGCTGACGACGGGCGCACCGACTGGCGGATGCTGCGCGGCGACGAGGTGGGCGCCCTGCTCGGGCACCACGTGCTGTCGCGGGGCGTCGAGCCTGACGCCGTTTTCGCCAACTCCATCGTCTCCTCGCGGCTGCTGGCCGCGATGGCCGCGAAGGCCGGGATCCGCCACGAGGAGACCCTGACGGGCTTCAAGTGGATCGCCCGCGTCGAGGGCCTGCGCTACGGCTACGAGGAAGCACTCGGCTACTGCGTCGACCCCGCGCGCGTCCGCGACAAGGACGGCATCAGCGCCTGCCTGCTCATCGCTGAGCTCGCCGCCACGCTCAAGGCGCAGGGACGCACGCTGCAGGACGTGCTCGACGACCTCGCCGTCGAGCACGGCGTGCACGCCACGGACTCGTTCTCCGTGCGTGTCGCCGACCTGTCCCTCATCGGCACCGTGATGACGCGGCTCCGCGAAGAGTCGCCCACCGAGGTGGCTGGTCTGGCCGTGACACGCACGGACGACCTGTCCCTCGGCAGCGACGCGCTCCCGCCCACCGACGGCCTGCGCTACCTCCTCGAGGACGACTCGCGGATCATCGTGCGCCCCTCGGGCACCGAGCCCAAGCTCAAGGTGTACCTCGAGGTCATCGAGCCGGTGTCCTCCGACCTGAGCACGGCCCGCGAGGTCGCTGCGGCGAGACTCACCGCGATCCGCTCAGCCATGGAGGAGCTCACCCGGATCTGACGGGTCACTCTCGTGGCGGCTTCTGGCGGCTTGTGGCGTAGTTCATCGTGGTCTGCGCACGCGGATCGGGCCCTTGAACCTGCTGGGGTCGACGACGTGTCCGCCCTGGGTGATCTCCGCCCGCCCCTTGGCCACCAGGCGTCGTGCAGCCATCCGCGCCGGCTCCATCAGATCGGACCAGTCGTCCGAGCCCACGGCACGCGCCGCCTCCGACGGACACACCGAGGCACTGGCTGAGCGTCCGTCCAACAGCGACTCCAGGGAGGCTTCGAGCTGACGGTCGACGTCGCCGAGCCCGTGCTTGCGGCAGCTGTCCGAGCACCAGCGGACCGAGTCCCAGTCGCGAGCCCAGGCCTTCCGCCAGATGATGGTCCGGCCGCACCGGGCACAGGGCTTGGACGGCAGAGGAGGACGGGGCATGCCTCCAGTCTGGACTCAGCCGACGCTGGTTGCGCGCCTGTCGTCAGAGAGGGTGGGTGAACGCTACCGACTTGCCGGTCTCTCGGGCGTAGGCGATCTCGCGTCGAGTGGACTCTCCGACGTAGCCGCCCGGGTTGACCACGAGGACACGGTCGGCAAGGTCGATCTTGCGCAGGTGCAGGGCGTACAGAACGACCTCCTGCTCAGGCGTGGGCGACTCGTCCGCCTCGCTCGGCGCAAGGACGATCACCCCCGCCAAGGTCAGCTCGCTGTTTGCAGCGCGCATCGCGGTCACGAACCGTGCCGAACCGCAGATGCAGACGATCTCAGGGCGTTCGGCCACAGCAGGACCCTAGCGACCAGCACCTGGCGCCCCCACCGGTCCCGGTCACGGTCCGCTCGTCTTGTTGATATCCCTGCAGGCATGGCGATGCGCCCGCCGGGGTGGCGGGCTGTGGGGCGCGGTCATGGTCGCCACGGTGGGGTTGGTGGCGGGGCGCTGGCCATCGTCTCCAGCTCTTCCCAGACCGAGTAGGTCCGCACTGCCGGCCCAGCTCCGGTGCCATCCGAGCCCGAACCCGAGCCCACGCCCGGGCCTGGGCCCAAGACCCACTCCGCGGCAGCCCGGCCGGCGAGCCAGTGGTCGTACGAGCCTGGGACGAGCGTCCACCGGACGCCTCCGTCGACCAGCTCGCCGAGGTAGCCCTTGCGGTGCACGGCCGTGTGGTGTCGCCCGCACAACAACGCGGCGTTGCCCAGGTCGGTCGTGCCACCGTCGACCCAGTGCCGAAGGTGGTGGCCGTCGCACCAGGACGCGGGCACCCTGCAGTCGGGGAAGGTGCACCCACCGTCGCGGAGCCACAGGGCTCGCAGCTGCGCGCTCGTGAACAGCCGGAAACGGCGCCCGAGGTCGAGGACCTCGCCGTCCTTGCCGAGGACCGCGGGCACGATGCCGGCGTCACAGGCGATGCGGCGGGCCGTCTCTGGCCCGAGCAGCGTGCCCGCCTCCCCCGACCCGAACACCGTGGCGGCGTTCGACCGGGCCACGAGGTCGTCGAGCGAGACGGTCACGAAGACCTCTGCCTTCGGAGTGGTCGCCACCCCGTCGGCCGAGGCGACTCCGCGCCGCACGACCTCGAGCAGGGCATCCATCCTCCGCTGCCCCGACGGCCGACGATCGGGCTCGCCCTCGGCCGGTCGCGGTGCCGACAGCCCCTGGACCGCCGCCTCCAGGACCGCCTTGGCCTCGGCGTCGACGACCATCGTGTACTCGAACAACCCGCTGCCGTCGGAGAACGGCTGGGACAGACAGCGTCGCTCGCACGCCCGGTCCTGCTCTAGCTGGAACTCACCGAGCGCGCCGTACTTCGCGACCAGGCGGTCCCGGATGCCGCGCACGTCCTTGGGCCTGCCCCACGAAGCCACGTCGATGAGCCCATCGAGCACCGGCCCTGCCGCCCCTTCCGCAAGGCGGGGGCCGAGTCGCTCGAACTCGTCCACCACGATGGTCGCGGTGACCAGCGGCACCCGGGCCTCGCGGACGGCGGTGAGCAACGCGCCATACCGGTCGTCGTGGGCGGCCTCGGCCAGCCGCACGACGCGTGCCGAGCCGCCTGCGCGCAGCGACGGGGAGTGGTCGAGCAGCCAGGCACTCGCACCAGATCGACCGACGCCGGCCTCACCGCGGTCGACCGCCTCGCGGAGCACCTCCACGCGTGCCGCGTCGACACGGGTGGCCAGCTCGTCGAGCTGGGCCATGAACTCGCCCAGGTCGGGTCCCCCGGCAGCCCAGAGGTCGTCCTCGACCCCGGTCAGGACAGCGCACGACTGCGCCACCGCTGCGCGGCTCGCCTCGAACGACGTCCCCCTACCCATGCAGCAAACCTACCAACGGGGTCTGACACTCCCCCAGCGCGAAAACCCAAGCGCCACAACGGACTTCGACATAGCCGCGAGCCCCTCGAACCCCCGTGAACGCATGCACCACCCGCCCCATGAGCCACGCCAGATCCGGGCGAACCGACCGCCCTGTGGGACACCGATAGGATTGCTCGGTGAGTACCCCCACCATGTCCGCCCCCTCGGTCGACCCGACGAGCAGGGCGCGCGACCTCCTCGGCGTCTCCCGCCTCACGAACGCGGCCCTGACGAGCTGGCTGCACGGCCTCCCGGGGGTCGACCAGGTGGGCTGCGAGGGACGCGCAGCAAGCCTGGGCACCCGGTCAATCAAGACGACCTCCAAGGCGTGGGCCATCGACACGGCGATCTCGATGATCGACCTGACGACGCTCGAGGGCGCCGACACGGCCGGCAAGGTCCGCGGCCTGGCCGCCAAGGCCCTGCACCCCGACCCGACCGACCCGACCACGCCCAGCCCTGCTGCGGTGTGTGTCTACGGCGACATGGTCGCCACCGCCCGTCAGGCGCTGGGTGACGCGCCGGTCAACGTCGCTGCCGTCGCGACGGCGTTCCCCTCCGGTCGGGCGTCGATGCCGGTCAAGCTCGCCGACACCCGTGACGCGATCAGGGCCGGGGCCGACGAGATCGACATGGTCATCGACCGTGGGGCGTTCCTGTCCGGTGACTACCTGGGGGTGTTCCGCGAGATCGCCCAGGTGGCCGAGGCGTGCGAGCGCGAGGACGGCACCCGGGCCCGCCTCAAGGTCATCATGGAGACCGGTGAGCTCGTGACCTACGACAACGTCCGCCGCGCCTCGTGGCTGTCGATGCTTGCTGGTGGCGACTTCATCAAGACCTCGACCGGCAAGGTCTCGCCCGCGGCGACCCTGCCCGTCACCCTGGTCATGCTCGAGGCGGTCCGGGACTGGCGTGACCTGACCGGCGAGATGGTGGGTGTCAAGCCGGCCGGTGGCATCCGGACGAGCAAGGACGCCATCAAGTTCCTCGTCACCGTGAGCGAGATCGCGGGCGACGACTGGCTCGACCCGTTCTGGTTCCGGTTCGGCGCGTCCAGCCTGCTCAACGACCTGCTGCTGCAGCGTCAGCGGATGCGGATCGGTGCCTACTCGGGCCCCGACTACGTCACTGACGACTCCCCCAGCCTCTACTGACCCCTGCGAATTCGAGGATCCACAACCATGGCCAAGTTCGAGTACGCACCGGCCCCGGAGTCGCGGGCGGTCGTCGACCTCGCCCCCTCCTACGGGCTGTTCATCAACGGTGAGTTCACTGAGTCCCAGGGCGGTTCGGCGTTCAAGACCGTCAACCCGGCGACCGAGGAGGTCCTCTCCGAGGTCACCGACGCCAGCGCCGCCGACGTCGACCGTGCCGTCGTCGCCGCCCGCCGCGCTCACAACGGGGTATGGGGCCGGATGTCCGGTGCCGACCGCGGCAAGTACCTCTTCCGTATCGCGCGCATCCTGCAGGAGCGCGCCCGGGAGTTCGCGGTCCTGGAGACCCTCGACAACGGCAAGCCGATCAAGGAGAGCCGCGACGTCGACGTCCCGCTCGCGGCGGCGCACTTCTTCTACCACGCTGGCTGGGCCGACAAGCTGGAGTACGCCGGTCTGGGCACCAACCCCCGCGCCCACGGTGTCGTCGGTCAGGTCATCCCGTGGAACTTCCCGCTGTTGATGCTGGCGTGGAAGATCGCCCCGGCCCTGGCGACCGGCAACACCGTCGTCCTCAAGCCGGCCGAGACCACGCCGCTGACGGCGCTGCTGTTCGCCGACGTCGTGCAGCAGGCCGACCTGCCGCCGGGTGTCGTCAACATCGTCACCGGCGCCGGGGCCACCGGCCAGGCCATCGTCGACCACCCGGACATCGACAAGCTCGCGTTCACCGGCTCGACCGGGGTCGGCAAGATGATCGCCCGCTCGATCGCCGGCACCCGCAAGAAGGCCACCCTCGAGCTCGGTGGCAAGGCCGCCAACATCATCTTCGAGGACGCCGCCATCGACCAGGCTGTCGAGGGCATCGTCAACGGCATCTTCTTCAACCAGGGTCACGTCTGCTGCGCCGGTTCGCGCCTGCTGGTGCAGGAGAACATCGCCGAGGACGTCGAGCGCCGCCTCAAGCGGCGCCTGCAGACGCTGCGCGTCGGCGACCCGCTGGACAAGAACACCGACGTGGGTGCCATCAACTCCAAGGCCCAGCTGTCGCGCATCACCGAGCTGACCGCGGCCGGCGAGGCCGAGGGCGCGCAGCGCTGGGACAACGGCTGCGAGCTGCCCGCCAAGGGCTTCTGGTTCCGCCCCACCGTCTTCACCGGCGTCAGCCAGACGCACCGCATCGCCCAGGAGGAGATCTTCGGGCCGGTCCTGTCGGTGCTGACCTTCCGCACCCCGCAGGAGGCGGTCGCCAAGGCGAACAACACGCCATACGGGCTGTCGGCGGGTGTCTGGACCGAGAAGGGGTCGCGCATCCTGTGGATGGCCGACCAGCTGCGGGCCGGGGTCGTCTGGGCCAACACGTTCAACAAGTTCGACCCGACCAGCCCGTTCGGTGGCTACAAGGAGTCGGGTTACGGCCGCGAGGGCGGTCGCCACGGCCTGTCCGCCTACGTCACGACTGAAAGCAACGGGTGATCTCCGCGATGCCGACCAACCAGCGGACTGCCACCGACGCCCGCGTCGACGTGCGCAAGACCTACAAGCTCTACATCGGCGGGAAGTTCCCCCGGTCCGAGTCCGGCCGCTCCTACGAGGTCGTCGACGGACGCGGCCGCTTCCTCGCCAACGCCGCGCAGGGCTCGCGCAAGGACGCCCGTGACGCCGTCGTCGCCGCCCGCGCGGCCTTCCCCAAGTGGGCCGGGGCCACGGCATACAACCGCGGCCAGGTGCTCTACCGCGTGGCCGAGGTGATGGAGGGCCGTAAGGCCCAGTTCGTCGCGGAGGTGCGCGCCGGCGAGGGCCTGACCGAGCGTCGCGCAGAGGCCGTCGTCAACGCCGCGATCGACCGCTGGGTCTGGTACGCCGGGTGGACCGACAAGCTCGCCCAGGTCCTCGGCGGGCTCAACCCGGTCGCCGGCCCCTACTTCGACATCTCGGCGCCCGAGCCGACCGGCGTCGTGGGCGTCCTTGCGCCGCAACGCTCCTCGCTGCTCGGCCTGGTCTCTGTCGTCGCCCCGGTCATCGCGTCGGGCAACACCGCCGTCGTCCTGACCAGCGAGCTGCGACCGCTGCCGGCCATCACGCTCTGCGAGGCGCTGGCCACCTCCGACGTCCCCGGTGGCGTGGTCAACCTCATCACCGGTCGCACCGCCGAGGTCGCCCCCTGGATCGCCTCGCACCGCGACGTCAACGCCATCGACCTGGCCGGCGCGGCCGAGGCCGAGGGCATCGCCTGGGGCGACCTCGAGCTCGCCGCCGCCGAGAACCTCAAGCGCGTGGTCCGTCCCGCGGGCGAGGGCGCCGACGCGGTCGAGCCCGACTGGACCCCCACCCCCGACATGGCGCGGATGACGGCCTTTCTCGAGACCAAGACCGTCTGGCACCCCAAGGGCCGCTGACCCTTGACGCCAGGCCACCCCGGCGACCACACCTCCGCCCGGGTGGTCGTCCTCGCGGGCCCCAGCGGCGCGGGCAAGTCCCGCCTCGCCCAGCGTCTGCACGACGCGCACGGGTGGCCGATCGTCCGGCTCGACGACTTCTATCGCGACGAGGACGACCCGGCCATGCCCCGCAGCGCCGAGCTCGGCATCGTCGACTGGGACCACCCCGACTCCTGGAACCGGCCCGCCGCCGTGGACGCGCTCGGGACCCTGGTGGCCACGGGGTCGGTGCTCACCCCGGTCTACGACATCTCGACCAGTCGCGCCGTGGACTCGGCCACGGTGCACGCAGGACCGCACGACCTGGTGCTCGCCGAAGGGATCTTCGCCGCCGAGATCATCGGTGACCTGCGCGAGCGGGGACTGCTGGCGGGGGCGTACTGCGTGCACCACCGGCCCTTCGTGACGTTCGTCCGCCGGCTGGCCCGCGACCTGCGCGAGCGGCGCAAGCCGCCGTGGACCCTGGTCCGTCGCGGCCTGGCGCTGATGCGGGCGGAGCCGTCGGTGATCGCCCGCCAGGAAGGCCTCGGCGCGACCCCGGCCCGTGCCAAGGACCTCGAGCCGCTGCTGTCGGCCCTGGCCCGCTGACCACGGCCAAGTCCCCACGGCGCCACGCCCCACTTGGTAGGTTTCGGGGCACGCAGGGGTGGGACCTGCCGACCTTGGGGAGGGCACGGCCAGCATGAGTGACACCGAGGGACGGCCGGGACCCGAGACCCCTTCAGTCCACCCGTCGCCGTCGTGGTCGGCTCCCGGTCCGACCCCACCGACGCCGTCGTGGTCGGCTCCCGGTCCGATCCACCCGTCGCCGTCGTGGTCGGCTCCCGGTTCCCCTGCTGCGACGAGTCCGTCCCCCCAGTCCGGACCCGGCCGACCGGGCCAGCCCGCCCCCCAGGACGGACCCGGGCAACCGAGCCCCCAGCCCTACTGGACCACCGCCCTCACCGCCCACAAGCCGGGCATCATCGCCCTGCGACCCCTGGGCTTCGGCGACATCCTCGAGGGCGCGTTCGCGGCGATGCGGCGCAACCCCAGGACGTTCTTCGGGCTCGCCCTCCTCACGTCGCTGGCGGTCCTGCTCCTGCTGGCCGCCGTGGGAGCGCTCGGTTACCTCGTCGTCAGCCAGGTGGGGTCGTCAGGGGCGGCCGACGTGTTCCTGGCGATCGGCACGATCGGGGGGTTCACCCTCCTCTACGTCGCGAGCGCCGTCACCTCCGTGGCCCTCACCGGGATGCTCTCCTACCCCGTCGGCGAAGCCGTCCTGGGGCGCAAGCCCTCAATCGGCGAGACCTGGCGCAGGACGCGTGGCATGCTCCCGCGGCTCACCGGGCTGTGCCTCATCCTGTTCATCCCCGTCGTCATCGTCTTCGCCGGCCTCGTCGCGCTCGTCATCGTCGCCTTCGACCACGGCTCGAACGTCGCCGGGGCCGCCGGCATCGTCGCCCTGGTCGCCGCCCTCGTCGCGATGGCCTACGTCGGGGTCCGGTTGGCGCTGGCCACCCCGGCCCTGGTGCTCGAGGAGCTCGCGGTGGTGGCCGCGCTGCGTCGTTCGTGGGCCCTGACGCGGGGCAGGTTCTGGCGCACCCTCGGCGTGCTGTTCGTGTCGTCGCTGATCGTCGGTGTTGTGCAGCAGGTGCTCGGCTTCGGCTTCCAGATCGTCGGAGCCGCCCTGGGGGTCGCCTTCACCTCGACCGTCGGCGGCCAGGCCGGCGACGTCGGCTTCGCCGTCGTGCTCTTCGGCGTCACCGTCGTGGGCTCCCTGCTCGCGTCCCTGCTCGCACAGCCCTTCCTCGCCGCCGTCGGCGCCCTGCTCTACACCGACGCCCGCATCCGCAAGGAGGGCTTCGACCTCGCCCTGGTCCGGGCCGCGACCGGCGCACGGGTCACCGGGTGAGTCGTTCCACCGTGTCCTCCCACATCTTCGTGCTGCCCGCACGGCTCGAGCCGGGCAACGACGAGGCCCGGAGGTGGTTGCGCGACGAACTGGCCAAGCCGGCATACCGCGACACGCGCGACCCGCTGCAGCGGGCCATGGACGCCATCGGGAGGTGGCTGTCCGACCTCCTCAACGGGATGCACGGGCCGTCCAACCCGTTGCCCACGGCGGTCGCGGTGCTGGTCACCCTCGCCCTCGTCGCGCTCGTCGTCCACACGCTGCGCTTCGTCCGGCGCACGCGGCGCGGGCCCGGCGAGGGGGCGTCCGCCGTGCTCGGCGACGAGCGGCTCACCGCGGCGCAGTACCGCACCCGCGCGGAGCAGGCCCTGGACGACGGCCGGTATGCGGACTGCGTGCTCGATGCGCTGCGCGCAGTGGCCGCCGGCGCGGTCGAACGCACCCTGCTCGAGGACGTTCCCTCCCTGACGGCTCATGAGATCGCGACCCGGCTCGAGTCGCCCTTCCCCGGCCAGGCCCAGGACCTGCGGGCAGCGGCCAACCGCTTCGACGCCGTCGCCTACGGCGGACAGGAGGCGACGCGGTCGGACGCCGAGCGGCTGCTCGCCCTCGACCGCACGATCGCGACCGCCCGTCCGGTGCGCCCGCAGGTGACGGCCTCCCAGAAGGACCCCGAGACGGACTCCGTGGGGGTCCCGTCGTGACGCTGCACGTCTGGGACCGCGCCGACGCGGCGACCGGGCGGTCCACCCGCCGACGCGTCCTGTGGGCCACGGTCCTCGTCGTCGTCGTCGCCCTCGTCGTCAGCGCCGTCGTCCTGGGGATCCGGCGCAACGCCCACCAGGGACAGGCGCTCGACCCGCAGAACCCCGGTCGTGAGGGGGCACAGGCACTCGCCTCCGTCCTGCGCGACCGCGGGGTGCAGGTGGACGTCGTCCGCAGCCAGGGCGACCTGGTCGACACCCCCGTCGGCGCCGGCACGACCGTGGTCGTCACCGGCACCGGCGAGCTCTCCAACGAGACCGCCGCAGCGATGCTCGAGCACGTCTCCGGTGCCGGCCGGCTGGTGCTCGTCGAGCCGGACCGCTTCCTCCTCACGGCCCTCAGGCTCCCGGTGGACGCCGCCGGGCCGACGACCGTGCCCGACACCGTCACCGCCTCGTGCACCCTCGACGGGCTGTCGCCGGGCGACCGGGTCGTGGGCGGTCCGCAGACCTACGTCACGACCGGACCCGGCGCCACCGGCTGCTTCCCGCACGACCAGTCCTTCGAGCTCGTGGCGGTCCCCGCCAGCGGCGGCCGCCCTGAGGTCCTGGTGCTCGCCGACGGGGCCCTGCTCGCCAACAGCGAGATCACCGCGCAGGACCACGCCGGGGTCGCCCTGCGGATGCTCGGCCACGGCAACCGGCTGGTCTGGTACCTCCCCACGGCGCTCGACATCGGCGTCGAGGACACCACCGCGACCTCGGAGGTCCCCCGCGCCCTCGGCCCCCTGGTCTTCCTCGCGGCGTTCGGCCTGCTGGCCCTGATGCTGTGGCAGGGCCGCCGGTTCGGGCCCCTCGTCACCGAGCCACTCCCGGCGGTCGTCAAGGCGATCGAGACGACCCAGAGCCGCGGCCGGCTCTACCGCAAGGCCCGTGACACCGGCCGGGCCGGCGCCGTGCTGCGCGCCCGCACGGCCAAGCGGCTCGCTGCATACCTCGGGCTGCCCACCGGGGCGGCCCCCGTGGCCATCGCGCAGGCGGCAGCCGCAGCGGCGCAGCGCGACCCGCAGGGCGTCGTCGCCCTGTTCACCGCACCACCACCGACCACCGAGGCGGCCCTGGTCGCCCTCGCCAACGCCCTGACCGACCTCGAGAAGGAAGTGCGCCGCGCATGACCCAGCAGCCCCAAGCCCCCGAGCAGACCCAGCCGCCGTCCGTGGTGCCTGACCGCAGCGACGACCGGGCGCGCGAGTCCCTCATGGCCGTTCGTGCGGAGGTCGGCAAGGCCGTGGTCGGCCAGGACGCAGCCGTGGCCGGCATCCTCATCGCCCTCCTGTGCCGGGGACACATCCTCCTGGAGGGCGTACCCGGTGTGGCCAAGACCCTGCTCGTGCGCAGCGTCGCCGCGGCGCTGGACGTGCAGACCAAGCGGGTGCAGTTCACCCCGGACCTCATGCCCGGAGACGTCACCGGCTCGCTGGTCTACGACAGCTCGACGTCGGAGTTCTCCTTCCGTGAGGGACCGGTGTTCACCAACCTGCTCCTCGCGGACGAGATCAACCGCACGCCTCCGAAGACCCAGGCCTCGCTGCTCGAGGCCATGGAGGAGCGCCAGGTCTCCGTCGACGGGACCTCCCGACAGCTCCCCCGGCCGTTCCTGGTCGCCGCGACGCAGAACCCCGTCGAGTACGAGGGCACCTACCCGTTGCCGGAGGCCCAGCTCGACCGCTTCCTCCTCAAGGCCACCATGCCGCTGCCACCCCGCGAGGACGAGATCGCCGTCGTCACGCGGCACGCCGCCGGGTTCGACCCGCGCGACCTCGCCGCCGCGGGCCTGCGCGCCGTCGCGAGCGCCGCCGACATCGAGGCCGGCGCCGAGCAGGTCCGGCACGTCCAGATCTCGCCGGAGGTCACGGCATACATCGTCGACATCGCCCGCGCGACGCGGAGCTCGCCCTCCCTCGCGCTCGGCGTGAGCCCTCGTGGCGCGACGGCGCTGCTGGCCACGAGCCGCGCGTGGGCCTGGCTGAACGGGCGCTCGTTCGTCACGCCCGACGACGTGAAGTCGCTGGCCCAGGCGACGCTGGCGCACCGGTTGTCGCTGCGCCCCGAGGCCGAGCTGGAGGGTGTGGCCGTCTCGTCGGTGCTCGACGCCGCCATCGGCTCCGTCCCGGTCCCCCGCTGAGGTCGAGCCCCGTGATCGTCAGTGGCCGCCTGTTCGGGCTCGTGCTCGCCGGAGCCCTGCCCGTGCTCGTGCGACCCCAGACGAGCACTGTGTGGCTCTGGATGGGCGTCGTGCTCCTCCTCGTCGTCGTCGACCTCCTCCTCACGGGGTCGCCGACCGCCCTCGAGCTGCGCCGGGACCCCATCAGCCAGGTCCGGCTCGGTGACGCCACCACCACGACCCTGCTCGTCGGCAACCCGGGCTCGCGCACGTTCCGCGGTCGGGTCCGCGACGCGTGGCAGCCCTCGGCGGGCGCGGGGACGAACCGCCACGCCATCACCCTGCCGGCGGGAGAGCGCCGCGCCGTGACCACCACCCTGCGCCCGACCCGCCGTGGTGACCGGTTGGCGGACCGCGTGACGATCCGCCGGCTCGGGCCGCTCGGTCTCGCCGGCCGCCAGAAGTCGGTCCCCGTCCCCGGTCACGTCCGCGCCCTGCCGCCGTTCGCCTCCCGCAAGCACCTGCCTTCACGGCTGGCCCGCCTGCGCCAGCTCGACGGGCGGTCGGCCGTCCGGGTCCGGGGTCAGGGCACGGAGTTCGACTCGCTGCGCGACTACGTCGAGGGCGACGACGTGCGCAGCATCGACTGGCGGGCCACGGCCCGACGCCGGTCCACGGTCGTGCGCACCTGGCAGCCCGAGAAGGACCGGCACGTCATCCTCGTGCTGGACACCTCACGGACCTCGGCCGGACGCGTCGGCGACGTGCCGCGGCTCGACGCGGCGATGGATGCTGCGCTCCTGCTCGCGGCGCTGGCCTCCCGCGCCGGCGACCGCGTCGACCTCGTCGCTGGTGACCGCCGGGTGCACCGCAGGGTCATCGGTTCAAGCCGCACCACCCTGCTGGCGGACCTGGTCACGGCCATGGCCCCGCTCGAGCCCGCCCTGCTCGAGGCCGACTGGACCCTGCTGGCGGCCGAGGTCGCGCGGGTCAGCCGTCAGCGCGGCCTCGTCGTCCTGCTCACCGCGTTGGAGCCGTCGGCCATCGAGGAGTCCCTGCTGGCGCCGCTGGCCGTCCTCGCCGCCAAGCACCGGGTCGTCCTCGCCTCCGTCGCCGACCCCGCGCTCAGCGCGATGCTCGACCGCACCGGGGACTCCACCGAGGTCTACGACTCGGCCGCGGCAGCCCGGACGGTGGCGCTGCGCGAACGCACCGCGGCCGCCCTGGCCCAGCTCGGTGTCGACGTGGTCGACGCCGACCCCGAGCAGCTGCCCGTCGCCCTGGCCGACCACTACCTCATGCTCAAGTCGCGCGGACTGCTCTGACTGGGGCGCGGGGTGGGCTGCCCCGCGCCATACGCCGCCGGTCAGCCGACGACGGGCGCGGTGAAGCCGCGGTCGGCCTCGGCCAGGTCGCCGGTCTCCCCGCGGTGGTGCGCCCACCTGCCCACGGTGAACACGTAGGCGAAGAACGCGACCTCGACGACGACGCCGATGCCGACCCGCGCCCAGGTGGGAAGGCCGGAGGGCGTCACGAACGCCTCGATCAGGCCGGTGACGAGCAGCAGCACGACGAGCCCCAGAGCCACCCCGAGGGCTGCCCGCCCCTCCTCGGCGAGCCCCTGGACCCGGGTCCGTGGTCCGGGAGACACCCACGTCCAGAACAGCCGGAGCCCCACCCCTGCGGCCACGAAGAGGCACGTGAGCTCGAGAAGTCCGTGCGGCAGGATCAGGCCGAAGAAGAGCCCCGCGCGGTCGTGGCGCACCATGATCGAGCCGATGACGGCGAGGTTGAGCACGTTCATGACGAGCATGTAGACCACCGGCAGGCAGAACACCCCGAGGGCGATGCACAGCGCCGACAGCCAGAAGTTGTTGGTCCACACCCGCAACGCGAACGACGTCGCGGCGAACTCGCTGTAGTACGAAGCGAAGTCGTTGGTGACCAGCTGCCGGATCTGCTCCGGGGAGGCCATCGACGACTCGATGCGCGGGTGGTCGAGCAGCCACCAGCCGATGACGACGGCCATCACCACGTTGACGACGAGCGTGGTGATCCACCACCAGCGCAGCCGGTAGAGCGCTGCCGGGAACGACACCGCGAAGAAGCGCCCCACGTCCGCCCACGAGGCGGTGCGCGTCCCGGCCGAGCGGGAGCGGGCCCGGGCCAGCAACATCGAGAGGTAGCCGACCAGCGAGGCGTCGGGAGCCGTCGACCGGATCACCGAGAGATGCGTCGCCACCCGCTGGTACCGGTCCAGGATCTCATCGGCCTCGGCGCCGTCGAGGCGTCGCTGCCGCGTCAGCTCGTCGAGCCGCTCCCAGTCCCCCCGGTGGGCTGCCACGAAGGCGTCCAGGTCCACATCGGCCACCCTAGCGCCGGGCCGCGGCTAGGGTGGCCGACATGAGCAGCAGCACCGTGGGGGTCGGTGCCGACGACCTCGTCACCGGTGAGGCCGTCGCCCTCGACCTCCCCCACGCCGCCATCGGACTGCGTCTCGCCTCCGGGGTCATCGACCTCGTCGTCGGCTACGTCCTGCTGTACGGCCTGCAGTTCGCCGCGGCCTGGCTCGTCGGCGGCGCCGACGACGCCCTCCAGGCAGCAGTGACCACCGCCGCGGTCATCGTGGCCCTCGTCGCGGTGCCCACGACGATGGAGACGCTCACCCGCGGAAAGACGTTGGGGCACCTCGCGGTCGGCCTGCGCACCGTGCGCGACGACGCCGGCCCCATCGCCTTCCGCCAGGCCCTGACACGCGCCCTGCTCGGCGTCCTGGAGATCTACACCTGCGCCGGCGTTCCCGCCCTCATCTGCGCCGCGATCTCCCAGCGTGGAAAACGGCTGGGCGACCTCCTCGCGGGCACCTACGTCGTCCGTGACCGCCACAAGATCTCCCTGCCCCCACCGGCGCAGATGCCGCCGCAGCTGGCGACCTGGGCCCGCACCTCCGACCTCGCGCCGCTGCCCGACCAGCTCGCCGTGGCGTTGCGCCAGTTCGTCGCTCGCGCGGCAACCTTCACCCCCGAGGTGCGCGCACAGCTCGGTCAGCGGCTGCTGGAGGAGACGCGCCCGTATGTCGCTCCGGCGCCTCCCGAAGGCACCCACCCGGAGTACGTCCTCATGGCGGTCCTCGCCGAACGGCGCACGCGGGACGCTGCCCGCCTCGAGCGGGAGAGCTCACTCCGGGCGCGCATCCTGCCGCCCGACCCCGGGCTCTGACGGAGAATCCCTGCGGGTCAGACGCCGAGGGCGTCGTACCCCGGCTTGACGACGTCCTCGATGATGGCCAGTCGCTCGTCGAAGGGCAGGAACGCCGACTTCATCGCGTTGATGGTCACCCACCGCAGGTCGTCGACCGACCAGCCGGCCTCGTCGACGAGCAGCCGCATCTCACGAGACATCGACGTACCGCTCATGAGGCGGTTGTCGGTGTTGACCGTGACCCGGAAGCGCAGTCGCTTGAGCAGCGTGATCGGGTGCAGCGCAATGGATTCCGCTGCGCCGGTCTGGATGTTGCTGCTCGGGCACATCTCCAAGGGGATGCGGGTGTCACGGACGTAGGCCGCGAGCAGCCCGAGGTAGATGTCGTCGCGATCTGCATCCAGCGCCTTGGCCGGGTCGGCGGCGAACGGCTTGTCGTTGATGAGGATGTCGTCGACGATCCGCACCCCGTGGCCGAGCCGGTCGGCGCCGCACCACTGGATCGCCTCCCAGATGCTGGGCAGCCCGAACGCCTCGCCGGCGTGGATCGTGAAGTGCGCGTTCTCCCGGCGCAGGTACTCGAACGCGTCGAGGTGCCGGGTGGGCGGGAACCCGGCCTCGGCTCCGGCGATGTCGAAACCAGCCACGCCCCGATCCCGGTAGCGCACCGCGAGCTCGGCGATCTCGGTGCTCTTGGCGGCGTGCCGCATGGCGGTGAGCAGGGCGGTCACCCGGATCGGGGTGCCCGCGGCGGCAGCCTCCTTCTCGCCCTCGCGGAACCCGTCGTTGACGGCCTCGACGACGTCTTCGAGCGCCAGGCCCGCCGACAGGTGCTGCTCCGGGGCGTAACGGCTCTCGGCGTAGACGACCCCGTCGGCCGCGAGGTCGAGCACGCACTCCTTGGCGACCCGACGCAGGCCGTCGGCCGTCTGCATGACGGCCAGGGTGTGGTCGAAGGTCTCGAGGTAGCGCACCAGCGAACCGGAGTCCGCGCTCTCCCGGAACCACGTGCCGAGGCTCTCGGCGTCCCTCGCCGGCAACGCGTCATACCCGACCTCGTCGGCGATCTCGACAATGGTCTGCGGGCGCAGGCCACCATCGAGGTGGTCGTGCAGGAGCGCCTTGGGTGCACGCTGCACGAGGTCCTCGACCGAGCCCGGCTCGGGCGTCCCCGAGGTGGTGTCGTCGCTCTTGTCCTTGCGCCCGAAGATCATTCGCCGTCCTCCTCGCGACCGACGGTCTCCGGCGAGAACGCCGGGAGGCACACGGCGACGTACTCGGCGCCGTCCTCGCCGGTGGAGTAGCGGATCCGCTCCCCCGCCTTGGTGATGACGCTCTGGCCAGCCTCGACGCGCAGCTGGCCGCCGTCGTGGTCGAGGAGCACCGTGCCCGCGAGGACCAGGGTGATCTCGTCGAACTGCGGGGTCTGGAACGGCTCGCTCCAGCCGGCCGGGGCCTTCATGTGGGCCACGGAGACGGCGTCGGTGCCGGTGGTGACGCGACCGACGTGCTCGTCGATGACCTTGCCGCCGGGGACGGGGATGGTGGTGGGGGTGGTGATGAGCTGGGGCACGGTGGGGTCCTAGGAGATCTTCTCGATGACGAGCGGGAGCAGGTCGGGGCGGCTGCCCTCGGGGGCGATGGTGAACGCCCCGTCGAGGGACTCGAGCGCACGGTCGAAACGCTCGGGGGTGTCGGTATGGAGCGTGAGCAGCTTCTCGCCGGCGCGGACGGTGGCGCCCGGCTTGGCGTGCATCTCGACGCCGGCGCCGGCCTGCACCGGGTCCTCCTTGCGGGCGCGGCCCGCGCCGAGGCGCCAGGCGGCGACGCCCACCTTGAGGGCGTCGAGCTCGGTGAGGACACCGTCGGCGGGCACGAGGACCGCGTGGGTCTCCTTGGCGACCGGGAGCGTGGCGTCCGGGTCGCCCCCCTGCGCGCGGATCATGGCCTTCCAGGCGTCCATCGCCCGACCGTCCTTCAGCGCGTCGGCAGGGTCGACGTCGCCGCGGCCGGCCGCGGCGAGCATCTCGCGGGCCAGCGCCAGGGTGAGCTCGACGACGTCCTCGGGGCCGCCACCGGCGAGCACCTCCACCGACTCGCGGACCTCGAGGGCGTTGCCGGCGGTGAGGCCGAGCGGCACCTGCATGTTGGTGAGCATCGCGACGGTCTTGACGCCTGCGTCGGTGCCGAGGTCGACCATCGTGCGAGCCAGCTCGCGGGCGTCCTCGACGGTCTTCATGAACGCACCGCTGCCGACCTTGACGTCCAGGACCAGCGCACCCGTGCCCTCGGCGATCTTCTTGCTCATGATCGAGGAGGCGATGAGCGGGATCGCCTCGACGGTACCGGTGACGTCGCGCAGGGCGTAGAGCTTCTTGTCGGCGGGAGCGAGCCCGTCACCCGCGGCGCAGATGACCGCGCCGACGTCCTCGAGCTGACGCATCATCTGCTCGTTGGACATGGCTGCCTGCCAGCCCGGGATCGCCTCGAGCTTGTCGAGCGTGCCGCCGGTGTGGCCCAGGCCGCGGCCGGAGAGCTGCGGCACCGCGACGCCGCAGGCAGCCACGAGCGGAGCCAGGGGCAGGGTGATCTTGTCGCCGACGCCGCCGGTCGAGTGCTTGTCGGCGGTGGGGCGCGACAGGGACGAGAAGTTCATCCGCTCGCCGCTGTTGATCATCGCGTTCGTCCATCGCGAGATCTCACGACGGTTCATGCCGTTGAGCAGGATCGCCATGGCCAGGCTCGACATCTGCTCGTCGGCGACCGCGCCCCGGGTGTAGGCGTCGATCACCCAGTCGATCTGGCCGTCCGACAGCTCGCTGCGGCCCCGCTTGGTGATGATGACGTCGACGGCATCGAAGCTCTCGCTCATGGGGTCATCGTGTCAGATCCCGAGCGCGCGCCGACACGGGGCGAACCTCGCCGCTTGATGCACGAATGGTCCCGCCTGCACCGGCGCCGGGGCGATACGTGCACGATCCGACTCGGATCGACTCACCCCCTCCCCGGGAAGTACCTTCGCCACTCCTCGGAGCTGACCCGAGCCCGCATACCGCGGACGCGCATGGCTGCGACCACCCGTTCCAGCGTTCGTTCCGGCTGACGGTAGATGCCGTCGGCCAGCACGACGACCAGCCGCCATCCGTCCTGGTCGAGCTCCGCACGACGCTCCACGTCGCGCTGCCACTGCTTGGTACTCTCCGCGTGCTGGCGGCCGTCGTACTCGATGGCGAGCCGGTGCTCGGGGTACGACAGGTCGAAACGCCTGGCCCACCGACCGTCCTCGGCGTACTCGACGTGGTTGACGACCGGCTCCGGCAACCCGGCCAGCACGATCAGCATCCGAAGCCTTGACTCCATCGGCGAGTCCACGCCGACCCGCACCAGTCCCGCCGCCCGGCGTGCGATCGCACGGTGCCGTGCCGTGCCGCGTTGTTCTGCTGCCGCCACGAGCTCCTCCGGGGAGATCCGTCCCCGTCCGACGAGCGAGTCCCCGAGGACCACGAGGTCGAGGAGGGACAGTTCGCCTGCCAGGTCGAGGAACGTGTCCTGCGCCGTCGTGACCGGTATGCCGTCCAGGAGGGCGTGTCCCCGGCGGTCCGACCGCACGCGAGCCACGACGTCCGGGTGCCTGAGCTGACCGTGGGACAGGCAGAGGTGGATGCGGTGGTCCGGTGGCACCACACCGCCGAGCAGACCGCCGCCGTGGCCCGTGCAGCGACGGTGCCGGCGGGGGCCAAACGCAGCGCGGCCAACGTCCGCACGCGCACGTCGACCGCGATCCCGGCCCTGACGTAGACACCGTGCAGGACCCGTTGCACGCGGGGTCCACGCAGCGCCTTGTCGGTCAGGCCGGCCGCGCGCGCCTCGGTGCGGGTGAAGACGAACGGCAGACCCTCCATACCCACAGGGTCGCGGACCGGCGCCCGGCTCGTCCGAGGTTGTCCACAGGGGCCATCGGCGCCCGGTCGTGCGCGAATCGCCCCTCTCCACGGGGGCGAGGGGCGATTCGTGCAGGAACCGGCCCACTCGGCCCCGCGCTCCGGCCAGCGCGGCCCGGCGTCGAGCGCGGGTCGAGTCCGGAGTCAGGCGGGTGGGGCGGCGATGGACAGGTTGTCGGGACCGAACGCCTGCGGCAGGACCTCGCTCATCGGCAGCACACCCTCGGGGGTGAGCAGCAGGCAGGTCGGGCCACCGTGCTCCCACAGCAGCTGGCGGCAGCGTCCGCACGGCATGAGCGGCTCACCGTCGCGGCCGACGCACGAGACCGCGACGAGGCGTCCCCCACCGGTCGCGACCAGGTGCGAGACCAGCCCGCACTCGGCGCACAGGGCCACGCCGTACGCCGCGTTCTCGACGTTGCACCCCCAGACGGTGCGACCGTCGTCCACGATCGCCGCGACACCCACGGGGAACCGTGAGTATGGCGCATACGCCTTGCCCATGATCTCGACCGCCTTGCCGCGCAAGGCGTCCCAGTCGACCTCGGAGCCCACCTACTGCCCCTCGCCCTTGCGGTAGATCTGTCCGTCGGCTGCCGGCATGCGCAACCGTTGGGAGGCGAACGCGAGCACGAGCAGCGTGGTGACGTAGGGCGTGGTTCCGGTGAGCTCGGCGGGGACGGCGTCGGAGGCGAGGTACCACCAGCCGACGAGGACACCGACGACGATCGCGATGGACCCCTGGACGATGCGCTGGTTGCGCACGATCTGCCAGATCCCGACCGCGAGGAGCACCACGGCGAACAGCAGCAGGAAGGCGTGCACCGTCGCACCACCGCGCAGCTGGACCGCGTCTGTGTAGCCGAACAGGGCCGCGCCGGCGAGCAGGCCGCCGGGGCGCCAGTTGCCGAAGATCATGGCCGCGAGGCCGATGTAGCCTCGTCCACCGGTCTGGCCGTCGCGGTAGATGCTGGCCGCGACGAGGGCGAGGAACCCGCCACCGAGGCCGGCGAGGCCACCGGAGACGAGCACGGCGAGGAACTTGTAGCGCAGCACGTCGACGCCCAGGGTCTCCGCGGCGACGGGCGACTCGCCCACCGAGCGCAGACGCAGCCCGAATGCGGAGTGCCACAGGATCCACGCGGTCGCCACGAACAGCAGGATCGCGATGATCGTCAGGACCGACATGTTGGTGCACAGCGCCCGCAGCACCGCGGCGAGGTCGCTGACGAAGAACCAGTGCTTCTGCTCCAGGTCGCCGAGCCCCGACGAGATGCCCGGGACGGTGAACGACGGCAGCTCCCCGATCTGGGGCGACTGGGTGGGTCCGCCACCGGGCAGGCCGGTGAAGAAGCGGGCCGCGAGGTACTTCGCCACACCGAGGCCGATGATGTTGATGGCCACACCGGAGACGATGTGGTCGACGCCGAACGTCACCGTGGCGATCGCGTGGATGAGGCCGCCGACCATGCCCATGAGGATCGCGCCGAGAACTCCGGCCCAGGGCCCCATGTGGTAGCCGAAGAAGCCGGCGCCCCACGTGCCGAGGATCATCATGCCCTCGAGGCCGATGTTCACCACGCCCGCGCGCTCGGACCACAGACCACCCAGGCCGGCGAGGCCGATGGGGACCGCGAGGCCGATGGCGGCAGCCAAGGCGCCCGACGACGCGATGTCGTTGGCGCCGGTGACGACGCGCAGGATGGAGACGACGAACAGGGCGCCGATCGCGATGATCATCCACTCCCTGACGCCGTAGCGGCGCTTGCCCCTGGGGCGGCCGGTCACGGTCGTCGTGCCGACCTCGAGTCCGGCGGCGCTCATGCCGGGGCTCCTTCCTTGGACGCGGACGCCGACCGCTGGGCGGCCAGCTCCCGGGCGACACGGCTCTGTTCGATGCGTTTGTCGGCGCGGCGGATCAGCTCGTAGGCGATGACGACGGCGAACAGGATGACACCCTGGATGATGTTGACGAGCTCTTGGGCCACGTTGGCCTGGATCTGCAGCGCGTTGGACTGGACGTCGAGGAACGCCCACAGCAGTGCGGCGAACGCGATGCCGATCGCGTTGTTGCGGCCGAGCAGCGCGATGGCGATGCCGGCGAAGCCCAGTCCCGCCTGGAACGTCGTGCCGTAGGCGTGATCCTGCCCGAACAGCAGCGGCATGCCCACCAGGCCGGCGAGCGCACCCGAGGCGATCATGGCGGTCAGCACCATCCGCGGGACCTTCACACCGCTGGCCACCGCTGCGCTCTCGGAGCGACCGGTCGCGCGCAGGTCGAACCCGAAGCGCGTCTTGCCGAGCACGAACCAGTAGAGGAACCCGACGAGCACCGCGAGGATGATCAGTGTGTAGACGGTGTTGGTCGCGCCCGGGACGAGCTTGAACCCCTGCAGCTGCGAGGACTCGGGGATCGTCTTGGTCGAGATGCTGTTGCTGCCCGCCTGCCGGTCGGAGACCTTGAGGAGCAGCCAGCTCACGATGCCGGTCGCGATGGCGTTGAGCATGATCGTGGAGATCACCTCGGAGACCCCGCGCTTGACCTTGAGGTATGCCGCGATGCTCGCCCAGAGCCCGCCGGCCACCATCGCGACGATGATGCTCGCGATGACGTTGAGCCAGCCCGGCAGCCAGGCCTGACCGGCGAAGACGGCGGCCGCGAAGACCGCCACGCGGTACTGACCGTCGACGCCGATGTTGAACAGGTTCATCCGGAAGCCGACCGCGACGGCGATGGCCGACAGGTAGAAGACGGTGGCCGCGTTGATGATGTTCACGGTCTGGCGGGGCTTGGGGACCGCGAGGATGGTCTTCCACACGTCCCAGACGGGGTCACCGACCGCCACGAGCACGAGCGAGGTGACGACGAAGGCCACGACGAGCGCGAGGACGGGTGCTGCGATGCCGAGCACGAGCCGCCGCGGGTTGATGGCCTTCATCGGGTCTGCTCCTTGTCACCGGCGCCGGTCATGGCGGCACCGAGGTCTTCGGCCGTCACCTCGTCCGGGTCGAACTCGCCGGACAGCTTGCCGCGCAGGATCACGCGGATGCTGTCGGAGAGGCCGATCAGCTCTTCGAGGTCTGCGGAGATCAGGAGCACCGCCAGGCCTTCGCGCCGGGCCTCCCGGATGTGGTCCCAGATGCTCGACTGGGCTCCCACGTCGACACCGCGGGTGGGGTGGGCGGCGATGAGCACCTTGGGGTGGTGGCTCATCTCGCGGCCGATGATGAGCTTCTGCTGGTTGCCACCGGACAACGAGCCGGCGGTGACGAAGATCGAGGGGGTCCGCACGTCGTAGTCACGGACGATGCGCTCGGTGTCGGCCTTGGCCCCCGCAGCGTTGATGAGCTGGCCCTTGACGTTGGGCGCCTCGGTCTGGTGCCCGAGGATGCGGTTCTCCCACAACGGCGCCTCGAGGAGCAGTGCGTGTCGTTGGCGGTCCTCGGGGATGAAGCCCACCCCCGCCTCCCGGATCTCGCGGGTGCCCCAGGCGGAGATGTCCGTGGTCTCGAGGTGGACGGTGCCCGAGGTGGGCTCACGCATCCCCATGATGACCTCGACGAGCTCGGCCTGGCCGTTGCCCTCGACCCCGGCGATGCCGAGGACCTCGCCGGCGTGGATGGTCAGGGAGATGCCGTCGAGCACCGGTCGGCCGGAGCCGCCGTCCAGGACGAGGCCGTCGACGGACAGGAGGACGCGGTCGGTGACGGTCGACTCCTCGGTCGTGGGCGAGGGCAGCTCGGAGCCGACCATGAGCTCGGCGAGCTGGCGGGCGTTGACCGAGGCCGGGTCCACGGTGTCGATGGTCGTGCCGCGGCGGATCACGGTGATCGAGTCGGCGACCTTGAGCACCTCGTCGAGCTTGTGGGAGATGAACAGGACGGTGAGGCCCTGGTCCTTCAGCTGGCCGAGCTGGGCGAAGAGCTCGTCGACCTCCTGGGGGACGAGGACGGCGGTCGGCTCGTCGAGGATCAGCGTCTTGGCGCCGCGGTAGAGCACCTTGAGGATCTCGATGCGCTGGCGAGCACCGACACCGAGGTCGTCGACGAGCACGTCCGGGTCGACGTCGAGCTTGTACGCGTCGGAGATCCGCTGGATCTCGCGCCGGGCCTTGTCACCGATGCCGTGGAGCTTCTCCGCGCCCAGGACGACGTTCTCCAGGACGGTGAGGTTGTCGGCGAGCATGAAGTGCTGGAAGACCATCCCGATGCCGGCGGCGATCGCGTCCGCGGGTGAGTGCAGGTTGACCAGCTCCCCGCCCACCTTGATGGTGCCCTCGTCCGGGCGCTGCACGCCGTACAGGATCTTCATGAGGGTGGACTTGCCGGCGCCGTTCTCGCCCACGATCGCGTGGACCGTCCCTCGGCGGACGGAGAAGGTCACGTCCTTGTTGGCGACGACACCGGGGAAGCGCTTGGTGATGCCCTCGAGCTCGACGGCTGGAGCACCTGGGTGAGCGGTGGTCTGCGTCAGGGGTGGGGAGGCAGTGATGGCGACACTCCTGGTCCGGGCCCGCAGCGGTGCAGGCGATGGTGGCGCATGTTCTGGGTCGCCCGGGTCGCGGGCGGGGGTCTGGTCGAGGGTGTGCCGCACGCACACGGCCCGGGTCAGACGCTACCGCGCCGCCCGGGCCGTGTGGACCACCACAGGGTCGATCAGGGGGTCGATCAGGGGGTGACAGGCACCGTGATCTTGCCGGAGATGATCTGCTGCTTGTAGTCGTCGAGCTTGGACTTGATGTCGTCGATCTGACCACCGGTCGTGGAGTAGTCCACACCCCCGGACTTCAGGTCGTAGATGTTGTTGCCGGTCTTCTCCTGACCGTCGACGGCCGACTTGATGAAGTCGAAGACCGCGACGTCGACCTTCTTGATCATCGAGGTCATGATGACCGAACGGACGTCGGCCGGGGCCGTGAGGGCCTGGTCGGAGTCGACACCGATGGCCTTGCCACCAGCGGCCTTGGCTGCGGTGAAGACGCCACCACCGGAGCCACCAGCAGCGTGGTAGACGATGTCGGCGCCGGCCTGGAACATGCCCTCGGCAGCCGTCTTGCCCTTGGCCGGGTCACCGAAGCCGCTGAAGTCCGGCGGCTGGGTGAGGTACTGCGAGTCAACCTTGATGGAGGGGTTGACCGCCTTGGCGCCCGCGATGTAGCCGGCCTCGAACTTCTTGATGAGCGGGGTGTTGACGCCACCGACGAAGCCGATGTGCTTCGTCTTGGTCTTCAGGGCGGCAGCCGCACCGACGAGGAACGAGCCCTCGTTCTCGGCGAACGTGATCTGGTCGACGTTGGCGCCCTTGGAGTCGGCGGACGCGTCGTCGACGATCGCGAAGTGCACGTCGGGGTTGGCCTTGGCGGCCGTGCCCACGGACTTGGCGTAGGCGAAGCCCACGGCGACGACGTGCGTGTAACCGGCGTCGATCAGCTGCTGGAGACGCTCCTCGCGGGCAGCCTCGTTCTCGCCGTTGACGGCGGCGGCTTCCTTGACCTGGACCCCGAGGTCGGCCTTGGCCTTGTCGAGACCGGCGGCCGCAGCGTCGTTGAAGGACTGGTCTCCACGGCCACCCACGTCGTAGGCCATGCCGACCTTGATGTCGCTCTTCTTGGCCGAGCTCGAGCTCGACCCGCTGGCGCTGGACTTGTCGCTGCCCGAGCCACCACACGCGGCGAGGGTCAGTGCTGCCACTGACATCACCGCTGCAACCTTCATCCCGTGACGCAAGGCTGTCTCCTGTTCCTAGGTATGCATGAGGCGCTCTGGTGCGCCACCTGGGCGTGAGGATAGCCGCAAGAACTCCGGCCACCCACCGCCTTCTTGCGCAGTTCTTGCAAACCGTTACCGATCCGCGACTGTCCGTTCCGGAGCGCTCTTGACCACACCAGCCACAACTGCACCAGCCAGGAGGCGAGCGCCCTGCACGACCGAGGTCTCGTCGACGACGAGGTCACCTTGGTGGAGGTCGTAGGTGGCACCGCCGGGCGAGCGGGTCCCCAACCGGGCCATCGCCCCGGGGACCTCGCGCAGGTACCAGGCGAAGTCCTCCCCGCCGAGCGACTGCGGCGTGCCGACGGGTGCCAGGCCCATGCCCCCCGCCGCACGACGCAGGACCTCGATGGCTTCGGGGTCGTTGACCACGGGAGGAACGCCCTGGACGTGCTCGAGCACGGCCGTCACGGCATACGGGGCGACGATGTGCTCGAGCGCCTGGGCGAGCAGCGGGCCGACGGTGGTCCATGCGGTCGCGTCGAGCATGCGCAGCGTGCCGGCGACGGTGCCGCTGGAGGGGATGACGTTGGCGGCCTGGCCAGCGTGCACCTCGCCCCAGACCAGCGCGAACGCGGACCGCGGGTCCAGCCGCCGCGACAGCACGGCGGGCATCTCGGTCACCACCTTGGCCAGGGCGAAGGTCAGGTCCTCGGTGAGGTGCGGGCGGGAAGTGTGCCCACCACGGCCGCTGAGGTGGACCACAACCCGGTCGGCCGCGGCGGTGATGGCACCGTCGCGCAGCCCCACGCTGCCGACGTCGAGGCTGGGGTCGCAGTGCACGGCGAAGATCGCGTCCACCCCGTCGAGGGCGTGCTCGGCGATGAGGTCGACCGCCCCTCCGGGGATGACCTCCTCCGCCGGCTGGAACAGCAGTCGGACGCCGATCCCCCGCTCCCGCAGCTGGTCCTCGTGCTCCTTGAGCGCCAGTCCGGCGCCCAGCACGGCCGCCACGTGCACGTCGTGCCCACAGGCGTGGCAGATGCCCTCGGTCGTCGAGGCCCACGGGACACCCGTGCGCTCCCCCACGGGCAGGGCGTCGAGGTCGGCTCGCAGGGCGACGCGGTAGGCGGGCTGCTCGGCACCGAGGTCGGCGACCAGGCCGCTGACCGGGAGGGCTCGGGTGGAGACGCCGGCCGTCCGCAGCAGTCCCTCGACGTGGGCGGTCGTGCGTACCTCGCTCCGGGACAGCTCTGGGTGGGCGTGCACCTCGCGCTGGAGGGCCAGGAGCGCGGGGGCCAGGGCGTCGATGGTGCCGCCGAGATCGGTCAGGATGTGGTTGTCGGTCATGTCACGGCGCACTCTACTCGCGCCGGGACCTTCGGCCCCCGGTCATCGAGCCGTCCGCGGTATAGAGCGGTATGGCGCGCGGTATGGCGCGGTGCCCAGGTGCCGGGTCGCCTCAGAAGGTCTCGCGGGGGACGTACTGGCCCCAGACGTCGCGCAACGCGTGGCTCACCTCGCCGCCGGTGGCGCGCAGCCGCAGGGCCTCCCTCATCGGGTAGAGCAGGTTGTCGGTGCCACGGGCCGCGTCGCGGACCGCCTCCAGGGCTCGCTCCACGGCCTCGTTGTCGCGCTCGGCACGCAGGGCGGCCAGCCGCTCACGCTGGTCGTGCTCGATCTGGGGGTCGACGCGCAGCGGCTCGTAGGGCTCCTCCTCGTCGAGGGCGAAGCGGTTGAGGCCGACGACGGTGCGCTCCTTGCCGTCGATCTCCAGGGCGATGCGGTAGGCCGAGCGCTCGATCTCGGACTTCTGGAAACCCTGCTCGATCGCGGCCACGGCGCCACCGCGGTCCTCGACGGCCTGGATCAGCTCGAGAGCAGCCGCCTCGACGTCGTCGGTCATGGACTCCATGACGTAGGAACCCGCGAAGGGGTCGACGGTCTTCGTCACGTCGGTCTCGTAGGCGATGACCTGCTGGGTGCGCAGCGCCAGCCGGGCGGCCTTCTGCGTGGGCAGGGCGATCGCCTCGTCGAAGGAGTTGGTGTGCAGCGACTGGGTGCCACCAAGGACGGCACCGAGCCCCTGCAGGGCCACCCGAACGAGGTTGACCTCGGGCTGCTGGGCGGTCAGCTGCACCCCGGCGGTCTGCGTGTGGAACCGCAGCATCTCGCTCTTGGGGTTCTTGGCACCGAACTCCTCGCGCATGATCCGCGCCCAGATGCGTCGGGCCGCCCGGAACTTGGCGACCTCCTCGAGCAACGTGGTGCGGGCGACGAAGAAGAACGACAACCGCGGCGCGAAGTCGTCGACGTCCAGGCCGGCGGCGATGGCGGCGCGGACGTACTCCTTGGCGTTGGCCAGGGTGAAGGCGATCTCCTGCGCGGGTGTCGCCCCGGCCTCGGCCATGTGGTACCCGCTGATGGAGATGGTGTTCCAGCGCGGCATCTCCTTGGCGCAGTAGGCGAAGATGTCGCTGATGAGTCGCAGGGACTCCTTCGGCGGGTAGATGTAGGTGCCGCGGGCGATGTACTCCTTGAGCACGTCGTTCTGGATCGTCCCGGCGAGCATGGTGCTGTCCGCGCCGTTCTCCTCGGCGACGAGCTGGTACATCAGCAGCAGCGTCGAGGCGGGCGCGTTGATCGTCATCGACGTCGACAGCTCGCCGAGCGGCAGACCGCCGAAGAGGGTGCGCATGTCGTCGATCGAGTCGATCGCCACCCCGACCTTGCCGACCTCGCCACTGGCGATGGCCTCGTCTGAGTCGTACCCCATCTGCGTCGGCAGGTCGAAGGCGACGGACAGTCCACCCGTGCCGTTGGCGACGAGCTCGTGGTAGCGCTCGTTGCTCTCCTTGGCCGTGCCGAACCCGGCGTACTGGCGCATCGTCCACGGCCGACCGGTGTACATGTTCGGGTAGACGCCGCGGGTGTAGGGGTACTGCCCGGGCTCCCCCAGCTGCTGCGCCGCGTCGAACCCGGCGAGGTCGTCCGCGCCGTACACGGCCTTGATCGGGAGGTCGGACTCGGAGCGGGCTTCGGGGACGTCGGCGGCCATGGAGCGGAGCCTAACGGCGCGGTGTGCCGCGTGCTCATGGCCCGTGGCCAACCTCACCCGCCGGGAGGGTGTGGTCGGCCCACACCCGACCGGGACGCGACGGCCCTACCCCAGCTGGGCCCGACGCTTCTCCCAGCGCTCGGCGATCCCGTCCATCTCCTCGGCGATGAAGTCCAGGAACTCCACGCTGAGCGAGAGCCGGCGCCCCGCTGGGGTCCGCCGCCCCCCGACGAGGCCGACACCCTCGCGCAGGGTCGCCGTGATGGGCGCGTAGGTGGCGGAGGAGTTGATCAGGGCGTCGTGCCAGGCGTCGTCGGACACGACGTAGACGTCGCGTCGTGACCCCGGCTCGCGCTCCCGGTGGATCATCCGGGTCGTCTCGAGGTATCGGACGGCGCCGGAGACGGCCGCCGGGCTCACCGAGAGGGCCTCCCCGATCTCTGCGGAGGTCAGCGTGCCGGTGTCCTGGGAGAGCAGGCACGCGAAGACGCGCGCGGGCAGGCGGGGGAACCCGGCGACCGTGAGGCTGGAGCCGAACCGCTCGACGAAACGCAGTCGTTCGTCCGCTGATGTCTGCTTCGTCCTCCGCGTGACCATGAAGTCAGTTTAGAGCATTCAGTATCTTCTGAAACCTGTGTACGGTGAGGACATGACCACCGTGATCCATGCGGCCAACCTGCGCAAGGAGTTCGGCCACCTCGCCGCCCTCGACGGTCTCGACCTCGAGGTGCGGGCGGGAGAGGTGCACGGCTTCCTCGGCCCCAACGGGTCGGGCAAGTCGACGACCATCCGGGTGCTGCTCGGGCTGCTCCGCGCCGACGGCGGGGAGGTGACCCTTCTCGGGGGCGACCCATGGCGCCAGGCCGCGACCCTGCACCGTCGCCTGGCCTACGTCCCCGGCGACGTCGCCCTGTGGCCCAACCTCACCGGCGGCGAGGTCATCGACCTGCTCGGTCGCCTGCGCGGGGCCCAGGACGAGGGCCGTCGCACCGAGCTGCTCGAGCGCTTCGACCTCGACCCGACGAAGAAGGGCCGCGCCTACTCCAAGGGGAACCGGCAGAAGGTCGCCCTCGTCGCGGCCCTGAGCTCCGACGCCGAGCTGCTCATCCTCGACGAGCCCACCTCCGGCCTCGACCCACTCATGGAGGAGGTCTTCCGCGACTGCGTCCGCGAGGTGCAGGCAGAGGGTCGCACCGTCCTGCTCTCGAGCCACATCCTCAGCGAGGTGGAGCACCTCTGCGACCGGCTGACGATCATCCGCGCCGGCCGCACCGTCCAGACCGGCAGCCTGGCGGACCTGCGGCACCTGTCGCGGACCACCGTCGACGCCGAGCTCGAGCGTGTCCCCGACGGCCTGAAGGCCGTACCGGGTGTCCACGACCTGCAGGTCGACGGCCGTCACGTCCACCTCAACGTCGACCCCGAGGAGCTCGGCGCGGTGATGAACCTGTTGGCGCAGTGCGGGATCCGCCGCATCACCAGCGCCCCGCCGAGCCTGGAGGAGCTGTTCATGAACCTCTACCGGCGCTCGTCCGACCCCGACCGGACGGTGGGAGCCCGGCCATGACCGCCGTGCCGGGCACAGGGTCCCTGCTGCGACTCGCCCTACGTCGCGACCGGGTGCTCGCCCCCGTGGTCGTCCTGGTCCTCGGCGGTATGGCGTGGAGCACCGCCGCGGCCACCGTCGCCCTCTACCCCGATCCGAGCCAGGTGACGTCGGCCGCCGTGGCCGCCAACGCCTCCCCCGCACTGGTGGCGCTCTACGGTCCCGTCCATGCTTCGCTGGGGTCGCTGGCCGGCCTCAAGATGCTGTCGACCGGGGCGGTGGCCGTGGCCCTCACCGCCGTGTTCCTCCTGCGCCGCCACACCCGCACCGAGGAGGAGACCGGCAGGGTCGAGCTCCTCGGCGCAGGCGTCGTGTCCCGGCACGCACCGTTGACCGCAGCCCTGCTCCACACCACTGGGGTGGTCGTGCTCGCGAGCGCGTTCACGGCTGTCGGCTACGCCGCCTCCGGACTCCCCGTCGCGGGGTCGGTCGCCCTCGGCCTCGCGTGGCTCGTCGCGGGGATCGCCTTCATCGGCATCACCGCGGTCGCCGTGCAGCTCACCTCGAGCGGCCGGACGGTCGCCGCGGTCGCGGGTGGCGGCGTCGCGGCGGCATACCTGCTCCGGGCGGTGGGCGACGCGTCCGGCGACGGACCGGCCCACGTCCTCGTCTGGCTCTCCCCGCTCGGGTGGGCCCAGGAGGTGCGCCCCTATGCCGGGGAGCGTTGGTGGGTAGGGCTGCTCGCCCTGGGGTTTGCTGCGGTGATGACGGCGCTGGCCTACCGGCTGCGCAACAGGCGTGACCTCGGGTCCGGCCTGTTCGCCGACCGCGCCGGCCCGGCCCACACCACGATGGGCACACCGCTCGCGCTGGCCTGGCGGCTGCAGCGCGCCGCCATCCTGGGCTGGTCGCTCGCGACAGTCCTGATGGGCGCGATCCTGGGCGGCTTCGCCTCGAACGCGGCCTCACTGCTCGACTCCCCGCAGGCGCGGGACATGATCCGCAGCCTCGGCGGCACCGGGTCGCTGACGGACGCCTTCATCGCCGCGGAGTTCGGCATCATGGCTGCGGTCGTGGCGGGGTTCGGGATCGCGGCCTCCCTGCGCCTGCTCGGGGAGGAGAGCTCCACACGCGCCGAGCTGACCCTGTCGACGGCCACCTCGCGCTGGTCCTGGCTGATGAGCCACGTCAGCCTGGCCCTCGCGGGCAGCGCGGGGATCCTGGCCCTGCTCGGGGTCGGCGCGTCCCTCGCCGACGGGGCGACCCGTGGCGACCTCGGTGAGTCGTTCACCCGGGTGCTCCCGGCGGCACTCGTGCAGGTGGCCCCGGTCTGGGTCGTCATCGCGGTGGCGGTGCTGCTCTACGGCTCCGCCTCACGACTGGCCGTGGGCGCGTGGGTCGTGCTCGCCGCCTGCCTGGTGATCGGTCAGTTCGGCGACCTCCTCCATCTTCCGCAAGGTCTGCAGGACCTCTCGCCGTTCCGCCACGTGCCCCTGCTGCCCGGTGGCACCTTCGACCCCACTCCGGTCGTCGGGCTCGTCGCGCTCGCCGGCGTGCTGGTCCTGGCCGGCGGCACCCTGTTCCGCCGCCGCGACGTGCACTGACCAGGGAGGTCAGGTCAGGTCGGTGCGGCCCTGGGCCTTGAGGGAGTCGACGATGCCCTTGACGTCCTGGGCGCGCTCGCGCGACATGACCAGCAGGGCGTCCGGGGTGTCGACCACCACCACGTCGTCGATGCCGACGAGGGCGACGACCCGGTCGGTGCCGGGGACCACGACCCCCGTGGAGTCCAGGACGCGCAGGCGATCGGCGTCACCGAGGACCCGAACCCCCGGCAGCCCGTCGGCGTCCGAGAGCAGCGAGCCGAGCGAGGCGAAGTCACCCACGTCGTCCCACCCGAACCCGCCCGGGACGACCGCCACCCGGCCCTGCGCGGCAGCAGGTTCGGCGACGGCGTGGTCGATGGCGATCTTCTCCAGCCCCGGCCAGACCTCGGCGAGGCGCGACGGCTCGGAGGCGACGGTCCGCAACCCGGCCGCGAGCTCGGGGTGCCACTGCGCGAGCAGGTCGAGCAGGACCGTGGCCCTGACGACGAACATGCCCGCGTTCCACCGGAACCGACCGGTCGCCAGGTAGGCCTCGGCACGCTCGCGGTCGGGCTTCTCCACGAACTGCGCGACAGCGCGCGCCGGGCCGGCACCCAACGTCTCGCCCATCTCGATGTAGCCGAAACCCGTTGCGGCATGGGTGGGTTCGATGCCGATCGTCACGACGTGCCCGTCAGCAGCGGCTTCCACGGCGGACGACACGCACTCGCGGAACTGCTCCTCGTCACCGATCACGTGGTCTGCGGCGAAGGACCCGAGGACCGCCTCGGGGTCGCGGGCCTCGAGCACTGCCGCGGCCCACCCGATGGCCGCCATCGAGTCGCGGGGCGAGGGCTCGGCCAGCAGCTGGTCAGCCGGGAGCCCAGGGAGCTGCCGGGCGACCGCGTCGATGTGCGCGACGCCCGTGACGACGAGGACCTGCGCACCGGTCAGCGGCTCGAGCCGGTCCCACGTGGCCTGCAGCAGCGAGCGCCCCGTGCCGGTGAGGTCGTGCAGGAACTTCGGCGAACCCGCCCTCGACAACGGCCACAGCCGTGTGCCCGCCCCACCGGCGGGGATGACGGCCCAGAAGTGCTCGTTCGACATGGCGCGAACGCTAGCCCACGCCATCCGCGACACCGCTTGATCACCCCACGCTCACCTGACCCACCCCCGGACGTCGCCGCCACATCACCCGGGTTCAGCACGCTGGTGCCGTGCGCATCGCGATCGTCACCGAGTCGTTCCTCCCCAACCTCAACGGCGTGACGACGAGCGTCTGCCGGGTCCTGGAGTGCCTGCGCGACCGCGGGCACGAGGTCATCGTCATCGCCCCGCGTCCCGCGCCCGCGAGCTGGGCGGGCTTCCCGGTGCATGGTGTCGCCTCCGTGCCCGTGCGCCAGTTCCCGGTGGGACTGCCCACCGGTGAGGTCGAGGCCCTGCTGGCCAGGTTCGCCCCCGACGTGGTGCACGTCGCGTCCCCGTTCGTCCTCGGCGCGAGCGCTCTCGGGGCTGCGGCCAGGCTGGGGATCGCGTCGGTCGCCGTCTACCAGACCGACATGCCCAGCTACCTCGCCCAGCACTGCCCCGGCGCACTCGGCCGCGGCGCGGCAACCGCCGCGTGGCGCTGGGTGCGCCGGGTCCACGAGCTCGCCGACCTCACCCTCGCCCCCTCCTCGGCGGCACTGGCCGAGCTGGAGGCCCACGGCATACCCCGAACCCGATCCTGGGCCCGTGGCGTGGATGCCGCGATGTTCCACCCCCACTGGCGGACCGACGCCGGCACCCGTGCCCTGCGGCGCAGCCTGGCACCGCACGGCGAGGTCGTCGTCGGCTACGTCGGCCGGCTGGCCCCCGAGAAGGAGCTGCACCGGTTCGCCGCCCTCGCCGGCCTGCCCGGCCTGCGGGTGGTCCTGGTCGGCGACGGTCCCGGCCGAGCCGACGACGCCGCCCTGCTGGGCGCCGCCGGGCTCGACGTCGTCCTGCTCGGGCGCAGGGAGGGTGACGACCTCGCGAGGGCGTATGCCGCGCTGGACGTGTTCGTGCACACAGGCACCAGGGAGACGTTCGGCCAGACCCTGCAGGAGGCGGCCGCGACCGCCCTGCCGGTGGTCGCCCCTGCTCGCGGTGGCCCGCTCGACCTCGTGGACCACAGCCGGACCGGCCTGCTGTTCGACCCCGAGGACCCGGCCGCCATGCGGGGGGCCGTCGCCCACCTCGCCGGCGACCGCGCCAAGCGGGAGGCGATGGGTGCGGCAGGGCGCCGACGCGTCGAGGGGAGGTCGTGGTCGACGCTGACCGACGAGCTGCTGCGCCACTACTCCACGGTCCTTCGCGCCCCCGCAATCGTCGCCTGAGACCTGTCGGTACCCGCCAGTAACCCCGCCTGTCTGGTTTCTCACAGCCGGGCCGTGCGCGCCCCACCTGCACGGACAGATAACCTGACCGTCGACGTACGGCCAGACACGCCCTCGAGCGACTGCCGTGACAACTCTGCTTCGAAAGGGACGCGCAGTGGCGCAGGCAGCTACCGGGACCCTCTACCGCGGCCGTGAAGGCATGTGGACGTGGGTGGCCCACCGCATCAGCGGCGTACTGATCTTCCTCTTCCTGTTCGCGCACGTGCTGGACACGGCGCTCGTCCGGGTCTCGCCCAGCGCGTACAACGAGGTCATGGGCGCCTACAAGAACCCCGTCGTGGGCCTGGCCGAGGCCGGGCTGGTCGCGGCCGTGATCTTCCACGCGCTCAACGGCCTGCGCATCATCGCCGTGGACTTCTGGTCCAAGGGGCCCAAGTACCAGAAGCAGATGTTCTGGGCGGTCGCCGCCGGGTTCGTGCTGCTGTTCGCGCCGTTCGCGATCCGGCACCTGACCATCGTCTTCACGCACTGAGAGGGCGGACCATGAGCGCCACCACCAACTACCACGCCGGACCTGACGCGGTCTCCGCCAAGACCTCGCGCTACCGCCGGGTGTCCAAGGGCCGCGGCAACTTCGAGCTGTGGTCCTGGGTCTTCATGCGCGGCAGCGGCGTGCTGCTGCTCGTCCTGGTCTTCGGCCACCTGTTCGTCAACCTCATGCTGGGCGAGGGCATCCACGGCGTCGACTTCGCCTTCGTCGCCGGCAAGTGGGCCAGCCCGTTCTGGCAGACCTGGGACATGTTGATGCTGTGGCTCGCCGAGCTGCACGGCTTCAACGGCGTCCGCACGATCATCAACGACTACACCGAGAGCGACCGCACCCGCTGGATCCTCAAGGGCCTGCTCGTCGCGAGCGCGATCCTCGTCCTGGTCCTCGGCACGCTGGTCATCTTCACGTTCGACCCGTGCATCGACCCGTCCTCCACGCTCTCCGTGTGCACCGGACGATGACCCACCCGACGACGACCCCGGAACACCGGACCCTGCAACACCGAAGGAACGAATCCTGATGCAGACGCACAAGTACGACGTCGTCATCGTCGGTGCCGGCGGCGCCGGCATGCGCGCGGCCCTCGAGTCCTCGACGCGCACCCGCACCGCGGTCCTGACCAAGCTCTACCCCACCCGCTCCCACACCGGCGCGGCCCAGGGCGGCATGTGCGCCGCCCTCGCCAACGTCGAGGAGGACAACTGGGAGTGGCACACCTTCGACACCGTCAAGGGCGGCGACTACCTCGTCGACCAGGACGCTGCGGAGATCATGTGCCGCGAGGCCATCGACGCGGTCATCGACCTCGAGAAGATGGGCCTGCCGTTCAACCGCACGCCCGAGGGCAAGATCGACCAGCGCCGGTTCGGTGGCCACACCCGCAACCACGGTGAGGCCGCGGTCCGCCGCTCCTGCTTCGCCGCCGACCGCACCGGCCACATGATCCTGCAGACGCTCTACCAGAACTGCGTCAAGCAGGGCGTGGAGTTCTTCAACGAGTTCTACGTCCTCGACCTGCTCATGAACACCGGCGCCGACGGCGTCGAGCGGGCGGCCGGCGTGGTGGCCTATGAGCTGTCCACCGGCGAGATCCACGTCTTCCAGGCCAAGTCGATCGTGTTCGCCACCGGCGGCACCGGCAAGGTCTTCAAGACCACCTCCAACGCCCACACCCTCACCGGTGACGGCATGGGCGTGGCCTTCCGCCGCGGCATCCCGTTGGAGGACATGGAGTTCTTCCAGTTCCACCCGACAGGCCTGGCCGGTCTCGGCATCCTGCTCTCGGAGGCGGCCCGCGGTGAGGGCGGCATCCTGCGCAACGCAGACGGCGAGCGCTTCATGGAGCGCTACGCCCCCACCATCAAGGACCTCGCGCCGCGCGACATCGTCGCCCGCTCGATGGCCAACGAGGTGCGCGAGGGTCGCGGCGCCGGTCCCAACAAGGACTACGTCCTGCTCGACCTGACCCACCTCGAGCCGGCCCACATCGACGCCAAGCTGCCCGACATCACCGAGTTCGCGCGCACCTACCTCGGCGTCGAGCCCTACACCGAGCCCGTGCCGGTCTACCCCACCGCGCACTACGCGATGGGCGGGGTGCCGACCAACGTCGAGACCGAGGTGCTGCGCAACAACACCGACGTCGTCCCCGGCCTCTACGCCGCCGGCGAGGTCGCGTGCGTGTCGGTTCACGGCTCCAACCGCCTGGGCACCAACAGCCTGCTGGACATCAACGTCTTCGGCCGCCGCGCCGGCATCGCCGCCGCGGAGTATGCCGCGAACGCCGCCTGGGTCGACCTGCCGCAGAACCCCTCCTCCCTCGTCGACGGCATGGTCGAGGGCATCCGCGGCCGCGCGAGCGGCGAGCGGGTGGCCGACCTGCGCAAGGAGCTGCAGGAGACGATGGACCGCAACGTCCAGGTGTTCCGCACCGAGGGCTCGATGAAGGAGGCCCTCGGCGTCATCGACGAGCTCAAGGCGCGCTACGCCAACGTCGTGGTGCAGGACAAGGGCAAGCGCTACAACACCGACCTGCTCGAGGCCGTCGAGCTCGGGTTCCTCATCGAGCTCGCCGAGGTCATCACGCTGGGCGCCCTGGCGCGCAAGGAGTCGCGCGGCGGCCACTTCCGTGAGGACTACGAGACCCGCGACGACGTCAACTTCATGCGGCACACCATGGCCTACCGTGCACCGCTGGCCGGTGACGGCTTCGGCGCCGAGAGCCCGCTGTTCGCCGACGAGGTGCGCCTGGACTACAAGCCCGTGACCGTGACCCGCTACCAGCCGATGGAGCGCAAGTACTGATGACCGCCACCGCCGAGAAGCAGACGACGGACGAGAAGAAGGCCGGGGCCGTCCCGACCTTCACCGTGACCATCCGGGTCGCGCGCTACAACCCCGAGGCCGACAGCGAGCCGCACTTCGAGGACTACCAGGTCACCGCCCACGCGACCGACCGGGTCCTGGACGCCCTGCACCAGATCAAGTGGGAGCAGGACGGTTCGCTGAGCTTCCGTCGCTCCTGCGCCCACGGGGTCTGCGGGTCCGACGCCATGCGGATCAACGGCAAGAACCGGCTCGCCTGCAAGACGCTCATCAAGGACGTCAACCCGGACAAGCCGATCACCGTCGAGGCGATCAAGGGCCTTCCCCTCGAGAAGGACCTCATCGTCGACATGGAGCCGTTCTTCGACGCCTACCGCGAGGTCATGCCGTTCCTCGTGACGACGGGCAACGAGCCCACCCGCGAGCGGATCCAGAGCCAGAAGGACCGCGACCGCTTCGACGACACGACCAAGTGCATCCTGTGCGCCGCGTGCACGACCAGCTGCCCGGTGTTCTGGAACGACGGGCAGTACTTCGGTCCTGCCGCCATCGTCAACGCGCACCGCTTCATCTTCGACAGCCGTGACGAGGGTGGCAGCCAGCGGTTGGAGATCCTCAACGACAAGGAAGGCGTGTGGCGCTGCCGCACGACCTTCAACTGCACCGACGCCTGCCCCCGCGGCATCCAGGTCACCCAGGCCATCCAGGAGGTCAAGCGCGCCCTCCTGACCAGCAGGTTCTGACGAACCGGCCCCCTCTCGGGCACACTGTCGCGCGTGCGTCACCCTCGACACCTCTCCGCCGCCGGCCTCGTGCTGGCGGTCGGCGGCGCCGTCGTGCTCGGCCCCACGGTCTGCGCTGCGAGCCCCGCCTCGGCGACCACCGTCACGTCGGTCGCCGCAGCCAAGCCCAAGCCGCCGGCCACGCCCAGGCTGCCGGTCCCGAAGGCGACGGTGCCCCCGGAGCTGTCGATCGGCGGTCCCAGGCTGGCGACCATCGGCACCGTGACCGACCTCCCCGCGGGGGTGCCCGCTCCACCGAAGCTCAACAACGTGGCGTGGCTGCTGGCCGACCTGGACACCGGCGAGGTCATCGCTGCCAAGGCCCCCCACGCCAGGCTGCTTCCCGCGAGCACCCTCAAGACGCTCACCGCCCTAACCCTGATCCCGTCGGTCGAGCCCGACCGGAAGATCAAGGCCACCGCTGCAGACGCGAATGCGGACGGCACCCGCGTCGGGCTGGTGCCCGGACTCGACTACACGGGGCGACAACTGTTCGAGGCGTTGCTCATGTCCTCCGGCAACGACGCGGCCTACGCCCTCGCGGAGTCCGCGGGCGGCCGTGGTGCGACGCTCGCCGCGATGAACGCCCGGGCCCGCGAGCTCGGAGCGCACGACACCGTCGCGAAGGACCCGTCCGGTCTGGACGCACCCGGACAGACCTCGAGCGCCTACGACCTGGCCCTGATCGGCCGGGCAGCCCTGAAGCTGCCGGACTTCCGCCGCTACGTCACGACGAAGCAGGCCCCTTTCCCGGGGCGTGTGAACCCGAAGACGAAGAAGCGCGCCTCGTACGTGATCAACAACCACAACAAGCTGCTCTACAACTACGACGGCACCATCGGCGTCAAGAACGGCTACACCGTGGCCGCGCACCGCACCTTCATCTCGGCGGTCACCCGCGGGGGCAAGACCTACCTGCTCACCGAGATGTACGGCCTGGACGGGTCCTGGCGGCCCCAGGCCGCGATGTACGACTGGGCCTTCCGCTACGGACACCTGGCCCGCCCCGTCGGCACCCTCGTGGAGCCCGGCACCGTGACCACGCCGCCGAAGCCCACGACTTCGCCCCCGGCAGACGCTCCGGCGGCGAACGCCCGGGTCATGCCCCAGGACCAGGCAACCCGCGCGACGGCGGCCGCGGCTGCGCTTCCCGGCGGTATCGGCCAGCACGCCTCGGCACCGTGGGTCGGGGTGGGCACCCTGGCCGTCATCGCGGGACTGCTGCTGTGGCTCGCCTCGCGGGCGGCCAGCGCCCGTCGGCGCCACCGCGCCCACCACTAGGGTCGGCCCGTGCTGCACCTGCGCCTCGCCGTCCCCGACGACCTCTCGGCCGAGGTCCTGGCCGTCCTCGAACCGGACCACGCCGTCTGCAACCTCGCGGTGACGCGTGGCGGCAGCCTCAAGCCGGTCGGTGACCTCGTGGAGGCGGACATCGCCCGGGAGGCGGCGGACGGGCTGCTCAGCCGGCTGCGCACCCTCGGGCTGCACGACCGGGGTGGCATCACCATCTTCACCATCGAGGCATCACCGTCCCGCAACGCCGTCGAGGCGGAGCGGCGTGCACCCGGCGCCCCCGACGACGCCGTGGTCTGGGACGCCGTCCGCGACGGCGCCGAGGGCCAGTCCCACGGCTCGTGGTCGTACTACGTGTTCCTCTGCCTGGCGACGCTGATCGCCTCTGTCGCCGTCGTGACGGACTCGGCGATCCTCGTCGTCGGCGCCATGGTGGTGGGCCCGGAGTTCAGCGCGGTCGCGGCGTTGTCCGTGGGGCTGGCGCTCGGACGGCCCAGGTTGTCCGTGCGGGCGCTGGGACTGCTGGTGCGCGGGTTCGCCCTGGCCATCGGCGTGACCACCCTGCTGGCGCTGCTCGCCGTGGCCGTTGGCTGGTTGGACGCGGCGACGGTGGCTGCGCCGCGCCCGATGACGGGGTTCATCTATCGTCCGGACCACTGGTCGCTGGTGGTGGCGGTGCTGGCCGGTGCCGCCGGTGTGCTGTCCACGACGGCCGGGCGCAGCAACGCCTTGGTCGGCGTCTTCATCTCCGTGACGACAGTGCCCGCGGCCGGTGACTTCTCCGTCGCCCTCGCCACGGGCGCCTGGAGCCAGCTCGGCGGGGCGGCAGCCCAGCTGGGCATCAACCTTCTCGGCATGACGGTGGCCGGCGTGCTGACCCTGCTCCTCCAGCGTGCGCTGTGGGAACGCCTGCTCCGTCGACGCCACCCGGCGCCTGCGGGTCTTCGGAGGGTCTGAGGGCCCAGGGCACGTCGGATCTTCCGAAGAAGTGCGGGTGAGCGGCCTGGGCCGGCCGTCGGACGGTCAGCGGCGGCGGGTGAGGCTGCGTATGCCGCGGCCCAGGGAGCCGACTGCCACCACACCGACCGCGCCGAGCACGGCTCCGGCGGCGACCGATGTCCGGTCCGCCGCCCGCTGGCCGAACGTCGGCAGGCCCGCGTCGGTGCGCTCCCGGATGCTGTCCAGCGGCTCGGGGGCCGGGCCCTCCGACAGCTTGTGCCGCTGGGCCTCGGTGAGGTCGTCGGCGCGGGCGTCGACGTCGTTGGCGGCCCAGGCGGCGGCCACGAGCATGACGCGCGAGATGAGGTTGAGCCAGACCAGCAGCCCGACGACGAGGGCGAAGGAGGCGAAGAGCGGGTTGCCGGTCGTCCCAGCGATCAGGCGCGAGCCCGCGACCTTGAGGATGGTCAGCGCGACCCCACCGAACACCGAACCGTTGCGCAGCGCCCGCCAGGGCATGGCGACGCCGCTGAGCACCCGCAGCATGACGGCGACCAGCGCGGTGTCGAGCACCACGCCCATGGCGAAGCCGACCACGCCGACGATCCAGCTCTGCGACCCCAGCCCGATGGCCTCGGACACGGTCGTGGCGACGCCGCCGGCCACGATGGTGACGACGGCCGAGACGAGCACCCCGAGCCCGAGGAGCAGCATGACGCCGAGGTCGCGCAGCTTCAACAGGACGGGGTTGCCCGGCTCCCCCGGGACGCCGAAGATCGCACGGATCCCGTCGCGCATCCCCGAGAGCCACCCGAGCCCGGCGAGCACGAGGCCGGCGACACCGATGATGCCGGTCAGGGTGAGGACGTTCTTCTGGGGGATGGCGACCGGGATGATGCCCTGGCCGGTCTTGTCGTTCTTGACGAACCCCGGCAGCGTCTGGTCGACGTAGTGCCGCACCTCCACGAGCAGCTCGGGCCGGTCGCGCAGCACGATGCCGCCGATGGTGAAGGCCAGCGCGATGGCGGGAAAGATCGAGAAGAAGGCGAAGTAGCCGACACCGCCGGCGAGGACGTTGCCCCGCGCGTCGCCGTAGCGCTTCCACGCCTTCCACGGGGTGGTGGCCTGCAGGCGGGACCACCAGTGCTGGATCGTCTGCACCCGGTCAGCCGCCCAGCGCGAAGGAGCGGACCGGGCGCCATACGCCATCGGTGCCGTGCTCGTAGAGGTGGAACTCCTCGACGGCGAACGTGCACTCGAAGTCGGCAAGCTCGGCGAAGGCGCGGTCGAGCGCCTCCTCCGGCACGTGGTGGGCCACGGTCACGTGCGGGTGGTAGTGGAAGTCCAGGACCCGCTCCAGCGGCCCGCGCCGGATGCTCTTCTCCAGCAGCTCGCAGTCGCTGATGCCACCGGAGACCTGCACGAAGACGACGGGCGAGATCGGGCGGAAGGTGCCGGTGCCGCGCAGGACCATCGAGAAGGGGTGCCCCTCGGCCGCGACCTCCTCGAGGTGCGCGACCGTGTCGGCCAGCTCCACGTCGCCCACGTCGGTGGGCGGCAGCAGCGTGACGTGGGTGGGGATGGAGTCGGCGAGCGGGTCACCGAAGGAGGCCCGCTTGGCCTGGAGCAGCTGCGCGTACGGCGAGGGGATCGCGATGGACACGCCAATGGTGGGCACCGAGTGACCCTATCGAACGCTGGGGAGCAGACCCACGCGGTCACGCACCCGGGCCATCGTGGTCCGGGCGACCTCGCGCGCGCGCTCGGCGCCGTCGGCGAGGATGCGGTCGAGCTCGGCCGGGTCGTCGAGCAGCTCGCCCATCCGCTGCTGGAACGGCGTGAGCGCCTCGACCACGACCTGCGCGACCTCCTTCTTGAGGTCGCCGTACCCACGGCCCGCGAACGATGCCGCGACGTCCTCGACCGACTGACCCGAGAGCACCGAGTGGATGACCAGCAGGTTGGACACGCCGGCCTTCGTCTCGGGGTCGAAGCGCACCTCGGCGTCGGTGTCCGTGACGGCCGAGCGGATGTTCTTGGCGATCTTGGCGGGGTCCTCCATCAGGTCGATGAGCCCCTTGGGCGACGACCCGGTCTTGCTCATCTTCGACGTCGGGTCCTGCAGGTCCATGATCTTCGCCGCGCCCTTGACGATGTAGGGCTCGGGCACGACGAGGGCCTCACCGAAGCGGTGGTTGAACCGCTCCGCCAGGTCACGGGTGATCTCGAGGTGCTGGCGCTGGTCCTCACCGACGGGCACGTAGGCCGCGTCGTACATGAGGATGTCGGCCGCCATGAGCATGGGGTAGGTCAGCAGGCCGACGTTGGCGTTCTGCCCCTTGGCCGTCTTGTCCTTGAACTGCGTCATCCGTCGGGCCTCGCCGTCGGCGGTGAGGCAGTTCATCACCCAGCCGAGCTCGGCGTGCTCGGTGACGTGGCTCTGGCAGAAGACCGCCGAGCGCTTCGGGTCGACCCCACCGGCGAGGAACTGCGCTGCGGTCACGCGCGTGCGGTGGCGCAGGACCGCCGGGTCGGTCGGCACGGTCAGCGCGTGCAGGTCGGCGACGAAGTAGAAGGCGTCGAAGTCGTCCTGCAGCTTCACCCAGTTGACCAGCGCCCCGAGGTAGTTGCCGAGGTGCAGGGAGTCGCTGGTCGGCTGCATCCCGGACAGGATCCGGGGCAGCCCAGCGGGGGCGGAGGGCGCAGACATGCCCGCCATTGTGTCAGGTGAGGTGGAGCAGGAAGCCCTGGGCGGGGGCGAGCACCGGCAGGGCCAGCCCGACCCGGGTGAGGACCGCCCCGCTGACATCGATCCCGTCGCCGAGAGCCTGCTCCCACCACTGCGGGCCGCGCACCTGGGTGACGGCCGGCAGGCCTGCCTCGGCACGCACGCGCACCGAGTAGGTCCGCTCCGGGTCGAGGCCGGGGAGCGCCAGCAGACCCGGCGCGACGGCCGGTCCGGTGACCGTCCGCAGGACCGTGTATGCCGCGTGCCCACGGTCCGCGGAGACCGTGCCGGTCACGAGGAGCCCCTGCTCGTCGGGGAGGTCGGCCCGCACGAGGTCGCCGGTGTGCAGCAGCGGACGCAGCTCTCGGTAGAGCGCCGACCACCCGCGCAGGGTCTCGAGCTCCTCGGGGGTGCAGGCCGCGATGTCCCACTCCAGGCCGGCATGGCCCTGCAGCGCCAACAGCATCCGGAAGGACAGGTCGAGCGTGCGGTGCGTCGTGTGCGCCGTGGCCGGGCCGATGTGCGTGCCCATGAGCTCGGCGGGGACGAGCAACGAGGTCCAGCGCTGGATCGCGGCGCGCTCGAGGGCGTCGTTGCAGTCGCTGGTCCAGATCCGGTCGGTGCGCGCGAGGACACCGAGGTCGACCCGGCCACCACCGCTGGAGCAGGACTCGATCTCGAGGTCGGGGTGCGCTGCCCGCAGCCGGTCGAACAGTGCGTAGATGGCCTGCGTCTGCAGGTGCACGGCGGGCCGGTCGGTCCCGGTCGCGTCGGATCGCACGACCTCATGGAGGTCGCGGTTGTGGTCCCACTTGATGAAGTCGATGCCGAGCTCACGGACGAGGGCGCTGATCTGGCCCTCGACGTGGGCGGCGGCGTCGGGGTTCGCGAGGTCGAGGACGTGTTGGTGCCGCGAGGGCCGCGGCAGGCCGGCCCGCGGTCCGAGCACCCAGTCGGGGTGGGCCCGGACGAGGTCGGAGTCCGCGTTGACCATCTCCGGTTCGAACCACAGCCCGAACTCCATGCCCAGGCCCTTGACGTGCTCGACGATCGGCTGGAGCCCGTCGGGCCACATGTCCGTCGAGACGACCCAGTCACCGAGGCCGCTGTGGTCGTCACGGCGGCTTCCGAACCAGCCGTCGTCGAGGACGAAGCGCTCGACACCGATCGAGGCCGCGGTGTCGGCCAGGCCCTTGAGCCGGTCGAGGTCGTGGTCGAAGTACACCGCCTCCCAGGTGTTGAGCACGAGGGGTCGCGGGTCGTTGCTGTGGGCAGCGGTCGCGCGCTGGCTGCGGTGCAGGCGTCGGGACAGCCCGTCGAGGCCGTCCGCGGAGTGCACGAACACCACGTCGGGAGCGGTATAGGTCTCCCCCGGGGCGAGGCGCACCTCGCCGGGCTCGAGGAGCTCGCCGCCGCCGAGGACGGCGGAGTGGATGCCGGCCCCTTCGGGCAGCTTCTCGACGAGGTGCTCGTGGTTGCCGCTCCACGCCACGTGGACCGACCAGACCTCGCCGGTGCGGAAACCGAAACCGGAAGTCCCGACCGTGAGCAGCAGCGTTGCGTCGTGCCCGGTGCGGCCACGGCGCGAGGCGCGCAGGTGGGTGCCGTCCTGCAGCACGGAGCGCTGGGGAGCGCGTTCACGGCACCAGCGCCCGGTGAGGTCGAGCACCTCGGTGGCGCGCGTCGGCAGCGGCAGCACGGCACGCAGCGCCCCGAGATCCACGGTGGTCGCGACGACGTCGTCGGTCGGAACCGCGCCATCGGATGCGTCGGCCACGTTCGTCACTGAGTTGCGCACGCGCAGCACGCCGTGGTCGTCGAGCGCCCACACCCCGCGGACCTCGGTCGCCCCGTCACGTGCCGTGACGACGAGCGAACGCTCGCCGTCTCGTTCGGTGGAGACGCCCCAGCGAGGGGCGGCGGCGCCACCGGCGCGGTGGGCCGCATACGCGGGGGTGCCGAGCCAGCCGTCGCCGGCGGTGGGGAGCACGGTGAGGGGCCAGGGCTCGTCGAGGGCGTTGTGCGGCACGGGACCGGTGACGACAGCGGCGAGCTCGGCGACCGCGGCCTCCGGGAGGTCCACCCCCCAGTGCAGGACGCGGGGCAGCTCGCCCTCGGGGAGCTCGACGACCAGGCAGGTGCCTGCGGACCGGAGGGTGGTGGTGGGGACGGTCATCCCTTGGTGGCTCCCAGGGTGAGGCCCGCGACGAACTGCTTCTGCAGCACGAAGAAGACGATGAGGGTGGGCAGGGCGATGACGACGGACCCGGCGGCGACGAGGTTGTTGTCGGTGAAGAACTGCCCGCGCAGGTTGTTGATCGAGCTCGTCACGGGGAACTTGTCACCGGACTGGAGCAGCACCGTCGCCCAGAAGAACTCGTTGTAGATCCAGGTGACCTCGAGCGTGGCCAGGGCGGCCAGCGGTGGGCGGCACAGGGGAAGCGTGATCGTGAAGAACTGGCGCAGCACCCCGGCCCCGTCGATCACGGCAGACTCGTAGAGCTCGCGCGGCAGCGTCTTCATGTAGTTGGAGAGCACGAAAGCGCAGAAGCCGGTCTGGAAGGCGACGTTGACCAGGATCAGGCCCCAGTAGGAGTTGAGCAGGGTGCCCGAGTCGCTGAGCCAGAACGGCACCTCGATGGCGCGGAACATCCGGTAGACCGGGATGAGGAGGGCCTGCGGCGGCAGCAGGTTGGCCGCCGTGAACATGCCGAGCAGCGCCAGGTTGAACTTGAACGAGAACCGCGACACGACGAACGCCACACAGCACGACAGGAACAGCGTGAGCAGCACCGCCGGGATGGTGATGATGGCGGAGTTGAGCATCGTGTGGGAGAAGTCGGCCTGCTGCCAGGCGTTCTTGTAGTTGGCGAAGGTGAAGCCGCCGAAGGAGAGGTACCCGTTCTTCGCGGTGTACGCGTAGTCCCGGAAGCTGTTGAGCAGGGCGTAGGCGACCGGGAAGATCCAGATCAGGCCGACCACGGCCAGGAACACCTGGATGCCGCGGTTGCCCTTCTTCTTCCCGACGCCCTGCGAGCGCGCACTGGTGGTGGCGGGGTTCTTCTGGGACGTGGGGACCGAGGCCACGGGCAGGTCGCTTCCGGCAGTCATCGCTGCTCCCTCATGACGATCCGTAGGTAGAGGACGATGAAGATCGAGGAGATGACGAGCATGAACGTCGCCAGCGCCGAACCGAAGCCGATCCGGCTCGCCTCACCGACGATGTTGCTCGTGACCAGGGTCGAGATGAGCTCGAGCCCGTTGCGGCCCTTGTTGATCACCCAGACGAGGTCGAAGGCACGCAACGACTCGATCACGGTGACCACCAGGACGATGATGTTGATCGGGAACATCACCGGGAAGACCACCTTGAAGAAGGTCTGGCGCTCGGTGGCGCCGTCGACCTTGGCGGCCTCGCGCAGCGTCGGGTCGACGCCCTTGAGGCCGGCCAGGTAGAGCAGCATGATGTAGCCGACATGGCGCCAGCTGGAGGCGACGAGGGCCGCCCACAGGTTGTAGCGCTGGTCGCCGTACCAGTCGATGGAGCTCCCGGTGAGCTGGTTGATCAACCCCTGGTCACGGCTGTAGATGAGCTGCCAGATGAAGCCGACGAGTGCCAGGGACAGCACGACCGGGAGGTAGATGGCGGTCTGGTACACCCGTGAGCCACGCACCTCCCGGTCGAGCAGGACCGCCAGGAACATCCCGATCGGGGTCGCGACGAGGAACATCACCGCGAGCCAGATCAGGTTGTGCTGCAACGCCGGGATGAACGGCGGGTAGATCGTCAGGACGTCGTGGTAGTTCTTCAGCCCGATGTTCTTGGCCGCGGAGATCGGGCCGATCCCGTCCCAGTTGGTGAAGGAGAGCAGGACCGACCCGACCGCCGGCACCCAGACCAGCCACAGCACCAGCGCCGTCGGTACCCCGATCATCAGGCCGACCACCACCCGGTCGACGGGGGTGAGGTGGTCGATCCCCTTGTACTTGCGTGCCACGGGTGCTCCTCGGTTGGCGGTCGTCGTCGTTGACGGGCGTCGGCGTCGTTGCGGGCGTCGGCGTTCTCAGCGAGCTCAGCTCGCGAAGATGCTCTGCTTCTGCTTCTCGATGCCGTTGACGAGCCCGTCGATGTCCTTGGGGTTCTTCAGGAAGGACTGGATGGCGGGGATCATCACCGTGGACGCGAAGTCCGGGCGGGTGTCGCGGTCCATGAACTGCGCGATGGACTTGGCCTGGCCCACGAACTCGACCGACTTCTTCTGCAGCGCCGTGTATGACGCCTGGTCGGCCTTGTCGTTCGTCGCGATGACGCTGGGGTCGGCCTTGACGACGATGTTCTGGGCGTCCGCGGAGCCGACGTAGGCGAGCAGCTTCTTTGCGCCGGCCTCGTTCTTCGGGCGGTTGGCCATCATGTAGCCGTCGATCGGGGCCTCGATGGCGTCCGCACCGATGTTGGAGTCGACCTCGGGGAAGTTGAAGAACGTGAGGTCGTCCTGCTCGGCACCCTTGGTGAACTGCTGGGCGACGAACGAGCCGAGCAGGTAGGTGCCGGCCTTCTTCTGCTGGAGCGCCTGGGCCGCCTCCTGCCAGGTCCGACCGAGGGAGTCGGGCTGGTGGTAGTCGAGCAGGCCCGCCCAGGTGTCGAAGACGGCCTTGACCTTCGGGCTGTTCCAGGCCTCCTTGCCGGCCATCAGGCTGACGTGGAAGTCATAACCGTTGACGCGCAGGTTGAGCTGGTCGAAGGTGCCCATCGCGGGCCAGCCATCCTTGTCGCCGAAGGCGATCGGGACGAGCCCGTCCTTCTTCATCTGCGTCCCGAGGGTCTTGAACTCGTCGAGGGTCTTGGGCTCGGTGTAGCCGTACTTCGCGAAGACGCTCTTGCGGTAGAACATCGCCCACGGGTAGTAGGTCGACGGCACGAAGTACTGCTTGCCGTCGTCACCGGTGGAAGCCTTCTTGAGCGCGTCCGACATGCCCGCGAGGTTCTTCCAGACGTCGGTGACGTCACCGGCCAGCCCCTTGGAGGCGAAGAACCGCATCCGGTAGCCGGAGAACCACATCCACACGTCGTCGGGCGAGCCCTGGAGGTAGTTGTTGATGTTCTCCTGGAAGGAGTTGTGGTCGATGGTGTTGATCTTGGTCGTCAGGCCGGAGTTGGCCTTCTGGAAGGCGTCCATGACCGCCTGGATGGCGGCCTTCGGCACGGCGTCGGACTGGTTGGAGCCGACGGTCACGGTGCCGGTCGCAGAGCCGCCGGACGACGAGCTGCCACCACCGCCGCACGCCGCGAGCAGCGACGGGGCTGCGAGGAGGGTGCCGGCGCCGAGTGCGCCGCGCAGGAGCGTCCGACGGCTGACACCGCGGACAGAGGCAGGAACGAGGCTGGCGAGGTAGTCGGCCTCAGAGGTCGGGCGGGTCATTCGGGTCTCCTTTGACACGGGTTGCACCGGCGAGATGGGCGAACCGTCATCCGACAGATTCGATCAAAAACCATCAACAAGAAATGAGGATGGGCCCGAGATCGAGCCGTGTCAATAGCCTGCCCATCACGAAATGGTCGCGCGCTCCACTTGTCACCGGCGAGGCGAGGCCTGACCCCACGGCACTGCTTCGAAGGCGAATTCGGCTCAACCACGCCATGCTTCAGGCGCCGATGCTGCGATCGCACACCAGCCCATGCCAGCTCCCGGCGCCGTCCCGCTGGAAGGAACTGGGCGCCTCCAGGGGCAGTGCATTCGGTTGTTGGTTTTTGTTGACATCCACAACTGCACAGGTCAACACTGTCCGTCATGCGTTCATGGCCGAACCGTCGGATCGCCCTGGGTGGCGACTACAACCCTGAGCAGTGGCCGCGGGAGGTCTGGTCCGAGGACATGGAGCTCATGCGCGAGGCAGGGGTCTCCTTCGTCACCCTCGGGGTCTTCTCCTGGTCGTGGCTCGAGCCCGCCAAGGGCGAGTACGACTTCGCCTGGCTCGACGACATCATGGAGATGCTCCACGCCAACGACATCGCGGTCGACCTCGCGACCGCGACGGCCACCCCTCCCCCGTGGCTGTCGGCCGCGCACCCGGAGATCCTCCCCGTCGACCACGAGGGCCACACGCTGTGGCCGGGCAGCCGCCAGGCCTGGTGCCCCAGCTCGCCGGTCTACCGCGACCACGCCCTTGCGCTCACCACGCAGCTGGCCCAGCGCTACCACGACCACCCGGCGCTGGCGATGTGGCACGTCTCGAACGAGTACGCCTGCCACAACATCCCCTGCTACTGCGACACCTGCGCCGCCGGCTTCCGCGTCTGGCTGCGCCGCCGACACGAGACCCTCGAGCGCCTCAACGACGCGTGGGGCACCGCCTTCTGGAGCCAGCGCTACACGGACTGGGAGCAGATCCTTCCCCCCCGCCTCACCACGACGTTCGCCAACCCCACCCACGTGCTGGACTACAAGCGGTTCCAGTCCGACACGCTGCTGGACTTCCACCGCAGCGAGAAGACGATCCTGCAGGACCTGTCGCCCGGCGTCCCCGTGACCACCAACTTCATGACGCTGGCTCACTTCGACCACCTCGACTACCACCAGTGGGCCGCGGAGCAGGACGTCATCAGCACCGACCACTACGTCGTCGCCGCCCTGGACCACCCGCAGGCCGAGCTGGCCTTCAGCGGTGACATCACCCGTGGGCTCGCCGGTGGCCGACCGTGGTTGCTCATGGAGCACTCGACCAGCGCCGTGAACTGGCAGCCGGTCAACCCCGCCAAGGTGCCCGGCGGCACGCTGCGCGACAGCCTCGCCCACGTGGCGCGCGGCGCGGACACCCTGGGCTTCTTCCAGTGGCGCCAGTCGCTCTCGGGCTCGGAGAAGTTCCACTCCGCCCTGGTCCCCCACGCCGGTCGCGACAGCGCGCGGTTCCGTGAGGTCGTCGAGCTCGGCCGCATCGCCGAGCGCCTGGGCGAGGTCCTCGGCTCACGCGTCGAGGCCGACGTCGCGATCCTGTGGGACTACCAGGCCCAGTGGGCCGCGCACGGGCCGGCGATGCCGTCCAGCGACCTGAAGTACCCCACGACCGCCCACGCCGTGCACCGCGTGCTTCGCGACCGGGGCATCACGACGGACGTCGTGCACCCGAGCGCCGACCTCACGGCATACAAGGTGGTCGTCGTCCCGACGCTCTACCTCGTGAGCGACGAGCACGCCGCCGCCATCGCGGCTGCCGCCGAGGCCGGCGCGCAGGTGCTGGTGACGTTCTTCTCGGGGATCAGCGACACCGACGACCACGTGCGACTCGGCGGCTACCCGGGCGCCTTCCGCGACCTGCTCGGCGTCCGGGTGGAGGAGTTCTTCCCGCTGCTCGCCACCGAGCCGAGCAGGCTCGAGGGTGGTGGCACCGGCTCGCTGTGGAGCGAGGACGTCACCGCGGTCGACGCCGAGGTCCTCGACCGGTATGCCGCGGGCCCCCTCACGGGGCGCCCCGCGGTCACCCGGCGCAGCACCGGCGCCGGCGCCGCGTGGTACCTCAGCACGTTGCTCGACGACGGACCGCTCGGCGAGCTCCTCGACCAGGTCACCGAGGCCGGTGGCGTCACCCCCACCGTCGACGTGGCACCCGGCGTCGAGGTGGTGCGCCGACGTGGGCAGGATGGCTCCTGGTTGTTTGCCGTCAACGACACGGGGCATGAGCAGTTCGTCCCCGTCTCGGGGCACGACCTGGTCGCAGATCGTCCGTTCACGCCCGAGACCCCTCTGGCGGCGGGTGCCGTCGCCGTCATCAGGGAGGTCTAGCTTGCTCGCCAGCCAGCGTCGCGCCACGATCCTCGGCCTCATCGAGGACAGCGGCGCCGTGCGGGTGTCCGAGCTCGTCGACCAGCTCGGCGTCTCCGACATGACGGTGCGGCGCGACATCGAGCACCTGGCCACCGAGGGCCTGGTCGAGCGGGTCCACGGCGGCGCGCTGTCCGTCGGCAGCCGCAGCAGCGAGGAGCCCGGCTTCACCGCGAAGTCGGCCCTCATGCAGTCGCAGAAGAACGCCATCGCCCAGGCCGCGGCCCAGCTCGTCGAGCCCGGTGCCGCCATCGGCATCTCCGCGGGCACGACGACGTACGAGTTCGCCCGCGCCGTGCGCTCGGTCCCCGACCTCACCGTCGTCACCAACTCGGTCCCGGTGGCCCAGCTGCTGCACGAGTCCGGCACCCCCGGCCAGACCGTCGTCCTCACCGGGGGCGTGCGCACGCCGTCCGACGCGCTCGTCGGGCCCGTCGCCGTCGCAGCGCTGCGGATGCTCCACGTCGACCGGCTGTTCCTGGGTGTCCACGGCATGGACGCCCGCGCGGGACTGACCACCCCCAACCTCGTGGAGGCCGAGACCAACCAGGCCCTCGTGCAGACCGCCCGCCAGGTGTGCGTCCTCGCCGACCACACCAAGTGGGGCACGGTCGGTCTCAGCACCATCATCCCGTTGTCGTCGGTCGACCTCCTCGTCACCGACGCGGGCCTCGGCCCGCGGGCCCGCACCGCCGTGAGCGAGGCAGGTGTCGAGGTCGTCCTCGCCACCCCTGCCCCCCTGCGCACGGCCCGGACGAGCAGGAGCCACGCATGACGGTCCGGCGCACGAGTCGGCGACTGGCCGACGACCGCGAGATCATCTACTTCGACGACTCGCCCGACGCCCCCGAGCGCGTCGCGGAGGACACCCGCCCCCTCGGCGAGCGGGCCGCCTCCGGGGAGATCCGTCACGACGCTTTGGTCGGCGACTGGGTCGCCGTCGCCGGGCACCGCAGCAACCGCACCTTCCTTCCGCCCAAGGACGAGTGCCCCCTGTGCCCGACGGGCACGGGCAGCGTGCCGTCGGAGGTGCCGGAGGCGCAGTACGACGTCGTCGTCTTCGAGAACCGCTTCCCGAGCTATGCCCCCGTCTCCGCCCACACCCACGACGACCACGAGGACGGCGACCTCATCCAGAGCAGGCCGGCGCTCGGCCGCTGTGAGGTGGTCTGCTTCACCAGCGACCACGAGTCGACCTTCGCGGACCTCACGCCCGAACGCGCCCGAACCGTCGTCGACGCCTGGGCCGACCGCACCGCCGAGCTCGGCGCGGTGCCCGAGGTGGAGCAGGTCTTCTGCTTCGAGAACCGCGGGCAGGAGATCGGGGTCACCCTGCACCACCCGCACGGCCAGATCTACGCCTACCCCTACCTCCCCGAGCGCAGCAAGACCATCCTCGAGCAGGCCACCGAGCACCACGCGCGCACCGGTCGCCTCCTCGGGGCCGACATCCTCGCGGCCGAGCTCGAGGCCAAGGAGCGCGTGGTCATCGAGTCCGAGCACTGGGTCGCCTACGTGCCGTATGCCGCCCGGTGGCCGGTGGAGGTCCACCTCGCGCCGCGACGGGACGTGCCGGACCTCCCGTCGCTGACCGACGACGAGCGCGACGACCTGGCCCGGGTCTACCTCGACCTGCTGCGACGCCTCGACCGCTACTACGTGACCAAGGACGGGTCACCGATCCGCCTGCCCTACATCGCCGGCTGGCACCAGGCACCGGCCAAGAAGGGGCGCGACGTCTCGCGCCTGCACCTCCAGGTGATGTCGGTGCTGCGCTCGCCCAAGAAGCTGAAGTACCTCGCCGGGTCCGAGTCCGGCGTCGGCGGCTGGGTCAACGACGTGCCGCCGGAGCGCATCGCGGCCCGACTGCGCGAGGTGGCCCCGTGACGGCTGCCGACGCCGCCGCCCGCCTGTTCCGCGACACCTTCGGCGACGAGCCCCAGGGCGTGTGGTCGGCGCCCGGTCGGGTCAACCTCATCGGCGAGCACACCGACTACAACGGTGGCCTCTGCCTGCCCATCGCCCTCCCCCACCGCACGTATGCAGCCCTGCGCCGCCGCGACGACCGCCACCTGCGGATCGTCTCCGCGCAGGGCGACGCGGTCGTCGAGCTCGACCTCTCGGACGTGGGCGCCGGGAGCCCCGACGGCTGGGCCGCCTATGTCGCCGGCGTCCCGTGGGCTCTGGAGCGCGCCGGTCACCCGGTGGGCGGGTTCGACGTCGCGATCGACGGGCGGGTGCCGCTCGGTGCCGGGCTGTCGAGCTCGGCCGCCCTGGAGTGCGCTGTGGCAGCGGCACTGAGCGACGTGTTCGGGCTGGGACTGCTCGACTCCGCCTCGGGCCGGGTGGCCCTGGCCGCCGTCTGCGTCGAGGCCGAGAACACCGTCGCCCAGGCCCCCACAGGGGGCATGGACCAGTCGGCGTCCCTGCTCGCTGAGCAGGGCCACGCCCTGCTGCTCGACTGCCGTGACTTCTCCACCGAGCAGGTGCCGTTCGACCTCGACCAGCACGGCCTGGCCCTGCTCGTCGTCGACACCCGCGCGGTGCACGAGCTCGTCGACGGGCAGTACGCCGAACGCCGCGACTCGTGCGAGCAGGCGGCTCGCGAGCTCGGGGTCAACACCCTGCGCGACGTCGACGCCGACGGGCTCGACACGGCGCTCGGGCAGCTGTCCTCCGACCTGCTGCGCAAGCGGACCAAGCACGTCGTCACCGAGATCGCCAGGGTCGAGGAGGCCCGTGAAGCACTGCGCGGGGAGGACTTCGACCGCCTGGGCGCGCTCTTCCTGGCGTCGCACGACTCGATGCGCGACGACTTCGAGATCTCCGTCGAGGAGCTCGACACCGCCGTCACCTCTGCCACCGAGGCCGGGGCGCTGGGCGCCCGGATGACCGGTGGCGGGTTCGGCGGATCCGCCATCGCTCTCGTCCGGCGCGACGACGCCGCCACGGTGCAGGCTGCCGTCGAGAAGGCCTTCGCCGACAAGGGGTTCCGCTCCCCTGAGTGCTTCGTCGTGTCCGCCGCCGGCCCCGCCGGACGCGACCTGTAGACGGCGGGTCGCGTCCGACTGCCCCCCGCTCGGACGCGACCCGCTCCCCAACGGCGGCCGGTCGCGGCCGCCGCCCGGAGCGGACCCGCAGCGGACCCGCGACCATTCGTGGCAGAACCGTCACGAATGGTCGCCCTCCGGTCGGCTGGAGGGCCATTCGTGCCAGAACCGTCACGAATGGTCGCTCTCCGGCAGGTGCCACCGGCGACCAATTCCCCGGGCGCGGCTTTTCGGTGGGTTCGTCACCCCCCGATCCCGGAGGTCAGGTGAGGTCGTAGTAGACCGTCACCGCGGCGTGGTCGGACCAGCGCTGGTCGTAGGTCGCGGCCCGGCCCACGCCCGCCCGAACGGCCCGGTCGGCGAGCGGGCGGCTCGCGAGCTGGTAGTCGATCCGCCATCCTGAGTCGTTGTCGAAGGCCTTTCCGCGCCAGGACCACCACGTGTAGGGACCGGGTCCCGGCCCGTGCAGCGACCGGTGGACATCGGCCCACTCCCCCTCGGCGAACCACCGGTCGAGGTGGGCCCGCTCCTGCGGGAGGAACCCCGACTTCTTAAGGTTGCCCTTCCAGTTCTTGAGGTCGTGCTCGTGGTGGGCGATGTTGAGGTCGCCGGCCACGACGGCCATCCGACCTGCCGCGGACCAGTCGGAGAGGCGCGTGCCGATGGCGTCGAGGAACCGCATCTTCTCGGCCTGGCGGTCGGTGCCGGCCTCACCGGTGTGGACGTAGGTCGACGCGACCGTCACGGTGCCGACCGGTGAGGCGAGGTCGACCTCGACCCAGCGGCCGGCGCCGTCGAACTCCTGCGGCCCGACAGAGGCGGACACCCGCAGGTGCGGGTGACGACTGATCACCGCGACCCCGGCCCTGCCCTTGGCCGCGGCCTCCGTGTGGGCCACGTGCCAGTCACCGTGGCCGCCCTCCTCGAGGGCAGCCGCGAGCTGGTCATCACTGGCCCGGACCTCCTGCAGGCACAGCACATCGGCCCGCTGGTCGGCCAACCACGACAGGCCGCCACGGCGGGCGGCGGCACGAATGCCGTTGACGTTGGCCGTGATCAGACGCATCCGATCATTCTGGGGCCTGCCGGACCGCGCGTTTCCACCGGCCCGTGCGCCCGTCCGCCCCTAGGGTGACGACATGCCCGACGAGCCCGCGCCCACGACCACCACCCCACCGACTCCCGAGGCGGGTGAGACGGTGACCACGTCCACGGACACGACGAAGGTGACCACCGCGCCCGCGCCGCCGAAGGACGACCTCGTCGAGACCCACCACACCCTCGCCGTCGGACGTCGCCGCCTGCGCTACACCGCGACCACTGGACGGGTCGTGCTGCGCGAGGAGGTCTTCGAGGACTCCGTGTTCAAGGGCCACCACGCCAAGGCCGAGCTGAGCATCACGTCATACGTCGTCGACACCCCCGGTGCGGCGCAGCGGCCGGTGACGTTCGCCTTCAACGGCGGACCGGGCTCGAGCTCGGTGTGGCTGCACCTCGGCCTCCTCGGACCGCGCCGGGTCGACTGCGGCGACGCGGGCGCCCTGACCCCGCCGCCCTACGCGCTGCTCGACAACCCGCAGTCGCTGCTCGCGGTCTCCGACCTCGTCTTCATCGACCCGGTCTCCACCGGCTACTCGCGCGCGGTGGAGGGCGGCAAGGCCAAGGACTACCACGGGTTCCAGGCCGACATCGAGAGCGTCGGGGAGCTGATCCGGCTGTGGACCACGCGCCACAACCGTTGGCTGTCACCGAAGTTCATCGCCGGTGAGTCCTACGGCACGGTCCGCGCCGCCGCCCTCGCCGAGCACCTGCAGACGCGCCACGGCCTCTACCTCAACGGGCTCATGCTCATCAGCTCGGTCCTCGACCTGGCCACGGTGGACTTCGAGTTCAGCAACGACCGCGCCCACGTCGACTACCTGCCGACCTACGCCGCCACCGCCCACTTCCACGGCAAGCATGGCCGCAAGTCGCTCAGGACCGTCCTCGCCGAGGCGGAGGAGTATGCCGCCCGCGACTACCCGTGGGCCCTGTCCCGGGGGTCACGGCTCACCGCCGCCGAGCGGGCCGAGCACGTCACGCGGCTGGCCGCACTCACCGGGCTCTCCGAGCAGTACGTCGACCGGGCCGACCTGCGCATCGAGCACGTGCGGTTCTTCACCGAGCTCCTGCGCGACCAGAACCTGGCAGTCGGGCGCCTCGACAGCCGCTTCACCGGACCCCTCGCGGCCGGCAACGCCGAGACCTGGGACGCCGACCCGTCGATGGACGCGATCCTCGGGCCGTACTCGTCGGCGTGGAACCACTACGTGCGCGACGAGCTGGGCTACCGCAACGAGCTCCCGTATGCCGTCTTCTCGAGGCAGGCCGCCACCGACTGGTCGTACAAGGAGTTCGAGGGCAAGCCGGTCGACGTCTCCGACAAGCTCGCGCGAGCCATGCGGGCCAACCCGCACCTCAAGGTCCACATCGCCTACGGCTACCACGATGGCGCGACGCCGTACTACGGCGCACAGGACGTCGTCGCCCACCTGCAGGTGCCGGCACCGCTGCACGACAACCTCGAGCACGCCTACTACGAGGCCGGCCACATGATGTACGTCCACGAGCCGTCTCGACTGCAGCAGAGCGCCGACCTCGCCGACTTCGTCAGGCGCGCCAGCGGCCGGTCGTGACGATCGCCGGATGGTCCCCCCGACCGTCCTCGGCCGCCCCCAGCGGCCGAGGACGGTCGTCCAGTGCGGAGTCCTCGGTTTTCACGATCTCGAGCCCCTGCGGCCCGCTCTGCACACCTGAAAGGTAAAGGAACGACAGGCGTTCCACCAGCATCCGGTCAAGTCCGGTGGTGCTCGTTTCCCTCCTCGTCCTGCATTGCCGGATTCGTGTGGTCGAACGGTTGAGGGGTGCCTAGTCCGAACGGACGAGAGGACTAGCACGGCGGTCGAGGGCGGCCCTTGCCCTCCCGATCGCGGTGGATCCACCATGACACCACCGGGGTTCCTCGACGGACCCACCGCCCAGCCAGGGAGCGTCCGCATGCGCACTCCAGTCCTCTCCTCCCGCCTCGGTGCCGAGGCCCTCGGCACCTTCTGGCTCGTGTTCGGCGGGTGTGGCAGCGCGGTCTTCGCCGCGAAGTTCCTCACCCCGGACGTCCCCTCTGGCCAGAGCGTGCAGCTCGGCATCGGATTCCTCGGCGTCGCCCTCGCGTTCGGGCTCACCGTGATGACGATGGCCTATGCCGTCGGCCACGTCTCCGGGGCGCACTTCAACCCCGCGGTGACGATCGGGGTCGCCGTCGCCAAGCGCTTCCCGTGGAAGGAGGTCCCCGCATACGTCGTCGCCCAGCTGGTCGGCGGCCTCGTGGCGGGACTGGCCCTGTGGGGCATCGCCCGGGGCGTCAAGGGGTTCGAGGTCACCGGCCACCTCGCCGCGAACGGCTACGGCGAGCACTCCCCGGGTGGCTACACGCTCGTGGCGGTGCTGGTGGCCGAAGCCATCCTCACCGCGTTCTTCCTCTACATCATCCTGGGGTCGACCGACGAACGTGCGCCCGTCGGCTTCGCCCCGATCGCCATCGGTCTGGGCCTGACCCTGATCCACCTCGTCTCCATCCCGATCAGCAACACGTCGGTGAACCCGGCCCGCTCGACCGCCGTCGCGTTCTTCAACGGCAACGGCGCACCCGGCCAGCTGTGGGCGTTCTGGGTCGCCCCGATCGTCGGCGCCGCCATCGCGGGCGCCACCTACCACCTCGTCACGGGCATCGACCGGCGCGACGAGGACATCACCGGCATGGTCGACCCCGAGGACACCCGCGCCGCGACGTGAGCCGTCGCGTCCCACGCCGTGCGCCTGACCCGGCGAACGCGAGGCCCGCTCCCCCCGTGGTGCGGGGCTCGCGGCGTCGGCGCCGTTCGATAGCCTGAGCAGCGCTGCGCACGAACGCTGCGAGCACGACGAGCCCAGGGAGAGAGCCGCCGACATGGCCAAGATCATCTACACCCTCACCGACGAGGCGCCCATGCTGGCGACCTACTCCTTCCTGCCGGTGATCGAGGCCTTCGCGTCCACCGCGGGCGTCGACGTCGAGACCCGTGACATCTCCCTGTCGGGGCGCATCATCGCGGCGTTCGACGACCTCCTGCCCGAGGACCAGCGCATCGGTGACGCGCTCGCCGAGCTCGGCCAGCTGGCGACCACGCCCGAGGCCAACATCATCAAGCTCCCCAACATCTCCGCCTCCGTCCCGCAGCTCAAGGCGGCCATCACCGAGCTCCGATCCCAGGGCTACGACCTGCCGGCCTACCCCGACGAGCCGCGGACCGACGCGGAGAAGGACGCCCGCGCCCGCTACGACAGCGTCAAGGGCAGCGCCGTCAACCCCGTCCTGCGCGAGGGCAACTCCGACCGTCGCGCCCCCGCCGCCGTGAAGAACTACGCCCGCAAGCACCCGCACTCGATGGGCGCCTGGAGCTCGGACTCCCGGACCCAGGTGGCCACGATGGGTGCCGACGACTTCCGCTCCAACGAGCAGTCCGTCGTCCTGCCTGCCGCCGACACCCTGACCGTCCAGCTCGTCACCGACGCGGGCACCACGGTCCTCAAGGACGGCCTGAAGGTCCTCGAGGGTGAGGTCGTCGACGCCACCGTGCTGCGTGCCGCTGCGCTCGACGCGTTCCTCACCGAGCAGATCGCCCGGGCCAAGGCCGACGGCGTGCTCTTCTCGGTGCACCTCAAGGCGACGATGATGAAGGTCTCCGACCCGATCATCTTCGGCCACGTCGTCCGGGCGTTCCTCCCGGAGGTGTTCTCCCGGTATGGCGCGGAGCTCACCGCTGCCGGCCTGTCCGCCAACAACGGCCTCGGCTCCATCCTCGACGGGCTCGACGCCCTCCCCGAGGGCACCCGCGACGAGGTCCGCGCCGCGATCGAGCAGGGCATCGCCGACGGCCCGAAGCTCGCGATGGTCAACTCCGACAAGGGGATCACCAACCTGCACGTCCCGAGCGACGTCATCGTCGACGCCTCGATGCCGGCCATGATCCGCACCTCCGGGCACATGTGGGGCCCGGACGGCGAGGAGGCCGACACCCTGGCCGTCATCCCCGACAGCTCCTACGCCGGCGTCTACCAGGCCGTCATCGACGACTGCCGCGAGCACGGCGCCTACGACCCCACCACCATGGGCTCGGTGCCCAACGTCGGACTCATGGCCCAGAAGGCCGAGGAGTACGGAAGCCACGACAAGACCTTCGAGATCGCCGAGGCCGGCACCGTCCAGGTCGTCAACACCGCCGGCGAGGTGCTGATGTCCCACGACGTCCAGCCCGGCGACATCTGGCGCGCCTGCCAGACCAAGGACGCCCCGATCCGTGACTGGGTCAAGCTGGCCGTGACCCGCGCCCGCGCCTCGAAGACCCCCGCGGTGTTCTGGCTCGACAGCGAGCGCGCCCACGACCGCAACCTGATCGCGAAGGTCGAGGCCTACCTGCCTGAGCACGACACCGACGGGCTCGACCTCCAGGTCCTGTCCCCTGTCGAGGCGGCCAGGCTGTCGGTGGAGCGGATCCGTAAGGGCGAGGACACGATCTCGGTGACCGGCAACGTCCTGCGCGACTACAACACCGACCTGTTCCCGATCCTCGAGCTCGGCACCAGCGCCAAGATGCTCTCGGTGGTGCCGCTGATGAACGGCGGCGGCCTCTTCGAGACCGGTGCCGGCGGCTCGGCCCCCAAGCACGTGCAGCAGCTCCTGCAGGAGAACTACCTGCGCTGGGACAGCCTCGGCGAGTTCCTCGCGCTGGCCGAGAGCCTGCGCCACATGGCCACGACGACGGACAACGCACGGGCTGCCCTGCTCGGCGAGGCCCTCGACAAGGCCACCGAGCGGCTGCTCAACGAGAACAAGGGCCCGGCCCGCAAGGTCGGCCAGATCGACAACCGCGGCAGCCACTTCTACCTCGCGCTGTTCTGGGCGAACGAGCTCGCGCAGCAGACGCAGGATGCCGCCCTCGCGGAGGCGTTCAGCCAGGTGTCGCAGACGCTCACCGAGCAGGAGGACACCATCAACGCCGAGCTGCTGGGCGTCCAGGGCCACCCTGCCGACATCGGTGGCTACTACCGCCCCGACGAGGCCAAGGCCTCTGCCGTGATGCGTCCGTCCGCGACCTTCAACGAGGCGCTGGCCGCCCTGCGCTGAGCAGCACCGCACCGGAACGGGTCAGGGGGCGTCGGCTCCTCTGGCCCGTTCCTGTTCCACCGCAGCGTCGAGGTCGGTGAGCCGGTGGCGCTGCTGGAGCGGACGCGCCATACGGGGGTTGCCCTCGAGACGGTCCGCGGTCCGGTCGAGGTAGGCCCAGTAGCCGGCCGTGAAGGGGCATGCGTCGTCCCCGACGCGGACCGTGGGGCGGTAGCGGCAGCCGCCGCAGTAGTCGGACATCTTGTTGATGTAGGCGCCCCCGGAGACGTAGGGCTTGGTCGTCATCGCCCCGCCGTCGGCGTACTGGCTCATGCCGACGACGTTGGCCGGCATGACCCAGTCGTAGCCGTCGACGAAGCGCGTCTGGAACCACTCGGTCAGGGCGTCGGGGTCGTAGCCGCGTTCGGCAGCCCAGTTGCCCAGGACCATCAGGCGCGGGATGTGGTGGACCCAGCCGCGATCACGCACTCCCGCAAGGACGTCCGACAGGCAGGCAGCCTCGACCGCGTCGGCGTCGAGGTCCGCGAACCACTGCGGAAGCGGTTCTCTTGCTCCGAGGCCGTTGCGGCTGCGGTACTGCGGACCGAAGTGCCAGTAGAGGTGCCAGACGTACTCGCGCCAGCCGACGACCTGGCGCACGAACCCCTCGACCGAGGCGAGCGGGGCGTCCCCGTCGTGGTAGGCCTGCACGGCACGTTCGGCCACCTCGACCGGGTCCAGCAGGCCGAGGTTGAGCGGCACCGACAAGAGGCTGTGGGCCATCACCCAGTCGCCGCGGAGCATGGCGTCCTCGTGCGGGCCGAACGCGCCGAGGCGCTGCGTGACGAACCGCTCCAGGGCCGCGAGCGCCTCGCGACGGGTCACCGCGAACAACCGCGGGCCGTCGCGACCGACGGTCTCCAGGCCCTCGTCGCGCTCCCACCGGTCGAGGTCCTCCCTCACCTGCGCGTCGATGTCGTCCTCCCGAGGCCGGTATGGCGCGGGCACGTCGAGCGTCGCCGCCCCCTTGGGCGGGGGCTCGCGGTTGTCCTCGTCGAAGGACCAGCGACCGCCGACGGGGTGGCCGTCACCCTCGACGAGCAGCCCCAGCCGCTGGCGCTGGAACCGGTAGAAGTCCTCCATCCGCAGCCGTCGCCGGTCACCGGCCCACTGCTGGAAGTCCTTGCGGGGCAACGAGAAGCCGGGGGTCGGGTCGACCGACTCGAGCGCGCCGGACTCGAGCTGGCGGGACACGAAGTCGGCGGCCGACCGGGAGGTGGGCTCGTACACCCGCACGGGTTCGCCGACCTGCCGTAAGGCCTCGCCGTAGGTGTCGGTGCGCAGCAGCACCGCGGAGTCGCCCAGCTCGTCGGCCCGGTGCCGCAGGGCTGACAGGACCAGGTGCAGCTTCTGCCGGTGGTAGCGCCGCCGGCCCAGGGCCGCCCTGCTCTCCACGAGGAGCACCCCGTCCCGTCCCACGTCGAAGTGCGGGCCGAGCTGGTCGGCGAACAGCCACCGTCGTGTCATGAGGTCCTCACCCGGCAAGTCTGGGTGAGCCACCGGGCGACGGCGACCCGGGCGACATACGGTGGGTCGATGGAGACGGTCATCGGCGGCACCCGGACCTCGCACGTCCACGCCCCACCCGCCGTGGTGTGGGACGTCGTGACGTCCGTCGGCGGCGACACCGGGTGGTTCACCCCCGAGGTGGTGTGGCAGGCCCGGTGCGGCGTGGACCGGCTGATCGGTGGACCGGGGCGTCGCCGCGACCGCCCCGACCGTCCCCTGCGGCTCGGTGACCGCGTCGACTTCTGGACCGTGACCGCGCTCGAGGCCCGCCGCCGGCTCGTGCTCTCACCAGACACCCGACTGCCCGGACACGCGGTCCTCGAGCTGGAGGTGGCGCCGGAGGCCGACGGGTCACGGCTGACGCTGCGCCACGGCTTCACCCCGGACGGCGTCGCCGGCCGCGCCTACGGCGAGGTGACCCGGTTCGGCGACATCGCGCTGTACGCCTGGATGCACCGTCGCCTCGTGCTCACCGCAGAGAGCCGGGCGGCCTGACACGGGCCGCCCTCCCCTCGTCGCCCCCCGTCCCCTTGGTCGCCACCCCGCCGGTTGCCGCCCGCCTCAGAGGGCTCGCATCCGGTTGTTGCGCGGCTGGTGCTCGACCTCGGCGAGGCCGAGCGCCTCCAGCAGGGGCGGCAGGTACATGCCCACGCGCCCCCGGTAGCCCTTGCGCAGTCCGTACCACCCACCGAGCGGGTTGGTCTCCGACCGGGCCCAGGCCTCGACGGTCCCGTCCTTGGCCGGCTTCTGCTCGTCGGCCGGCCCCAGCGGCACCCAGTCGCCCTGCCCCCGCAGCCAGGCGTGCAGGTCCTCGACGACGCGCGCGTCGTAGGTCAACCGCGTCGAGCCGACCTGGCAGACCAGCTGCGGAGGGTCGGCGCCGTCGTCGCGGTACATCGTGTACTCACCAGTGCCCGGGGGGGTCCTCAACATCCACGGGTCGTCCTTGGTCCCGGTGGCCATCGGCCCCACCTCCGTCGTCGGTTGCCCAAGAGACAGTTCTACTCCTGCTGCCGATGGTGGGGGTGCAGGATGCGGCCGTCAGCCACCCAGCTGGACCGAGCAGCCCAGGGCCGTGAGGTACGGCGCCCACGTGCGGCGCAGCGGACCGCCCGACCCGAGGGCCGCGCCAGCGTCGGCGGCGTCGCCCAGAGCACCCAGGGCCGTCATGGCGTCCAGGAGCCCGTCGCCGCCTCCTCCACCCATGCCTCCGGCGAGGCCGGGCACAGGCATCCCCGCGGCCTTGAGCTCCTCGACCTGGCGCGTGGTGAAGTTCGGGGACCAGTTCGCGCCCTGGCGCTGCAGCGGGAGGCGGCGCCCACCGTGGGACAGGTGCATCAGGCCGAACCGCGTGAACCGCACCGACACCTCGTGCGCCGGGGCGTCGAGGAGGATCCGGTCCCGGTGGTCGACGAGGCTCAGCCGGCGCCCGGCGACCGTGAGGATGGCCGGCCACAGCACCAGGACGTTGCGGTGCCTCGGCCGCACGTAGAAGCCCTGCTTGACGACCGCGTCGCCGAGCCCACTCGCGTCGCCGACCCCGCTCATGACGCCGACCCCGCCGTGGCGGTCGGCACCCCAGACGCCTGCACCCCAGGAGCAGGTGGGGCGCCCAGGCCGAGCTTGAGGCCCTCGTGCGACATGGTGAACCCGAGCCGCTCGACGTAGAACCGTTGGGCGTCCGTCCGCCGCTTGTCGGTCGTGAGCTGGACGACGGCGCATCCGCGGCGGCGTGACTCCTCGACCGCCCAGCGCAGCATCGCCTCGCCCAACCCGCGACCGCGCAGCGTCGGCGACACCCGGACCGCCTCCACCTGGCAGCGCAGTGCACCCCCGCGCGAGAGGCCGGGCAGGAACGTGAGCTGCATGGTCCCGGCGACGGCGCTGTCGGCCTCGAGCACCACGAGGAGGTGACGTGGATCGGCGTCGACGTCCTCGAACGCGTCGAGGTAGACACCGAGGTCACGGCCGTCCTCGCGACCCGCCCCGATCACGTCGTCGGCGAGCAGGCTCACGATCGCCGGGACATCGGTGCGGACCGCTCGACGCAGGACCACCTCCCCGTCGCCGTCCGCGAGGGTGGCCAACGGCGCCAGGTCGCGCTCGCCCGCATGGGTGACGGGTGCGGCCAAGCCGGGCACGGCGGCATACCCGTGCTGGTCGTGGGCGGTGGCCGTGGCGCTGCCGGTGTCGAACCACGTCGTGCCGTCGAAGGCCAGGGCGCGTTCGAGACGCACCCGCGCGCGGTCCATGAGCGGCTCGGGCAGGGCGTCGAGCGCGAACCAGCCCACCTCCAGCGACTCGTCGTCGTTGACCCGGGCCTCGCCGGCGACGTGCCTCGCGAGGAAGCAGAGGTCGAGGTACTGCGCCCGGTCACCGTTGGGGTAGCCCTGCTCCGGGAGGGTCCACACCCCGGTCAGCGCCTCGACCCGGGCGACGACCCCGGTCTCCTCCTCGATCTCCCGGGCCAGACCGACGGCCGGCTGCTCACCGGGCTCGAGGATGCCGCTGACCAGCGCCCACTGACCGTTGTCGGCACGTCGACCGAGGAGCACCTCACCGTGGTCGTTGCGCACGACGGCCGTGACGCCGGTGAGCCACAGGAGGTCGGTGCCGACCTTGTCGCGAAGGGCCAGGATGAAGTCCGGGGTGGGCATGGCCTCGACCCTAACCACCGGAAACCGGGCGGTGCACGCCCTGCTAGCGTCGTGCCCAGAGCTGTCCCACCCCACCGACGTGAAGGGCCCACCGTGAGCACTACCCCCGTCAAGGTCGCCGTCACCGGCGCCGCCGGCCAGATCGGCTACAGCCTCCTCTTCCGCATCGCCAGTGGTGCGCTGTTCGGGCCGGAGACCCCGGTCGAGCTGCGCCTGCTCGAGATCACCCCGGCGCTCAAGGCGCTCGAGGGTGTCGTCATGGAGCTCGACGACTGCGCGTTCCCGACGCTGGCCAAGGTCGAGATCGGCGACGACGCCGAGAAGGTCTTCGACGGCGTCAACCACGCACTCCTCGTCGGTGCCCGCCCGCGCGGCCCCGGTATGGAGCGCGGTGACCTCCTCGAGGCCAACGGCGGCATCTTCGCCCCGCAGGGCAAGGCCCTCAACAAGGTCGCCGCCGACGACATCCGCGTCACGGTGACCGGCAACCCGGCCAACACCAACGCCCTCATCGCGATGAGCAACGCCCCCGACATCGGCCGCGACCGCTTCTCCGCGCTGACCCGCCTGGACCACAACCGGGCGATCTCCCAGCTGGCGGCCAAACTCGGCGTGCCGGTCACCGAGATCCGCAAGATGACGATCTGGGGCAACCACTCCGCAACGCAGTACCCCGACCTGTTCCACGCGGAGGTCTCCGGCAAGAACGCCGCCGAGACCGTCGGCGACCAGGACTGGCTGGCCGGCACGTTCATCCCGACCGTCGCCAAGCGCGGTGCCGCGATCATCGAGGCCCGCGGAGCGTCCTCGGCCGCCTCCGCCGCGAGCGCGACCGTCGACCACGCCCGCGACTGGACCCTCGGCACCCCCGACGGTGACTGGGTGTCGATGTCGGTCTGCTCCGACGGCTCCTACGGTGTGCCCGAGGGCCTGATCTCCTCGTTCCCCGTGACCGTCAAGGACGGCCAGTGGTCGATCGTCCAGGGCCTGGAGATCGACGAGTTCTCCCGCGGCAAGATCGACGCCTCCGTCAAGGAGCTCGAGGAGGAGCGCGAGGCCGTCAAGGGTCTCGGCCTGCTCGGCTGACGCACTCCGCACGCACCACCAGCACGACGAACGGCCGGCCCTGGGACACCCCGGGGCCGGCCGTTCGTCGTGCGTGCGACTGTCAGCGGCGGGGGCTCAGGTCGAGGCTGGCGGTGATGACGGCCAGCGCCAGGCCGAGCAGGGTCATGGTCGCGACGTCGACGACCCGCGAGCGCACCACGAGCCCCCCGCTGAGGTCGGTCGGCAGCACCGCGCGGATCAGCGCGGCGAGCAAGAGGCCGCCGGCCATGACGAAGCCCGCACCCCGCACGTACCCCAGCCCGAACGCCAGGACCCCCACCAGGAGGACCGGGGTGGCGACCCACCACCAGCCCAGGCGGGGAATGGTCACGAGATCAGGCCGTGGCCGTGGCTGCGAGCTGCCGCTCGGCTGCGGCGACGATGTTGCTCAGCAGCATGGCGCGGGTCATCGGGCCGACGCCTCCGGGGTTGGGGCTGACCCAGCCGGCCACCTCTGCCACGTCCGGAGCGACGTCACCGGCGATCTTGCCGTCGACCCGGCTGACCCCGACGTCGAGCACGGCGGCGCCGGGCTTGACCATGTCCTTGGTGACGATGCCGGGCACCCCGGCAGCGGCGATGACGATGTCAGCACGGCCGACCTCGGCGGCGAGGTCACGGGTCCCGGTGTGGCACAGGGTGACGGTGGCGTTCTCGCTCTTGCGGGTGAGGATGAGGCCGAGCGGGCGCCCGACCGTCAGGCCACGCCCGATGACGACGACGTTGGCCCCGGCGATCGGGACGTCGTGGCGGCGCAGCAGCTCGATGCAGCCCAGCGGGGTGCAGGGCAGCGGCGCCGGCTTGCCGAGCGCGAGCCACCCGAGGTTGGTGGGGTGCAGGCCGTCGACGTCCTTCTCGGGAGCCACGCGCGACAGCAGGGCCATCTCGTCGAGCCCGGTCGGCTGCTGCACGAGGAACCCCGTGCAGCCCGGGTCGGCGTTGAGCTCGTCGATGACGCCCTCGACCTCGGCCTGCGTGGCCGTGGCCGGCAGGTCGCGACGGATGCTCGTGATGCCGATCTCGGCGCAGTCCTTGTGCTTGGCGTTGACGTACCAGTGGCTGCCGGGGTCGTCGCCGACCAGCACCGTGCCCAGACCCGGGACCACACCGTGCTCGCGCAGGACGTCCACCCTGCCGCGCAGCTCCCCCTTGATCGTCGCGAGTACTGCCTTGCCGTCCAGGATGCGCGCGCTCACGGTCCCGTATCCTGCCACGCTCGCCGCCGCGCTCCCCGACCACCCAAGGCAGCTCAGACCGAGGTCGTGCCGGGGACGGAGCCGGCGAGGGCGTCCAGCGCCTGCGTGAAGCACTGTGCCGGTGGCGTGACCAGCCCGGCACCGACCTGTCCCGTGCCGGCGACGCGGCCCGCCATCCCGGTGTTGATCTGCGGCAGGATCCCGGTCCGCACCACCGCGGCGACGTCGATGCCGGTGGGAGTTCCGCGGAACTCCAGGATGGGCACCTGGTATGCCGTGTGCTCGCCGACCGTGATCTCGTACATCGTCCGCGTGGTCCGCAGCGCGAACGGGACGTCGCCGCCGACGAACTTCACGATGGCCGGCGCCGCGGCCATGGCGAAGCCGCCGATGCCGGCGGTCTCGGTGATCGCCGAGTCGCCGATGTCGGGGTTGGCGTCGTCCGGGCCGTAGGCGCCGAGGAACAAGCCCTCGGGGGTGTTGGCCGGGCCGGTGAACCACGCGGCGCCGGTGCCGGCCGTGCGGATGCCGAAGTCGGTGCCGTTGCGGGCCATCGTCGTCACGACGGTCGAGCCCGGGATCCCCTCGGCAGCCATCGTCGAGAGCTTGCAGGCGGGCATGCCGAGGTTGAGGAAGAAGTGTTCGTTGGCCCCGGAGAAGCGCACGGCCTCGGCGATGTCGGCCGACGACCCGTCTGCGGTGATCAACGACGGCAACAGCTCGCGCAGCAGCATCAACGAGCCGGCGCGGTTGCGGTTGTGGCCCTCATCGCCCATCTGGAGCATCTGGGCGATGATCGCCTTGACGTCGATCGGGGCCGCTGCGCGGACGGCCTGCTGCAACAGCGGTCCGAGCACGGAGTTCATCCAGTGCAGCCGGTCGATCACCTCGGGTCCGTAGGCGCCGTACCGCAGCACCTTGCCCAGGCCCTCGTTGAGCGAGGACCACGACGTGTGGTCATGGACCTCGTCGCGCAGCTCGTAGAGCCACATCGACGGCGAGACGACCCCGGCCATCGGGCCGACCGCATCGCGGTGGTGACACGGCTCGAGGACCACCTGGCCCGAGGCGAGGGCGGCCTCGGCCTCCTCCGGGGTGTCGGCCATCCCCTCGAAGAGCATCGCGCCGATCAGGGCTCCCCGCATCGGGCCCGAGGCGCGCTCCCACTCCAGCGGTGGACCGGCGTGCAGGAAGGTGCCGCGCTCGAGCCCCAGCGCCTCGTGAGCGGGACGGACGTCGACCAGGTCTGCGCCGGCTGCCGTCATCCGTTGCAGAGCAAGGGCATTGGCGTCGGCTCGGCGACGGTCTGCCATGACCCGAAGGAGCGAGTCGACCGAGGCGTCCGGCGGGGGCTGCCACTGAGCCTCACCGACCACGACGGCCTGGTCGCGCAGGGCGTCGCTCAGCGGTCCGACTCCCGCCGTCGCGACCACCGGGTCCTCGGTCAACAACCCGCGCAGGTCGTGGTGCACCGCCATGTCAGGCCTCCTGCTTGATCGGCAGCAACGAGACCGCTCGCCTGGTGGCCGCGGCGTTGGACACGAACACCGACGCCCCCGCGGACCGCAGCGCCTCGGCACACCGCGTCAGCCCCTGCGGGTCGCGTTCGGTGCCGGTGAGCGAGACGACGACGGGCAGGTCGCGGCCTGCCGCGGCAGCCACGGCTCGGGCCGAGCGCACGGCGTCGGCGAGCTCGCCCGCAGGGTCGGGGTGCGCCCCGTGGCCGAGGACGAGGTCGAGGAGCAGCACGCCACAGCCGGGGTCCGCGGCCTCGACCTCGATGCGGGCGAGCCGCAGGCTCGGGTCGATCATCGGGTGCGCCCGTCCGCGCGTCAGCCCGTCGTCACCGAAGTCGAGCACGACGTGCCCGGCCGCACGCAGGTCACCGTCCACGGCGAGGTCCGGTCGCAGCGGGATGTTGCTGTGGATGTCGCCCAGCACCTCGCCGGCGACGAGCATCGCCTCGTCGGCGAGGGTGCCTCCGCAGAACAACCCTCGCAGCGACCCGGCACGGACCGGTTGTTGCGCCACGTCCCAGCTCGGCCATTCCGGGGACGGCTCCCCGGTGGCTGCCAGCACGGCCTCGACCGCGCCCGTGAGGTCGGGGCGGCCGGTGCCGAGGGTGGCCCAGTGGACCGGCGTTCCGAGCTCCGCGGCATACGCCTCCAGGTCGGCGAGGACCTCCGGGGCCGGCGGCTTGGAGACCACCACGATGACCTCGGTGCCGTCGTCGGCGGCGAGTGCCGCGAGCGCCTGGCGGGTGGATCGTCCGGCGACCCGGGCGGACAGGTCGCGGCCACCCACGCCGAGGCAGTGGCTGACGCCCACCCCCGCGGCGTCGAGCAACGACATGACCTGCTGTGCCCCGGTGCCCGAGGCGGCCACGATGCCGATACGGCCCCGCGCCACCACGTTGGCGAAGCCGAGCGCCACGCCCCCGACGACCGCGGTGCCACAGTCGGGACCCATGACGAGCACGTCCCGCGCGGAGGCCGCGTCCTTGAGCAGCACCTCCGTGTCGACGTCGACGTTGTCGGAGAACAGCATCACGCTGACGCCGCGGTCGATCGCGTCGAACGCCTCGACCGCGGCGTGACGACCCGGGACGGACACGAGCGCGAGGTTGGCACCGACCGCATCGATGGCTCGGCCCAGGGTCCGTGGGGGCGGCGCTTCGCCGAACCCGGCCGCCGACGCCCCGGCCGACCGCAGCCCCGCAAGTGCCGCGTCCACCGCCGCGCGTCCCGCAGCCACCCCGGTCTCGTCGGCGGCGCGCAGGGCCACGACCAGGTCGTTGGGTGACGCACTCCCGGGCACCTCGAACCCCATCCCGCGGAGCACGTCGAGGTTGAGCTCGGTGGCCATCGCCACCTGGGCCGCCTGGACCCCGGCCGCTGCAGCGACCTGGCGGGAGACCTGCATGAGGCTGACCGAGTCGACGTAGATCCCGGTCCTCAGCTCGACGTGGTCGGTCACGGGGACACTCCTGTGTGCGTGTTCGAGAAGTGTTGCGGGACAACCGTATGCAGCTCGAGCACGACCCCGCCCGCGCGCCACTCCTGCGCCTCGGCGAGCCCACCGAAGAGTCCAGCGAGCAGGTCGGCACCCGAGCTGTGCCCGATGGCCCGGACCTCCCGAGCCGCCGCGACCAGCTCGGGCTCAGCGGGCCCGGCATGCTCGGCGGGCTCGATCGTGCGGTCACTCGCCAACGCGCCGGCCAGGCGGACGACGGCAGGCACGGCATACCCGTCGGCCGCCTCCATGAGCAGCGCCGCCGAGACGGTGGTCGTGGAGCCCAGCCGCGGGCGGATCGAGGACCACAGGCACCGGTGCGCGTCGTCGGCGCCGGCCAGGCGAAGGGCCAGCAGCAGACCGCAGAGCACGTCGTCGCCACTGGGCGTCAGGCCCTGCCCTGCGCCCACGGTGTGACCCACCGCATCGCCCAAGGGGTCTTTGCGCAGGGCCGCGGTGGCGAGGCGCCGCGCCGGGGCCACCCAGTGCGACGAAGCGAGACGCTCGAGGACGCCGGTCACCCTGACACCCGGGAGCTGGTCGACGGTGGGCACCCGGACCGGGCGCCAGACCCGGGCGCGGCGGATCGTCGCACCGGGCAGGCGGATCTCCCCGTCGCCGACCACCACCCGGTCACCGGGCTGGACACCCCACCCCACCTGGGGCGGCTCGGACGCGAGGACCACCGCATTGGGCAGGCGCAGGCCGCCCGCGGCGACCACGGGCAGGAGGCCGGGATCCGGCCAGCTGCGGTCGATCCGCAGGTAGAAGGCGAGGGGGTGGACCGCCAGGACGGTGGCGCCGCGAGGCCGGCGCGCCAGCACCTTCGCCGAACGCTCCGAGACCGCTGCCGGGTAGGACGTGGTGGCCGTGGCCGTGGCCTCGGCCGTCGGGGTGGTCGTCCACGGGTCCGAGGCTGGCACGGTCGGTGCACCTCCTGGCCGTCTGGGGTTGAGCACGAGGGGGTCGTGGAAGAGATGCCGCGCGGAACCCGTGGACAGGGGACCCACGAGTCCCGCGCGGGTCGTGCTGCGACGCTACCGAGTGCGGTTACAGTCCCCTCATGGTGAATGTTGCCAAGGATCGAGACGTCCTTGACGCGGAGTTGCCAGCCGCGCAGGCGCTCGCTGCGACTCCGGCGGCCGCTCGCGAGCTGGTCACGGGCGTGCCCTTGGCCCGGGTGCTCGAGCTGCCGTCCCTCGTCGGGGCAACCGTGCACTCCCGGGCCGAGCACCTCGGCACCGTCGTCACGCGGGCCTCTCTGCACGACTCGGGCGTCGCGGTGGTCGACCACCACGTCGTCTGTGTGGACCCGGCCAGGCTCTCCGGAGACCTGGACGTCCTGACCATGGTCCGGGGCCTTGCCGCAGCCGGCGCCACCGCCCTCGTGGTCACGCGCAACGGTGGTGTCGACGGACACGACTGGCGCGGAGCCGGCGCGGCAGCCGCCCTTCCCATCGTGCTGGTGCGCGGCTCGAGCGCCGAGCTCGTCGTCACCGAGGTGCTCGGTGCGGTGCTCGACCAGCAGTCGTCGATCCTTGCCCGCGTCGACGAGGCCCACCAGATCCTCGTCGGCATCGTGCTCGCCGGCGGTGGTCTCGAGGACCTGTGCGAGCGGCTGGCCGGCTTCCTCGGGGGCGCGACGATGGTCACCACGACCGACGGGCGGGTCCTCACCCGAGCGGGATCCGCGCCCGACCTCGAGGCCGCGCTGGCCCTCGACTGCTTCGACCGCACCGGACGCCTGGTCACCGAACACGAGCCCGTGGGCATCCGCGACCCTCGTGGCACCGACGCCGGTCGAGCGCTGGTGCGGATCGTGGCGGGTCAGCTCGACCACGGACTGCTGTCGGCGTTCGTCGTCGACCGGGCCCTGACGGCCGACGACGTCCACCTGCTCGAACGCGCCGCGACCGTCGCCGCCCTGGCCATCACCAAGGACCAGGCCGTGTCGGCGGTCGAGGGCAAGTACCGCGCAGAGTTCCTGCGCGACGCCCTCTCCGGACGAGCGGGCAGCCCGGCCGAGGCCGTTGCCCACGCGGCCGCCCTCGGGTGGGACATCGACCGCCGGCTCGTCGTCGTGGTCGCCGAGACCGACGAGGACGACGCACACACGACCCGGCCCCCGGAGGAGGTGAGCTCGCTGCAGCAGCGGTTCGCCCGGGCCTGGAGCCAGGCGATGGCGGTGCGCGACCCGCAGGCGCCCGTGGTGGGGTTCAGCCAGGAGGTGGTCGCCCTGCACGCCGTGCCGGCGGAGGCCGACACCGACGCCGTCATGCGAGCCGTGGGCGAGGTCGTCCGCATCGTGCGGGGCGACGGAGGCGGCGGCCGCCGCACGTTCTCGACCGGGGTGTCGCGGCCGATCGACTCGCTCGCCGGTCTCCCCGCGGCATACGAGGAGGCATTGAGCGCGGTGAGCGTGGGGCGACAGCTGCACGGCGCCTCGGCGCTGACGCACTTCGACGGCCTCGGGGTGTTCCGGCTGTTGTCGCTCATCCCGGACAGCTCGGACCTGCGCCGGTTCGTCGAGGAGTCGCTCGGGCCGTTGGCGAACGACGACGTCCCCGAGCACGCCGACCTGCGCACCACCCTCAGCGTGCTCATCGACACCAACATGAACGTCGCCGAGACCGCCCGGTTGCTGTTCTTCCACTACAACACGCTGCGCTACCGGATCGCCAAGCTCGAGAAGATGCTGGGGCCGTTCACCTCCGACCCGGAGCTGCGGCTCAAGCTGGCCCTGGCCCTGAAGGTCCACCAGATGCGCGGCATCTGACCGCACCGCCGCACGGCACCCGCCCGAGCGCCCGACGAGGTCAACGGGACCAGCGCACGACCTGCCGAACGCAGGGCGCCCTTCGATGGCAGATCTTGCCCAATGCACGGACCGCGCGTCCCGCTAGTTTTCGCATGTCCCGGGGTCGCCGGGTCGTAGGGTCGCCGCACCGCGTCACGTTCCACCCCGGGCATCACTGCCCACACCTGCACCCGGCGCGGCAGTCGACAAGGAGTCCCCATGGCACTGGGCTGGAAGCTGCACGGCGACGGCAACCTCGCCGGACCCGACGACGTCGTCGCTCCGGATGAGCGGCTGAGCTGGGGCAAGACGGTCGGGCTGGGCGCCCAGCACGTCGTCGCGATGTTCGGGGCGACGTTCGTCTTCCCGCTGATCATGGGCCTCAACGCCCAGCTAGCCATCATGATGAGCGGGATCGCGACGATCGCGTTCCTGCTGATCGTCCAGGGCAGGGTGCCCTCCTACCTGGGCACCTCGGCGTCGTTCGTCGGCGCCGTCACGGCGATCCGCGCCCAGGGCGGGGACTCCGCGGAGGTGACCGGCGCGATCCTCGTGGCCGGTGTCGTCCTCGCCCTCGTCGGCGTCCTCATCCACTTCGCCGGCTCGCACGTGGTGCACAAGGTGCTGCCCCCGGTCGTCACCGGTGCCGTGGTCATGCTCATCGGGTTCAACCTCGCGCCGGTGGTCGCCAACGTCTACTGGCCGCAGGACCAGTGGGTGGCGCTGCTCGTCATGACCTTCACCATCTTGTGCGCGGTGGCGCTGAGGGGCTTCATCGGGCGGATCGCGATCTTCCTGGCGCTCATCTTCGGCTACGTCCTGTCCTGGGTCTTCGACAAGGTCTTCGGCCAGATCACGGCCTACGACGCTGGGGCCGGCAAGATCACCACCCACTTCCGCACCAACTTCGAGGGCATCAAGGTTGCGGACTGGATCGGGTTCCCGCCGCACACCGAGCTCGTCGCCGGCAAGGAGGTCGTCGGTTGGCACACGCCGAGCTTCTCGGTCGCCGCCATCCTGCTGGTGCTCCCCGCCGTCATCGCGCTCATCGCCGAGAACACCGGCCACGTCAAGGCTGTCGCCGAGATGACCAAGTCCGACCTCGACCCCTACATGGGCCGCGCCATCGCCGCCGACGGCATCGGCACCGTCCTCGCGTCCTCGGTCGGTGGATCTCCCACGACGACCTACGCGGAGAACATCGGCGTCATGGCCGCCACCCGGGTCTACTCCACGGCGGCCTACTACGTCGCGGCGGTAGTGGCGATCCTGTTCGGCCTCTCGCCGAAGTTCGGGGCGCTCGTGGCATCCACTCCGGGAGGCGTTCTGGGCGGGATCACCGTGGTGCTCTACGGCATGATCGGCCTGCTCGGCGCCAAGATCTGGAAGGAGAACGGCGTCGACTTCGGCAACCCGATCAACCTCGTCCCCGTGGCCGCCGGCATCGTCATCGGCATCGGCAACGTCTCGCTGAAGTTCACCAACGACTTCTCCCTGTCCGGGATCGCGCTGGGCACCATCGTCGCCGTCGGTGCCTACCACCTGGCCAAGTCCCTCGCCCCCGCCGACCTGCGTGCTCGCGCCGACGGAGCCGTGCTCATCGTCGGTCACGACACGTATGGCGACGGCGACGATCTCGTGCGAACTCGCGACTGAGTCGTCCGGGGAAGGCGGCGCCTGGCATCCATGCCGGGACTCGTCGCCTCCCCCGGAGCCAACGGAGTGGTCACATCCTCACCACCCTTTCCACCCGTCCCCCGAACAGGCAGGATCAGTCCGTGAAGCCCGCCCCGTTCGTGCACCACGCACCTCGCACCGTCGAGGAAGCCGTCGCGGTGCTCGGGCAGGTCGGCCACGACGGCAAGGTCCTGGCCGGCGGGCAGAGCCTGATCCCGATCCTCAACATGCGGCTCGCCTCCCCCGCCCACCTCGTCGACATCAACGGGGTGGGCGGCCTGGACGAGGTCACGATCACCGCCGGGGCAGTGCGGGTGGGCGCGCTGGTCCGGCACGCGGGCCTCGAGTCGCACGAGGGCGCGTATGCCGCGTCGCCCCTGCTTCGGCGCGCGCTGCGGCACGTGGCCCACCCGGCCATCCGCAACCGCGGCACCACCGTCGGCTCCATCGCCCACGCCGACGCCGCCGGCGAGATGCCGGCGGTCCTCGCCCTCACCGACGGGGTCGTCGAAGTCGTCGGACCTGCTGGACCGCGCGAGATCGCCTGGCACGACTTCTTCCTCGGCGCGCTCGAGACGTCACTGGCCGAGGACGAGCTGGCGGTGGCTGCGCGGTTCCAGAGACTGCCGGTGGCCGCCGGGACGGCGTTCGCCGAGCGCGCCCGCCGCCACGGGGACTACGCCATGGCCGGGGTCGCAGCGGCAGTGGTCGTCGAGGATGGTGTCGTCGCCTCGGCCCGGCTGTCCTTCGTCTCGGTCACCGACGTCCCCGGCTGCCTCGACGTCACTGAGACCGTCCGGGGCGGCGAGTCCGAGACCATCGACTGGACTGCGTGCGACGACCTCATCCGGGAGCACCTGTCGCCGGAGGCCGACATCCACGCCACCGCGGAGTACCGCGCCATGCTCGCCACCCGCCTCGCCCACCTCACCCTGGCCGAAGCTGCTGGTGACTCGATCGCCTCCAGCGCAGGAGGATCCGCCGCATGAGCGACCCCGTGCCCGAGGTGCTGCTCGACGTCACCGTCACCGTGAACGACATCCCGCGCCACGCCCGCGTGCCGGCCCGCCGGCTGCTGTCCGACTTCCTGCGCCACGACCTGGGCCTCACGGGCACCCACGTCGGCTGCGAGCACGGTGTCTGCGGGGCGTGCACCGTGCTCGTCGACGGTGCACCGATGCGGGCCTGCCTGATGTTCGCCGTCAGCGCCCAGGCGCACGCCGTGACGACCATCGAGGGGCTGGGCACCATCGACGCGATGGGGCCGGTCCAGCAGGCGTTCACCGAGTGCCACGGCCTGCAGTGCGGTTTCTGCACACCGGGGTTCGTCACGACGATCTCGGCCTACCTCGAGACCAACCCCGACCCCACCGCCGACGAGGCGCGCGAGGCGATCTCGGGCAACCTGTGCCGCTGCACCGGCTACCAGAACATCGTGAAGTCGGTCCTGCGCGCAGCAGAGATCAAGGCCGAGGCTGCCGGCTCATGACGACCCAGATGTTCGGCGCCCCCATCCGCAGGCGCGAGGACCCCCGCCTCGTCACCGGTGGCGGCCGGTACCTCGACGACCTCGGTCGCGGCGCCCTCGCGGCCGCGTTCGTCCGCAGCCCGCACGCGCACGCCAGGATCGTCGACATCGACGTCACCGACGCCCTCGACGTCGACGGGCTGGTGGCGATCTACACGCACGAGGACCTCCCTGGCCGCGTCGGCGAGCCCCTCCCCCTGCTCATTCCCCACCCGGCGCTGACCCACGGCCGCACCCAGCACGCCCTGGCCAAGGACGAGGTCAACCACGTCGGCGAGCCCGTCGTCATGGTCGTCGCCCGCGACCGCTACCTCGCCGAGGACGCCTGCGGCAGGATCCGGGTCGACTACGAGACCCTGCCCCCGGTGGTCGGCCTGGAGGCCGCCCGCGCCGCCGACCTGCTCGTCCACGACGACGTCCCGGGCAATGTCGCCGCGCACATGCTCCAGGAGGTGGGCGACGTCGAGGCCGCCATGGCCAAGGCTCCCCATGTGCTCGAGCTCGACCTCGCCATCGAACGCAGCGCCTGCATGCCCATGGAGGGCAAGGGCGTCTACGCCCGCTGGGACGCCGACCGCGACGAGCTGCGCATCTACTCCTCCACGCAGACCTCCACCGGCGTCCGCGCCGCCGTCGCTGCCAAGCTCGGTATGCCGCTCGCGAAGGTCGAGTGCATCGCCCCCGACGTGGGCGGTGGGTTCGGGGTGAAGATCAACCACCCGTGGCCGGAAGAGGTCCTCGTCCCCTGGGTCGCGAAAACCCTTGGCGTGGAGGTGAAGTGGGTCGAGGACCGCCGTGAGCACTTCATCTCCTCGGCCCACGAACGCGGGCAGCTCCAGCAGGTGCGGGTCGGCTTCGACGACGACGGGCGGCTGCTCGCCCTCGACGTGAAGTTCTGGCACGACAACGGGGCGTACACGCCATACGGGATCATCGTCCCGATCATCACGTCCACCCAGCTGCTCGGGCCCTACAAGCCGGGGACGTACCGCTGCGAGTTCTGGTCGCTCTACACGAACACCGTCCTCGTCACGCCGTACCGCGGTGCCGGTCGGCCGCAGGGGTGCTTCGCCATGGAGCGCACCATGGACGCGATCGCCGACGAGCTGGGTCTTGACCGGGCCGAGGTGCGCTCTCGCAACTTCATCCAGCCGAGCGAGATGCCGTTCGACCACGGGCTCCTCTTCCAGGACGGCCGGCCACTGAAGTACGACTCCGGCGACTTCCCCGCGTCACTGGCCAAGCTCAAGGCGCTGGTCGGCTGGGACGACTTCGCCGACCACCGCGACCGCGCTCGGGTCGAGGGACGAAAGGTGGGCCTCGGAATCGGTTGCTACGTCGAGGGAACGGGTGTCGGCCCCTACGAGGGCGGCCACATCCAGATCGAGACCAGCGGACGGGTCAACGTCTCCACCGGCCTCACCTCGCAGGGGCAGGGGCACGAGACCGCCTTCGCTCAGGTCGTCGCGCAAGAGCTCGGGGTGCCGATCGAGGACGTGTTCGTCACGACCGGTGACACGCGCCGGATGCCTTATGCCGTGGGCACGTTCGCGTCCCGCGCGGCGGTGATGAGCGGAAACGCCATCGCGCTGGCCGCGCGCAACGTGCGCGCCAAGGCCCTCCGGATCGCCGCCGACGCCCTGGAGGTGTCAGCGGACGACCTCGAGATCGTCGACGGGATCATCCGTGTCAAGGGTGCCCCTGACACCTCGATGTCCCTCGGCACGGTGTCGGTCATGTCCAACCCCCTGCGGTACGCCTTTGACGAAGCAGCAAAGGCGGCAACGCAGTTCGCGGGCAGCAACGACCCGGAAAAACCGCCGGTGGCCGAGGACGACGAGCCCGGCCTCGAGGGCCGCGACTTCTACTCGCCGACCCAGGCGACGTTCGCCAACGGCATGCATGCGGCCATCGTCGAGACCGACCCGGTGACCGCCGAGATCCGCATCCTGCGCTACTGCGTCATCCACGACTGCGGCACGATGATCAACCCGATGATCGTCGAGGGACAGGTGCACGGTGGCGTCGCGCAGGGGGTCGGCGGAGCCCTCTACGAGCGGATGGTCTACGACGAGTCGGGGCAGCTGCTCAACGCCTCCTTCATGGACTTCCTCATGCCCTACGCGTCCGAGGTCCCACACATCGAGACCGACCACCTCGAGACGCCATCGCCCCTGAACCCCTTGGGCATCAAGGGCGCTGGCGAGGCCGGTTGCATCCCGGTGAGCGCCGTCATCGCCTCGGCGATCTCCGACGCCGAAGGGTTCGCCATCACCTCGATGCCCATCTCCCCGGTCGAGTTGTGGCAGCTGCGCCAGCGCCACGCGGCCGGCGAGATCCCCTCCCTGCGCGGCCACGCGCCATACCCCTCCGGCTCCCCTGCGCAGACCGACGACACGACGACGAGGACCTGATGAAGATCTCCGGCACGGCCGCCCTGACCTCGACCCCCGAGCAGGTCTGGGACGCCTTCCACGACCCCGCGGTCCTCGCGCGGTGCCTGCCGGGCTGCGAGTCGCTGACCCAGGTGGGGCAGGACGAGTACGCCATGACCGTCACCGCCGGCGTCGCCGCGATCAAGGGCACGTACGACGGGCGCGTCGCGCTCAGGGACCCGCAACCGCCGGGGCAGTTCACGATGAAGGCCACCGGCGCGGGCGGACCGGGCACGGTCGACGCCGACGTGGTGGTCCGCCTCACCGCTGCCGCAGGGGGCGGAACCGACCTCGCGTACGACGCGGACGCAGCCGTGGGCGGGGCCATCGGCGGCGTCGGTCAGCGGATGCTGGCCGGGGTCACCCGCAAGATGGCCGGCCAGTTCTTCGCCGCCGTCGACGCCGACATCGCCGGGGTCCGCCCCACACCCATCGAGTCCCCGGTGCTCACGCGTGCGCCTGGCGCCCCAGCCGGGGCCCCCGTCTACGCGGGCATCGCCGCCACCCCCGCTGCCAGGCTCCGGCGGGCAGGAGCAGGAGGCGCACGCGACCACGACTGGGCGTATGGCGTCCTCGCCGGTGGGGTGGCGGCGCTCGCCGGGGTTATCGTCGGATGGAACCTGGGGAGGCGACACTGATGCGCGCATTCACCGCCGCGGCCGTCCAGATCGCACCGGTCGCAGGACCGCTGTCAGCTGAGGTCGTCCGCAAGAACCTCGACAAGTGCGTCGACCTCACCCGGCGCTGCGTCGACGCGACCGGCGCCGAGCTCGTCGTGCTGCCGGAGACGGCGACGACCGGCTTCACCCCTGACTGCTCGACCGAGGAGCTGTGGGACCTCGTCTCCGAGATCCCCGGCCCCGTCACCGAGCCCGTCCAGCAGGTCGCCCGCGACCTCGGCGTGCACGTCTGCCTGGGCACCTACGAACGCGGACCCGAGCGCGGCACCATCTACAACGCCTCGGTCCTCATCGACCCGAGCGGCGATGTTGTCGGCGTCTACCGCAAGACCCACCCGTTCTGCACCGAGCACGTCGACGGCGGTGGCTGGGTCACGCCCGGCGACACCGTGACCGTGGTCGACACCCCGCTGGGGAAGATCGGCATGATCGTGTGCTTCGACGGCGACTACCCCGAGCTGTCGCGGATCCAGGCCGTCCAGGGCGCCGAGGTCATCCTGCGGCCTTCGGCTCTGCTGAGGTCCGCCGACATCTGGGAGCTCACCTCGCGGGCCCGGGCGTACGACAACCACGTGTTCGTCGTCGGGGCCAACGCCACCGGCGTCGACGCCGCTGGGGTCCTCTACTTCGGCAACTCCCACATCGTCACGCCCGTCGGCCACATCGTGGCCAAGGCCGCCTCGCACGAGGGGTGGGTCTCGGCTCGTCTCGACCCCGAGACCGCGCTCGGTTCGTTGACCCCGGGGTCCAACATCGCCCAGGGCTTCGACCACCTGCGCGACCGCAACCTCGACCTCATCCGCAACCACCGCGACGACCTCGAGCGCCCCGCCCAGTCCTCCTTCCCCCACTGACGGAACCGACCCAGGCGCCGCTCGCGGCTCACCGCTTTGGGGGTCAAACGGTCGGGATTCCGCCCGCTCGGGCACCCAAAGCGCGTGGGCGGTCCACGGGTTAGCCTCGGGACGTGCCCCTGCCGACCAGCTCTGCCTCTGCCCAGAACGTCGACGCCCGCGGGCTCCTCGCCCTCGTCGACGCCCTCGAGACCGGCGGCCACGACCCGCACAGCCTCCTGGTCGCGCGACACGGCCACGTCATCGCGCGGGGCTGGTGGGCGCCATACGCCGCGGAGCGCAACCAGCTCGTCTACTCGCTGAGCAAGTCCTTCACCGCCGCCACCGTCGGCCTGCTGGTCGACGCCGGTCGGGTCTCGCTCGACGACCGCGTCTTCGACCTGCTGCCCGCCGCCGAGCTGCCGGCGGGCGTCGAGATCCACGAGCGGTTCCAGCGACTCACCCTCGGCCACTGCCTCACCATGGCGACCGGCCACGCCGTCGACGCCTGGACCGAGGCCGTCTGGCGCGCTGCCGAGACCCCGTCCGACGACGGCACCGACCCCGTCCTCGGTGCGATCCTCGCGGCGCCACCGGAGCAGGAGCCGGGCACCATCTGGGCCTACAACCAGGTCGCCACCTACCTGGCCGCTGCCGTCGTCCGTGCGGTCACGGGGGAAGGCCTCCTCGAGTTCGCCCGCCCGCGGCTGCTCGAGCCCCTCGGCGCCCACGACGTCCGCTGGCACCGCACCGCCACCGGGCGCGAGATCGGGTTCTCCGGCATCCACGTCGGCGCCGACGCGATCCTGGCGCTCGCCCAGACCCACCTCGACGGTGGACAGTGGCAGGGCGCGCAGCTGCTCTCCGCCGAATGGGTCGCCCGTGCGACCGCGCCGACCGGGCTGCCCAACACCGAGGCCGACCCCAACCCCGACTGGGACCAGGGCTACGGCTGCTCCTTCTGGAACGCCCGCCACGGCTACCGCGGCGACGGCGCCTACGGCCAGTTCGCCATGGTCCTGCCCGAGCAGGACATCGCCATCGCCATCACCTCCGAGGCGACCGACATGCAGGCCGTCCTCGACCTCGTCTGGGAGCACCTGCTGCCTGCCGTGGACCAGGAGGGCGAGGCCCAGGCCGACGACGTGCTCGCCGAGCGACTCAGCACCCTGCGCGTCCCCACCCCCGCCTCGACGGGCACCGGTCCCGACGTGGCCTCCTGGACCCGGTCCGCGGACAGCGCCCTCCCCCCGGCGTATGGCACGGCGAGCCTCACCCGCGTCGGCGCGGCATACGAGCTGGTCCTCGACCGCGACGGAACGAAGGTGCCGTTGGCCGTGGGTGACGGTGAGTGGGTCGAGTCGGTCCTCGCGGTCCGGGGAGCCGAGCTGCCCGTGGTCGCCGCAGGCGGATGGCAGGCGGACGGGACGTTCGCCGCTGACCTGCGCCTGATCGAGACCCCGCACACCGTGCGGATCCGGACCCGGACCGACGGCACCGTGGACCTCGGCTGGCGCGAGGTGCCGCTGCACGGTGCGGACCCCGTGACCGTCGCCGTGCGCGGGCCCGCCCTGCCTCCACAGTCCTGAGAACGGTGGTTGGCAACTTGTGCCAACGCATCGGTCGCGGCGGCTCGCTTGAATCGTCCCTGTGACGACACAGCCGCAGCGCCGCATCCGCATCGGCATCGACACGGGTGGCACGTTCACCGACGTGGTGGCTTTCGACGAGGGCTCCGGCGAGCTGGTCACCACCAAGACCCCGTCGACGCCGGCCAACCCGGCTGACGGGTTCATCACCGGCGTCCACAAGGTCCTCGAGCTCATGGGCGCCAGCGGCACCGACATCACCGCGGTATGCCACGGCACCACGGTCGCGACCAACCAGCTGCTCGAGGGCAAGGTGGAGTCGCTCGGCTTCATCACGACCGAGGGCTACGAGTTCATCCTCGAGATCGCCCGCCAGGCCGTCCCCGACGGCTACGGCAACTCCTACTTCTGGGTGAAGCCTCCCCGCATCGTCCCGGTCGACCTGGTCCGCACCGTCGGCGGTCGGATGGACTTCAAGGGCAACGAGATCCGGCCTTTCGACGAAGAGTCTGCCGTCGCGGCCGCACGCTGGTTCCGGGACCGCGGCATCAGCACGATCGGTGTCTGCCTGCTGCACTCCTACGCCGACGACAGCCACGAGCTCGCCGTCCGCGAGGTGCTGCGACGCGAGCACCCCGATGCGGTCGTCTCGATCTCCAGCGAGGTGCTGCGCGAGTACCGCGAGTACGAGCGGTCGATGACCACCCTGGTCGACGCCGCGGTGAAGCCAAAGGTCTCGCGGTACGTGGCCAACATCCACAGTCGGCTGGACTCCCTGACGGACCAACCGATCCCGTTCTACATCATGAAGTCCAACGGGGGCGTGCTCTCGGCGGACGAGGTGGTCAACCAGCCGATCACGACCGTCCTGTCCGGGCCGGCCGCCGGGGCGCTCGGCGCGGGCCTGATCGCCCAGCGGGCCGGCTTCACCAAGGTGCTGACCTGCGACGGTGGGGGCACGTCGACCGACGTCAGCGTCGTCCTGGACGGTGAGCCGACCCTGACGACCGAGGGCACCGTCGGTGCCTACCCGAGCAAGATCCCCATGATCGACGTCGTGACCGTGGGCGCCGGCGGCGGCTCCATCGCCTGGGTCACGCCCGAGGGCACCCTCAAGGTCGGCCCCCAGTCGGCGGGCGCCGATCCCGGTCCGCTCTGCTACGCCAAGGGTGGCACCGAGCCGACCATCACCGACGCCCACGTCGTCCTCGGCCGGATCCCCCCGCACCTGCTCGGCGGCGAGATCCCCCTCGACGTGGGGTCCGCCAAGGACGGCATCGACGAGCTCGCCGCCCGGCTCGACCTCGACCCCGTGCGGTGCGCCACCGGCATCCTCGAGATCTCCGCGTGGAACCAGGCGAATGCCCTGCGCCAGGTGTCGGTCAAGCGTGGCCTGGACGTCCGCGACTTCATGCTGACGACCTTCGGCGGTTCGGGCTCACTGCTCGCCTGCCGCCTCGTCGACATCCTCGACCTCGCCGGGGTGGTCGTCCCGCAGAACCCGGGGAACGTCTCGGCGTTCGGCCTGCTCACCGTCGACGTGAAGAACGACTACGTCCAGACCGCGGTCGCCCGGCACGACGCCCTCGACCACGCCGCGGTGCAGAAGACCTTCGACTCATTGACCGACCGGGCGGCGAAGGCGCTCGACGCAGAGGGCTTCTCGCGGTCCGCGCACCGCTACTCCCGCACGGTCGACCTGCGCTACTTCGGCCAGGCCTTCGAGGTCCGCGTGGCCGCCCCCGACGGCACCGTCGACGAGACGTATGCGGCCGCGGTCGCCGATGCGTTCCACGCCGAGCACCGCGCCCTGTACGGCTACGACTTCCGCCACGACCCGACCCAACAGGTCGAGTGGGTGAACCTGAGAGTGACCGGCGTCGGCCCGATCACCCGCCCCGAGCTCCGCGACCGCGACCGCGAGTCTTTGAGTGATCCGACGCACCAGGACCACTCGGATCACGCAAAGACCTCGGCGAGGGGGCGACGGCTGGTCTGCTTCGACGCGGACGACGGGTTCATCGACGCCCCGGTCCTCTGGCGACCGGACCTGCGAGCCGGCGACACCTTTGACGGGCCGGCGATCGTCGAGGAGTTCGGGTCGACCGTCCCCGTGCACCCCGGGTTCACCGTGCGCGTCGACTCGATCGGCAACCTCGTCATCACCCGTACCCCGACGAACACGCCCACGACCGGAGGCGACCGATGAACACCGCTGGCCTGCCCACGGCATACGAGCACGGCGGGCGGCTCACCCCGCTCGGGAGCACCGTCGACCCGATCCTGGTGGAGGTCGTCCAAGGCACCCTGGCGAGCGTCGAGATGGAGGTGGAGACCTCGATCGCTCGGACCAGCCGGTCCCCCATGATCCGCGACGCCCACGACTTCCGCGCCGGCATCCACGACCGGCAGCTGCGCAAGCTCACGGGTCGGTCGTACTCCGCCCTCGTGCACCCGATCGTGCGCGACTTCCCGTTGGACGAGATGGCGGAGGGTGACGTCTTCTTCCACAACGACGTCTACGAGTCCGAGGGCGGCATCGGTCACCTGCCCGACCTGTGTGTGACGGTGCCGGTGTTCGCCGACGGCGAGGTGGTGGCGTTCGTCCAGGCGTTCGGCCACCACGACGACATCGGTGGCGCGGTGCCCGGGTCGATGCCGAGCAACGCCACGAGCGTGCACGAGGAGGGGCTCGCGGTCCCGCCGATCAAGCTGTGGGACAAGGGAGTTCCCAACAAGGCCGCCCTGCGGATCATGACCCGCAACTCCCGGATGCCCGACTCGCTCGCCGCCGACCTGGACGCCGAGTGCTCGGCCTGCCTCATGGGGGCGCGACGTCTCGGTGAGTTGTTCGCTCGCTACGGCCGCGCCGATGTGGAGGCGGCATTCGACGCGATCCTGGACCGGACGACGGAGACCTACCGTCGCGAGATCCTCTCGAAGATCCCTGACGGCACCTACGTTTGGGAGGACTACGCCGAGCACGACGGCGTCGATGAACCGATGCTGCATACCCAGCGGATCACGCTGACCAAGGTGAGCGACGCCCCCGCCGACCCCGAGAACGGTCGTCCCGCCGGACCCCGCCTCATCATCGACTTCACCGGCACCGCGCCCCAGGCCAAGGGGCCGATCAACCACTGCGGCGACTACGTCGGTGGCAACTTCCTCAAGAAGTGGCTGGCCCCGATCCTGCGCAACCTCGCCGACACCCCCGAGCGGATGGCAGAACTCGACGTCAACGAGGGGGTCGTGCCGCTGATCGAGATGCGCTTCCCTGACAAGGGAACGCTGCTCACGCCGATCTTCCCCGCCCCGACCAACGCCCGGACGTTCGTCATCCTCCGGCTGCTCGGCGTCCTCGCCGGTGTCGTCGCCAAGGCTGTCGACGGCAAGATGCCGGCCGACCAGGAGACGATCCGCTACACCGGGGTCTACGGCAAGGACCGCGACGGCAACGACTACCTCATGCGCGAGGTCCTCGGCGGCGGGTCGGGCGGGCGCTACTACGCCGACGGCGAGGACACCATCCACGTGGTCCCCGACTCACGGAACCTACCGACCGAGTTCACCGAGAGCCGCTTCCCCTTCATCGTCGAGCGGCTCGGTCTGGCGGTCGACTCCGGCGGGGCTGGTCGCTACCGCGGCGGCCTCGGCTACGAGAAGCAGATCAGGATGCTCAAGGACGCGCACTTCATGTCGATCGCCGACCGGTCGATCCTCGCGTGCTGGGGGGTCAAGGGCGGCAAGGCCGGTATGTCGTTCAACGTCACCGTCGACCTCGGCGGCCCCGACGAGCGCGAGGTCGACGCCCTCGCCGACGCCGAGCCCATCAAGGCCGGTCAGGTCGTCCGCATCCGCACCACCGGCGGCGGCGGCTGGGGCGACCCTCTCGACCGTCCCTACGAGGACGTCGAGCGTGACCTGCGCTGGGGCAAGGTCTCGTTCGAGGGTGCGCGCCGCGATTACGGCGTCGTGGCAACGGGTTCCAAGGACGAGCCGGTGGTGGACGTCCCTGCTTCCGACGCTCTGCGTGCTGAGCTGAGGTCGGCTCGTCCCGAGCAAGAGCCCTTCTTCGACCGGGGTCCCGGGTATGCCCGCCTCGCCGAGGGCCGGACCACCGCCGAGGTCGACTGGCTCTGAGGCGGTCCGTCTCGGGACTCTCCTGCCGCCGCCCCACGACCAACGGCATCCGCACCGCGCCCTGCTGCCCGAGCCCGTTGAGGTCCCACCCCGCGCAGCCGCTCGGGGTGTGGCAACCTGCTGGCTGTGACCCTTCCCCGCACCGAGATCGACCCTGACGGCCTGCTCGAGTACTCGGTCGTCTTCACCGACCGTTCGCTCAACCACATGTCGAAGCGCTTCGTCGGGGTGATGCAGGACATCATCGACGTCCTGCGCGAGACCTACGCCGCGCACACCGTTGCGGTCGTCCCGGGTGGTGGCACCTACGCGATGGAAGCCGTGGCCAGGCAGCTGGCGACCGGCCGTCAGTGCCTCGTCGTGCGCAACGGCCTGTTCTCCTACCGCTGGTCGCAGATCCTCGACGCGGGCTCCGTGGCCAGCGCGACGACCGTGTGCCGCGCTCGTCCGGCTTCGGACGAGCCGCAGGCACCGTGGGCGCCGGCTCCCGTTGCCGAGGTGGTCGAGGCCATCGAGCGCGACCGACCCGAGGTCGTCTTCGCGGCGCACGTCGAGACCGCCGCGGGCATCCTCCTGCCGGACGACTACGTCCGCGCGGTCGCCGATGCGACGCACGCCGTGGGCGGCCTGTTCGTCCTCGACTGCATCGCCTCCGGTGCGCTGTGGGCCGACATGACCGACCTCCACGTCGACGTGCTGCTCAGTGCGCCGCAGAAGGGGTGGAGCGGGTCCCCGTGCGCAGGGTTCGTCATGCTCTCCGAGGCGGGTCGCGAGCGCGTGATGGCCACGACCTCCAGCAGCTTCGCGGTCGACCTGCAGAAGTGGCTGACCATCACCGAGGCGTACACCCAGGGCCAGACGCCGTACCACGCGACGATGCCCACGGACTCCCTCGCGCGCGACGCCGCCCTCATGCTCGAGACCCGTGCGCAGGGCCTCGACGTATTGCGCGATGCCCAGGTCTCGCTCGGTGGCCGCGTGCGAGCGTTGCTGGCTGAGCGCGGGTTCCCTTCTGTTGCAGCGGAGGGGTTCGCTGCGTCGAGCGTCGTGGTGTCCTTCACCGACGACCCCGAGATCAAGACGGGCGCGAAGTTCAAGCAGGGCGGGATGCAGGTGGCTGCAGGCGTACCGCTGATGTGCGGCGAACGCGACGACTTCTCCACGTTCCGCCTCGGCCTGTTCGGCCTCGACAAGCTCACCGACGTCGACGGCGCGGTGGCGCGCCTCGAAGCGCACCTCCCCCGCTGACCTTCCCGGCCGGGCCATCGCACTCGCTCGTCGCCACCAGCCGCAAGATCACACAAACGCATGATGACAAGCGGTCACCGCCCCATGAGCATGGAGTCGAAGTCAGGTCTTTGATGACCGTCAGGTGGCCGTGCAGGGGCGCGGCGTCGCCGCTGCGGCCGCCGTCCCCGCGTGCTCTTGCCGCGTGCAGGACCAGGCGCCACTTCGGCGTCCCCTCCTGGTCACGGCATCCGAACGCTCACGTATCGGAAATCGCAGACAGGAGTGGACATGTCGAAGTCATCCGCCAAGGAGTGGGACCGCGCGGCACCGTCGACCAGCTGGACACGACTCGCGTGCATCATCCCGCCCGACCTGCTCGCCGCGGTCGCTCGTGAGGCCGACGCGGACCAGCGCGAGGCGTTGCTGGAGACGATGCAGCTCGACCAGAGCTTCCGCGTCTCCCGAGCCGAGGCCGCCGCCAGCATCATCGCGCCCACCCGAACGGGTGTGGCACGCGTGGGCGCCGGGACCCCTGACCGGGCCATCTACGACCAGCAGCACTCGAACGCCACCACCCCCGGCACCCTGATGCGGTCGGAGGGACAGGGTCCGGTGTCGGACGTCTCGGTCAACCAGGCGTACGACAACTTCGGGTACACGTACAAGCTGTACTGGGACCAGTTCCACCGGGACTCGATCGACGACCAAGGTATGCAGATCCAGGGCCTGGTCCACTTCGGCACCAACTACGACAACGCGTTCTGGGACGGTGCCGGTCACATGTTCTTCGGTGACGGCGACGGCCAGATGCTCACTGACACGACCAAGGGCATCGACGTCGTCGGGCACGAGCTGACCCACGGGGTGACCCAGCACGAGGCCAACCTGCGGTACTCCGGCCAGTCCGGCGCGCTCAACGAGTCGGTCTCCGACGTGTTCGGCTCGCTCGTCAAGCAGTACCAGCTCGGGCAGGACGCGGCGACCGCCGACTGGCTCATCGGCGCTGACATCGTCGGACCGCAGCTGGCGCCCGCACTGCGGTCGATGAAGGCCCCGGGCACGGCCAACCAGTACGACAACCAGCCCTCGACGATGGACGGCTACGTCCACACCACGTCGGACAACGGGGGCGTCCACACCAACTCCGGCATCCCCAACCACGCCTTCTACCTGATCGCCACGGCCATCGGGGGCAACGCCTGGGAGGCGGCAGGACAGATCTGGTACGACACGCTCGCCGACCCGCGGCTCCACCCCACCGCGACGTTCTCCCGGTTCGCCGGGCTCACCCTGCGCTCCGCGAGGACCCGCTTCGGCAGCAGCAGCAGCGAGGCCGCCGCGGTCAAGAGCGGGTGGGAAGCCGTCAAGGTCAAGGTCCGCTGACGAGGCCCATGGTTCCGGACTCCGGACGATCACCCGAACGCCAGCCCTATCCTCGAGTCGTGGCCACCGAAGAGCTCCACCTCATCTACCGCCGCAGTGGTGGGTTCGCAGGGATCGTGATGGCGGCCGAGTGCCTTGGAGCCGACCTGCCCGAGGACCAGGCGCGGGTGGCGACCGACCTGCTGGGCGCCACCACCGAGGCTGAGGGTGGGGAGCGCGCCTCGCCGCCCCCTCCCGGCCCCGGCGCCGACCAGTTCAGCTACACGGTGCGGATCAGGCAGGGCGCGCGCAGCCGGACCCTGACGTGGTCCGACAGCACGGTGCCCGAGCTCGCCCGACCGCTCCTGTCCACGCTGGGCGCCCTGGCGCAGCCGACACGGGCTACCTGAGGCCTTGGAAGGGGCCGCCGCCGTGCCAGCTGACGAGGTCGATGAGTACCTGGCTGGGCTCGATGAACCCAAGCGCAGCACACTCGAAGCCCTGCGCCGGTCGATCCTCACCGTCGTCCCCGACGCGCAGGAGTGCATCTCCTACGGCATGCCGGCATTCCGTGTCGACGGGAAGGTCGTGGCGGGCTTCGCGGCGTTCAAGCACCACCTGGCATACCTCCCTCACAGCGGCAGGGTCCTTTCAGACCTGGGAGACGCCATCAGCGGTTACGAGCACACGAGTGGCTCACTCCACTTCCCGGTCGACGAGCCCCTCCCAGACGACCTGGTCCGCAGGCTTGTGGAGGAAAAGCTCGCAGTCCTCGGCCTCGACGCCCCCTAGGGCACCTTGCGCGTGAAGGTGAGGTGGGTGACGCCGCTGGGCGACGAGACCGTCTCGACCTCGTAGGCGTCCTCCAAGGACTCCAAGCCGTCCCAGAGACGGACGCCGCGGCCGAGCACGATCGGGGTCTGGACGAGATGCATGTGGTCGACGAGACCTGCGGCGAGGAAGTCACGGACCATGGTGGGGCCACCGCCGATCCGGACGTCCTGCCCATCGGCTGCCTCGCGAGCGATCTCGAGCGCCTCGGCCGGGCTGGCGTCGAGGAAGTGGAACGTGGTGCCGCCCTCCATCTCCATCGAGGCGTGCGGGTGGTGGGTGAGGACGAAGACCGGTGTGTGGAACGGCGGGTTCGGGCCCCACCAGCCCCTCCAGTCCGGGTCGTCCGCCCATCCGGGCGGCCCGAACTTGTTGGCGCCCATGATCTCTGCGCCGATGCCGGGCCCGTGGCGCTGCGCGAAGGCGTTGTCCACTCCGTCGGTTCCGCTAGCGTCCCAGAGCCGCGTGGCCATCATCCACCGGTGCAGGCGCTGGCCGGCATGACCGAAGGGCGCATCGAGGGTCTGTGGTTCGCCGGTGGCGAAGCCGTCGAGCGAGATGGAGAAGTTGTGGATCCGGGTCAGTGACATCAGCGTCGTCCTCGGTCGTGGTAGGTCAGCAGCAGGGCGCCACTGGGTGTGGGTCGTGCCCGGACGAGGTCGAGTCGGTGGGGCCGGTCGGTACCGTCGAACAGCTTGCGCCCGGTGAATCCCATGGTGGGGCCGACCACCAGCTGCAGCGTGTCGACGAGTCCCGCCGCCAGCATCGACTGCGCCAGCTGGATGCTGCCATGGATGCCGATGTCCGCCCCGGGACGGGCCTTGAGGTCCCGCACGACCTGCTCCACGGGTCCATGGACCGGCTCGGCGTTGTGCCAGGTGTTCGACAACGGTGTGGAGGTCACGACGTACTTCTTGACGTTGTTGATGAAGTTGGCGAAGGGCTGGTGCTCCGCCGTCGGCCAGAACCTCGACCACGCGTCATACATGGCGCGGCCCAGGAGCACGGTGTCCTGCGTCGCGATGATCTCTTCCTCGTTGTCGACCATTGCGGTGTCGAACTCGGGGACCTCGGCCCTCTCCCCGTCCCGGGCGAAGAACCTGTCGGGATCGTCGACCGCCCCGTCGAGGGACAGCAGGGTGTAGAGAACGACCTTGCGCATGCGGTCTCCTGGATGCTGGTGATGTTGTCGCGTGGGCAGACCGAGCGGGCACACCAAACTCATCGGTCGTCCGCCATGATCGTCTGCATGCTGACATCCGACGAAGTCACGAACCGCACCTTCACCTCGACGTCGTTCCGCCGAGGGTACGAAGAGCGCGAGATCGACGACTTCCTCGACCAGGTGGTCGAGACCCTTCGCTACTACGAGCAGGGTGGGCGGCCCGGTCCGCAGGCACCAGCAACTCCATCCCGCCCGAAGGCCGACGGGCTCGGCGGGCGCACCACGCGCTGGCTTCGAGGTGACCCACCGTCCTGAGCTCGCGTCCCATAGGACGCAGCGCCGGCCGGGTGTCCAGGCGACCAGGTGTCCAGTTGCTCGGCTTGCTGCGCCTCTCGGCTCCGCAGAGACTCGGCGCATGTTGCCCACCACGATGCCCCGCCTGACGAATCCCCCCGTCACGTTGCGCGCGTTCGAGTCGCGCGACGCCGAGGTCATCGCCTCCGCCTCCAAGGACCCCCTGATCCCACTGATCACCACCGTCCCTGCGAGCGGCTCCCACGCTGACGTCGAGGCGTATCTCGTGCGGCAGCATCAGCGCCTGGCGACCGGCGTCGGCTACTCGTTCGCGATCGCCGATCACGAGACCGACGACGCAGTCGGGCAGATCGGCCTGTGGACCCGGGACGTTGCCACTGGTCGCGCGTCGACCGGGTACTGGATCGCATCGCAGTTTCGCCGCCGCAGCTACGCACGCGCAGCGCTGCTGGCACTCACGCAGTGGGCGACCGGCCTCGAGGAGGTCGCGCGACTGCAGCTGTTCGTCGAACCATGGAATGAGGGGTCCTGGCGGGCGGCCGAGTCCTGCGGCTTCCTGCGGGAGGGACTGCTACGAGCCTGGGAGAAGGTGGGCGACGAGCCCAAGGACATGTACGTGTACAGCCTCATACCGGCGGACCGGCGCACCCCCTGACCGTTGGTAGGTGTCAGGGTCGGTTCGCATCGGTATGACGCGCGCCCGGCGGGGCGCAGGCCCCACGCGAGAACTCCGGTGGGCTCCTTGACCGGTCGCCCACAACCCCGACCATGGCTCGGGCGTCTCAGAGGGTGGCGGCCAACCGCCCGCCGGAACCGACAAGGGGGTCGCTCCCATGACCAAGAAAATGATCCTCACCCTGACGTGTGCAGCCGGACTGACTGTCGCCACGCTCGGCGCAGCACCGGCGTCGGCGCAGGCCGCCACACCGCACTGCGGCAACTCCAGCCTGGCCGTGAGGCTCGTCAACCTCCAGGGCGCCGCCGGCAGCCTTGTCGGCGACCTGCGCCTGACGAATACCAGCCGCGGCACGTGCTGGACGCGGGGCTACCCCGGCGTCTCCTACGTCGGCTTCGGCAATGGCACCCAGATCGGACGTGCCGCCACCTGGGACGCCGGAACGATCAGGACGATCACCTTGGCGCCCAGGCAGCACGCGGACGCGCCGATCCGCCTCGTCAACGTCCAGAACTACCCCGCCTCCACCTGCCGGCCCACTCCCGTCGACGGACTACGCGTCTACGTGCCCGGGTCCACCCTCGCGAAGTTCGTCCCCTACCGGACCACGGGTTGCCGGTCCACCAGGGTCACGACGCTCTTCGTCCGGCCCTTGACGCGCTAGACCCCGGGCGCCACCGCTCGATGGCTCGACAGCTGCATACGCTCAGGATCGCTCGGCGTCGGAGCCATACTGGGGGCAACGGGAGGGAGTGCGAGATGCCCGACGACGGATTCGGTTCGAGCCTGTGGAAGAACGTCCAGGCGGTGAAGCTCGGTGAGGACGGGGGCATCCAGGCCCCCGTCCGTGCAAACTCTCGCCAGGGGATCGTGGTCGGCGTCGACGCGACGAAGGCAAGCGATGGCCGCCAGCCCGCGGACCCTGGCGACGGTCGTCAGAAATCACCTGGCCTCTGGCGGCGAGTGTTCCGCCGGTAAAGGCTCGTCGACTCGGTCGCTCAGCCTGTCGTCGCGGGGCGCTCGGCGACGCAGAGAACTCCCCTGTTGCCGTCCTGGTCGGCAATCACCGTGAGGGAGGGCGCCTCGCTGTCATCGACGACGGTCCCTCCTGCGGCGACCGCGGCGGCGATCCGTTGCTGGGCGGCCTCGGTCGGCACGTAGATCTCCACGTGGAACCGCTGACGTGGGGTCTCGGGTTCGTCGGCATCCCCGAACCACAGGTTCGGCACCCGCCCGGTCGCATCCCGGATCTCGTCGCTCGGGGTCCCCCGACCCTGGGACTCCGCGTTCCCGGTCAGCAGGGCGGCCCACACCGGGGCGATGGTCGCGGAGTGCGGCGTGTCCAGACCGAGCTCGATGACGCTGACGGAAGCCGGGTCGGCGTCGAGCTCGAGGCCGGCAGCGATCTCGGTGATGTGCCCGGCGAGGTCGACGTCCTGCTGGGTCACCCACTCGACGACGTGCTCGGTGCCCTCGTCATCGCGATAGATGGCGTCGGCGCTGACGAGCCTGAGGTCGACGTGCCCATCGCCGATCGACACGCTCGGATGGTGTCCGACCAAGTCCCCCGCCTCGCCCACCGCGGCGACGAACCGTGCGCCTGCGCCGAACCCGTCGACCAGGAAACGGGCGTGCAGGCCCTGGGCCAGCTTGCGCCAGTCCGTCAGCCTGGCCTCGGCGATCTGTTCCCCCGTCAGCATGTCCATGCCCGGTGACCCTATCCGCGATCCAGCTGCAGCGCCCCGGCCCCATCGGCGGTGAGTGGGTGGGACCTTGGACTCTGGGGCTCAGGTCACGCACAAGGAGACTGAAGGTATGACCACGCCGCCCAGGACTCACCCCGGCATGCGGGGGTTGCCGGAGTCGCGCGTCGGTCGGCGGGCGGTCGCGCTTGCAGCGTTGAGCGTGAGCGGCATCGTCCTGCTCGTGCTCTCCTTTGCACTCGGCATCGTCGAACCCGCCGACAGCTACACCGACAGCTGGGCGCAGCTCGTGTGGGGCGTCGGGATCTGGCTGTCAGCGGTCGCTGCTCTAGTCACCGGCGCCATCGCGATCGGACGTCATCACGACCGGTCCTGGATGGTCATGGTCGCCACGGCTTTCGGGCTTCTCCCTGCCGTCCTGCTGCTCTCGGAGATCGCGCTCGGCAAGTTCTGAACCCGCTCGATCCATCCTGTGCGAGGAGCTTTGCGATGACCACGACGAACGCCCCGTCCGGGTCGAGCTCGGAGGCGATGGGAGCCGAGCTCAACAGCACCGCCCGCACGACCGGACTGCTGTACCTCGGACTCGCTGTCACCGGGCTGCTCGGGTTCCAGGTGGTCCGCGGCCAGCTCTACGTTGCCGACCACCCCGGCGCCACGTTGTCCAACCTGGTCCAGCACCCGTCGATGGCGCGCCTCGGCATCGTGCTCGAGCTGGCGATCGTGCTGACCCAGGCCCTCGTGGCCGTGTGGTTCTACCGCCTGTTCCGCAGCGTCGACACGTTCGCCGCAGGGTTGGTCGCGGTGTTCGGGATGGTCAACGCCGTGGCGATCCTGGGCAGCGCGGCGATGCTCGCCACGGCACTCGACGTCGCCGATGGCCGGTCGTTGGCCGTGCCCGGCGGTGCGGCAGCAACCGTTCAGCTCTCGTACGTCGTCAGCGGTCACCTCTGGGGGGTCGGGGGCTTGTTCTTCGGGCTGTGGCTGATCCCGATGGGCTGGCTCGTGGTGCGCTCACGGTGGCTTCCGCGGCCCTTGGGCCAGCTGCTGATGATCGGCGGGGTGGGCTACGTGCTCAGCACGTTCGTCAGCTACGCGTTCGCGGATGCCGGGCTCGCGACCGGGTTGCTGACCGTGCCCGCCACGATCGGCGAGTTCTGGATCGTCGGGTACCTGATCTTCTTCGGAGTCCGCCGGCAAGCTCGACCGGTTCCGGGGGGCGCCCAGGTTGTGGCTACCTGAGCGGATATGGGAGCGGGATGGTCCCGCGCCATCGGGCGATGCGCCCGAACAGCCTCGGGAGGTCACCGTGTCCACCACGACCCACTACCAGGACTACCGGATCAGCCCACGGATCAAGATCGCCGCGCTGTGGACGTCCATGCTGTTCATCTTCGCGTACGTGGACCTGTTCAGCTCGTTCCGAGCTGACGTACGGTCCGACATCGAAGCCGGCAAGATGTTCACCTTCACCATCGGACAAGGCTTCCTGCTCGGCGTGACCATCTACGTCCTGGTTCCCAGCCTGCTGGTGTTCCTGAGCCTCGTCCTGCCGGCGAGGGTCACGCGGCTGGCCAACATCGTTGCCGCCGCCCTCTACGCGGTGACGATCGCGGGTGGCGCGGTCGGCGAGTGGAACTACTACATCCTCGGCAGCATCACCGAGGTCGCTCTGCTGGCTGGTGTCATCTACTACGCCTGGACCTGGCCAAGGTCGACAGACTCACTCGCCTCCCAGGCCAACCGGTCCCGGGCCGGCACACGAGTGCACTCCGGGCCCAAGACAGACGCGTAGCTCGGCGCCATACCCTCCCTGAAACCCCGACCACCCTGAAAGACTGTGGCGGTGAGCGCACCATTGGAAGACATCACCGTGATCGACCTGTCCCGCGCCCTGGCCGGACCACACGCGGGAATGATGTTGGGAGACATGGGCGCCCGTGTCATCAAGGTCGAGACGCCCGGCACTGGAGACGAGTCCCGGGGCTGGGGTCCGCCCTTCGTGGGACCCGAGGACGACCCGATCTCGACGTACTTCCTGTCCTGCAACCGCAACAAGGAGTCGCTCACCCTCGACCTCAAGTCCGACGACGGCCGTGACGTCCTCACCCGGCTGGTCCGACACAGCGACGTCCTGATCGAGAACTTCCGGCCTGGAGTCCTCGACCGGCTCGGCTTCACCGTCGCGCGCCTCCACGAGCTCAACCCCCGCCTCGTCGTCCTGTCCATCAGCGGCTTCGGCCACGACGGCCCGCAAGGCGGCCGCGCCGGGTACGACCAGATCGCCCAGGGCGAGGCGGGCCTGATGTCGCTCACCGGACCGAACCCCCAGTCCCCCATGCGCGTCGGCGTCCCCATCGGCGACCTCCTCGCCGGCATGTATGGCGCGTACGGCGTCGTCGCCGCCCTGCACGAACGTGCCACCACCGGTCGCGGTCGGGTGGTGCGCACGTCATTGTTGGCAGCGATCGTCGGGGTGCACGCCTTCCAGGGCACGCGGTACACGGTCGCCGGTGAGGTCGGGCACGGGCAGGGCAACCACCACCCGTCCATCTGCCCCTACGGCTTGTTCACGTGCGCCGACGGGATGATCCAGATCGCCTGTGGCAGTGAAGCGTTGTGGGTCAAGCTCGCCACCGCGTTCGGCATCGACCCGTTGGCCCCGGGTCTGGCGACCAACCGCGAGCGAGTGGCCAGGCGCGACGAGGTGACGCAGCTCCTCGATGACGCCTTCGCCGACATCGGGCTGAGCGACCTACTCACCCGACTCGACGAGATCGGCGTCCCCGCAGGCGAGGTGCGCACCATCGACCGCGTCTATGACTGGGACCAGACCCGATCCCAAGGCCTCGTCCTAGACATCGACCACCCCGTGCTCGGCCCGATCGAGGTGCCGGGACCGCCGATCCGCTTCGACGACAACACCTTCGCCGGTGGACGCGAGGTCCACGACGCCCCACCTGCCCTGGGCCAGCACAACGAGTCCATCCGGAAGTGGCTCGCCGAGCTGGGCTGAGGCGGCATACTCCCCGGTCATGGGCGCGTGGCACTACAGCTGCTACGAGGTGACCTACCGGTCGGGCTTCGTTCGGCACCGCATGCTCGTCGCCGCGGACTTCCGGGTCTGCACGCCGTCCGGGGCCACGTGCCCGCCGGTCGCCACCGACTGACTGCCCTGTCACCCCTCCCCGTGGTCCCCACGGTCGTACCATCGAAGACATGGCGGGCCAGCCACCGGCACCGAGGCAGGAGATCAGGTTCTGTCGCGCCCCGGACGGCGTGCGGATCGCGTATGCCGTGCACGGCTCGGGTCCGCCCCTCGTCGTGGACTCCTGCTGGCTGAGCCACCTCCAGTACGACTGGCAGTCACCGGTCTGGAGGCACTACCTCGATGAGTGGGGCCGCGACCACACGGTCATCCGCTTCGACGAGCGGGGGCACGGCCTGTCCGACCGCGGGGTCACGGACCACAGCCTCACAGCCCGGCTCGGCGACCTCGAGGCGGTGGTCGAGGACGCCGGGCTCGACCGTTTCGCCCTGCTGGCCATGGCCCAGGGCGGCCCCGTGGCGATCACCTACACCCATCGGCACCCGGAGCGGGTGTCGCGACTGGTGTTCTACGGCAGCTACTGCGGCCTGCCCGACGACGACCCGGCCGACATCGAGCTCAACGACACGTTCGACCAGCTCATCAAGGTGGGCTGGGCCCGACCGGACTCGGCCTTCCGGCGGGTCTTCACGTCGCTGATGATCCCCGACGCCACGCAGGAGCAGCACGTCTGGCTCGACGAGCTGCAGCGCGTGTCCACCGATGCCGACACCGCCCGCACCTCACGTCGCGAGCGCAAGGCCGCCGACGCCTCCGACCTGATGGCCGATCTCGATGTGCCGACCCTGGTGATGCACTCGCGGGGCGACCGGATGAACGCGTTCAAGGAGGCGCGACAGCTGGCCAGCGGCATCAGTGGCGCGCGGCTCGTGGCGCTCGAGAGCGACAACCACATCGTCCTCGAGGACGAACCCGCCTGGCAGGTCTTCTGCGCCGAGCTCGCGGCCTTCCTCGAGGAGGCCGCCCCGCCGGGCGTGCTGGAGTCCCCCATGGACCCCGCGGGCGGCTCCCGTGCCATCGACCTCCGAGCCCTCTCACCGCGCGAGCTCGAGATCCTCCAGCTCGCGGCGCGAGGACTCGACAACGACGAGATCGCGTCGTCGTTGCACCTGAGTGTCCGCACTGTCGAACGGCACCTGAGCAACACCTACGCCAAGCTCGACCTGCACGGGAAGTCTGCCCGCACCGCGGCAGTGGCCCGACTCCTCACCCGCGCCTGAGCAGGCTCGGAGCGGGCCGGGCCACCGATCAGATGCTGGTGGCCGCCGAGTTGAACAAGGACGACAGGTTGTTCCCCAGCAGGACGACTGCCGCAATGATGACGATGGCGATGAGAGCCACCATCAAGCCGTACTCGACCGCGGTTGCGCCGCGCTCGGTCCGGCTGCCGCGAAGCTTCGAGATGTACTTCTGCATGAGCCATTCCGTTCTCTGTTGAGCGGGCCACTTCCCGCATCAGACCGTAGTTTCGTGGCGCAACGACCTTCGCGTCTGCGCTTTGGCAGATGCAGCTGCTTTCGCGCCCGTTCAGGGGATGCCAGCCCGTGCCCAAACCCACAGAAACCTCTCGCGGCCGGTCCGACCGATCAGCTTCGCGCAGGCGCCCCGGGTGCGATGATTTCCAGCCTTGCACCTGGTCTTCAGTCACATGACCCTTCTGCGCGAACCTTCGGAGGCACCGTGAAGCTCCTGCTCACCTCGGGCGGTGTCACGAACCCGAGCATCCACTCGGCACTGGTGGAGCTGCTCGGCAAGCCCGTGGACGAGTGCCACGCGCTCTGCATACCGACGGCCCAGTGGGGCCACCCCATGTGCGGTCCGGGTTCCGTGCAGGGGATGGTGGCGGCCAAGCCTGCCTGGCAGCCCTTCACAGGCCTCGGCTGGGCCTCGCTCGGGGTCCTCGAGCTGACCGCGCTGCCCTCCATCGGCGCGCAGCGATGGGAGCCCTGGGTTCGCGATGCCGACGTGCTCCTGGTCGACGGCGGCGACGCGACCTACCTGGCGCACTGGATGCGGGAGTCCGGCCTCGCCGACCTGCTGCCATCGCTGCCCGACACCGTCTGGGTGGGCGTGAGTGCGGGGAGCATGGTGATGACGCCTCGCATCGGGGACTACTTTGTTGAGTGGCCGGCTGCGCTGGATGACCGCACCCTTGGCGTCGTCGACTTCTCGATCTTCCCCCACCTGAACGCCTTCCCGACCAACACCATGGCTCACGCCGAGCGCTGGGCTGCCGACCTCGGCGTCCCCGCCTACGTCATCGACGAGCAGACGGCCATCACGGTGGTCGACGGCTCCGTCGAGGTCGTCTCCGAGGGCGACTGGGCGAAGCTCTAGCCCCAGCCACCTGGCGTGCGCCGAACGGCGCCGCGGACCTACGCGTATGCCGCCAGCCCACACCGCCCGGTGCACACGAACCGCCGCGACGACGTCACGCAGGTACGTGCACGCGCCGATGTGGGGCACCGTGCCGCGCTCCTAACGTCGTGACCGCAGGGGACACGACCACGGGGAGAGACCATGAGCACCACGCACAGCACCACCAGGACCAGCACCACCGCCAACTCCAGTTCCGACTCCAGCTACGGCACCACGACAGCCGTCACCGGCACCGCCGAGGACCGGGCCCTCAAGGCCAAGCACGCCGCACTCTGGGCGCTCGGCGACTACGCCGCCGTCGCTCGCGAGGTGATCTCGCCGCTCGGTCCGGCCCTCGTCGAGGCGGCGGGCATCACTGCAGGACAACGGATCCACGACGTCGCCGCCGGGTCGGGCAACGTCGCCATACCGGCAGCGCGCACCGGTGCCGAGGTCGTCGCGAGCGACCTCACCCCCGAGCTGCTCACCCGAGGCAGGGCCGACGCGCAGCGGGAGGGGCTGGCCATCACCTGGCAGACGGTCGACGCCGAGGCCCAGCCGTTCGCCGACGGCGAGTTCGACGCCGTCGTGTCCTGCGTGGGCGTGATGTTCGCGCCGCACCACCAGCTCGTGGCGGACGAGCTCGTGCGCACCTGCCGTCCCGGGGGGACCATCGGTGTCCTCAGCTGGACGCCGGAGGGCTTCATCGGGCAGATGTTCGCGACGATGAAGCCGTATGCCGCGCCGCCGCCCACCGGCGCCCAGCCGCCGCCGCTGTGGGGACACCTCGACCACGTGCGCGGGCTGTTCGGCGACCGGGTGGAGGACCTGCACGCGGTCCAGCAGGACCTCGTCGTCGACGGGTTCGAGACGCCGCAGGAGTTCCGCGACTTCTTCAAGACGAACTACGGCCCGACCATCGCGGCCTACCGCAACATCGCCGACGACCCGGAGAAGGTGGCGGCGCTCGACCGTGACCTCGTCGCCCTGGCGGAGCGCTTCGACCGCGGCGACGGGCACACGGTGCTGGACTGGGAGTACCTGCTGGTCACCGCTCGTCGCACCTGAGGCCGGACAGACCGACGGCCCACGTCCTGGCGAGAGGAGGTGGGCCGTCGGCGAACTGAAGCGTACCGCTGCGAACCGGTCAGGCGGTGCGGCGGGGGGCGGCGTGACGCAGCTTGCGCCGGAGGCGCTTGCCCACGGCCTCGGCAGCGATGCCGACGCGGGTGCGGCCGGGCTGCTTGTTCGGCAGCGACAGGACGATGACCTGCTTCCACGCGGAGGCGACCTGCTTGGGCAGCGGGCCGGTGGTGTAGCTCAGGCCGTAGCGCTGACAGATCTCCTGGATGCGCGGGGCGATCTCGATGTAGCGGTTGCTCGGCAGGTCGGGGAACAGGTGGTGCTCGATCTGGTGCGACAGGTTGCCGCTCATGAGGTGCATGGCCTTGCTGCCGCTGATGTTCGCCGAGCCGAGCATCTGGCGCAGGTACCACTCGCCACGGGTCTCGCCGTCGATGGAGGTCTTGGCGAAGGTCTCGACGCCCTCGGGGAAGTGGCCGCACATGATGACCGAGTGGGTCCAGACGTTGCGGACCGTGTTGGCGACGAAGTTCGCACCCAGGGTGTGGAAGAACGACGGGCCGGACAGCAGCGGGTGGATCAGGTAGTCGCGACGGGCGTGGCGGCCGATCTTCTTGAGCACCTTGGCGCCGTCGTTGCGGAACTCTTCCTTGGTCTTGCCACGGCCCTTGAGGTACGCGCCGACCTCGAGGTCGTACGCCGCGATGCCGTACTCGAAGAACAGCATGTTGGTGAAGTTGTAGATCGGCTGGCCGAGGTAGGCGGGAACCCACTTCTGGTCCTCGTCGACGCGCATGATGCCGTAGCCGAGGTCGTTGTCACGGCCGATCACGTTGGTGAACGTGTGGTGGAGCTGGTTGTGCGAGTGCTTCCAGAACTCCGACGGGGTGGCGTTGTCCCACTCCCACTCCTGGCTGTGGATCCGCGGGTCACGCATCCAGTCCCACTGGCCGTGCATGATGTTGTGGCCGAGCTCCATGTTCTCGAGGATCTTCGCCACGGACAGGCCGGCCGTGCCGACGAACCACGCCGGCGGGAAGATTGAGAACAGCAGCACGGCGCGGCTGCTCATCTCCAGCCCGCGCTGCCACTTGAGGACCTTGCGGATGTATGCCGCGTCGCGGGTGCCGCGCGAGTCGAGGACCTCCTGGCGCAGGGCGTCGAGCTCGAGGCCGAGGGCCTCGATCTCCTCGGGGCTCAGGTGACCGGCCGGGTCCGGCTTGCCGGACGGCTTCGGCGCGTGCTTGCGCTCGGTCGTGACCACGTTGAGGCGGCTGTTGACGGGCTTGGTGCGCTGGGGCGCGCGGGGCGTCCCGGCCAGCGACCCGTCGATGGACAGGTCGAAGTTGTCGTCGGTCTCACGGTTCTGGGCAATGGCAGCCATTGTTCGCTCCTAGAGGTCGATCTCGCAGGCGCCGGCGGCCGCCGACACACAGGTCTGGATGCGGACGTCGTCGTCCGGGGTGGCCACGGTGAGCTCGCCGTTGCGCAGGTCGCGCACAGCTCCTTCACGCAGCGGGAGCACGCAGCCGAAGCAGATGCCCATACGGCACCCGGACGGCATGAGGACGCCGGCTTCCTCGCCGGCGTCGAGGATCGGGGTGGCGCCGTCGGACTCGATGACGGTGCCGTTCTTGCGGAAGGTGACCGTGCCACCCTCGCCCTCGGAGATGATCACGGGGCGGAAGCGCTCGGTGTGGATGCGGTCGGCGAGGCCGGCCTGCTCCCAGTGGGCCTCCATGGCGTCGAGCATGCCGGTGGGGCCACAGCACCAGGTCTCGCGCTCGCGCCAGTCGGGCACGATGCGGTCGAGGTCCGCAGGGCTCAGCACGCCGTCGGTGTCGGTGTGCAGCTCGACGAGCTGCAGCGACTCGGCCGTGGCCCAGGCCCGCAGCTCGTCACCGAAGATGACGTCGTCGCGGGTCGGGGCCGAGTGGACCATGACCGCGTCGGGGAGCTCGGCGAGGTGGTTACGCAGCATGCCCATGACCGGGGTGATGCCGCTGCCTGCGGTGAGGAACAGCGCCTTGCGCGGCGCCGGGGCCGGGAGGGTGAACTCGCCGGTGGCCTGGTCGAGGTGGATCAGCGTCCCGGGCACGAGCTCGCGCACGACGTGGTTGCTGACCTTGCCGCCGTCGATGGCCTTGACCGTGATGGCCACGGCGCCGTCCGGGTCACCGATGAGCGAGGTGAGGGAGTAGGCGCGCCAGTTGCGGACGCCGTTCACGTCGACACCGATGCGGATGTACTGGCCGGGCACGTGGCCCTTCCAGCCGCGGCCGGGCTTGATCCGCACCGTGGCGGCGTCGCGGGTCTCGGCGGTGACCGACAGAACGCGTCCACGCAGGTCGGCGCCGCTGCGCATCGGGGCGATGAGGTCGAGGTACTCGGCCGGCACGACGGGGGTGGTCACGGCCTGGGCCACGCGGGTAAGGGTGTCGCGCAGCGAGCGCCGGGGTGGGGCGCTGTGAGCCGTGCGGGGAGGGAGAACTGCGGTCATGGTTCCATCATGCTGGCTCCGGGGTCTAAAATCCTGACCAGTACGCGTGAGTTCTCCCACGAGAGTTGTTCGTAGATGACAAAAAGATCCGCGAATCCCCACGAATCACCCACGGTGACCGCCGACCGGGCAGCCGCCCTCACCCTGTCGCCCGAGGTGCAGACCGCCCTGCGGTCGCACCTGCCCTCGGTCGCCGAGCACGCCGTCGCCGCCATCATCCTCGAGGTTCCTGTGTATGCCGCCGCGCGCAGCTTCATGGTCGACAACATCGAGGCCGCGGTGCAGATGGCCCTGGGCAGCTTCCTCACGCTGGCCGCCCGGTCCGGGGACGCCTCCACCCCACTGCGTCCAGCCCAGCGTGGCTCCTACGAGCTCGGTCGAGGCGAGGCCCGCAGCGGCCGCAGCGTCGACGCCCTGCTGTCGGCCTACCGTGTCGGCGCACGGGTCTCGTGGCGGCAGCTGTCGGCCGTGGCGGTCGAGGCGGGGATGGACGCCGGCCAGCTGGCCCAGTTCGCCGAGCTCGTCTTCGCCTACATCGACGAGCTGTCCGCAGCGAGCGTCGCCGGCCACGCCGACGAGCTCGAGACGTCCGAACGCCTGCAGCGACAGCACCGGGACCGGCTCGCGCTCGAGCTGCTCCGCGGCGCCTCCGAGGAGGTGCTGCTGCGGCGGATCGACCGAGCCCGGTGGGACAAGCCGGCCACGATCACCACGGTGCTCACCCGCGAGGCCGACCTGCACGGCATACGCAGCCTGGTGGACCCACGCTCGCTGGTGCTGGCCGAGGACCTGCCGGACGTCCCGGCCGACGAGGACGTCGCCGCGCTCCTCGTTCCGGACCTCTCCCCCGGCGCCCGAGCCAAGCTGCTGCGGTCGATCGGGACCAGGGCAGCCGTCGTCGGGCCGACCCGTCCATGGCTGCTCGCGAGCAGCTCCTACCAACGAGCCCTTCGAGCGCACCGCCTCACGGCCGGCGGGAGCCGTGGGGAGCGGGCGGCCTACGACACAGAGGCCCACCTGTCCGACCTCGTGCGGGGCGCGGACCCCGAGGCCCTCGCCGACCTGCGCCGCACCGTGCTCGCCCCGCTGGACGACCTCACCCCGGTCGCGCGCGAGAAGCTCGAGGAGACGCTGCGGCTGTGGCTGCTCCACCGCGGACGTCGCGAGGCCGTCGCCGACGCGTTGTTCGTGCACCAGCAGACGGTGCGCTACCGCGTGGGCCAGCTGCGCGAGCTGTTCGGCGACACCCTCGACGACCCCGAGGTGGTCCGCGACCTCGTCGTGGCCCTCGGCTGACCCTGTCCGCTCGGCGTCGCACATCTGCCAACCCCACCGCCCTCGCCCCAGCAGGTCCTGCCAACGTCAGCGAGCACCCGTCCTCCCTAGGCTCGCCGCACGACGACTGTGGGGAGGTGGCATGCGGGTCCTGATCGCGCTCGGTGGCAACGCCATGACCGGCCCCGACGGCAGTGCCACTCCGCAGGCCCAGCGCGACGCCATCGCCCGCGCGATGGTCCACGTCGCCGCCGTCGTCGAGGCCGGTCACGAGGTCGTCCTCACCCACGGCAACGGGCCCCAGGTGGGCAACCTGCTGGTGAAGAACGAGCTGGCCGCACACGTCGTCCCGCCGGTCCCCCTGGACTGGTGCGGCGCCCAGACGCAGGGCACCATCGGCTTCACCGCGCTCGACACCCTGGAGGCCGCGTTCGCGTCGCGTGGGCTGGACCACCGCGCCGCCGCCGTCGTCACCAGGACGCTCGTCGACCCCGACGACCCGGGGTTCACGACGCCCACGAAGCCGATCGGCCGGTTCCTGCCCCACGACCAGGCCCTGCGGCTGATCGAGCACGGCGAGACCTGGCAGGACCGCGGCGACAAGGGGTGGCGTCGCATGGTGGCCTCCCCCGAGCCGCTCGAGGTCCTCGACACCCACACCGTCCTCACCCTCCTCGCGGCGGGGTACGTCGTCGTCGCGGCCGGTGGCGGCGGCATACCGGTCGTGCGGCTGCCCGACGGCTCGGTCCAGGGCGTCGAGGCAGTCATCGACAAGGACCTCACCGCCGTCGTGCTCGCCCGCGCCACCGGGGCGGACGTCCTCGTCATCGCCACCGACGTCGAGCACGCGGTCCTCGGCTACGGCACCGGTGACGAGCGCCCGCTCGGTCGCGTCCCGCTCGAGGAGATGGAGAGGTATGCCGCGAACGGCGAGTTCGCCTCCGGCTCGATGGGCCCCAAGGTCGAGGCGGCTCTCCGGTTCGTGCGAGGTGGGGGCCGGCGCAGCGTCATCACGGCCCTCGACCGCATCGCCGACGCCCTCACCGGCGATGTCGGCACCATCATCGAATCACCAGCAACCGCAACACCTGCAGCTCCCACGCCTACAACTCCAACCGGAAGGTGAGTCACGTGCCCGAAGCCATCGAGGTCCGCAAGGTGCCGCTCCACAGCGTCTCCGACGCCAGCGAGCTGGCCAAGCTCATCGACGAGGGCGTCATCGAGGCCGGCCGTGTGGTCGCCGTCATCGGCAAGACCGAGGGCAACGGCGGCGTCAACGACTACACCCGCATCATCGCCGACCGCGCCTTCCGCGAGGTGCTCGTCGCCAAGGGCGCCGACCCCGACCAGGTCAAGCAGGTGCCGATCGTGTGGTCCGGCGGGACCGACGGGATCATCAGCCCGCACGCGACCATCTTCGCCACCGTCCCGGCCGACCGGGCGGAGCAGTCGGAGGAGCCGCGCCTGACGGTCGGGTTCGCGATGAGCGAGGTCCTGCTGCCCGAGGACATCGGTCGCACTGCCATGGTCACCAAGGTCGCCGACGCCGTGAAGGTCGCCATGGAGAGGGCTGGGATCACCGACACCGCCGACGTCCACTACGTGCAGACCAAGACGCCGCTGCTGACGATCGACACCATCCGCGACGCCAAGAGCCGCGGCAACGACGTGTTCACCGAGGACACCCTCGCGTCCATGGACGTGTCCAACGGCGGGACCGCGCTCGGGATCGCAGTCGCCCTCGGCGAGATCGAGATGCCGCGCGACGAGGACGTGCTGCGCGACCGCAGCCTGTTCTCCTCGGTCGCCTCCTGCTCATCGGGCGTCGAGCTCGACCGGGCGCAGGTGGTCGTCGTCGGCAACACCCGCGGCATCGGTGGCCGCTACCGGATCGGCCACTCCGTCATGCGTGACGCCCTCGACGCCGACGGGATCTGGGAAGCGATCAAGGACGCCGGCCTCGACCTGCCCGAACGACCGCACTCGTCCGACCTGCAGGGTCGACTGGTCAACGTGTTCCTCAAGTGCGAGACCAGCCAGGACGGCCAGGTGCGGGGTCGCCGCAACGCCATGCTCGACGACTCCGACGTGCACTGGCACCGCCAGATCAAGGCTGCCGTCGGCGGTGTCACGGCCTCCATCACCGGCGACCCGGCCGTGTTCGTCTCGGTGTCGGCCGCCCACCAGGGCCCCGACGGCGGAGGTCCCGTCGCAGCCATCGTCGACCTCGGCTCCGGCGACCCGACGGGCTACCGAGCCCCCCAGCCCGACTGACGCCAGCCCTCAGCCAGCCTGTTCGGCCAGGCGGTCGAACTGGACGACGGCGCGGAGCCCTGGCGCCGCATCCTCGAGCCACACGCGGGCGCCGTTGCGGCGCAACAGCTCTCGCGTGATGGGCAGCCCCAGTCCGCTCCCCCCGGAGTCGCGGTCCCTGGCCTCCTCGAGCCGGGCGAACCGGTCGAAGACGCGCTCGCGCTCCTGGGGCGGCACGCCGTTGCCGTCGTCCTGCACGACGAGCCGGGCTGCGTCACCGTGCACGTCCGCCCTGACGACGACGCAGGTGCGCGCATGGCGGACGGCGTTGTCCACGAGGTTCGTGACGGCCCGCGACACCTCCGTGCGAGATCCCGACACCACCGGGCGGACGCCGCCGTCGAGACGGCTCTGGTGCACGCGGACGGGCACTCGAGCGGCGGCATACCGGTGCTCGACCTCGGTGAGCAGCTCGGACAGGTCGAGCGGTTCGCGCCTCGGTGGCGCGGCGTCCGGGCCGCTGCGGGCCAGCACGAGCAGGTCCTCGACCAAGGCACTGAGCCGGTGCAGGTCCGGCAACAGCTCGGCCGGCAGGGTGCCACCGTCGCCGAGCCGGCCGGCCACTTCGAGCTGGGTCTGCAGGCTGGCGAGGGGGCTGCGCAGCTCGTGGGCGGCGTCGGAGACGAAGTCACGCTGCTTCGCGCTGGCCACAGACAGACGTTCCAGCATCCCGTTGAGGGTCGTCGCGAGCGCCCACAGCTCGTCGTGGGCCGTGGGCAGGGGCAGCCGCTCGCTCGGGTCGGCGGACTCGCCGATTCGCTCGGCACCCTGGCGCAGCCGTTCCACCGGGCGCAGGGTGTAGCCGATGACCCGCCAGGCCGTGAAGGCCAGCAGGGCCAGGAAGACGGGGAAGAAGACGAGCATCAGCGTCCGCAGCACCCGGCGGCTAGTCTCCAGGTCGGCCGTGGGAACGGCCGCCACCACCACGGAGGGGTTGCCGGCGGGACCGGCCAACACCGCAACGGCAACGAGCTCACCTCCGAGCCCGGCGCGGCTGCCGGGCACCGTGACCCAGCCGCCGGCCAGCAGCCGCCGACGCTCCTGCGGGTTGATCAGCGGGGTCAGCCGGTCGGCAGTCACCGACCCGCCGACCACCCGGTTGCCGGCGTCAAGCACCTGCACCACCTGGGCGCCGCTGACGGGCACCGGCTCCGGCAGTCGCCCGTCGTTGACCAGGGCCGCCACGTCGCTCGCGTTGGACCGCGCCTCGGCGACGGTGGCGCGTTCGAGGCTCACGCCCGTCGCGGCATACAGCAGGAGGCCGCCCACCACGAGGGCCCCGGTGACGCCGACCAGTCCCAGGGCCATCAGTCGAGTGCGCAGGCCCCACCGCTCGAGCCAGCCGTTCATGTCCGCATCCGGTAGCCCACGCCCCGCACCGTCTCGATCCGGTCGCGGCCGAGCTTGCGGCGCAGGTAGCCGACGTAGACCTCCACGATGTTGGCCGACCCCTGCTCCCCGGTGCCCCACACGCGGTCGAGCAGGGACTCCTTGGTCACCACCGCCGGGTGCTCGCGCAGGAGCTGCTCCAACAAGAGGTACTCGCGACGCGACAGGTGGACCTCTTCGCCGTCCACCTCCACGCGGCGCGAGGCCGGGTCGAGCCGCACGCCAGCCGCCTCGAGGACGGTGGCCCGCGGTCCCGCGTCACGGCGCAGCATGGCCCTGAGCCGGGCCAGCAGCACGACGAACGAGAACGGCTTGGTGAGGTAGTCGTCGGCACCGTAGTCGAGCCCGTCGGCCTGGTCGTACTCGCCGTCCTTGGCCGACAGCAGCAGCACGGGCACCCAGTTCTGCTCCTCGCGCAGGGTCCGCACCACGGTGTACCCCGACATCCCCGGCAGCATGATGTCGAGGATGACCGCGTCGTAGCCGCCGAACCGGGCGGCCTCCAATCCGGACGGACCGTCAGCGACCGTGTCCACGACGAAGCCCTCGGCCTGCAGCCCCCGGGCCAGGGCCGCGGCCATCCGCGCCTCGTCCTCCACCACCAGAACTCGCACGCCCACACCATGGCACGAGTTCACAGCAGAGTCTCAGGGCCGGCGGCGCACAGTGTGGACATGAGCCTGTTCACCGAGCGCCCGGCACTGCGATGGGCCGCCCCCGTCGGAGCTGCCGCGCTGGTGGCAGCAGTCGCCCTCGTCGCCGGCCGTTCGGCCAGCGCGGTCCCCAGCCTGCCGCCGCGGACCCCGGCCCAGCTCCTCGCCGACGTGCAGCAGGCACGGCCTGCAGGGCTGTCCGGCACGGTCGTGCAGACCTCGAAGCTCGGCCTCCCGGAGCTGCCCGGCGTGAACGGCTTCGGGGGCGGCAGCTCGTCGTCGCTGTCCTCGACGGTGACGGGCACCCACACGTGGCGCCTCTGGTACGCCGGCCCGACCCGGTCCCGCCTCGCCCTCGTCGGGAGCCTCGGTGAGTCCGACGTCATCCGCAACGGCCGCGACCTGTGGGTCTGGTCGAGCACCGACAAGTCCGCGACGCACGCCCTCGTCCCCGATGAGGTGAAGCACGCCTCTGCCGCTCCCCCTGCACTCGAGCCCGACAACCTGCCGAAGACCCCCCAGGACGCCGCTCGCCTCGCCCTCGCAGCGGTGGACCCGACCACCAGCGTCACCACGTCCGGCGCGACGTCCGTGGCCGGTCGCTCGGCCTACGACCTCCTGCTGCGCCCCAAGGACGCCGACAGCCTGGTGTCGCAGGTGCGCATCTCCGTCGACGCCCAGGAGCACATCCCCCTGCGGGTGCAGGTCTACTCGACCAAGGCCGCGAACCCCGCCTTCGAGGTCGGCTTCACCGCCGTGAGCTTCGCCAAGCCCGAGGCGAGCCAGTTCGCGTTCAACCCCCCGCCCGGCACCACCGTCAAGCAGGCCACCCTGCCGACCCCGGGCGCCGGCGTCGCGACGAAGGCACCGCAGCACAGCACGTCACCGCGACCCACCGTGGTCGGCCGGGGATGGGCCAGCGTCGTCGTCACCAAGCTGCCCACCCAGGCCACGTCCAGGTCCGCCTCCTCCGGCCAGCTCGCGAGGCTGCTCCGCACCCTTCCCACGGTGTCCGGCTCGTGGGGCCGTGGACACCTGCTCAACGGCACTCTGTTCTCCGCCGTCCTCACCGATGACGGTCGGCTCGCCATCGGCGCCGTCACCCCCCAACGCCTGTATGCCGCGCTGGCGGCCAAGTGAGCCAGCTCGCCACGGCGGCGCGGTCGACGACCACCGCCGGGCCTCCCGATGACGACCTGGCCGCCCAGACCCGGGGTCTGACCAAGCGGTTCGGCTCGCAGGTGGCCGTGGACGACCTCGACCTCGCCGTCCCCCGGGGTGCGGTCTACGGCTTCCTCGGTCCCAACGGCTCGGGCAAGACCACGACCATCCGCATGCTGCTCGGGCTGGTCGAACCCACCGCCGGCACCCGGTCCCTGCTCGGCCTGCCCATCCCGGACCGCGCCACCGAAGCGCTGCATCGGGTCGGTGCCCTCGTCGAGGGACCAGCCTTCCACCCCTACCTCTCAGGCCGGTCCAACCTCCTGCGGCTCGACTCGGCGGACATCCTGGCCGACCCCCGCACCGCCCGTCACCGGGTCGACGCCGCGCTGGACCGGGTGGGCCTGCTCGCCGCCGCCGGAAAGCGTTACCGCGCCTACTCATTGGGTATGCGGCAACGGCTCGCCATCGCCGGCGCGCTGCTCGCACCCCGGGACCTGCTCGTCCTCGACGAGCCCACCAACGGCCTCGACCCCCAAGGCACCCGCGAGGTGCGCTCGCTCATCGGGTCGCTCGCCTCCGACGGTGCCACCGTGCTGGTCTCCAGCCACCTCCTCGCCGAGGTCGAGCAGATCTGCACCCACCTCGGCGTCATGCGCGAGGGGCGGATGGTGGCCCAGGGCACGACGGTGGAGGTCCGCGGCGGCGGGACCACGACGCTGCAGCTGCATACGGCCCAGCCCGAGCGCGCCGTGGCCGTCCTCGAGGGCCTCGGGGTGACCGACGTGGCCACCGCCCACGGTGAGGTGCGCGGAGCTCCCGGCACCCTCGAACCCGAGGCGGTCGTCGCAGCACTCGTGGCCGCCGGCGTGGGCGTCCGCTCGTTCACGGTCGGCCGGCCCAGCCTCGAGGACCTGTTCGTCTCGCTCACCGGGGAGGGCTTCGATGTCAGCGGCTGACCTGCGGACGACGGCCCTGCCGTCGTCGACGGCGCCCCGCCCCGTACGCCCGCGTCGGCTGTCCACCCGGTTGCTGCGCTCGGAGCTGCGCCTCATCGGCGGCCGACGGCGCAACCAGGCGGGCCTGCTCGTCCTTGCCGCCGTGCCCGTCGTCATGGCCATCTCGGTGAAGCTGTCGACCGATAGCCAGCAGGGCGGGCCGACTTTCCTGTCGTCGATCACCTCCAACGGACTGTTCGTCCCGCTGGCCGCCCTGAGCGTGGAGATCACCGCGTTCCTGCCGCTGGCCATGTCGATGCTCGCGGGGGACGCCATCGCGGGTGAGGCCAACATCGGCACCCTGCGCTACCTGCTCACGGTCCCCGTCCACCGCACCCGGCTGCTCGCGGTGAAGTACCTCTCGCTGTGCATCGGTGCCTTCTGGGGGGTGTGCGCCGTCGCCATACCCGGTGCCCTCGTGGGTCTGGTCCTGTTCGGGGGCGGGCCGCTCACCACCCTGTCCGGCTCGCAGGTCGGGTTCGCCTCGGGTCTGTGGCGGGTGCTGCTCGTCATGCTCTACCTCAGCGCCGCCCTGTCGGCGCTGGCCGCCGTGGGACTGTTCATCTCGACCCTCACCGAGCAACCCATCGCCGCGGCCATCGCGCTGATGATCTTCACCATCGTGTCGTTCATCCTCGACCAGGTGCCTCAGCTCGCCTGGCTGCACCCGTGGCTGGTCGTCGACCACTTCACGGCCTTCGGCGACCTCATGCGCGATCCGATGGCGTTCGATGCCGTCGGACGTGGGCTGGGCCTCTTCGCCGTGTATGCCGTGGTGTTCTGGCTCGCGGCGTGGGCGAGGTTCTCCGGCAAGGACATCACCAGCTGACCCACCCCAGCTCTACGGCTGTGGGGTGCGTCAGAACCCGCTGCCGTCGCCACCCCTCCGGAAGCCGTCCACGCCTGGTCCGACTCGGCCTGCCCACGAGCCAGCGACGGTCGCGGCGTGGGGTCACCGCCCCACTCCCGGTCGTACAGCCAGGCCAGCCCCAGCACGACGACCAGCACCCCACCGATCACGATCCACACCATGACGACACCCCCTGCTCAGCCGAGCCAAGCGCCCGGTGCCGCACACGGTCCCACGCCAGCGCCTCGGCGCCAGACCATCGGTTCGATGTGAACGCGCCCGGAATTCCGGGCGTGTCCACATCGAACCACCTGCCGGACTAGCCGGCGCTGGGCTGCGCGACGGTGGTGAGTCCGGTGACCGTGACCGGCGAGGGCCTCCGCGTCTTCGTGCCGTCACCCGGCTGGCCTTCGCTGTTCTCCCCGAAGGCACGGGCCGAGCCGTCTGCCACAGCAGGACGGTGTGAAAGCTGCCCCCTGAAGCCGAACGCACCACCCCACCCGTCACCACCTGCACAGGTGATCGGGTCGACGCGGTCGAACCCGTGCCCAGCTGACCCTGGGCGTTCGCTCCCCGGCATAGACCTTGCCGTCCGTGGTCGCCGCCACGGAGTGGAACTGACCTCCAGCTAGCATCGGCGCATGCGTCGGGGTGGCTGGGCCAAGGTGGCGACGGGGCTGTGCGCCGTGGCCCTGTCCGCCTGCAGCTCCCCCGGCATCGATGGCGGAGCCACCCGGGTGGCAACCTCGGTGACGACTCAGGTGACAACCACCGACGACTGCCCCGACGTGCGCCTGGCACCGGGCGCGGTGGCTGCCTCGATCGCGTTCGGTTACGACGGCAAGCCCGTGGCGACCGGGCAGGACGCCGAGGTTCGGCTGTGCCTGCGTGGCTTCCCGAACAAGTCGGTCATCGTCACGGCGCCGCCGGGCACCGAGGTGTCGCCCGCCGGCGCCACGACAGGTGGCACCGGCAGCGACATTCTGACCTTCACCGTCTCGGCGAAGTCCGGGTCGGGTGGCGCCCTCGGGGTGCTGCTCAGGGACTCCAGTGGTCACCAGAGTGCCGATTCGGGCGGGCCCTCGGTCGTCGTCGAGGGCGCCACCTGGCGGTTGGCCAAGCAGCCCTGACGGGTCGGCTCAGTGGGCGAAGTGCCTGGTGCCGGTGAAGTACATCGTGACGCCGGCAGCCTGTGCGGCCTCGATGACCTCGGCGTCGCGCATCGAACCACCCGGAGCGACGACGGCCCTGACCCCGGCGTCGAGCAGCACCTGCAGGCCGTCCGCGAACGGGAAGAACGCGTCGGACGAGGCAACAGCACCCTGCGCGCGGTCGGCCCCGGCCCGCGACACCGCGAGGTGGCACGAGTCGACGCGGTTGACCTGCCCCATGCCGATGCCGACAGCCGCGCCGTCCTTGGCCAACAGGATCGCGTTGGACTTCACGGCTCGCACCGAGCGCCACGCGAACGCAAGATCGGCCAGCGTCGCCTCGTCAGCGGCGTCGCCGGAGACCAGGGTCCAGCGCGACGGGTCGTCGCCGCCCGGCTTCTCGCCCTCGACGACGGCGTCCACCTTGTCGACGGTCTGCAGGAGCAGCCCGCCGCTGATCGGGCGCATCTCGATGCTGTCGGCGTTGCGCGAGGCGTCGGCGGGCAGGCGCAGGATGCGGATGTTCTTCTTGGCCTGCAGGACCTCGAGCGCGGCGGCGTCGAAGTCAGGGGCGATGATCACCTCGGTGAAGACGTCCTTCACCTGCTCGGCCATCGCGAGGTTCACGGTGCGGTTGGCGGCGATGATGCCCCCGAAGGCGGACACGGGGTCGGTGGCGTGCGCGGCGGCATACGCGGCCTCGATGGAGGAGCCGACCGCGATGCCGCAGGGGTTGGCGTGCTTGACGACCGCGACGGTCGGCTGGTCGCCGTGGTCGTGGGCCGCGCGCACGGCGGCGTCGGTGTCGACGTAGTTGTTGTAGGACATCTCCTTGCCGTGCAGCTGCTCGGCCGAGGCGACGCCACCACGCCAGTGCCGGTAGATCGCGGCCTTCTGGTGCGGGTTCTCGCCGTAGCGCAGGACCGCCGAGCGGGTGAACGTCGCGCCGGTCCAGGCCGGGAAGCCGGTGCCGTCGGAGGTGTCGGTGTAGACGTTGCCCATCCAGTTGGCGACCGCGTTGTCGTAGTCGGCCGTGTGCACGAACGCCTGCGCTGCCAACAGCTTCCGCTCGCCCAGGGTGAACCCGCCCGCCTCGACGGCAGCCAGCACCGCACCATACGCAGCCGGGTCGGTGACGACGGCGACGCTGGGGTGGTTCTTGGCGGCCGCGCGGACCATCGACGGCCCGCCGATGTCGATCTGCTCGATCACCTCGTCGGGCGAGGCACCGGACGCGACGGTCTCGCGGAACGGGTAGAGGTTGACGACGACGAGCTCGAACGGCTCGACCCCGAGCTCCTCCAGCTGCCGGACGTGGTCGTCCTTGCGGGTGTCGGCGAGGATGCCCGCGTGCACGCGCGGGTGAAGCGTCTTGACGCGCCCCTCGAGGCACTCGGGGAAGCCGGTCAGGTCGGCGACCTCGGTCACCGGGATGCCCAGGGACTCGATGAGCTTCGCCGAGCCCCCGGTCGAGACGAGGGCGACCCCGGCGGCGTGCAGGCCACGGGCCAGCTCCTCCAGCCCGGTCTTGTCGTAGACGGAGACGAGCGCCCGGCGGACCGGTCGGCGTCCTGCGTCGTCAGCGGGCTTCGGGCTGGACTGCTGGGTCACGGAATGCTGACCTTCCCATCGGTGACGGTGATTCCTTCGCGGGCCGCGCGGCCCACGATGTTGACGAGCAACGGGTGCTCGACGGCTTTGATGCGCTCGTGCAGGGTGTCCTCGGTGTCGCCCTGCCGGACCTCGACGGTGGACTGGGCGAGCACGGGCCCGGTGTCGACCCCCGCGTCGACGACGTGGACGGTGCAGCCGGTGACGGACGCCCCGGCGGCGAGGGCGTCACGCACGGCGTGGGCCCCGGGGAACGCCGGCAGCAGGGCCGGGTGGGTGTTGATGACGACGTGGTCGGCCAGGACCCGGGGGCCGAGGAGCTTCATGAACCCCGCCGACACGACGAAGGCCGGCTCGTGGTCGGCGATCCGCTCCGCGAGCGCGGCATCCCAGTCGGCCCGGCTCTCGTGGTCCTCGACCCGGCACACGAAGGTCGGGATGCCCGCGGCGGCAGCCTTGTGCAGGCCGGAGATCCCGGCGCGGTCGGCGCCGACGGCGAGGATGCGGACCCCGTATGCCGCGTCGGACGTGGCGTCGATAAGTGCCTGGAGGTTCGTGCCCGACCCGGAGATGAGGACGACGATCCCCGTGGGCTGCGTCGTCTCGGCCGCGGTCACGCGCACGACGATACCGACCTGGACGCGGGTGCAGGCACCCGCGTCCACGGACGGTGGCCCGCCGGCTCAGGGGGCGGCGGAGCGCAGCTTCTCGAGCAGCGGCCCTGCCGCCTCGTCGAGGAACCGCTGCTGCCCCTCGTCCCCCACCTGCACCAGCGCGATGTCGGTGAACCCGGCCTCCCAGTAGCCCGAGACCGCCTCGACGATGGCGTCGAGGTCGGGACCGCACGGGATGGACTCCGCCACCTGGTCGGGGGTGATGAACTGCGAGGCACCGGCGAACCCCGCCGGCGTCGGGAGGTCGGCGTTGACGGCCCAGCCCCCGGCGAACCACCGGAACTGCTCGTGCGCCCGCTCCTTGGCCTTGTCGGCGTCGGGGTCCCAAGAGATCGGGATCTGGCCGATCGCCCGGGCGGCGCGCGAGCCGATGCCCACGGCGTCCCCACCGCTCTCGGCCGACTTGCGCGAGTTGAGGAACCCCGTGACCAGGTCGGCGTCCGGCTGCACGGCGATGACGTGGTCGGCCAGCGGCCCGAACCGCTCGAACGACTTCTCCCCAGAGACGGCCACGCCGATCGGCACCCCACCCTCGGGGCAGTCCCAGATGCGGGCTGAGTCGACCCGGAAGTACTCCCCCTGCCAGGTCACGAGCTCGCCGGTGTGCAGCTCGCGGATGATGTGGATGGCTTCCTCGAGCATGTCCTGACGGACGCCCACCATCGGCCAGCCCTCACCGACGACGTGCTCGTTGAGGTTCTCGCCGCTGCCGAGGCCGAGGGTGAACCGACCTTCGCTGAGCAGCTGCAGCGTCGCCGCCTTCTGGGCGACGACGGCCGGCTCGTAGCGGATCGTCGGGCAGGTCACGTAGGTCATCAGCTCGAGCCGCTCGGTGGCCTGGGCGACCGCGCCGAGCACCGTCCAGGCGTACGGAGCGTGGCCCTGCTCGGTCAGCCAGGGCGAGTAGTGGTCGCTGCTCACGGCGAAGTCGAAACCGCGCTTCTCCGCGTCCACGGCGTAGCCCACCAGTTCGCGGGGGCCGGACTGCTCGGTCATGAGGGTGTAGCCGAATCGCGTCATGGCTCCACCGTCACACGACCCGCGAACCGTCTCCACTCGAGCGTGTCCGCTGTGGGCGAACGGGCGCCGCACGGGCCGCGACGGGGTACGGCGGGGTACGACGCGGCGCCGGTCAGTGCCCACCAGCGGTCACGCCGTGGTTCAGCGACGCAGCTTCCAGCGGTCCCAGACCATGACCAGGCCGGCGCCGACCGCCAGCTCGACCAGCAGGGCGAGCGTCAGCGCACCAGCCGGGGCGCCGATGGAGGACAGACGCGCCTGGCCGAGCGAGGAACCCCCGAGCAGGTCCAGCAGCCCGATCAGCCCACCCGCCACGGCGACCGCGACACCGACGACGGTGAGCTTGGTGCGCCCTGTGGACAACCGGGCCACCGAACGCAGGGCACGCCAGCCGACGAGGACACCCACCCCGACCGGCACGAGGACGATCGCGGGCAGCCACCCGGGGAACGCGCCCGGGGTGGGCAGGGCCCCGAACACCGGGACCATGGGGAGCAGCGACGTGCGCGACCCCGTCCAGGTCGACGAGGCACCCTCGACAGCGGAGAACCCCGTGCCGGCCATGAACGACAGCGCCCACAGGCCCAGGTTGGGCAGCACGAACAGCTGGGCCAGCGCCAGCACGGTGCCGCCGATCACGCCCGGCGCCAGCTCCCCCTGCAGGGACGTGACTCTCCCGAGGTGGATCACCACCATGACGATGCAGACGAGGACCCCGGTGAGGAGAAGCCCGGCAGCGCCCTCGACACCGGGTCGCAGACCCCGCCGGACGGCGTCGGGCAGCCAGGTCGGCCGGCGCAGCCGCTCCCCCGCCAGCTCGGGCCGGCGCCGCAGGGCGTGGGCGAGCGCGAGGAGTGCCGCAGCGACGGGGACCACGAGGACGGGGAAGACCAGGGTCCACAGCACCGGGGACGGCCCGGCGACGGAGGCGACCAGCGCCCATAGGGCCGCCGCCGCGGCATACCCGAGGGTCCAGGAGCCCAGGGCGGACGCGAGGGGCCGGTGGAGCAGGTCGGCGACCAGGGTGATGGCGCGGGACTCGGCGCTCTCGCGCACCGCGCGGACCGCACCCCAGGCTGCACCGAGCACGGCGAGCCCGAGGAAGAGCAGCGGGACGACCGTGACCGTGGCGGCACCAAGGGTGAGGTGCGCGCCGGTGGCCAGCAGCCACAGGCTGGCCCCGACCCCCAGCGACGTCGTCCAGGTCACGGTGCTCTCCGACGCCGCCACCCACACGAGCAGGGCGGGCAGCACAAACACCAGGCCCGAGGCAGCAGCCGCCCCCGCCCCGGCCAGGAAGGAGCGCTGAAGCGCCCTCGGTTCGGGCCCGCCCGATGTCGACGTGGCCCCACGCAGCAGTTCCATCACAGTCATGTCCGACCCATCGTCGCCGACAGCCCGCCCACCGGGCCGCAGGCAACGCCGGGCGCCGCGAGAAATGTCCGAACGCGCCGCAACCACAGTCGCCGGGGTCGCGTCTGCTGCGGTGTGATGACAGTGAGGAACATCGGCGAGGCGACGCGCGAGCGGGAGGTGGGGATGGCACGGCAGTCGGCGGAGGCGGAGTTCGACGAGTTCTACCGCGACACCGCGCGTCGGGTCGTCCACCTCGTCTACGGCTTCACCGGCGACCTCACCGTCGCCCAGGACGCCACCCAGGAGGCGTATGCGCGGGCCTGGCAGCAGTGGTCCACCGTCCGCACGCACGACGACCCCCTGGCATGGGTGCGGACGGTCGCCCGGAGGGTGGCCATCTCCGGGTGGCGCAAGAAGAGCACCCAGGACCGCGCGTACGAACGGCACGGGGCCCACGACACCACCGGCCCACCCACCGAGGACCGGGTGGCCGTCGTCGCAGCTCTGCGGACGTTGTCCGAGCCCGTGCGCGAGGCCGTGACCATGCACTACATCGGCGACCTGTCCATCGACCAGATCGCCCACGAGACCAACACCCCCGCAGGCACCGTCAAGGCGCGCCTGCACCGGGGCCGCGCGCAGCTCGCGCAGGCCCTGCGGCACGAGGAGAGCTCCCATGGCGAACACGGCTGACCCCGAGGACTGGACGGCGCGCGACGACGAGCAGCTGCGCGGCGCCCTGGCGACCCTGCGACACGACGTCGACGCGCTGCCCCTGCCGGACGTGCGGTTCGTCAGGGCCCGAGGCGTACGGCGCCGCCGCCAGCGGGCGCTCGCCCTCACCGCTGCTGCGGCTGCGGCCGCTGTGGTCGTCGGCGCGGTGGGCTTTAGCCAGCTCGGCCGGGACACGACGCTGCCGGTCACCCCGGCGACCCGGTCCTCGTCCCCTGCGCCGACGGCCACGCCGACCGCCACGGCGACCGACGACCCCCTGGCCGAGCCGGGTCTGCTCCCGCTGGCCCGGGACTGGGAGAGGACCCTCGACCTGCCCGCCGGCTCCGCGACCGTCACCAAGGTCACCAAGGGCGGCGGTGTCGAGTGCGGTGACACCCTCGGCGCCCCCACTCGTCAGGACGCCATGACCCAGGCCAGCTCGCCGGTGAGCGGGGGCGCCACGTACTGGCTGACGGACGTGCCCCAGGCCGCAGCGAACACCCTCATCCAGGGGGTCGGCACCTGCCAGAACGGGCCGTCGTTCACGGTGAAGTCCGAGTACGTCGGCGCCTACGCCGTGTTCTCCTACTCGACCCCAGAGGCAGGCTCCGGCTGGTTCGCCGTCGTCCCCGGACGCCAAGGCGTCGCGCTGCTCCAGGTCATCGACCCCGCCTTCAACGACGTCGCCTCCGGCGGCTTCACGGTCAAGGAGGTCAGCGCGCTCGCCGAGCTCACCCGCCAACGCCTCGACCGGTACGGCGCCGGGTCCGGCTCCGCGAGCCCGTCGGCCCCCAGCACCGCGCCGGCGATCGGACCGACGGGGAGCACCCGCGCCCTGTCGCAGGACATGCCCGTCTCCGGTCCGCAGCCCGCGCCCGTCTCGCCCTTGTTCGTGGCGGCGTCCCAGTGGAGGTCGCCGGCGCTGAGCGGCTCGGTCGCCACGTCGGCCGGTCAGGGTGCCCTGGAGGGTTCGACGACGGTGGCGTCGTGCGAGACCGACGAGCAGCAGGCCGGCATCGGCGGCCGCGTCGGTGTGGTGTCGGTGAAGGCCGGCACCGGGCCCGCCGGGTACATCGGACGCCAGCGGGTGCAGCTGGACGAGTCGTCCGCAGGCGAGGTGCAGCAGTCCTACGTCGCGGCCCGGCTGGCCGAGGCGAAGGCGTTGTTCGCCAAGGGCTGCCGCGTGGGCAACGGCACCGTGAGTTCGACCGCCGGGCCGTCGGAGGGGACCTACCGACTGGAGACCGTCCTCACGGACGGGACCGCGCCGTTCACCGAGTGGGTCGGCGTCACCGCGCAGCGGACACCGGGAGCGGTCTCGACGATCGTCATCACGAAGATGAGCGACCCGAAGCAGGGGTTCGCCGAGCTCGACCGGCTGCTCATGCTCGCGCGGCAGAAGTAGCACCCCCACCGCTCCGCGTGGTTGGCAGCAGCCGCCGGCCACGTGGCACACCGTGCAGCACGAAGGCCGCCACCCCGTGGGGTGGCGGCCTTCGTGGATTCCCTTGCGGGGCAGCCTACTTCTGCAGACCCTTCATGATCTCGCGCATGAGGTCGGCGGTCGCGGACGGCGTCTTGCCGACCTTGACGCCAGCAGCCTCGAGGGCCTCCTGCTTGGCGGCCGCGGTGCCCGCGGAGCCCGACACGATGGCGCCGGCGTGGCCCATGGTCTTGCCCTCGGGGGCGGTGAAGCCGGCGACGTAGCCGACGACCGGCTTGGTCACGTGCTCCTTGATGTATGCCGCCGCGCGCTCCTCGGCGTCGCCGCCGATCTCGCCGATCATGACGATCGCGTCGGTGTCGGGGTCGTTCTCGAACGCCTCGAGGCAGTCGATGTGCGTGGTCCCGATGATCGGGTCGCCACCGATGCCGACGGCGGAGGAGAAGCCGAACTCACGCAGCTCGTACATCATCTGGTAGGTCAGGGTGCCCGACTTGGAGACCAGGCCGATCCGACCGGCGCCCGCGATGTTGGCGGGGATGATGCCGGCGTTGGACTTGCCGGGGCTGATGAGGCCGGGGCAGTTCGGGCCGACGATGCGGGTCGTGCCCTTCTCCTTGGAGTACGCGTAGAACTCGGCGGAGTCCTTGACCGCGATGCCCTCGGTGATGACGACCGCGAGCGGGATGGCCGCGTCGATCGCCTCGACCACGGCGGACTTGGCGAACGCCGGCGGGACGAAGATGACCGACACGTTGGCGCCGGTGGCTTCGATGGCCTCGGCGACGGTGCCGTACACCGGCACCGAGACGCCGCCGTCGAACTCGACCGTGGTGCCGGCCTTGCGCGGGTTGACGCCGCCGACGATCGAGGTGCCCGAGGCGAGCATGCGCTGGGTGTGCTTCATGCCCTCGGAGCCGGTCATGCCCTGGACGATGACCTTGGAGTTCTCGTCGAGAAAGATTGCCATTGTTGTTGTCTCCCGGCCCTTGTCAGTTCGTCGCGGCCGAAGCCAGCTCGGCGGCCTTGCGGGCCGCGCCGTCCATGGTCTCTTCGATGCTCACCAGCGGGTGGTTGGCCTCGGCGAGGATGCGCCGGCCCTCCTCCACGTTGTTGCCGTCGAGCCGCACGACGAGCGGCTTGGTCGCCTCGTCGCCGAGCGCGTTCAGCGCGCCGACGATGCCGTTGGCCACCGCGTCGCAGGAGGTGATGCCTCCGAACACGTTGACGAACACCGACTTCACCTGCTCGTCGCCGAGGATGATGTGCAGGCCGTTGGCCATGACCTCGGCCGAGGCGCCGCCGCCGATGTCGAGGAAGTTGGCGGGCTTGGGCGACCCGGCGAACTCCTCACCGGCGTAGGCGACGACATCGAGCGTCGACATGACCAGGCCCGCGCCGTTGCCGATGATGCCGACGGAACCGTCGAGCTTGACGTAGTTGAGGCCCTTCGCCTTGGCCGCGGCCTCGAGCGGGTCGGCAGCGTCCTTGTCCTCGAGCGCCTCGTGGTCGGGGTGGCGGAAGTCCGCGTTGGCGTCGAGGGTGACCTTGCCGTCGAGGGCGACGATGTCGCCGTCCTCGGTCTTCACGAGCGGGTTGACCTCCACGAGCGTGGCGTCCTCGTCGCGGTAGACGGCCCACAGGCGCTCGAGTACGGGCGCGATCTTGGCGCCGGTCTCGGCGTCGAAGCCGGCCGCCTCGACGATCTCGGCGGCCTTGGCCGCGTCGATGCCCGTGTTGGGGTCGACCGCGATGCGCGCGAGGGCTTCGGGACGTTCGACCGCCAGCTGCTCGATCTCCATACCGCCCTCCTTGCTGCACATCGCGAGGTAGGTGCGGTTGGCCCGATCGAGCAGCACGGAGAAGTAGTACTCCTCGGCGATGCGCGCGCCCTGGGCGATCATCACGGTGCCGACGGTGTGGCCCTTGATGTCCATGCCGAGGATCGCCTTGGCGTGCTCCTCGGCCTCGTCGGCGCTCTTGGCGACCTTGACACCGCCGGCCTTGCCGCGACCGCCGGTCTTGACCTGCGCCTTGACGACGGTGACGCCGCCGCTCTTGGGACCGATGGCCTCCGCGGCCTCGCGCGCCTGCGCGGGAGTCGTGGCGGTGGCGCCGGCGAGCACGGGCACACCGTGCTTCTCGAACATGTCTCGAGCCTGGTATTCGAACAGATCCACGTCTGACGTCCTCGTCTGCTGATGGGTGAGGTTCGCGCCCGAGACTAGTCCTGTCGGGGTCGCCCGAGTCCCGCGGGTGCGGCGGGTGGGAGCAATCTCACGACGAGCGGCGTCCGCGGCGCCGTCGAGCCCTCAGCGGACGGTTGCGTCCTGGCCGTTCGGCACGAGGAGGACCCACACCGGGCCCTGGGGCGCGAAGGTCACGACCTTCCCGCCGGCGGTGAAGGTCGTCGGCGACGTGGCACCGGAGCGGGACCACGTGCCCTGCCACACCCGTCCGCCGCGCAGCACGGTCGCCCTGCCCGACCCCACAAGCTGCTCCACCGGTGTGGGCCGGCCGTTGACGTCACGGTTGCCGGAGTCCTTGGAGGCGACGTACTGGACGACCACGGTCGAGGCGCCGTACTGGGTGCCGGAGGGGCTGACGTCCGGCCGGCCGTCGGTGACGACGAGGTACTGCCCTCGCTTCGCGTTCCAGCGCAATGACACGGTGGCCGCGGGCCACCGTGCCGTGACCGAGGTCGCTGGTGTGCCACCAGAGGTCGCAGGGCCGTACCGGAAGCCGATGTCGCCGGGCTCGACACTGCCGCCGGCGCGCGCCAGGAGGGCCTTGGGGTCACCGATGAGGTTGTATGGCGCGGGGCGCGAGTGGTCGCGTCGGTAGCCGCGCCCCGACTGGTCGTTGCTGAGGTTCACCTGAGCCCCGCGGGCCAGCACCTTGGCGGTATAGGACGACGAGCCGGAGTAGGCGAACGCGACCTTGCCCCAGTTGGCGAGGATCGTGACGTCGGTCTCGCGTCCGCTGCGCACGGGCCCGACCTCGGCGGCCTGGTGGCGGCTGAAGACGGCGAGCAGCCGGGTCAACCCGCCCTCGACCGGCTCGACGTAGACGACGTCGGCCTGGGCCAGGCCGATGCGCGGCCGGGCCGACGAGGTGTTGTCGATCTTTACGGCGAGCACGGGGCCGCCTGTCAGGGGCACCGGCCCGGACGCGGCGGTCGTGGTCCTGGTGGGTGTGGTCGGGCCCCCGCAGGAGGGTCCCGAGCACCCGCCGGCGCATGCCGCGCCGCCTGCGACGACGGCCAGGGCGACGGCTGCCCCGAGCGCTCGACGAACACCACGGTTCATGGCTCAAGGATAGGGCTCGCCCCGCTGCTCGCCGGTCCTTGAGCGCCTGACCACGCCATGACGTGGTCAGGCGTGGTCAGGCGCACCACGGCTCGGGCTCGGGCGACTTCGGACGGCAGCGGGGACGACGGCTCAGGCAGCCGGGGTCCGCCCGGCGAGGACCTCGGCGAGGATGGAGGAGTCGCAGTTGCCACCGGACAGGATCACGCCGACCCGCGTCCCGGCGACAGCCTCCCGCTCGGCGAGCAGGCCGGCCAGGGCGATGGCGCCAGCGGGTTCGGCGAGCTGGTGGGTCGTGCGCAGCAGCACCCGCATCGCCTCGGCGGTGTCGTCCTCGCTGACCGTCACCACGTGGTCGGCGCCGGCGACGATCGTGGCGATCGCCTCGGGGTCGGGCGTGCGGCAGGCCACCCCGTCGACGAACGTCGCGGCCCGCTCGGTCGTCACCACCTCCCCGGCCGCGAAGGACAGGGCGGTCGCCGGCGCCTGCTCCGCCACGACTCCCACGACCCGGGTGGACAGGCCCAGCAGGTCCCGCACGCCGACGATCCCGGCGATGCCTGACCCCATGCCGACACCGACGTAGACCGCGTCGAGAGGACCGGCAGCGTCGAACAGCTCCTTGGCGTAGGTGGCGACGCCGACGACGAGGTCGCGGTGGAAGGACGGGACGGTCTCCAGCCCGAGCTCCTCCCCCAGCCGCGCGGCCTGCTCGCGCGACTCCTGGAAGTCGGCGCCGTGCACCACGAGCTCGGCCCCGAACCCCTCCATCGCCGCGTTCTTGTCAGGGCTGTTGCCCTCGGGGACGACGATGACGACGCGCAGCCCGGCAGCCGACCCGGCATAAGCGAGCGACTGGCCGTGGTTGCCCCGCGTGGCCGACACGATGCCCGTGACCTCCGGACGTTCTCGCGCCAGCCGGTCGGCGTAGACCAGGCCGCCGCGCACCTTGAACGCCCCGGTCGGAGTCTGGTTCTCGTGCTTGACCCAGACCGTCGCCCCGACGTGCTCGCCCAACAGGGGCCAGGCGAACTGTGGTGTCGCCGGGAAGTGCGTGCGCACCACCGCGGTCGCCGCGTCGAGGTCTGCCATCGAGAAGGACATGCTTCATTCTCGCCCGGCCACGGCCCGCAGTGGCAGGGTGTCCGGTATGTCGCGACCCACCCCCGTGCCCGCGCTCAGTCTCGTCGCCCTCACCGCGGCCCTCCTCACCGGAGGGTGCGGATCGCCCGCCGACAGCGCCACCAGCTCCACGGCGTCGAGCTCGACCACCGGCACGTCCTCCTTCCCGATCACGATCGAGCGCAGCGGGGGCATCGCCGGTTTCGCCGACAAGGTCGTCGTGGCGAAGGACGGCTCGGCCACGGTGACGACGAAATCCGGCACGGGCACCTGCACGGTGACTCCCGGGATCCTGACGGCGCTCGCCCGTACCGCTGCCGCCGGCGTGACGAGGTCGACCACGGCCGCGTCGCCCGGCGCGGACGCGATGGTCGTCACGCTCACGACCCCGGACGGCACCTTCGGCCTCGTCGAGGGCGACCTGCCGGGCACAGCCCCCGAGGTCGGCGCCCTGCTCGAGGACCTCGCCAAGCCCAAGGCACAGCGCACCACCTGCCGCTGATCGTCTGCCGGCAGGTGGTGCGGTGGTGGCGGCAGGGTCGGGCTGGAGGTCCCGGGCCCCGCCGCCACCTGTCAGGGGTGACCGATCTGGTCAGCTGGTGGCGAGGGCGGTGTCGTCCACGACGAACGACGTCTGGAGGGAGGAGTCCTCGTTCATGAGGAACTTCACGGTCACCGTCTTGCCCTTGTAGGCGAGGACGTTGAACGACTTCTGGGCGTACGTCGCACTCGTCCCGACGTTGGAGTACGTGGCCAGGGTCGTGGTCGTGGCGCCATCGACGATCTGGACCTTCATCGTGTCGTAGGCGGTGCTGCCGGACTCGGCGGTGTCGCTGCGCAGCCAGAAGGACAACGAGGCGGCGGTCGCCGTCGACGGGATCGTGACGTTCTGCTGCTCGGTCTCGGTCGCGGTGGTGCCGTTGCCGCCGAGCCACATCTTCCAGGAGCCCGTGCGGGCGGGGCGGCCCGTGTCGGTCGTGATCGGGCCGGCCGAGCCGGTCCAGCTCGTCGCCCCGGACTCGAAGCCCGGGTTGAGCAGCAGGTTGCCACCGGTGGGCGGCGGGGTGGTGCCGCCGCAGGACTGGGCGCCGGCGGGGACCGCGATGGCGGTGAATGCCTGCTCGACCGCGGCGCAGGTCGCGCTGCCCGCGCCATACAGCTCGATGGCGGAGGCGATGGCACCCTCGCGGGCGTTGAGGTAGGTGCTGTTCGACGTCAGCTTGGTCGACAGCGTGCGGTACCAGACCTTCTCGATGTTGCTGCGGCCGCCGCCGGTGACGGTGGAACCGTCACAGGTGGGGCTGTTGTAGGCGACACCGTTGACGGTCTTGGCACCCGAACCCTCGGAGGCGAGGTAGAACCAGTGGTTCAGCGGACCCGAGGAGTAGTGCGGGTCGAGGCTGCCCAGGGTCGAGGACCAGCAGTCCTTGGACGCGCCGTCCTTGCTCGGCTTGTCCATGTAGCGCAGCGGCGTGCCGTTGCCGTTGATGTTGATCTTCTCGCCGATGAGGTAGTCACCCGGGTCGGCGGCGGAGTTGGCGTAGAACTCGACGGCGGTGCCGAAGATGTCGGACGTCGCCTCGTTGAGGCCACCCGCGTCGCCGGTGTAGGCGAGGCCTGCGGTGTTCTCCGTGACGCCGTGGCTCATCTCGTGGGCGGCGACGTCGATGGACGTGAGGGGCTTGGTGTTGCCCGCGCCGTCGCCGTACGTCATCTGGGTGCCGTCCCAGAACGCGTTGTTGTAGGCGTTGCCGTAGTGGACCCGGCTGCGAGCACCCACGCCGTTGTTGAAGATGCCGTTCCGGCCGAGGACGTTCTTGTAGTAGGCGAACGTCTTCTCGGCGCCGTACTCGGCGTCGACGCCTGCCGTCTGGCGCGAGGACGTGGCGCCGTTGCCCCACACGTTGTCGGCATCGGTGAACTGGGTGCCGGTGCCGGTCGTCGCCCCGTTGAGGTCGGTGGTGTAGTTGCCGAGCGAGTCCTTGAGCAGCCAGCTGCTGCCCGACTGGATCGTGTTGAGGGTGACCGTGCCGGAGTACATCGAGTTGCCGGTGCCGTTGACCACCTCGTCCCACGAGGTGAGGACGGCACCGCTCTTGGCGTCGACGATGGTGTGCAGCCGGCTGGGCGTCTGGTCGGCCTTGACGCCCTCCGTCACCACGTCGTAGGCGAGGCGCGGCGATCCGGAGCCGGCCCAGACGACGAGCTCCCCGTCGTTCTTCTTGGGGGCGTAGCCCGCGCGCTTGGCGCCGGACCTCTCCGCGCTGGTCTCGGTGACTGCCGGGCTGGTCGAGGAGACCGCGACCTTGCCGCCGTCGTTGCCGTTCCAGCGAACCTTGCGCACCGTGCCGCTGGCCGTCTTGTCGACGACGAGGTCACCGCCGACGACACGAAGGCCCTTGTAGGTGCGGTCGTAGCGGACGTGCTGGGTGCCGTCGCGGTCGGTGACGGAGTTGCGGACGACGAGCTTCTCGTCGGCCGACAGCCCTAGGGCGCTGTGGTCCCGGTCGGCTCCGGACTGTGCGGCGCTCATGGACTGGCTGGGTGCCTGGCTCGGCGCCGAGGCGGGAGCTGCGGACGCGGCGGACAGTGGGGTGGCCACTGCTGCGGCGACGGCGACGCCGAGGGCGACGCCGGTGGACAGTCGGATCACGAGTGTTCCTCTTCTCGGACAGGGTGCGCCGATGGGCGGCGGACCATGAGACGACGTCGATCCCCCTCCGAGACGGCACACGGTGACCGTGGGCGTCGGCGCCGTGCCGACCTAACCCGTCACGCCGACGCACGGTCAATGAAACTGGCGAAGACTTTGCCAAATGCGTGGGAACCTGCGGTTCAAGGGGATTCGCGACGCCGTTTCTTCTGCTGTTCGCCAAGTCCGCGTCATCGTGGGGTGCAACTGCGCCCCTCGTCGTCCACGCCTCGAACCACGCGTTCCACCATGTGACCGTCCGCCGCGACGGGACGAGCCGATCGGACCAGCGACTGGACGAGCGACCGTTGGGGGCCGGAGACAGCCCCACACGCGACCCCGGACGTAACCCCGGCGCCCCCGCCTCGTTGTCCCGTCACCGAGGCGCGCCACCCGGCGACGCCCGATCACCCGTGGAGGCCCGATGTCGCGCCGATCCCCGTCCCGAGCCCCCCGGCTCACCGCCCTCGCGCTCGCGCCCCTCGCGGCAGTCGCTGTGGGCGGCACTGCCACGGCGGCTGCTGCCGCTCCGGCCACCGCTGGCACGGCCGCTGCTGGAACGCCTGCCGCCGTGACGCTCGGGGCCGTCGACACCTACACGGGGCTGAAGTTCACCGTTCCCGCCGGCCGGGACGACCTGGGGCAGCCGCAGTCGTGCACGATCGACGCGGACCTCTACAAGCCCCACTCGGCGAGCCGCTCGGCCCGCGTCCCGGCGATCCTGACGACCAACGGCTTCGGTGGCAGCAAGGCCGACCAGGCCGGACTCGGTCGCGCATTCGCCGCCCGCGGCTACACCGTGCTGTCCTACACCGGTCTCGGGTTCCCCGACAGCGGCTGCAAGATCTCGCTGGACGACCCCGGCGTCGACGGGATCGCCGCCTCGTCGCTGGTGACCTTTCTCGGGGGCGGCGGCAGCGCGCCATACACGTCCGCTCAGCTGGGTGGCACGACCACGGGTGCCGGCACGGTCACGGTGGACTGGACGGTGCTCGACGACGCCGCGAAGCACGACCCGCGCCTCGGCATGCTGGGCGGGTCGTATGGTGGACAGATCCAGTTCGCCACTGCCGCAATGGATTCCCGGGTCGACACCCTCGTCCCCCTCATCACCTGGAACGACCTGCGCTACTCGTTGGCGCCCAACAACACCAGCCTCCGCGGCGTGACCTACGCGAACTCCGCCCCGGGAACGGAGAAGATCGGGTGGACCGGGCTGTTCTTCGGCATCGGCATCCTCGACGGGCTCCAGGGGGCGGCGATCGACCCCAAGCGCAACGTCGGTTGTCCGAACTTCGTCCTCGAGGCGTGCAAGGCCAAGGCCACCCTCGACACGCTGGGGTACCCGACTGCCGACACGTACCGGCTGACCGACCGCGTCTCGGTGTCGCACTACATCGACCGGGTGAAGGTGCCGACCTTCCTCATCCAGGGCGAGAACGACACCCTCTTCAACCTCCAGGAGGCGGTGGCGACCTACCGCTCGATGAAGGCCCGCGGCGTCCCCGTGACGATGGCCTGGCAGTCCTGGGGCCACTCTGGGGGCACCGGCACCAACACCGGTGCCGCGCCGGGCGAGCTCGACCTCACCGGCCAGCACATCGAGGACACCTACCTCGGCCTGCGGATCAAGAACTGGTTCGACCACCAGCTCAAGGGCTCCGCGGTGTCGACCGGCCCCGAGTTCGCCTACTTCCGCGACTGGGTCCCCTACACCGGCAGCGCCGCCCCGGCCTACGCCAGCGCGTCGTCCTACCCCGCCGGCACGCGCCGCTCGTGGTACCTCTCGGCCGCCGACGAGCTGGTCGGTTCCACCAAGGACATCCAGCCCGGGTCCACGTCGTGGTCCAACCCCGGACTGGGGGCACCCGCGTCGTACAGCGAGGTCTCCGGGCTCGAAGGACAGGTGGCGCTCCCCTCCGGGGTCACCACCCCCTTCGACACCCCCGGGACGTTCGGTGCGTGGTCGACCGCCCCGCTGACATCGCCGGTCAACGTGGTCGGGTCGCCGACGCTGGACGTGAAGCTCGAAGCGCCGACCGTCGCGCTCACCCAGGCCGCCGGTCCGGCCGGACAGCTCCAGGTCTTCGCCAAGCTGTATGACGTCGCCCCGGACGGCTCGAAGACGCTGGTGCACAAGCTGATCAGCCCCGTGCGCGTCGCGGACGTCACCCAGCCGGTGCACATCGAGCTCCCGGCGATCGTCCACCGCGTGGCGGCCGGACACCGGCTCCAGCTCGTGCTGGCCAGCACCGACGCCGCATACAAGAACGCGTATGCCGTGCAGCCGGTCACCGTCCACGCGTCACCGACGGCGCCCGCCACCTTCAGCGTCCCCACCGCCCCGTAGTCCGGCGCTGCTCACAGCAGCAGACGCTGGGCGCGCCGACGACGGTGCGCCCAGCGTGGGGGGATGCGCGACACCAGCAGCAGCACCCAGACCCACGACGCCCACCTGTCCAGCCGCCTCCTCGAGCAGCGGATCATCGTCCTCGACGGCGAGCTCGACGACCACGGCGGCACCCGCCTGTGCTCCCAGCTGTTCCTGCTGTCCGCCGAGGACCAGCGCGCGGACATCAGCCTGTGGATCAACTCCCCCGGCGGGTCGGTCCCCGCGATGCTCGCCATCCACGACGCGATGCAGCTCGTGCCCAACGACGTCTCGACCCTTGCGCTCGGGCTCGCCTGCAGCGCAGGGCAGTTCCTCCTCACCGCCGGCACGCACGGCAAGCGGTACGCCCTGCGCCACTCCCGGGTCCTCATGCACCAGGGATCGGCCGGCATCGGGGGCACCGCGGTCGACATCGAGCTCCAGGCCGAGGACCTGCGCTCCACCGTCGAGACCGTGCTCGGCCTGATCGCCGAGCACACCGGACAACCCCTCGAACGCGTCCGTGAGGACTCTGCGCGCGACCGCTGGTACTCCGCCGAGCAGGCCCTGGAGTACGGGTTCGTGGACCACGTACTCGAATCGATGGACAGCGTCCGACCGCGCAGAGCCACCCGTACCGGGCTGGGGGGTGCGCGATGAGCAGCTACACGATCCCCAACGTCATCCGCACCCACCCCCGAGGCGACCGGGTCATGGACGTCTACAGCCACCTGCTCAGCGAGCGGATCGTCTACCTCGGCACCGAGATCGACGACGGGGTGTCCAACGCGCTCATCGCGCAGATCCTGCACCTCGAGGCCGAGGACCAGGACAGGCCGATCGACCTCTACATCAACTCGCCGGGCGGCTCGCTCACCGCGACGTTCGCCGTCTACGACGCGATGGAGTTCGTCCGCGCCCCGATCGCGACGACGTGCATCGGGCAGGCCTGCTCGACCGCGGCGATCCTGCTCGCCGCCGGGGCACCCGGCCAGCGCAGCATCCTTCCCCACGCCCGGGTGCTCCTGCACCAGCCCTCGGCCCGCAGCCAGGGCGCCATACCGGACCTGATCCTCGAGGCGGACGAGGTGATCCGGCTGCGGGCCGCAGCCGAGGTCGTCCTGTCGCGGCACACGGGCCAGCCGTTGGACGCGCTGCGGCACGACACCGACCGCGACCGGATCTTCACCCCGGAGGCCGCGGTGGCCTACGGCCTGGTCGACCGCCTGGTCACCGGCAGGTCGCTGCCGGACTGAGCGGCCCTGTCAGGCGGACAGCCTGATGTCGCCCGGCTGCGGCGCCGCCAGCGACTCGTGCTGGCGACGCAGGTCGAGCGACGCGAGGTGGGTGACCTCCACGACGCCGCACCCCAGGGCACCCGAGATGGCCGCGAGGACCTCGGACGAGGGGTCCTTACGGCCACGCTCGACCTCGGAGAGGTACTGCGGCGAGATCCCCGCACGCTGTGCGGTCTCGGTCAGGGTCAGGCCGCGACGCTTGCGCAGGTGTCGCAGGCGGGCGCCGACCACCTCACGCCACAGCGGCTCGGGGACCTGCCGCGCGGGCGACAAGTCGGACCTGTGTCGGCCGACCAGCGTCAGGGTGGAAACGGTGCTCATGGACCGACGGTAGGCGGATACCCGGGGAGGCGGCAGCCGAGTTCGCCGACGGCAGAACGACCCGGTCGGGCTAGTGCTGGGTGACGTTGCCCCGGACCCACTCCACGATCTCGGTCGTGGTCGCGCCGGGGGTGAAGACCTTGGCGACGCCGATCTTCGCCAGCTCTGGGATGTCGCCCTCAGGGATGATCCCGCCACCGAACACGACGATGTCAGCGGCGTCGCGCTGCGCGAGGAGGTCCATGACCTTCGCGAAGAGCGTCATGTGGGCGCCGGAGAGGACCGAGAGGCCCACGGCGTCGGCGTCCTCCTGGATCGCGGCCTCGACGATCTGCTCCGGGGTCTGGTGCAGGCCGGTGTAGACGACCTCCATCCCCGCGTCCCGCAGGGCTCGGGCCACGACCTTGGCGCCACGGTCATGGCCGTCCAGGCCCGGCTTGGCCACGACCACGCGCAACGGTGAGCTAGTCATGGCCGAACACTATCCACTCTGTGGACACCTGAGGACACCGCCTCCGGGCGAGATCCGCCACACGCCCCGCTCCTCCCGTCGCCGCGCCGCTCCTTGGAGGACCAACATCCCGCGCACCTGACCCCCTGCTCGGCTAGGTTCGGAGTTGTCATGTCGCAGAGTTCCCCTCTCCCGCGCCGCGGCCCCGCAGCGTTGCGGTCGGCCCCGGGCGACGTCCCGCGCCGGGCGCGGGCCTTGGGGAGGCTCGCCGGCTCCACGGTCGCCCGGGTGACCGGCACGGTGGAGGCAGCCGCCACCGCCGCCCAGGACGTCGTCGGCGGCGCCGCCAAGGCGCTGGCCACACCGACCGGCATGCTCGGGGCCACGGTCGAGGCAGCCTGGCTGACCACGCACCTGGCTCTCTACCCCTGGGGACTGGTGGGCCGGCACGGTCGCGACAGCCAGCTGGAGTACCGCGTCGAGCACCTGCCGCCGACGCAGCGCGGCCTGGTCATCTCCGACGTGGAAGCCGCCGGGACGCCGATCCTGCTCGTGCACGGGATGGTCGACAACCGCTCGATCTTCACGTTGCTGCGCCTGGGCCTGCGCCGTCGCGGCTTCGGCCGGGTGGTGAGCATGAACTACTCCCCGTTCACCGCAGACGTGCGCGTCGCCGCGGCACAGCTGGCGGAGGAGGTCGAGGCACTCGTGGCCGAGACCGGGTACGAGCGCATCCACGTGGTGGGGCACTCCATGGGCGGTCTGATCGCCCGCTACTACGTCACCCGGCTGGGCGGCGACGCCCGGGTGCACACGCTCGTCACGCTGGGCACGCCCCACCAGGGGACCTACACGGCATACGGGTGGCACAGCCGGCTGACCCGGCAGCTGCGGCCGAACAGTGGGCTCATGCGTGAGCTCGACCAGCCGGTGCCGCAGTGCCGCACGCGGTTCGTCGTCTACTGGTCGGACCTGGACCAGATGGTCTTCCCGCAACGCCACGCGGCGCTGGACCACCCCGACCTGAGCGTCCGCAACATCGACCTGCACGGGGTCGGCCACATGTCGCTGCCGATCATCGGCAGCGTCGTGCACGGCATCTCCTCGACGCTGGCGCACCTGGACTCCGAGGGCCACACGGTCACGCCCGGGGTCACCGTGCTGCAGCGCCGCACCACCCGCCCGGCCTCCTGACCTGCGCAGACGCACAACCGGGCCGCGTCGTGAGTCGATCTCACGACTTCTCGCCGGCCGCCACCTGTGGAGAGCGATTTTGGGTCACGAAGTGGTCACGGTATCGTCGGCGACTCCGTGCCCTCCAACGCCCCCCACGCAAGGTGCCCCTCTCTGTGAGCTCCTCCCCCTCCTACGACGGTCGTCACCGCGCCCCCGGCCGCCACCGTGCGCCCCGGCGCGGACCGCGTGTCCCCGCCGGCTTCCGTGGCGGCTTCATCCTCCCCACCGCTGCCGCGGCCGCGCTGGTCGTGACGGCGACCGGTGCGACGGTGGCCGAGTCCTCTCCCATGCACGTCGACCCGACGGGCCACCAGGCCACGACGCGCGCCCAGAGCGCCGCGCTGGCCGAGTTCGACCGCGTCGAGGCGACCCAGCAGCGTGAGGTCCAGGCCACCGCGGCCCAGAGCCGGGTGCTCGAGGCGCAGCGGATCGCCCGCAGCGCAGAGCGCCGGGCCGTGGCCGGCAAGGTCGCGAAGCAGAAGGCCCAGGCCGCGGCGGCGGCCGCGGTGGCCAAGGCCGAGGCCAAGCGCAAGAGCTCCGAGCGGTGGCTCATGCCGATCAAGGGCGCCGTCTTCACCTCCGGCTACGGCTGGCGCTGGGGCCGCATGCACCAGGGCGACGACTTCGGCACCCCGATCGGCACGCCGCTGCACGCCATGTCCTCCGGCACCATCGTCTTCGCCGGTGTCCAGGGCGGTTACGGCAACAAGGTCGAGATCGAGTACTGGGACGGCACCGTCTCCGTCTTCGGGCACATGAACTCCATCGCCGTCTCGGTCGGCGACAAGGTCGCCCCGGGCGACGTCGTCGGTGCGTCCGGCAACACCGGCCACTCCACCGGCCCGCACCTGCACCTCGAGATCCACCCGGGCGGTGGCGCGGCGATCGACCCCGCACCCTGGCTGCGCGACCACGGCCTCCAGTAGGCCCAGCACGCACCGACAAAGGCGCCCCGCGGAGATCCGCCGGGCGCCTCTGTCGTTCGCGCGCGCCATACCCGTTCCGTATGGCGCGTGGGCGCCGACGGGGCCGGGTCGGGTCAGAGCTTCTCGAGCGGCGCGTAGCGCAGCAGGAAGCGCTTGACCCCGGTGTCGCCACCGAAGTCGACGTGCGCCTGCGTCTTGTCGCCGTCGCCCTCGGTCTTGACGACCGTACCCATGCCGTAGCTGTCGTGGGTGACCTTGTCACCCGAGTGCAGCGAGATGAGGGGGCGGTTGCCCGGGGAGCGCACACCGGGACGCTGGGCGAGCCGGGCCACCGCGGGGGTCGAGGACCGCCGGTAGCTGTTGGCCGCCTCGACCCGCTGCCAGTCCAGGAGGTGGGCCGGGATCTCGTCGAGGAACCGGCTGGCCGGGTTGTACTGCGGCGCCCCCCACGCCGAGCGCACGGCGGCCCGCGACAGGTGCAGGCGCTCGCGGGCCCGGGTGATGCCGACGTAGGCGAGGCGGCGCTCCTCCTCGAGCTCCTTGGGGTCGCCGAGGCTGCGCAGGTGGGGGAAGGTGCCGTCCTCGAGCCCGGTGAGGAACACGACCGGGAACTCCAGGCCCTTCGCGGTGTGCAGCGTCATCAGCGTCACGACGCCGAGCTCCTCGGCCTCCTCGCCGTCGGGGATCTCGTCGGCGTCGGCCACGAGCGACACCTGCTCGAGGAAGTCCTCGAGCGAGGCGACCTCGCCGGTCTCGGCGCGCGTCTCGTCGAACTCCTGGGCCACGGCGACGAGCTCGGCGAGGTTCTCGATGCGGGTCTCGTCCTGCGGGTCGTGCGAGGCGCGCAGCTCGGCGAGGTAGCCGGACTTCTCGATGACGGCCTCGAGGAGGGCACCGACGCCCTGCTCGTCGTCGGCGTGGACGCGGCCGAGCTCCTCGAGCAGGCCGGTGAACCCCTTGATCGCCGCGACGGAACGGGTGGCGATGCCCGGGGCGTCCTCCGGGCGGCCCAACGCCGCGACGAACGGGATCCGCTCGCGCTCGGCCAGGGCGGAGACGCAGGCCTCGGCCCGGTCACCGATGCCGCGCTTGGGGACGTTGAGGATGCGCCGCAGGTTGACCGTGTCGGTGGGGTTGGAGATGACGCGCAGGTAGGCCAGGGCGTCCTTGACCTCGCGGCGCTCGTAGAACCGCGTGCCGCCGACGACCTTGTAGGGCAACCCAACCCGCACGAAGACCTCTTCGAGCGCTCGGGACTGGGCGTTGGTGCGGTAGAAGACCGCGACGTCCTTGGGCTTGACCCCGGACGAGTCGCCGAGCTCGTCGATCGTCTTGGCGACGAACGCGGCCTCGTCGTGCTCGTTGTCGCCCACGTAGCCGACGATCATGGCGCCGTCGCCGCTGTCGGTCCAGAGGTTCTTCTTGCGGCGCTCGGGGTTCTTGGCGATCACCGAGTTGGCGGCCTGCAGGATCGTCTGGGTCGAGCGGTAGTTCTGCTCGAGCAGGATCGTCCGCGCGTTCGGGTAGTCCTGCTCGAACTCGACGATGTTGCGGATCGTCGCGCCGCGGAACGCGTAGATCGACTGGTCGGCGTCGCCGACCACCACGAGCTCGGCCGGGGGGACCTCGGGTCCGTCGCCCAGCGGCATACCGGCGGTGCCCGCTGCGCCACCGACCAGCTCACGGACGAGCTGGTACTGCGCGTGGTTGGTGTCCTGGTACTCGTCGACGAGGACGTGGCGGAACCGGCGCCGGTAGTGCTCGGCGACGTCGGGGAACGCCTGCAGGATGTTGACCGTGGTCATGATCAGGTCGTCGAAGTCGAGGGCGTTGGCCTGGCGCAGGCGGCGCTGGTAGCCGGAGTAGGCCTCGGCGAGCATCCGCTCCTGGTGGGTGCCCTCCACCACCTGTGAGGCGAAGGTCTCCTCGTCGACGAGCTCGTTCTTGAGGTTGGACACCTGGTGGCTGAACGACCGCGGCGGGTAGCGCTTCGGGTCGAGGTCGAGGTCGCGCATGACCATCGCCATGAGGCGCTGGCTGTCGGCTGCGTCGTAGATGGAGAAGGTCGACTTCAGCCCCACCTTGCCGGCCTCGCGGCGCAGGATCCGCACGCAGGCGGAGTGGAAGGTCATCACCCACATGGCCTTGGCGCGCGGTCCCACGAGGGCGGCGACGCGCTCGCGCATCTCGGCGGCGGCCTTGTTGGTGAAGGTGATGGCGAGGACCTGACCGGGCTGCACGCCGCGGGCACCGAGGAGGTAGGCGATCCGGTTGGTGAGGACGCGGGTCTTGCCCGAGCCGGCGCCGGCAACGATGAGCAGCGGGGAGCCCTCGTGCAGGACCGCCTCGCGCTGCTGGGTGTTGAGGCCCTCGAGCAGGGTCTCGGGGTCCGCGTGGCGGTCGGCGGCGCCGTCGGGGCCGTGGCCCTCCGCTGCAGCCTGGGCCCAGGTGGGCACGCCCCGCTCGTCGACGGCGGTCGCTCGCGCGGCCGCTGCCGAGGGTCGGGAGTCGGGAGACGGGTGACCGTCGAAGGGCAGGTCGTCGAACAGCGTGCTCATGTTGGCTCCAGCCTACGTGCCCCGGCTGACAGGTAGCGTCACGTGCATGACCCGCCTCGTCACCCCGCACGTGCGCCACCAGGCGTCCTACCTGGCCGCGAGCGACGAGTTCCTCGTCTCACGGGAGCAGCGCGACGGCGACGGCGACTGGGTCCACCAGCCCGAGCCGGGGTACGCCGGGTTCACCTTCACCCGGGAGGGGCTGCGCGACCCGGAGGAGTTCGGGCGGTTCGTGGCCCTGAGGCGGCTGGCCCGGAACGACGACGCACCGCGCCGCCACGGGTGGACGCCGGTGACGTTCCTGTGGATGGTCGTCGGTGACGAGTACGTCGGGTCGCTGGCGATCCGGCACCGGCTCACCGACCAGCTGCTCGAGGAGGGCGGGCACATCGGGTACTCCGTGCGTCCCACCGCCCGGCGACGCGGCCACGCCACCCGCGCGCTCGCCCGGGCGCTGGTCCTGGCCCACGGTGTCGTCGACCGACCCGAGCTCCTGGTGACCTGCCTGGCGGACAACGTCGGGTCGAGGGCGGTGATCGAGGGCAACGGCGGCCAGTACGAGGACACCCGCGACGGGGTCCGCCGCTACTGGATCCCCACCCGTCCGCGCTGACCCGTGGGCGGGCGGCTAGCTAGGGGCGCGTCGGGGCTCACCAAGGCTGGGGGTCCCGACGGGGCGATCCCGGCCGGATCGTGCACGAATCGCCCTCACGGGCGGGCGGCAGGGGCGATTCGTGCACGATCTGCCACGAACCGGCCGGTCGGCGGGCCTCGGGTCCGTCACGAACCGCCGGGGGCCGAAACCCGGTTGCCCCTCTGCGTAGCGTGAGGGAGTGGCCGACCAGACCCCGGTGAGGGACCTGCTGCGCGAACGTCAGTTCGCGCTGCTCGTCAGCGCCCGCACCCTGTCGATGCTGGCGGTGGCGTTCGCCCCGGTGGCCCTGGCGTTCGGCATCCTCGACCTGCCCGGCGCCACCCCGACCACCCTGTCGGTGGTGCTCGCCTCCGAGGCCGTCGCGGTCGTCGTCTTCATCCTCGCCGGCGGGGTGGTCGCCGACCGTTACCCGCGGCACCGCGTGCTGCAGGTGGCCGAGTGGGTCAACGCCCTGGCCCACGCAGCGCTGGCCGTGATGATCGGTACGGGGCACGCGCCCCTCTGGGGGCTGGTCACCGCTGCCGTGGTGTCGGGGACCGCCACCGCGACCGTGTGGCCGGCCCTGACCGGGATCATCCCGGAGGTGGTGCCGCCGGAGCACCTGCAGCAGGGGAACGCGCTGCTCGCCCTCGGCGTCAACATCGCCCGGGTGGCCGGCCTCGTCGGTGGCGGGCTCGTCGTGGCCGCCGTCGGTGGCGGCTGGGCCCTGGCCCTCGCGAGCGCGTCGTTCGCCGCGTCCGGCGTGATGGTCGCCCTGATGCGCCTGCCGGTCCGCGTGACGGCGGGACGCCCCGGTGCCGACGGCGGGGCCGGCGCAGACCTGGACCAGCCGTCCAGCTCGGTGCTGACCGACCTGCGCGACGGCTGGGACGAGTTCCGCTCGCGCCAGTGGTTGTGGGTGGTCGTGGTGCAGTTCTCGGTGCTGGTCATGGTGTTCCAGGCGGCCCACCTCGTCCTCGGACCCGTGGTGGCCAAGGCCGAGCTCGGAGGCCCCGCGGCCTGGACCGCCGTCCTGACCGGGGAGGCCGTGGGGCTGATCGTCGGGGTGCTCGTGGCCCTGCGCCTGCGGCCTCGTCGGCCGATCCTGCTCGGGGTGGTCCTGACCTTCGGGGCGGCGCCGCCCTACCTCCTGCTGGGTGCCGGATCCCCCCTGTGGCTGATCGTGCTGTCGGCCTTCGTCCTCGGACTGTGCTTCGACCTGTTCGGGATCATGTGGCAGACCACCATGCAGCGCCTCATCCCCGCTGCGTCCCTGTCCCGGGTCAGCTCGTATGACGCGATGGGCTCACTCATGCTCGGTCCCCTCGGCCTCGTGCTCGCCGGGCCGGCCGCCGAGCACTTCGGTGCGCACCGGGCCCTGCTCGTCTGCGGAGGCGTGATGATCCTGACGACGCTCGGGGCCCTCGCGTCCCCCGGCGTGCGCAACCTGGTCGCGCCGGGACCCGTGCAGCCCGAAACGGAGTCCTGGACCTCGGGCGGGGACGTGGGCACTGCACCGCGACCGGGGACCCCGGGACCTGGAGCTCCCTGACCGCGACGGTCAGCGCGGGTGGTGGCGGTGGCTCGTCGGCGAGACGGCGTCCGGGGCACCCGACCATGTTCCGGACCGACGTGCGCGAGCACCCGGCAGGGCGTCGCGCACCAGTGGCGCCACAGCCGCGATCGGTGCCGGCCGCTGCCATGCGGACCGCATCCGGGCACGCCGTTCGAGGTCGAGCTGCACCAGGACCTGCTCGACCGCGGCAAGCACCGAGCCACGCAGCAGCCACAGCTCGAGCCGTCCCTCGGGCCGGCTCGTCAGGAGCTCGGTGAGGATGGCGCGCGTCTCCCGCAGGATCTCCAGGCTCTCCGCGAGGGCTTCCTCGGCGCGGTCCTCGGCACCCCCGGCCTCGGCGTGCACGAGCCGGCCGTACGCCCGAAGGCAGTCGCCGACATCGGCCAGGACCACCGAGAACGCCAGCCTCGCGTCCTCGTCGAACGCGTCGTCCGCCTGCTCGTCCGCGTGCTCGTCCACGTCCACGTCCACGTCATCGTCCACGTGGTCGCTGGCCTCGTCGTTCGCCGCGCTGTCGCCGTCGGGCGGGAGCTCGGCGACGATCACCGTGAACAGGGCCCGGATCGCCAGCACGCTCGACTCGAGACGGTCCAGGCCCTCGCGCAGCCCCGGCTCGACGTCGGAGGTGGTCAGGGCGCGGGTGTTGAACCGGCGCCCCTCCTTGACCTGCGTCACGATGGCCGAGGCCTCCGCCACCTGGGCGGCCACCCCCCGGGTCTCGTCGGCCCACTTCTCGACCTCACGGCGCCGCAACCGGTCCGCCGCGATCGAGCGAGAGGCCCGGTCGAGGCAGTCCGCGGTGGCGTAGGCGACGCGCAGGACCGCCGCGCCGGCGCGGCGGCTCGGCACGGCCGAGGGCAGGACGAGGTTGAAGACGACCCCGACACCGGCTCCCACGAGCGTGAGCGCGACCCGCGCCTCGGCGGCGACGTCCGGCGACCCGACGGCCAGGATGAGCATGGCGCTGATCGGGACCTCGAGGGCCTGCTCGCCGAGGCGAAAGACCCGGGCCAGCACCAAGGAGGCGGCGATGACTGCCGCCAGGCTCCACCAGGACAGTCCTGCGAGCGCAGAGAACCCCACGGCGACCAGGACACCGGTGAGGACCGCCCCCACGCGCAGCACGCTCATCCGCAGTGTCGAGAACGCGGACGCCTGGACGACGAGCAGCGCAGTCAGCGGAGCCGTCAGGTCGGTCGAGATGCCGGTGACCTGCCGCGCGATCAGCCATGCGATGACGGCGGCCGAGGTCAGTCGCAGCACCCACGCGAGGGTGGGCCGCAGGCGACCGGGCAGGTCGCGCCAGCGACGCGGGCGCCCCGGCCACGCCCGGTCCGCGACGGCGGCCGGCCACCCGCGTCCTTCCCTGAGCTCGGCCACGCCACGAGGGTGGCACGACCTGCGCCCCGGCGACATCCGGGCGCTGCTCCACCAGCGCGTCTACGGTGACCGGATGGGCGACTCGCACCCCGTCACCGGACAGCTGTTCGACTCCCCCGTGCCGCCGGGAGCCGGGTGGCCCGGGGACCCGGCCACGCCACATACGCCGGTCGCGGTCTCCGCGGCGCAGGTCGTGCACCTCGCGGCCTCGGCGACCGAGGTCGCCGAGCTCGACGCGCGCGTCAGCGTGTGCCGCGCCTGCCCGCGACTGGTGGGATGGCGCGAGTCGGTGGCCACGACGGGACGGCGGGCCTCCTTCGCCGACCAGCCCTACTGGGGCCGACCGGGACCGGGGTTCGGCGACCCGCAGGCGCAGGTGCTCGTCGTGGGGCTGGCGCCGGCGGCGAACGGCACCAACCGCACCGGGCGCATGTTCACCGGCGACCGGTCCGGCGACTGGTTGTATGCCGCGCTGCACCGCGGCGGGTACGCGTCCCAACCGCGGTCGTGGGCGGCCGGGGACGGGCTCGTCCTGACGAACCTGCGCATCGTCGCCGCCGTGCGCTGCGCGCCGCCGGACAACAAGCCGACCACCGTGGAGAAGGCGACCTGCGCCCCGTGGCTCGACCGTGACCTGGCCCTGGCGGCTCCCCGGCTGCGGTCGGTGCTGGCGCTCGGCGCCATCGGCTGGGACGCCTTCCTCGGCAGTGCCCGCAGGTCCGGTTGGGAGGTGCCGCGCCCCAAACCGCGGTTCGGGCACGGCGCCGAGGCGGTGCTGACGACGCCGGAGGGACGGGCGGTCCGCCTCGTCGGCAGCTACCACGTGAGCCAGCAGAACACCTTCACCGGCAAGCTCACCGAACCCATGCTCGACGCCGTGGTCGCCCGGTTGGGAGGACCTCACGATGCCTAGACCAGATGCGGTCCTGCTCGCCACCGTGGGCGGGCACGTCGGCTACTCCGTCCGGCCGTCTGCCCGACGCCGCGGGTTCGCCTCGGACGCGTTGCGCCACGTCGTGCCCGTAGCTGCCGGGCTCGGCATCGAGCGCCTCCTCGTCACGTGCGACCTCGACAACCTCGGGTCCGCCCGCACGATCGAGTCGGCCGGTGGTGAGCTGGAGGGCGAGCTCGAGGGCAAGCGGCGCTACTGGATCAGGACCGGGGCCTGACCGTCCGGACCGCCACGTTCGGGGCGGGGTGCGCCCCACGGAGCGCACGGCTTCCCACGGGCCGCCGTGCTCGCCTACCAGAAGGGCCTCGCCTAGGGTCGGAGCATGCCTTCCGACGCAACGACCACGCAGCACGCCCGAGCCCTCGTCGTCCCTCGCAACGGCGACTCCTCGGTCCTGGAGGTCCAGGACACCGAGGTGCGAGCGCCGCGCGAGGGTGAGGTGCAGGTGGCGGTGGCGGCGGTCGGCGTCAACTTCATCGACGTCTACCAGCGCCAAGGCGTCTACCCGCTGCCCACGCCGTTCGTCTCCTGCTCAGAGGGGGCAGGCACCGTCACCGCGGTCGGCCCCGGGGTGAGCGAGCTCGCCGTCGGTGACCGGGTCGCCTGGGGCCAGGGGCTCGGCGCCGCCGCGGAGGTGGTCAACCGCGATGTCGCGTCCCTCGTGCCCGTGCCCGACGGCGTCGAGCTCGACGTGGCCGCAGCCGCGATGCTCCAGGGCATGACGGCGCACTACCTCGTCAACTCCACGTATGCCGTCGGCGAGGGCACGGTGGCGCTCGTCCACGCCGCGGCGGGTGGGGTCGGACAGCTGCTCGTCCAGATGGTCAAGGCCAAGGGTGGGCACGTGGTCGCGACGGCCGGCTCCGCCGAAAAGCTGGCTATCGCCAAGGCCCTCGGCGCCGACCACGTCATCAACTACAGCGACGTCGACGATCTCGCTGCCGAGGTACGAAAAGCCAATGGTGGCAACGGTGTCGACGTGGCCTACGACGGTGTCGGAAAGTCGACGTTCGACGCCTCGCTGGCCTCCCTGCGACCCCGCGGGATGATGGTGCTGTTCGGTGGGGCGAGTGGTCAGGTCCCGCCCTTCGACCTGCAGCGGCTCAACACCGGCGGCTCGCTCTTCGTCACCCGCCCCACGCTCGGCAGCTACGTCGCCACGCGCAAGGAGCTGCTCGAGCGCGGGACCTCCGTCCTCGGAGACATCGCCGCCGGTCGGCTCGCGATCGACATCGGGGGTCGCTACCCGCTTGCCGACGCCGCCCGCGCCTACGACGACCTCGAGGGCCGGCGCACCACGGGCAAGCTCCTGCTCGTTCCCTGACGCCGTCACCCCCACCGGGCAGGATGGGGTCATGGCACCCGAGGTCAGCCCCGACGTCCCGGCCGTCCGGCCGTGGGTGCTGCACGTCGACCTCGACCAGTTCATCGCCGCCGTCGAGGTGCTGCGCCGCCCCGAGCTCGCCGGCCTCCCGGTCATCGTCGGCGGTCGTGGCGACCCCACCGAACGTGCTGTGGTCTCCACCGCCTCCTACGAAGCCCGCGCCTTCGGTGTCCACTCCGGTATGCCGCTCAAGCTCGCCGTCCGCAAGTGCCCGGAGGCCGTGGTCCTGGCGGTCGACGGCCCGGCGTACGACGCGGCGTCAGCCGAGGTGATGGCCACCCTCAAGGCCGTCCCGGGAGCCGTGGTGCAGGTGCTCGGCTGGGACGAGGCGTTCGTCGGGATCGAGACCGACGACCCGTGGGCGGTGGCCCGGTCCATCCAGGCGGCCGTCCTGGAGCGCACCGACCTGCACTGCTCGGTGGGCGTGGGCGACACCACGGTCCGGGCCAAGATCGCCACCGACTTCGGCAAACCGCGCGGCGTCTTCGAGCTGACGCGCGAGAACTGGTTCGAGGTGATGGGCGAGCGCCCGACCACCGCACTGTGGGGCGTCGGGACACGGATCGCGGCCCGGCTCGCCGGCCACGGGATCGAGACCGTGCACGACCTGGCGACGGCCGACGAGACGGTGCTGGTCGCCGAGTTCGGTCCGTCGATGGGTCCGCACTACCGGCGACTGGGCCGCGGGATCGGCACGAGGACGGTTGACGACACGCCGTGGATCGCTCGGGCCCATGGTCGCGAGACGACCTATCAGACGAATCTGGCTGAGCTGCAAGAGATCTCGGATGCCTTGACGTCGCTGGCGGAGCAGGTGGTCGAGGACATTCGGCGCGAGGAGCGGGCCTGCATGCGGGTGCACCTCAAGGTGCGCTTCGCACCGTTCTTCACCACGACCCGCATCCGCAAGCTCGCCGAGCCGACGTTCGACGCCGAGGTGATCGCGGCCACGGCACTCGACCTGCTGGTGGGACTCGGCGACGACCGGCCGATCAGGCTGCTCGGCGTGCGGGCCGAGATGGTGCCGCCCGAGGGTGGCTACGCACCTCCGCGCACCGTCGGCCGGGGCGGGCCGCCCGCCCGCTGACCATCACCGAGAGTCGGGTCCGCCGACGCCGACGAGGACGAACCCCGCGACGATGAGGCGCTCGGGGCTGCGGTCGCGCAGGCGATGGGCCAGCGCCGCATACCCAGGTGTCAGAGGCGCACGGACCCGACTCTCGACGGACGTGGTGGGGGTCAGTTCCAGACGGCGGCGACGAAGACGTTGACCACGCCGAGGGCACCCGCGGCCCGGACGAGGCTGCTGCCGTCCTGGCCGCGCTTGGTGCGGGCCCGACCGATCTCGAGGAGGGCCACCACGGCGAGCGCGATGAGGAGCTTCACGCCGATCTTCGTGTGGTTGAGGTGCTCGTCCAGCGAGCTGACTCCTTCGGCGAGCCCGACCAGGACGAGCCCGGTGACGAGCTGGGCGCGAGCGCCCCACGCCATCACCGTGGTCGAGCCGGCACCGGCCAGCAGGACCAGCCAGCCGCCGACGAGGGCGGCCATGCCGAGGAGGTGGGCGACGACGAAGAGGTCGTAGACGAGCTGCATGACCCGCAGCCTATCGGCGCCGTCGGTGGCAGCGTCCGGGCGCGCGCCCCGGCCGCGCGGCTGCAGGAGGTGCCGCCTCCCAGCTGTCGGGTTAGCGTCGGGGAACAAGCCCCTGAGCAGGGCGAACGCCGAGATGACGACGAAGGAACCACCGTGACCGACTCCCACCACTCCGCCACCCACGACCCTGACGCCGTCGCCAAGGTCCGCGACCTCGTCAAGGACGAGCGCACCTGCATGTTCACGACGATCGGCCCTGACGGCTCGATCGTCAGCCGTCCGATGGCCACCCAGGAGGTCGAGTTCGACGGCGACCTGTGGTTCTTCGCCGAGGCCTCCTCCCCCAAGGTCGCCGAGGTCCAGGCCGACCCGCGCGTCAACATCGGCTACGCCGGCGGCTCCTCCTGGGTGTCGGTCTCCGGCACGGCCGAGGTCGTCCGCGACGCCGCGAAGAACAAGGAGCTCTGGAACCCGTTCGCCGAGGCGTGGTTCGCCAAGGGCCCCGAGGACCCTGAGGTCGTGCTGCTCAAGGTCCACGGCGAGAGTGCCGAGTACTGGGACAGCCCCGGCGGCCGCGTCGCCAGCGTGATCGCCCTGGTCAAGGCCAAGGTCACCGGTGACAAGCCCGACGTGGGCGACAACGAGACCGTCCAGCTCTAGCTCGTCCTGCGAGACGACGACGGGGTCCCCGGCCGCTGCCGGGACCCCGTCGTCGCGCTGTGCCCGTCAGAGGAGGCGGCGGCCCATCGCCCAGGCGGTGAGCTCGTGCCGGGAGGACAGCTGGAGCTTGCGCAGCACCGAGGAGACGTGGGTCTCGACCGTCTTGACCGAGATGAACAGCTCCTTGGCGACCTCCTTGTACTGGTAGCCGCGGGCGATGAGGCGCATGACCTCTCGCTCCCGGGCCGAGAGCCGGTCGAGCTCCTCGTCCACCTCGGCGATCTCACCGGCAGCCGCGCCGAACGCGTCGAGGACGAAGCCCGCGAGGCGTGGCGAGAAGACGGCGTCACCGTCGGCCACCCGCTGGATCGCCCGCGTCAGGTCGGTCGCGCTGATCGTCTTGGTGACGTAGCCGCGGGCACCGGCCCGGATCACCGCGATGACGTCCTCGGCAGCATCGGAGACCGACAGGGCGAGGAACCGCACCGGCTGCCCGTCGGCGGTCTCCAGACCGCGGCAGCCGTGCAGGACGTCGACCCCGCCGTTGCCGTTCCCACCGGGCAGGTGCACGTCGAGCAGCACCACCGGCGGCCGAGCCGCACGGATCACGGCGACGGCGGTGTCCACGTCCGGTGCCTCGCCGACGATGGACACGGTGTCGCCCAGCTCGGCCTTGACCCCCGAGCGGAACATCCGGTGGTCGTCGACGAGGACGACCTCGACGGGTTTGCGGTCAGGCGTGTTCACGGGTCTCCTCGGGGGCTGGCTGCGGCGGCTGCTGGGGCGGCGTGACGGACGTCGTCGCGGGTGGTGTCACCGGTGGCGTCACCGGCACCGCGGGGAGGGTGAGCACCACCTCGGTGCCGTGCTCGAGGCGGCGCACCCGCGCCGTACCTCCGTGGCGGTCCATCCGACCGAGGATGGACTGGCGCACGCCGAGGCGGTCGTCGGGCACCTCGTCGAGCTCGAACCCCGGTCCGTGGTCGCGCACGAACGCCTCGACCCCCGACGGTCCGACCTCGAGGTAGAGCGAGACCGGCGCCGCGCCGTGGCGAACGGCGTTGAGCAGCGCCTCGCGCACAGCGCGGCTGAGCGCCAGCCCCCCGTCGTCCAGCGGCCGGTCACCCGTGGACACGACGTCGATCGGTATGCCGTGCAGGTCCTCGACCTCGTGCGCCACCTCGGCGACCGCTGCGGCGAGGGTGGCGTCGCTGTCGGCCGGCCCGGCGTACAGCCAGGACCGCAGCTCGCGCTCCTGCGCCCGGGCCAGCTGGGTGACGGCGGCCGGGTCGTCGGCCTTGCGCTGGATCAGGGCGAGCGTCTGCAGGACCGAGTCGTGCAGGTGCGCGGCGATGTCGGCGCGCTCGGTGGCCCGAGCCCGCTCGGCCTGCTCATGGCGCAGGTCCGACCAGAGGCTCAGGCCCCACGGCGCGGCGATGAGGGCGACGCCGGCAAGGACGGCGAGGACCGCGGCGCCGATGTCCCAGATGGCCTCGAGCGAGCGGCCGCGCGTGGCCATGATGACCAGGCCGGCCAGGGCGAGCACCCCACCGAACACCAGGCGCGCGGCACTGAACCGTCCCGTCCCCGAGCCGTCGCCCAGCCACCGGCCACGCTGGCGCTCGTCGAGCTGCGACCAGGCGAGCACCGCGCCGGCCGCCACGACGAGCAGCGGCAGGAGGATGCCGAGGCGGGCGTTGAGACCGGCGTTCTGGGCCACGACGACCAGGCCGAGGGCGAGCATCAGGCCACCGACGAGCAGCACCCGGGTTGCGTCGCGCTCGGCCTCGGGGGTCGCCTCGACCGACCCTTGGTCCGGTCCGCCCGCATCAGGCGCCGCGGGGTCCATGACCCGGCGCTGGCCCTCGACGAGGCCGCCACGCGACTGCGGGGTGAGCGCCCAGAGGAACACGTAGGCCACCAGGCCGGCGCCCGTGGGGAAGGACAGCACCACGAACAGCGCCCGGATCCAGCGCACCGACCAGCCGAGGTGCTCGGCCAGCCCTGCACTCACCCCGGCGATCACCTTGCCCTCGACGGGGCGCGTCAGGACGCGGCGCGCGGCGCGGCGCTCTGCGGCCCTCGCCTCCGGTGGGGGGACGGGCCGCTCGTAGGGAGTCGGCATGTCCTCATCCTGACCTACTCGGGGTCCGAAACCGAGCCCGCTCAGGGTGCAGGAAGGGCCTTTCGGGGTCGGTTCAGGGTCGACCCTCATGGTTGGAGCCTCCGGGCGCCGACACCATGGATGACATGACGCAGACCCCTGGGCCGACGACCGGCCCGACGAACGACACGAACACCTCCGGCCTCGACCGGTTCTTCGGCTGGCTCCGGTCCATCGACCTGCGCCGTGACGGCGACGACAAGTGGCTCGCCGGCGTGTGCTCCGGGATCGCCACCCGGCTCGGCGTGGACCCCATCGTCATCCGGGCCGTCCTCGTGCTGCTCGTCGTCATGGGCGGCGTCGGCATCACCGTCTACCTCATCGCCTGGGCGTTCCTGCCCAACGACAAGGAGGACATCGTCGCCGAACGCGCCCTGCGCGACGGTGACGTCCTCGGGATCGTCCTGTTGCTCGTCATCGGCCTGTCGCTCGTCGGCGGCAGCGGGTTCGCCGGCGACGTGCCCGGCATGAGCTGGATCTGGTGGGTCGTCCTTCCCGTCGGCCTCGTCGTCTGGCTCGTGACCCGCCAGCGCAACACCGCTGCGGCCGTGCCCGGTGGCGCCGCGACGGGAGCCGCTTCAGGAGCCACTTCGGGAGCCACGCCTGGTGGCACGTCGTCCACCGTGGCTGCCGCGACCGGCGCGCCCTCGACCGTGACGACGCCGACCGAGTTCCCTGGCGCCATCACCACGCCCTACGGCGCCCCCACTCCGCCCGGGAGCAGCCTTCCCCCGGCTCCCCCCACCGGGCCGCCGCCGCGACCTGCCAAGCCCCCGCGGGCACCCCGGGCACCTCGCCGACGCTCCGGTGGCCTCGCCGCCACGCTGCTCATCGGCGGACTGGCCGTCGCGGCATACGGACTCACCTCCTGGGCCCACCAGGCGAACCACTGGTCCGGCAGCGACCAGACCGTGGCCCTGTGCGCCGCCCTCGCGGTGGTCGGGCTGGGCGTCCTCGGTCTCGGGATCACCGGACGACGGTCGGGCCTGACCGGGTTCGTGGCGGTGGTGCTGATCCTGGTCACCTGGACCGCATCGGTGGTGCCGGACGTCACCTTCGGCGGAGGCATCGGCGAGCGGGTCTGGCGGCCTTCGGTCACGGACACGACGCAGACCTACACGCTCAGCGTCGGCTCGGCCGACCTCGACCTCTCCCAGCTGCCGGACAACCCCGACGTTGCTCGCCAGGTCGAGGCGCGGGTCGGCATGGGCGAGCTGCGGATCCGCATCCCGAAGAACCTCACCGTTGAGCTGCACAGCTCGGTGGCGGCCGGTCAGATCACCCACGCCGACTACGGGTCCCTCGACCCGCTGAGCCCCCCGACCGACCAGACCTCCCCCGCCCCCGTCGACACGAACGACGGCCGCAACGTCAGCACGGTGCAGACGTTCGGCGCAGGCAAGCCCGACGTCGTCGTCGACGCCCACGTCGGGCTCGGCCAGATCCTCGTCAGCACGCAGTGAACGCCATGAACACCAACGACGCCAACGACACCAACGAGCCCACCGACCCGACCGACCCGAGCAACGAGGACACCGTGGACGACACGACTCACGACACCGACGCGACCCAGCAGCTCCCTGTCCGCGACGACACCCCGACCGAGGTCCGCGAACCGGTCGACACCACCGTCTTCGGACCCGCGACCGCCCAGCTCCCCCAAGGGGCGTCGGCAGCAGCTGACCCCGGCACGGATCCCTCCACCGGGCCCGTCGACACCAGCGCTGCCGCGCCCGTCGCAGCGGCAGGCGCGTGGCCGCCCCCGGCGCGGCCGCGACCGACCGGGCCGTACGCCCCGGCGATCATCCTCGGCCTCGTGGCGTTGGCCGTGGCCGGGATCGTCCTGGCCCAGGAGCTCGGCAACCTCACCGTCGACTGGGGTGATGTGGGTCCGCTCGGCTTCGTCGCGGTCGGCGCCGTCCTCGTCATCCTCGGTGTCGTCGGCCTGGTCAGCTCGAACCGTCGCAACGCCCGCTCCTGAGGACCCAACCGCTCACTGTGATCACTTCGCGTCGTTGAAGGACGAGGGCAACAACGCCACGTGATCACAGTGAGCGTTCCGGAGGGCCGGGTCAGGCGCGCCCGAGCCAGCGCTTCATGTGCGGGGCGAACGACCGTCCCAGGTGGTAGTGACCGAGGTCCTCGACCCGCACCCACCGCACCGACTCCGTCGACCCTCCGACGTCGTGGACGACGGGGTCGGTCGGCGAAGGGCACCACGCGGCATACACGATCCGGATGGCGTGGAAGTCCTCCAACCGGCGGCTCGGTGCCCGCCCGATCCAGTGGGACGTGTGCGCCTCCAGGAGCCGCACGCCCTCCACCCGCTGGCCGCTCTCCTCCCACACCTCCCGGTGCAGGGCGGCGACCGGTTCCTCGCCGGGGTCGAGACCGCCGCCGGGCAGGGTCCACCGGCCCGGCGACGAGGTCAGTGCCGACAGCTCGGTGAGCAGGACGCCACGCTCGCTGGTGACGACACCGTATGCAGCGGTGCGCTGGTAGGCCTGCGCGGCCTCACCGGGCTCCACGACCAGTCCCGGGTCCGTGGGCACCGGGTCCGCGGGCCCCGGTTCCATGGGCACCGGGGCTGTGGGCACCGGGGCTGTGGGCACCGGGGCTGTGGGCACCGGTTCCATGGGCACCGGCTCTGCGGGGACCGGGGCCGGCCCAGGAGCGGAAGGCGGCCCGACGACGGGGGCGGAGTCGACGGCATACCGCAGGGCCAGCGAGCCGTCGGTGTCGCGGTGGGCGTCGACCAGGCCGTCGACCGTCCAGCCGCGCCGCACGAGCTCGCGCACCGGGTCGGCGCCGTGCTCGAGGACGAAGGACACCGCACGACCGTCCGGGGCCCGGCCGTGCACGCGCACGGGGGTGCTCACACCGCACCGGCCCGGCGGTACTCGGACTCGGCGATCTCGACCACCGACGGCCACGTCTGCTCGGGGGCGACCGTGGCGTTGTGGTTGGCGATGCGCTGCCGCAGGGGCTCGTCGGTGACGAGCTGCACGAGACCCGCCACCAAGGCGTCGTCGTCGGCTCCCAGCACCCCGTCCACGCCGTCGACGACGAAGTCACCGACCCCGGTGTCCGCCCGCGCGAGCACCGGCAGCCCGGCGGTGCGCGCCTCGAGGGCAGCGATCCCGAACGCCTCCAGTCGCGCTGGGGTCAGGTAGAGGTCGCTGCGCCAGTAGCTCTCGCGCAGCTCGTCGCGGGTGACCCGACCGGGCAGGTGCACCCAGTCCCCCATGGCGTGGCTGGCGACGAACTTCTCCAGCCGGCGCCGTTCCGGTCCCTCGCCGTAGACCGTCAGGCGCATCCGGCGCTCCGGGGGCAGCAGCTCGCGCGCGCGGGCGGCCACCTCGAGCACCGCCAGCGGCCGCTTGCGAGCGGCGAACCGCATCGACGCGACGACCTCGACCGGGCCGCCCTGGTCGCGCAGCAGAGCCCCCGGGGGCGACCAGCGGTCGGTGTCGATGCCGTTGGGGAGCACCCGGACCTCGTGGTCCGTGCCGACCACGGTCTGCACGGACGCCGCGGCGACACCGGAGACCGCCGACAGCGCGGCCCCCTGCTCACCCCAGCGGCGGGCGTGGCCCAGCAGGCGGAACACCGGGCGAGACCGCTCCATGAGGCAGTGCCAGGTGATGGCCGTCGGCAGGTCGATCCCGATGGCCACGCCGGCGAGGTCGGTGGCGAACGGGCTCACCACCCCCATGTGCACGTGCGCGACGTCGAACCCGCCCGAGCGCAGCCGGCGCCGGACCTCCTTCGGCGCGAGCGGGTTGACCGGCAGCTCCCACGGCAGCCGCAGCGCCATCCGGTGGACCGGCACGTCGTCGACGACCTCGACGACCCCGTGGCGCTCGCCGAGGGCTCCCGGTGTGGCCGTGAACACCTCCACCTCGTGCCCGCGGGCCAGCAGACGCGCCGCGAGGTCATGCGTCTGGACCTCGATACCGCCCAGCCTGGGCAGGTAACAGTCCGTCAGCAGGGCCACCTTCACGGACCAGAGCCTGCCATGCGACAGGATGGCTCGTGATGACCCACACCCTGGTGGCCTTCCACGCCCACCCCGACGACGAGGCGCTCCTGACCTCGGGGACGATGGCGCGCGCCGCCGCAGAGGGTCACCGCGTGGTCGTCGTGGTCGCCACCGACGGCGACCTCGGGCTCGCGTCGGACGAGTTCACCGGGGGTTCGACCGGCGACGGCCGCCTCGGCGAGCGTCGCCTGGCCGAGCTGCACGAGAGCGCCCGGGCCCTGGGCGTGTCGAGGGTCGAGTGGCTGGGCTACGCCGACAGCGGGATGGTCGGCGAGGTCGGCGCAGACCCCGAGGGGCGGGTGCGGTTCGTGCGCGCCGACGTCGAGGAGGCCGCCGAACGGCTGGCGAGGATCCTGCGCGAGGAGGACGCCGACGTCCTGCTGTCCTACGACCGCAACGGCGGCTACGGTCACCGCGACCACATCAGGGTCCACCAGGTCGGCGCCCGCGCCGCTGCGCTGGCCGGCACCCCGCGCGTCCTGCAGGCCACGGTCCCCCGCGACACCATGACGCGAGCCATCGACCTCGCGGCGAAGGTCTACCGATTCCCACCGGACTTCGACCGCGACGGGTTCAACCGCGCGTTCAGCGCCCGCGAGGAGATCACCCACCGCATCAACGTCCGCCGGTATGCCGCCGCGAAGCGGGCCTCCATGCGCGCCCACGCCTCCCAGGCGAGTGCCGAGGCCGGCGCCGACCGGACCCTCGCAGCCTTCCTGCGCATCCCCCGGCCGCTGTACGACCTGGTGTTCGGCCGCGAGTGGTTCGTCGACCCGGCCCGCCCGAAGGGGTCACGCATCGCCACCGACATCTTCGAGGACCTCCCATGAGCACCGCCTCGACCGCGGACGGCCCGGGGACCCGGCCCGCCCGGTCGCGGGGACGGACCCTGCTGCAGGGTGCGCTGGGTCTGGGACTTGCCGCCGCCCTGCTGGTCTGGGGCCTGCCACGGGTCGCCCACGTGACGTGGCCGCAGATCTGGCACGTCCTGAGCGGGGTGCCCGCCACCACGGCGCTGTTCCTGCTCGGCGGGGTGGTCGTCGGGCTCTACTGCTACACCTTCACGCTCACCGGGTCGCTGCACGGACTGCGCCACTGGCAGGCCCTCATCGTCAACGTCGCGGGGTCGTCGGTGGGCAACCTCCTGCCCGGCGGCGGCGCGGCCGGTCTCGCCGCGACATACACGATCTGTCGTTCCTGGGGTTTCTCGCGCCGCGACATCTCGACCTCCGCGATCGTCACCGGGGTCTGGAACGTCCTTGCCCGAATCGCGTTGCCGCTCGTCGCGATTGCGGCGCTGCTCGCTGGCGCGGACTCCGACGTGCCGGGCGCCCTCAAGGACGCTGCGGTGGCCGGCGGGATCAGCGGCGCCATCATCCTGGGCATCTTCGTGGCCATCCTCGTCTCGGAGCCCGCTGCCGTGGCCATCGGCCGCGGTCTCGACAAGGTGCTGGGACGGCTCTTCAAGCGGCGCAACATGAGCGTCGAGGCCCTCGTCATCGACCTGCGCGCCCGCATCAGCGACATCGTGCGGACCGGCTGGCTGAGCATGACGCTGGGGCTGGTCGGCTTCTTCGGGATCTACTACGTGCTGTTCCTCGTCTGCATGCACACGACGGGCGTCCGGCTGTTCTACGGGCAGCTGTTCGCGGCCTACGCCCTCGGTCGCCTGCTGACCGCGGTCGGCGTCACGCCTGGCGGCCTCGGCGTCACCGAGGCCGCGACCTCGGCGGCCCTCATCGCCTGGGGGGCCGACCCCGCCGAGGCGGTCGCCGGCGCCGTCCTGTTCTCGGTCTACACCCATCTGATGGAGATCCCGCTCGGTGCCCTCGGCTGGCTCGCCTGGTCGCTGAGCCCCAAGAAGGAGCCCGTCGAGGACGTCACGACCCCGGAGGCCTCCCGTGCCTGACGACCACGCGGCCAACGACGCGGCCGGCGACGCGGCGGGCGACGCGGCGGGCGACGCGGCCGACGACGCCGCCAGGCGGCGAGCAGAACGGGCCGAGCGCGCGGACTACCACGTCGAGGCCGACCGCAAGCGGCGCGAGCGCGAGTCGGTCAAGGCGCAGGAGATGATCGACCGCTTCGTGGAGCAGGTGTCGGAGGCAGGCTTCCCGACCCAGGAGCTGACCGCCCGGCCGTGGTCCGGCCGTGGCCGCTACAAGACCGGGATCACCGGGTGGTACCTGCGGCGCGACCAGTCCATCGGCATCGGCACCGACGGCGCGTACTACGTCCTCGTCGTCCCCTCCGAGCGCTTCGGGCGGTGGCGGACCGTGACGGTCGAGCCGACGCCTCCCCCGCTGCAGGTCGGGGCCGGCGCCCGGGACGGTGAGTCCGCGACCCTCGAGGAGCTGCTCCGCCTGCGCCTCTCGTGGGGCACCGGCGCCGAGGCCTGAGGCGGCTACTGGGGGTCGCTCAGGAGGCGGAACAACCGCGCTCGCAGCATCGCCTCCCGGTGCTCACCGTGGTGCCAGTGCTCCAACGCCGTCGGGTCGGCTCCGTGCCAGGTGACGGCATCGAGGACACAGACGGCCTCGGCCCACAGCGGTGACCGCCAGTAGGGCGCGAGGTCGATGACCACGGGTGTCCCCGTCGCATCGAGCAGGACGTTCCCCGCGAGGTCCCCGTGGACGAGCTGCTCCGACCGCGCCGGAGGCGAACCCGTCCCGGCGAGGCTCCGCAGCTCGGCCACCCAGCCGTCGGCCACCCCAGAGCCTTGCCGGGCCACCGCCGCTGCCAACGCGTCGATCGGACCCCAGACCAGGCGGTCGGCCTCTGCCCAGCGGTCAGTGCGCGTGTCGAGCCCGGCGGGGCGCTGCGGCACGGCCACGGCGAGCCTCGCGTGGAGCAACCGGCCGGTGGCCACCAGCACGTCGAGGTCGGTGCAGGCGGTGGTGTCGGGCTCGTATCGGCTGGCCGCCCAGCCGTCGACCACCCACGAGCCCTCGCGGGCCGGGATCGGCATCGCGATGCGCACCGCTCGCGCCGGCTCGAGGTCGAGGGCCACGGCCTGCCGGGCCAGCACCGGGCTCAGCCAGTCCTGCGTGGCGGCGTCACGGCCCGGCGAGAGGACGAGGTCGCCTGCCACGACGCTGCCACCCCGACCGCCGGCCAGCGGTCGCACGTCGTCGGGGACGGCGAAGAGGTCGAGCACCTTGTCCGGCACGGGTGGGGCACCGGCAGTGGTCATCGCGTCGGGACCGGCGGACGCGTGGTGAGCAGGCGGCATACCGGAGCCTGGCCCTCAGCGCTTGACGAGGCGGCGCACCTGACGGGTGCGGGCCTCGTCGGCGAAGGCGTCGTCCTGGCCGGCCGGCTCGAACGGGCGGCCCGTGGCGCGCTCTGCCGCGAGCGCGATCAGCGCGTCGGCGAGGGCGGGGTTGGCGGGCAGGATCGGCCCGTGCAGGTAGGAGCCGAACACGTTGCCCGTGCGGGCGCCCTCGGTCTGGTCGGTGCCGTTGTTGCCGAACCCCGACTTCACCGTGCCGAACGCAGCCTGGCCGGGGCCGAGAGTCGTTGAGCCTGAATGGTTCTCGTAGCCGACGACGTCGCCGAACTCGGTGTCGAGCACCACCGGCCCGATCATCCGCTTGGCGTTGCCCTGGGTCGTCACGTCGAGGATGCCGAGGCCGGGCAGCCGCTTGCCTTCGACGGTGATGAACGCGTTCCCGAAGAGCTGGTACATGCCGCAGATCATGAGCATCGGCGTCCCGTCGGCGGCGAGTCCGCGCAGCCGGTCGGCGATCTGCGCGAGGTCCTCCTCGACGCGGACCTGACCGGAGTCCTGGCCGCCACCGCCGAGGACGAGGTGCACGGTCTCGGGGAACGCGGTGCCGGGGTGGTGCTGGTGGACGACGGGGCTGTAGCCGTGGCGCCGGATGCGGGCGGCGAGCGCGCGGGTGTTGCCGAGGTCGCCGTAGATGCTCATCTCGCGCGGGTAGAGGTGCACGAGGTGGATGGCGCCCTTGCCGACGCGGTCGCCCTCGGGGACCACTGCAGAGTCCGTGGGCTCGCCGGGGATGAAGACGTCCTGGGAGCTGGACGGTGGCTGGATGGTCATGAGGCCTCCTCGCCGATGTCGGGCAGGTCGTAGCGGGCGGCGAGCACCCGACGCAGCGCCATCATCGCGGTGTAGGTGCAGAAGATCCGCTTGGGCTCGTCGGGGTGCGCGGCGAGGAAGGCGTCGAGCGCGGGCTCCAGGGACGGCTCGACCCGTTCGACGGCGACGTCGTCGTACTGCAGCCGAAGCGCCATGTCGTAGCCGCGGACTCCGCTGGTCACGGCGACACCGCGGCTGCGCAGGCTCTCGAAGCTCACGTCGTAGAGCCAGGAGACGTCGCGGCCGTCGGCATAGTTGTCGTTGATCGCGACCATGGTGGCGACCGGCGTGTTGCCGTACGTGCCGAGGGCGACGGTGAAGCCGGCGGGGTTCTTGACGAGAACGAGCTCGAGCGGCTGACCGTCGACCATGACGACCTCACCGCGACCGAATGGTGGTGTCACTGCGCGCAGAGCGGCTGCAGCCCGCTCGGGGTCGAACGCGTCGCCGAGCAGCATCCGGGCCGTCGCCGTGGCTGCCGTCGCGTTGATCATCGCGGCCAGGCCCCGCTGCTGGAGCTCGAGCGGGCCGACGGTGCCGGACCCTGCTCCGCCGTCGCCGAAGATGACCTCGAAGGTCCGCTCGTCGGTGGGCTTCAGCAGTCCGTCATCGGGCCCGCCGACCGGCGGCACGAAGTCGTCCTCGAAGCGGACGTCCTGCTCCTGCAGCTCGGGGAGCCGGTCGGCGATCGAGGCGTCGACCCCGAAGTAGTGCACGTCCACGCCGGAGCCGACCCGGTCGCGGATCCGGGAGACGAACGAGTCGTCGAGGTTGAGCACGACGCCGGTCGTGGCCTGCTCGGCGAGGCTGGCCAGCAGCTGGGCCGTGTGGTCGATCTCGGCGAACCGGTCGAGCTGGTCGCGGGCGACGTTGAGCAGCAGCGCGTGGGTGGGCTTCACGGCGTCGGCGAACTTCAGGGCGTGGGCCTCGTCGAGCTCGAGCACAGCCATGTCGGCCACCAGTCGGCCGCGCAACGGCAGCTCGCCGAGCATCGAGGAGATGACACCTCGGGTGAAGTTGCTGCCCGTCGGGTTGGTGAAGACGGTCTTGCCGTGGGCGCGGAGCACTGCGACGAGCATCTTGGTCGTCGTGGTCTTGCCGTTGGTGCCGGTGACGACGAGGATCCCGCCGCGGACGTCCGCGAGGGAGTGGGCGAGGAACCCGGGGTCGACCTTCTCGGCCACCAGGCCCGGAAGGGCGGAACCGCCACCGCGCAGGCGTGACGCAGCCCGGGCAGCCTTGCCTGCGACCACTGCCGCCGTCATCCTCAGCACCCTGCAGACCCTAACGGTCCCGGCGCCGAACCCAGGCACGCGCCCGCCCCGGCAAGGACTGACGCGAGCACGTCGTCCCGGACCGTGGTGCGGGTCGCCCGTCACACCACGCCTGCGCACGGGGACGAACGGCCCTGTCGGCGACGTCTTCGCCCGGGGCATCGTGGAGCTGCATCCAAGGAGGTGCGTTCGATGGTCGTCCGTGACGTTCCGCGTGAAGGGCGCGATGCGGGTCCACAAGGCAGACCGACGCCTGGCGACAGGGCCTACCGTCGCGCCTGGTGGTCGCTGGCGCTGTACCCCCTGTCCTTCGTCGCCTCATTCATCGTTGGCGAAGGCATCTTCTCGGCACTGACCAGCGACACCGAACACCCATCCGTGTGGCAGGTGCTGACTGCCGGCGTTCCCGCGCTGCTGGTGTTCGTCCTACCCGGTGTCCTCGCCGTGTGGCAGGGACGCCGAGCGATGCGCTCCGGTCGAAGCGACGGCCGGGTGCCAGCCATCGTCGGTGCCGCCATCGGTGGAGGGTTCGTGGTGCTGAACCTCGCCTCATACCTTGTCGGTCTTGTGGTCCAGTGAGCCTTGCCGCCGGCGGCAACAACGCGGCGAAACGGGGCAGCACACGAGGGCCGGTGAAGCGATGGCAGGCTCTCCACCATGAGTCCAGTCACCGTGGAGACGCTGCGCCTGTTCCTGCACGTCCTGGCCGCCACCGTCTGGGTCGGGGGCCAGGTCACCCTCGCTGCCCTGGTGCCGGCGCTTCGCGCTGCCGGGACTGACGTGCCGAAGGCCGCCGCCAACGCCTTCAACCGGATCGCCTGGCCCGCGTTCGGCGTCCTGGTGGTGACGGGCATCTGGAACGTGGTCGCCGAGGGCGACAAGGGGCCCGCCTACGAGCACACCCTGATGCTGAAGTACACGCTCGTGGTCGCGTCCGGCGTCACCGCCTTCCTGCACGCCCAGGCCGCTTCGCGCAGGGCAATGGCGGTGTTCGGCGCGCTCACCGGACTCACCGCGCTGGCCACCCTGTTCGTCGGGATCATGCTCGCCGGCTGAACGTCCCCATCCGGTAGTCGGTCCCAGCGATACTGCCCACCACGCCTCCGACAGCGGCTTGAACAGGAGAACCAGATGGCGGACTTCACCTGGCTGCCGGCCAACCAGGCAACCGTCGAGGACGTCGAGGCGGTGTTCGGTTCCGGGGGCGCCCACAAGTGCCGTTGCCAGGCCATGAAGGTGCCCGGCTGGATCTGGCGCGACACCACCCAGGAACAGAGGGACGCCGCGCTGCTGGAGCAGACGGCCTGCGGCACCACGGGACCGACCTCTGGGCTGATCGGGTACGTCGACGGCGAGGCAGCCGGCTGGGTGGCGGTCGAGCCGCGGGAGAACTACCCCCGCCTGTGGAGTCGGAAGCAGCCGTGGATGCGGATGGACCCCGAGCTCGAGGGCGTGTGGTCAGTCACGTGCTTCGTCGTGCGCAAGGGGTGGCGGAAGTCGGGGCTGACCTACGAGCTCGCCTCCGCCACCGTCGAGTACGGCGAGAAGGTCGGCGCTCGCGTACTGGAGGGCTACCCGATCGAGCCGCCGCCGGGCAAGACCGTGATCTGGGACGAGGCGTCCGTCGGGCTGGCGCAGGTGTTCCTCGAGGCCGGGTACGAGGTGGTGGCCTCGCCGACCCTGCGTCGGAGAGTGGTGCGTCGAACCCTGAGCGCGCCCTCCTGACCTCGGCAAAGGTCAGTAACGGTCGGTTCCTCGCAGGGCGGGTGGCCTGCCGTCCGGGTCCTGGACCGCGTCCAGCGGCAACGCCGCCCATTGACGCTCGCGCGCGGTGAGCTGGGGCAGCGGCAGCCGCCGCAGTCGTCCGGGCGGTCGCGTCCCGCGCTTCCCGCCTGCGTGCCAGTCGTCGAGGGCTGCGGCGTGGGCGGCGTAGGCCTCGAACATCCCGGCAGCGTCGACGCAGTCGCTCATCGCCGCCTCGAGCCCATGATCGGCCACCTTATCCAGCCTGTCGAGGTGCTCAGCGCCGAGGGTGAGGCGCAGCTCGCGCGCGTAGTCCTCGTCCAGGACGACGGCTGCAAGCTCGGAGTCGTGCGTCCACGAGCGGCGACTCAGGTTGTCCGAACCGGTGCTGGCCCAGATGTCGTCGATGACGCACACCTTGGCGTGCACGTAGACGGGGACGCCGGCGTGGTTCTCCACGCCGTATGCCGCGACGCGTCCGGGAGCGGCCTTCATCAGGCGACCGATCGCCCGGTGACGACCGAGCAGCTGTGGCACACGGTTCAGCCCGGCGAGGTCCGGCACGAGCGGGATCACCACGATCAGGCGCAGCTCGGACTGCGCCCGCAGCTGCCCCTCGAAGGCTCGCGCGACGTCGTGGCCCCAGAAGTACTGGTCCTCGACATACACGATCCTCTGCGCCCGACCCGCAGCCTTGCGGTATCCGCGGGCGACGCTGCGCTCACCGCCCTTGGCAAAGGGGTAGTCGCGGCCGAAGGGCAGGCTGGGATAGGTCCTCAGGAGCTGCACGGTGTGCGAGCCCGCGTGCTGAGGAGGAGGCCACTGGTCGGGGAGGTGGTCGGGTGCGCTGTGCAGGCCCCGCAGCCGGTCGGCCACTCGCCGCCACGGGGAGCGCGACAGTGGCGCGGGGTCGTTCCACCGCTCCCTGAAGACCGTCTCGACGTCGTGGACGGCAGGCCCTTGGATGGCCACCTGCACGTCGTGCCAGGGCGGGTGCGCGCCATACTCCTTGGTCAGCGGCTGCGCCTGCGGATCACCGCGGTGCTCGGCGTCGTCCCGCCGGTTGTGGGCGAGGTCGATGCCGCCGACGAACGCGACGTCCCGGCTGGGGTCGTCACGGTGGCGGATCACCACGAACTTCTGGTGGTGCGAGCCTCCCGCACGCACACGCATGTCCAGCAGCACCACCGCGCCCCGCCTCTGCAGCTGCTCGCCGAGGTGACGGTTCTCGGTGGCGAAGAACCCGGTCTTGTCCAGGTGGGAGCGCCACACCAGGCCGCGCACGGTCACGCCTCGTTGGTCCGCGCGGGACAGCACCTCGACCACCTCGCTGCCGGAAGTCCCCGTGAGCTGCTCGTCGGCATCGCCCTGCCAGTCGGTGAAGAACACGATGTCGCCGGCACGGGTCCCCTCGAGCGCGTCGTGCAGCGCCTGGAAGTAGGTCGCTCCATGGATGAGCGGCTGGACGTGGTTGCCCTGGGACCACGCCTCGTCACCGTCGTGCAGGTCGTCGAGCTGGGTCGCCGGGTTCGCCCGCTCGCTTCGGGTCAGCAACCACTCGGCCGGGTCCACCATGCCCCGAGCATGCCGCACCACGACTCGGCGCGGATCACTGATCCGGAATTGCCGGGCGCGAGGTGAGGGGCGCCGCGGGTCCGTCTGCCCTGGGGTCTTCGGGAGTCTCAGTCCTGAGGTCTCAGTCCTCGAGTCGTGGGCGGTGGCCCGACTGCGCCTGCACCGAGTCGTTGATGTCGACCCCGCCCTGCTCGACGAGCTCCGCGAACAGCCGACCACGCACGACGAGCCCTTCCCGCACCGTGAACTGGGTGATCGCGCGAAGGTCGAACGGCTCACCCTGCTCGGTCGTGCCCCACCAGCGCCACTCGCTCCAGACCACGTCCCCCTCCTGCACCGACGCCCGGACCTCCGCGCGCAGGTCCGGGACCCCACTGAGGATGGCGCCCCAGTTCGCCTTCATCTGCGCCCTGCCGCCAAAGCCGCGGGCCGGATGAAAGGGCTGTTCGCTCTGGTAGTCCTCATGCATCAAGGCAGCCATGCCGTCGAGGTCGTGGGCGTTGGTCCGCTCGACCATCTGCCGGATGACTTCCATACCGGTCGCTGCCATGTCCCGCTCCTCAGCCATCGCCCTGCCTGACCAGCGTCCCACCACCGGCCGGACCGAACCACACCCGCGGCACAGAGAACTGACCGGTGCGCGGGCTGACAGCAAACACGTCGCCCTCGCAGGTCGATGGGTCCGCCCCAGGGTGCGGCTGTGATGTTCGGTCGGGAGCTTCGAGACGCCGTGGCCAAGGGCACGATCACCGACGAGACCGCCGAGACGAGACGCCGATGAGAAGTCGCGTCGAGGGTGGTCTGAGTACGGTCGGTGAAGTCGCCCTACGTGCATCAAGGAGATCAACGAGATGAGACCACTTCGCTACTCGATCAACGTCACGCTCGACGGCTGCTGCCACCACCAGGCTGGGCTCCCCCCGGACGAGGAGTCGATGACCTACTGGACGGGCGAGATGGAACGCGCCGGTGCCCTGCTGTACGGCCGGGTGACCTACGAGATGATGGAGTCGGCGTGGCGCCGGCCGGTGACGGGCCCGTGGCCCGACTGGATGGATGAGTGGGAGATCCCGTTCGCCGAGGCCATCGACCGGACGAAGAAGTACGTCGTGTCGAGCACGCTTGGCACGGTGGACTGGAATGCCGAGCTGGTGCGCGGCGACCTGGGGCAGGCAGTTCGACAGCTCAAGGAGGAGCCGGGCGAGGTCATCTCCGTGGGGGGCGTGGCGCTGCCGCTCGCTCTGGCAGACCTAGGACTGATCGACGAGTACGTCTTCCTCGTGCAGCCGGTCCTTGCCGGCCACGGTCCGACGTTGCTCGCCGGTCTGCGCGAGCGCATCAAGCTCGAGCTCGTGGATCGCCGCGACTTCCGGTCAGGGGTGACCGCCCTGAGATACCGGCCGCAGACCACGGCCTGACCTGGCGAACGTCACCACCGCTAGGACTGGCGCTCGCGCCACTCCTCCTCCAGCAACGCATAGCTGTAGCCGTCCATCCATCTCCCAGAAGGATGCAGGGCGTCCCTGCGCGTGTGCGCTTCCCGTCGCATGCCCACCCGCTCCATCAGCCGATAGGAGGCCTCGTTGGCTGCAAAGCAGCTGGCGGTCACTCGGCGCAGACCGAGCTCGTCGAAGCAGACTCGAAGTACCTCCTCAACGGCCTCGGTCGCGTAGCCCTTGCCGCACTCCTCGGGCCGCAGCGCCCAACCGAGCTCGGCCTGTACCCCGCGGCCCTGCGACACCATCCGCACCGGAGCCCAGGCATCCGCGATCTTGACCATGAGGTCGCCGATGATCTCGCCGTCGCGTTCGACCATGAGCAGAACGTCCAGTCGTTCGGGCGCGGCGAACCTGTCGGCAAAGTCCTCCGGAGGGGGTCCCATCCATTGCGTGACGGAGGGCCGGCGCCGGTAGGACAACACAGCGGCGGCATCCCCCACCCGCGCTCGTCGCAGCGTCAACCGAGCCGTGGACACCGGCCATGCGACGTCGTCAAGATCTCGGGGCACGACTCATGGTGACCTACAGGCGTCGCCCATGGCATCACGACGCCGGATCGGGTCGCAGGGGGTCCGGGTTTGGGGACCTTCGACTCTGCCCAGACCAGTCCTCGCAGGCTTGGCTGCAGGTGCGAGTGGAAGGGTGTGGTTCCGATGGCGACTGCGATCGCCGTTTCCGGACTGGTGAAGGACTTCGGCCCCAGCACCCGCGCACTGGATCATCTCGACCTGAACGTCGAGGTCGGTGAGGTCCACGGCTTCCTGGGACCCAACGGCGCCGGCAAGACCACGACGATCCGCGTGCTCCTTGGACTGCTCCGCGCGGATGGTGGTCGGGTCTGCCTGCTCGACGGCGATCCTTGGCTTGACGCCGTCGCGCTGCACCGGCGCCTCGCATACGTCCCGGGCGAGGTGCACCTGTGGCCGAACCTCACCGGTGGAGAGGTGATCGACCTCCTCGGCGACCTGCGTGGCGGTTTGGACTCAGCGCGCCGAGAGGAGCTGCTCGAGCGGTTCCAGCTCGACCCGACGAAGAAGATCCGGGCCTACTCGAAGGGGAACCGGCAGAAGGTCGCCCTGGTGGCGGCGTTCTGCTCCGACGTGGAGCTCTACCTGCTCGATGAGCCCACCTCGGGCCTGGATCCCCTGATGGAAGCGGTGTTCCAGGACGTCGTCCAGGAGCTGCGGGCGGCTGGTCGGAGCATCCTGCTGTCCAGTCACATCCTGTCCGAGGTGGAGGCCCTGTGCGACCGTGTCACGATCATCCGAGCAGGACAGGCAGCCGAGAGCGGCACGTTCGAGGAGCTGCGCCACCTCACCCGCACGTCCGTGGTCGTCGACACGATCCGCCCGCTGCAGGCCGTGGAGTCCTGGCCCGGCGTGCACGATGCTCACCAGCTGGATGGGCACGCCGAGTTCAGCGTCGACCCGGGTGAGCTCAACCAGGTACTGGCACACCTGGTCGAGCTGAAGGTGCGCTCGATGGTGACGTCCCCGCCCACCCTCGAGCAGCTGTTTCTCCGGCACTACGGTGATGGCGCCAGCGACGGCGGCGAGAGGGAGGCCGACCCGGATGCGGTGAAGACGTGAGGAGCGGCTTCACCGGCACGGTGCGGCTGACCCGCCTCGCACTACGGCGCGACCGGGTCACGTTGCCCGCCTGGGTCGTGGGGATGGCCGCGTTCACCGCGGCGACGACGGCCTTGTTCAACGACAACTACACCCGGCACCCAGAGCTCCTGGGGCTGGACACCCGCATCGTCGTCGAGAACCCGGGTATGCGGGTGCTCGGCCTGGTCACCGGACCCACAGTCGGCGGCTACGCCCTGCACCGCGATGGGCTGACGTTGGCCGTGCTTGCCGCGATGATGAGCGTGCTCGCGGTTGTGCGCCACACCCGCCAGTCCGAGGAGCTGGGTCGCGAGGAGATCCTGGGCGCCGGCGTGGTGGGTCGGTATGCCTCCCTGACTGCGGCGACAGCCGTCACGCTCGCCGCGAACCTCGCGCTCGCCCTGATGCTGGCGCTCGGACTCATGCTGGCCGGCCAACCCGTTGCCGGGTCGATGGTGGGCGGCGCGTCGATCGCCTTGGTGGGCGTCTTCTTCACGGGTGTCGCCGCCGTGACCTCGCAGCTGGCGTCGACCAGCCGCGGGGCGATCGGGCTTGCCAGTGCCGGCCTCGGAGCTGCATTCGGGCTCGCGGCCCTGGGCAACATGACCGGGACCGTCGACGCGGCCGCCCTTCGGGTCACCAGCACCTGGCCGACGTGGCTGTCACCGATCGGCTGGGGCCAGCAGATGCGGCCGTTCGCCGACGATCTCTGGTGGCCGCTGGGCCTGGCGGTCGTCGGCGTGGGTTGCCTGTTCCTCGTTTCTGTCACCTTGGCCGCCCGACGGGACGTGGGCCGCGGTATGTGGCCCGAACGCCGCGGTGCCTCCCTCGCCAGCCCAGCGCTGCTGAGCCCGTTCGGCCTGGTCTGGCGGCTGCAGCGGGGAACACTGCTCGGCTGGAGCCTGGGCCTCGTGGGTTTCGGCCTCATCTTTGGAGCACTGAGCGACCAGATCAGCGGCCTGACCGGTGCGGCAACGCAGTGGTACAAGGGATTCGGCGGAGAGGCGGACCTGCTCGGCGCTTACTGGGCCTCGATGATGCAGATCGCGGGCACGACGGTCTCGATCTACGTGGCCACGATCGTGCTTCGCCTCCACCACGATGAGGCGCAGGGCACCGCGGAGTCCGTGCTGGCGACAGCCGTCTCACGGCTGCGTTGGCTGGGCGCTTACGCGCTGAACGCGTTGGCCGGCGCCACCGTCCTGATGGGTGGTTTCGCCCTGGCGATGGGCATCACCGGCGGCAGCACGCTCGGAGGCACGCCGGCTCTGCTGGGTGACCTGGTTGGCGCAGCCGCCGTGCAGCTCCCCGCCATCGCCGTTCTCGGAGCCGCCGCCCTGGCCGTTACCGCGGTGGTTCCGCGGTGGTCACCCGGTCTCGTCTGGGCACTCGTGGTGGCCACCATCGTCACCGGGCCCATGTTCGGCCCCTCGCTGGGGCTGCCGTCGTGGCTGCTGAACCTGTCGCCCTTCACCCACGTGCCGAACGCGCCTGCGACTGCCGCCACCCCTGCCCCGATCCTGGGACTGAGCCTGGCGGGACTGCTGCTGGCACTGTGGTCCATCACCGTCATCCGGCGCCGGAACCTGGCCCTCCCAGCTTGATGCCGCGTCGACCTACGACCTCCCGAGGGACGCCTGCCTGACCGTGTCCGGAGAACCTGAGGTCTTCGCGTCAGTGCCGCAGGATGGACCCATGGACTCCCACACCACCCCGGCCGACCGTGAGCAGCTGACGAGGTCGCTGTCCGTGCACGGGCAACAGCGCCGGGCACCGACGCGTCGCCTGAACGAGCTCCTCACCCGCGTCGAGGACGGCGACCTCGACACCTACGGCCGGGGCGGAGCGGTGGCGCGGCTGGAACACCGCGTCGCCGACCTGCTGGGCAAGGAGGCTGCGGTGTTCATGCCGACGGGTGCCATGGCCACCCAGGTCGCGCTCCGGCTGCACGCCGATGCCCGCACGTGCCGCACCATCGGGTTCCACCCGAGGGCGCACATCGAGGTGCACGAGCTCAAGGGGTACGAGATCGTGCACCAGCTGCACGGGAAGCTCCTCGGCGACCACGACCGCCTGGTCACCCTCCAAGACCTGGAGGCTGTCCGTGAGCCCCTCGCAGCCGTCCTCCTCGAGCTCCCCCAGCGCGACCTCGGAGGGCTCCTGCCCACATGGGAGGAGCTGACGGCACAGACGTCCTGGCTGCGTACCCGGGGCATTGCGGCCCACCTCGACGGGGCGCGACTGTGGGAGGCACAGCCGTACTACGGGCGTCCGCACGCCGAGATCGCCGCCCTCTTCGACACGGTCTACGTCTCCCTCTACAAGGGCCTCGAAGGCCTTGCCGGAGCGGTCCTCGCAGGGCCGTCCGACCTCGTGAACCAAGCGCGTGAGTGGCGGGATCGGCTGGGTGGGAAGCTGCACCACGCCTGGCCGCTGGCGGTGTCGGCGGAGCTCGGACTCGACGGGCTGGTCCCCAGGATGCCTGCCTTCTGGGAGCGGGCCCGCGAGCTGGCGGCGGCTCTGCGGGACATCCCAGGGGTGGAGGTCCTCCCTGACCCGCCGCAGACCCCGCTGTTCCACGTCATCGTCCCGGTGCCGCCCCAGGCACTGGCGGCGGCACACCAACGGTTCGTCGAGCGCCGAGGACTCGAGCTCTTCCTGTACCCGCGGCCCACCACCTCGCCCCGCTGCAGCCGGTTCGAGGTCACGGTCGGCGAGAACGCCATGACCATCGATCCCCACGAGGTGCGCGCGTCCCTGATCGAGGTCCTCCGGGACGCGGCGAGCTAGCCGGCGCGCGACCACTGGTCGCCGACGTGTTGCCGTCAACTACGGCGTGACGACCTCGCGCAGGGTTCGCATGGCCCGCCCCACGGCGTCGCGAGCGGCAAGGATCAGGACGGTGGTCGTGGGTGCCGCGTGCGCCAACGCGCGGTCGAGCCCGAGCCCGGCCGCGAACAGGTCCTGGAGCACCTCGGAGTGGACCGCCTCCAGGATGCGCTCGCGCTCCTCGAGGCGGGTGAGGCGCTCGCTGCGCCGTATGTTGCAGACTTGGCCCTGCGGCCCCGGCTGGGCGTAGAGGTCGGTCACCGCCACCTCCACCCAGGCCCAGGAGCCGTCGGTGCGGACCCGGAGCTCGCCTGCGCGCTGGGCGCCGTCGGAGTCGCCGGCCAGCAGCTCCTCGAAGGCTTGGTGGTCCTCGGGGTGGATGCGGTCCACCAGCGGTGTGCCCATGATCTCGTCGACCGGCCAGCCGAAGAGGCTGGCGACCGCTGGGCTCGCGTAGCTGACCACGTGACGCTCGTCGACGAGGACCGCAGCGTCGGTGGAGCGCTCCATCAGGGGCCGGACCGCGTCGCCGAGGTTGAGGGAGGCGCCGACGATGCCGATCAGCTCTCCGTCTCGGTACACACCGCTGTCGGTGACCAGCGCGTGCAGCACCTCACCGCTACGCTTTCGAACCTGGAACCCGCCCGACCACGAACGGCCCTCTCGCAGTGCAGTCATGATCTCCTCGGCCGCCTGCCGGGAGAGCTCCGGCACGGTCACCTCGGAGATGTCCCGTCCCAAGGCCTCCGCGGCGGGCCAGCCGTACAGCTGCTCCGCGGCGCCGTTCCAGGACACCACCGTCCCCTGGGTGTCCGTCGCGATCACCGCGTGGCCGAGGGCGTCCAGCAGCTCGTCGGCAGACGGACGCAGGGGAACTGGCTCGATATCCATGGATCCAGCCTGCACCGCGTACCGCACGTGGTCACGGGGCGAAAGCCCCGGACCGAACGGTCGACGACAACCAGACCCCGCTCGATCTGTGCGCGACCGGGAGCGGTCTCATCTCGCGAGGGTACTGGCGAGCGTCGAGGCCGGAACCTTGAGTGTGTTAGACAGTGAATCCACCTGAAGGGGCATACGTGCAGAAGCTCAGCCTTGGACTCGTCTCCCGCTCACGCAAAGAGAACGAACGCCGACTTGCCATCCACCCACGGCACCTCGAACGCCTCGACCCCGGGCTGCGGGGCCGCGTCTTCCTCGAGCAGGGGTATGGCGAGGGCTTCGGGATGTCGGACGAACAGCTGCGCCCGTTCGTCGGTGGGATCCGTACCCGCCAGCAGCTCGTGGACGAGTGCGACATCATCACGCTGCCCAAGCCCCTCGCGGCCGACGTCTCGGAGCTGCGAGAGGGCCAGGTGCTGTGGGGCTGGCCGCACTGCGTGCAGGACTCCGAGATCACCCAGCTGGCGATCGACAAACGGCTGACCCTCATCGCTTTCGAGGCCATGAACCACTGGAATTCGGACGGCACGTTCAACCTGCACGTGCTGCACAAGAACAACGAGATCGCCGGCTACGCGTCCGTGCTGCACGCGCTCTCGCTGGTCGGCTCGACCGGCAACTACGGTCGCCGACTGAACGCCGTCGTCATCGGCTTCGGTGCCACGGCACGAGGCGCCGTGACCGCCCTCAGCGCCCTGGGCCTCAACCAGGTGGACATCCTCACCCAGCGCGAGGTCACCAAGGTCGCCTCGCCCATCCACTCGGCGAACATCGTCACCTTTGACCAGCCAGAGGACCTGCGCCGCAGCGTCGCATCCACGGAGAACGGGCCGGTGCCGTTGGCGCGATACCTCGCCGAGCACGACATCATCGTCAACTGCGTCCTGCAGGACCCGAACGCGCCGATGGTGTTCCTCGACGAGGAGGACCTGTCGACCCTGGCGCCCGGCACGCTGGTCATCGACGTCTCCTGTGACGAGGCCATGGGATTCAGCTGGGCGACACCGACGACGTTCGCGGATCCGATGTTCACCGTCGGCGACCACGTCCACTACTACGCGGTCGACCACAGCCCGTCCTACCTCTGGGACTCGGCGACCTGGGAGATCAGCGAGGCGCTCCTCCCCCACCTGGCGACGGTGTTGTCGGGGGCTGCCGCCTGGGAGTCGGACGAGACCATCCGTCGCGCCATCGAGATCCGTGACGGCGTGATCAACAACCCTGCGATCCTCGCCTTCCAGTCCCGCGACGGGGACTACCCCCACGCCCGGACCCGGTAGCAGGTCACGATTCGGGTCTCTTGAGCGCAATGCCCTGTATGCGGCCCCTTGCTGGGTAGTGTCAACGGCAGCCAGACGTGGGTTGACCACGTCAAATACCGTCAAGGAGCACCCCGGTGACCACCTCACGCATTTACCGCGCCAGCGCCCTCGCTGCCGCCGCACTCATGTCGACCACGGTCCTTGCCGCGTGCGGTTCCGGAGGCGACGACGCCCCCGCCGCCAAGAACTCCAACGGTGTCACGACGATCACCGCAGGCAAGCTGAAGGCCTGCACCCACCTCTCCTACAAGCCGTTCGAGTTCAAGGACGGCTCCAAGGTCGTCGGTTTCGACGTCGACCTCATGGACCTCGTCGCGAAGAAGCTCGGCGTCGAGCAGGAGGTCGTCGACATCGAGTTCGCCACGATCACGTCGGGTGCCGCCTTCGCGGCCAAGAAGTGCGACGCCGGCTTCGGCGCGACGACGATCAACGACAAGCGCAAGAAGGCAGTCCTCTTCTCCGACCCCTACTTCGACTCCACCGCGGCACTGATCGCCAAGAAGGACTCCGGGGTCACCGACCTCGCTTCTCTCAAGGGCAAGAAGCTCGGCGTCCAGACCGACACCACCGGCCAGGAGTTCGCCGACAAGGAGAAGGGCGCCAACGGCTACACCCCGGTCGTCTTCGATGACCTGCCGACCCAGCTCGCGGCCGTGCTCTCCGGTCGCGTGGATGCTGCCTTGAACGACAACGGCCCCCTGCTCGACTACGCCAAGGACAACCCGACGACCACGGTCGTCAAGGAGTTCGACACGGGCGAGCAGTACGGCCTGATGTTCAAGCTCAACGACGCCAATGGCACCAAGCTTGCTCAGCTGACCAACGAGGTCCTCAAGACCGCGCAGGCCGACGGCACGTACAACACGATCTACAAGAAGTGGTTCGGAGTCGACGCCCCGAAGTGACCCCGTGTGTCGCCGCGATGACCATGCCATGACCACGCAGGTCCTCAGGAGGACCCATGAGCACCACGACTGAAGCTCCCCGGAAGAAGCTGTCCCCTCGGAGGCGGGCCCAACGGATCCGGTGGATCCAGTACGCCGTGCTTGCCGCCGTGGCCGTTGCCATCGCCCTCTCGGCCAACTGGGGACAGATCCAGCAGGTGTTCTTCCGCTCGGACATGATCAAGGCCACCTTCACCGAGGGCCTGCCCAACGCCTTCAAGAACACCCTCGTCTACACCGCCGGGGCGTTCGTCATCGGCCTGCTGCTGGGCACGGTCCTGGCACTGATGCGCCTGTCCTCGATCGGTCCCTACCGCTGGCTCGCGACGTTGTGGATCGAGTTCTTCCGGGGGCTGCCTGCCATCGTCGTCTTCATCGCCTTCGGCCTGCTCCCCCTGGCCTTCGAGGGTCTGGTCATCCCTTTCGACCCCTACGGCACCGTCTGGGTCGCCCTGGGCCTCGTCGCCTCGGCCTACATGGCCGAGACGATCCGCGCCGGCATCCAGGCAGTGCCCAAGGGCCAGATCGAGGCGGCTCGCTCCCTCGGTATGCCGGCCGGTGTCGCCACGCGCAAGATCATCCTTCCCCAGGCCTTCCGCGTGGTCACCCCGCCCCTGACGAACGAGGTCATCCTCCTGGTCAAGGACTCCTCGCTGGTCTACGTCCTGGGGCTGTCCACGACCGGCTACGAGCTGACGAAGTACGGCCGCGACCTCGCCAACACCAACGCCAATCTCACCCCGCTCGTCGTCGCCGGCTTCTGCTACCTGGCCATCACCCTCCCGCTCTCCATCCTCGTGCGCCGCATGGAAGCCCGTCAGAAGAAGGAGCGTTGAGCATGTCCGTGATCGCCTCCGCAGCCCCCGTCGTCGCGGTTGTCGACCTGCACAAGTCGTTCGGCAGCAACCACGTGCTGAAGGGCCTCGACGCCACCATCCACCAAGGAGAGGTCGTCTGTGTCATCGGCCCCTCGGGTTCGGGCAAGTCGACCTTCCTGCGGTGCCTCAACCTCCTCGAGGAGCCGACGAGCGGCTCCATCAAGGTGGGCGGCGACGAGGTGACCGACCCCGACTGCGACATCGATGCCATCCGTCGCAACATGGGCATGGTCTTCCAGCAGTTCAACCTCTTCCCCCACCTCTCGGTGCTCGACAACTGCACCATCGCCCAGACCACGGTCCTCAAGAGGAGCAGGGACGAGGCTGCGTCCAAGGCCCGCGAGAACCTCGAGAAGGTCGGCCTCTCCGAGAAGGAAGACGCCTTCCCGGCTCAGCTCTCCGGCGGTCAGCAACAGCGTGTCGCTATCGCCCGGGCGTTGTCGATGGACCCCAAGCTCATGCTGTTCGACGAGCCGACCTCCGCACTGGACCCCGAGCTGGTGGGCGACGTCCTCTCGGTCATGCGCCGCCTCGCCAGCGAGGGAATGACGATGTTCGTGGTGACGCACGAGATGGCCTTCGCCCGCGACGTCGCCGACCGCGTCATCTTCATGGATGGTGGCGTCATCGTCGAAGAGGGTGCGCCCGAGCAGGTCATCGGCGAGCCCACCGAGGAGCGGACCCGGGTCTTCCTCCAACGCGTGCTCGACCCGACGCACGTCGAAGCGGGGTCGGAGGACGCGGCATATGCCAAGCGTCACGTCACCGAAGGGGTGGCCGACGACGTCGATGGGAACCGCCCAGGCACACGCGGTCGCAGCGCGGGGGCTCGCCTCGGCTGACAGCGTTAACGGCTCAGGAGGATGGCGATCGCGCAGAAGAGAGCCAAGGCCCCCAGGCCGACGAGGTGATCGCGCAACTCATGGGTGGGGTGCTCGTCAAGATCGAGTGACGACATCATCCTCAACCGGGGCGGACCGGCGAGCGGTGGAGCAGCCATGGCGACCTCCTTGCGCACAACGGCACAGTGCCGTCCTACCCAAGGTATGGCGGCCGGGCTGAAATGGGTAGATCACCGATGACGGGGTTCAACCGCCACGCAACGCCGGCACGGGGAGGACGGCGGTGTGTGGAGACCTGAGGCGACCGGGCGCCCGCTCATTGGCTAGTGGTCGTGGGTCAGCTCCTCGGCGCGCCTCTTCACGCCCCGCAGGTGATCGCGTGACATCAGGAAGTCGGCCGGGACGATACCCAGCCAGCCGCCGAGGGTGAACCACCACGGGTCGGTCACCCAGCGGGATCGGAAGTGGTACCTCGTGCGCTGCCCATCGTCCACCGGTGTCAGGACGAAGACCCACGTCCAGTCCAGAGTTGCGCGGTCCCTCCAGTTCATCGGGAGGTGGCTGTTGGACCGCAGGACAAGCGCTCGTTCGGGCTGGATCTCGACGACATGGAGCCCGGTCTTCGTCTCCGGGGGTCCGTCGGGGATGAACATGCCGACGCAGATGTCCTGCAGCTCCGGCAGGATGCGGTCGGCGCTGGGACCGTTCTCAGGGAACAGCAACCGGTCCACCCACCGTGCGGTGTACCAGGCGCCGCGGCCCCATCCCATCTGCACCAGCCATGGCCACACCGCAGCTGGCGGTGCCTCGATCGTGATCGCGTGGTCGGTCTGGACGCGGGCCTCGGCGATGAGGTCGTCACCGGGGAGCTGCTTCGTCCTCTCCTCCGCGCTCGACCCGTAGGTGCGGCCGAGGTAGACCAGCGCAGCCTCAGCCGCCGCTGCGGCCGCTGCCAGTCCAAGCCCGAGCTTCGCGGCCATCGCGCCTCCTTCATCGGGCAGCCTGGACCCGATCGTCGCTCTCATGTCCAGCATGAGGAAGAGGCCAAGGTCCCCGCTCTTTCCCGGGGGAGAGGGCTCCCGACCGGGGCTCGCGACGGCCGCGGCCACAGGGGCCCGCTCGATATACTTGAGGCATCGAGCGGGCAGCCGCTCGGTAGCGGGAGGCATCATGCGAGTGTTCGCGGAAATCGGCGGCACCGTCACTGGTCTGTCGTCGTTGAGCGCGCCACTGACGATCGGCCTGGGGCTGGCGGTGCTGTTCCTGCTGGCGTTGTGGGGGACCGCGGCGCTGATCGTCTGGCGGGTGTACCGGCGCGTCCGCCGCTGGCGGGGTTGGCACCGGGGTGCGGCCGCCGCAACCCGGGCGCGGGCGCTGAGACCCGGGCCGGCGCGTGACGTCGTCCGGCTGCGTCATGACCTGCGCGCGGAGGTCGAGGCCGCCGACGTGATGTTGTCCCGCGCGAAAGACGGCCGGCTGTTCATCGCCGACGCACGTGCCCTCGTCGACGAGCTCAAGATCCACGCCGCAGAAATGGATGCCGACCTCGCCAGCGTCCAGGACTACGCGGACACAGACCAGCAGCGCAGCGCCCTGGACGCGCTTCGCCCTCAGGTGACGCGGCTGATCGAAACCAGCTACCTGGCTCGACAGACGATGCTCCAGACCGAGATCGCGGACCGCGAGCGACACCTCACGGACCTCAGTGACCACGTCGAGCGGCAGGCGGCCGCGTTGAGGATCTATCGCCGAGGGGCGCACGGTCTCGACCTGAGCGATCCGCACGGCAACCCAGCCCACCCGAGCAGCTCGCCGTCCCGGGGCCAAGCCAACACGCGACTTCACCCACCGGGCTGGTCCTCGCCGCGCTCAGGGTTGACCAGGAGGGTTGAACAGCAGGCCTCGCAGCGGAAGTGAGGCGCCTGCTGCCGTCGGCACTCACGGCAGCAGGGCCACGGCCGTCTCCGTCGTTTCAGAGCGGAAGAGCTGCCTCGAACGGGCTTCGTCGTGATGCCCGACCTGCTGAAGCACCAGCCGACGCGAGCGCGGGCCACATCAAACCTGTGCGCGGAGGCCGGGGAGCTCGGCGGTTGGTGAACCTGCACCCTCGCTTCGGAGCAAGGTGCCGCCGGTCGTCCATCCCGGAACACGGTGGCGCAGCGGATGGGGCCGCACGGCTGCGGGTCATCCAGGGGTCTCTGGCGCGCCCCTTTGCCGGTCCTTGCTGGACCCGGCTTGCTGGCCGCGTCCTTCCTCCCACATGGAGGTCAGCGCCCGCAGCCGTTCGGCCAATCCCTCCATGGCCCAGGGAGGGGCGTCGGCCAGCAAGGCATCTTCGAGCTCGAGCTGGGCGGGAATCACTTCGTCCACGAGCGCGATGCCCGCGTCGGTGAGGACGACCAGGGACGAGCGGCCGTCGGCGGGGTTCGCCGTCCGGCTCAGCAGTCCCCGAGCCTGCAAGGCGTTGAGCCGCATGGTGATCGCGGAACGCGGGGCCAGCAGCGTCTGGGCCAGCGCCGTTGGGCTGAGGGGCTCCTCCGCACGGCGCAACGCGGACAGCACGTCCAGCTCGCCGCGGGTGAGCCCGTACCGGGCAAGGAAGGCGTCGCTGGCGTCGAGAATGAGGCGGGCGGCCCGCAGCATGCGGTGGATCACCCCGAGGCTGGTGAAGCTCAGGTCCGGGCGCAGCAGGGCCCACTCACGCTGCATACGGTCCACGACGTCGCCGTCACCCAGCTGACCTGCGTCCTGATCCATCCGACCCCCCGTCCGCGTCCACCACCACCGCCACTCGCGGCAGGTAGTACATGACTGTAGTACCCTCAGGCGTACTTCACTTCTGTAGCATTCTGGAGGCGTCACATGACCGAGGCCACCCAGCCACGGTCCTGGTGGGCGGCGATCTTCGACCTGGGTCCACACGCCGGTGCCCACTGGACCGCCCTGCGGGCGAGCCTTGCGATCCTCGTGCCGCTGGTGGCGTGCTGGGCGTGCGGTCGGCAGGAACTGCTGCTGTATGCGGCGATCGGCGCCTTCACTGCCCTGTACGGCCGACACGAGTCGGCTCGCGTGCGCCTGTCCATGCAGGCGCAGGTGGGTGCGGTGCTGGTGGTCGGCGTCATCGTCGGCGCCATGGTGGCGACCGTCCCGTTCCGGATGTGGCTGCTCGTCCCGGTTGCCACTGCCTGGGCCGGCATCGCGGTGCTGCTGGCCGAGCTGGGCCGATGGCATCCGGCCGGCGCGCTCAACCCCGTCTTCGCCCTCACCGCCTCGGCCACGGTCCCGATCCACCTGGGCACGGTGCCCGCGGCCGCCCTCGCCGCAGGCAGCGCGGCCGTCTTCGCGCTGCTGCTCACCCTGCTGGGTCGCACCGCCCGCAGCGGCGACGAGCCGGTGCGGACTCGGCTCTCATGGCGCGACCTGAGCCCGTCCGACCCCGTGGGCCGTCACGTCAGTCGCTACCTGCTCGGTATCGCGGCCGCTGGGCTCGCCGTCGCAACCAGCGGCATCGGCCACCCCTACTGGACTTTCGTCACGGCTTCGGTCCCCATGTCGGCCCCCGACCTGCACGCCCGCCTCACGCGGGCCGCCCAGCGGGTGATCGGCACCGCCGCCGGACTCGGCGTCGCAGCCCTCGTCCTGGCGGCCCACCCCAGCGGCTATGCCGCGCTCAGCGTGATTGCCGCCCTCCAGGCGTGCACCGAGCTGACCACCGGACGCAACTACAGCCTCGGTCTGGTCTTCTTCACCCCGATGGCCCTCCTTCTCGGCGACCTCATGCTCCCCGCCCCGATCGGCGCCCTCCTGGCTCAGCGCGCCATCGAGACCGTCATTGGCCTCGCCATCGCCCTGGCCGCCACCGTCGTCACCCACGAACGGCGCACACCTGCGAGCTGGACCCGGGCGCATTCATCCGGATCCGGTCACCCTGCCCCGTCACGGTGGGGTGGCTCTCCCCGTCGCGGGCGCAGGGTCGGCTCGCGGTGAAACCAGGCTCCTGTCGCGGGGGTTCAGGCTAGGCGTGCTCGTCCGCAGCCGCGCGCGGTTGGACCGACCACTCGGCTGGTTCGTCGTCGGTGTCAGCGTCAGCGACCGCCTTGGTCTGGTGCACCTTGCCCGGCTTGTGGTGTTGGGGGGCGTAGACGGTGTAGAGCTGCATGGGCTCATCGCCGATGTTGGTGACGTTGTGCCAGCTCCCGGCAGGCACGAGGATGCACCAGCCGTCGGTGACCTCTTGGTCGAAAGTCAGCTGGTCCTTGGCAGGCCCCATCTGAACTCGACCGCGGCCGCGGTCGAGTCGAATGAACTGGTCGGTGTCAGGATGCTTCTCGAGCCCGATGTCGCTGTTGACCGGAATCGACATGAGGGTGACCTGCAGGTAGGTGCCGCTCCAGGCCACGGTGCGGTAGTGCGGGTTCTCAAGCGTTTCGGTCTCCAGGTCGAACGACTGGGGACGGGGGCCGATGTCGGTGATGCTCATGGTTTGACCGTAGCCCTTGCCCGGACCCCGTTGGAATGCTCAACGTCCATGAGTGACGACTGACTGCAATGGCCGGACGCAGGAAGCGAAAGCCGCCTCTCGATGAGGTTTTCGCCTCCCGGCACCCATACCGCGGCATGCCCTGTTCGTGGGCTCGGGTCGTGCACCTGGGGTCCACCGTGCCGGACTGGACTCTCGGCAGGCGGGGAGAAGCGGGGGCGCTGGCTCCCTTGTTTCTCCTTGGGGAGTGTGCTTGCGTGGCGACACCGTCCCCGCCGTCCGGCGAGGTGCCACAACGAGGTGGGATCGATGGACACGACGTACGACTACGTGATCGTGGGAGCGGGATCAGCGGGCGCTGTGATCGCCGCCCGGCTGAGCGAGGACCCGGATGTCCGGGTGTGCCTACTTGAGGCTGGCGGGCCCCCGCCGCCCACGGAGCTGGTGCCCGCAGCGGTCGCCAGCCTGCAGAACGATCCCGCGACCGACTGGATGTTCAACGGCGACCCCGGTGGGGTCGGCAAGGGCCTGGTCGGCGGCCAGATGATGGTGCCGCGGGGGAAGATGCTCGGCGGCTCCTCCGGCCTGAACTACATGGCGTATGTGCGGGGGCACCCGGGCGACTACGACTCCTGGGCCGCTGGGGGCGCGGACGGCTGGTCCTACGAGGAGGTCCTCCCCTACTTCCTCAAGGCGGAGGGATTCGTGAACAGCCCCGAGCTGCACGCCGACCTCGACGTGCACGGGCACCACGGCCCGGTGGGGGTGTCGGTGCGCCAGCCCGTCCTGAGGGCCTCGAACCAGTTCGTCGAGGCCGCGGGCGCCGTAGGGATGAAGCAGGGCGACTACAACGGTCCCGCCCGCGTCAACCCCGACGGCGTGGCCTCGCTCTTCCAGACGACGACGAAGGACGGCAGGCGGAGTTCGACCTTCCACGCATACCTCGAGCCGGCGATGGAGCGGGAGAACCTCACCGTGGTCACCGGCGCGCTCGTCGAGCGGGTCCTGCTCGAGGCGGACGGAGAGGTGGTCCGCGCCACAGGGGTGGCCTATCGCACCGGGCACGGCACGTCCGAGCAGGTGGTGACGGGCACCGAGGTGGTGTTGTGCGCGGGGGCCATCGGGTCGCCGCACCTGCTCCTGCTCTCGGGGGTCGGAGCCCGCGAAGAGCTCACCTCTGTCGGGGTGGCCTGCGTCGTCGACCTCCCAGGCGTGGGCCGCCATCTCAAGGACCACCTGCACACACCATTGATGTTCGCCGCCGACGGCATCGGCGAGACGATGACCGAGGTGGCGATGTCCCTCGGGCCGGACGCGTTGCGATCCCCCGCTGGGCCGCTGCCGGCCGACCCCGCGGACGACGCCCATCTGCCCGAGCCCCTTGCCGCGGCCAAGGCCGAGGCAGAGCGCCGAATCGGCGAGTGGTTCACCACGGGCCGCGGTCTCGCCTCGTCCTCCCTCTACGACGCTGTCGCGTTCTACTCGACCGGGCTGGGCGACGAACACACCCACGACGCGCAGATCGGCTTCCTCGCGACCGGTTACACACCGTCGATCTGGGAAGGCGTCTTCCGCCTCCCGCCGTCGGCGTTCTTCGAGGACCCAGAGTCCTTCTTGGACCCGACACGCGGCCAGGTGGTCGTGCTGCCCAACCCCGTGCAACCCCACTCCGAGGGTTCTGTGTCGCTGGCCAGCGCGGACCCCGCGGCCCCACCGCGGATCGAGTTCAACTACTTCGACGACCCGCACGACGTCAGGGTCATGGTCTCCGTGATGCGCAGAGCCCTCGAGATCTCGAAGGCATGGCCCGGCGGCGGGCTGGGCGAGCCCGTCATTCCGCCGCACCTGGCGCAGGCGCACGGCCACATCGCCGACGCCGAACCCAGCGACGCGCTGCTGGAGGACATGGCCCGCCACTACGCGCTGACCGTCTACCACGCGACCTCGACATGTCGGATCGGCGACGTCGTCGACCCGCGGCTGCGGGTCCATGGCATCGAGGCCCTGCGCGTGGCCGATGCGAGCGTGATGCCCAACATCGTCAGCGGCAACACCAACGCCGCAGCAATGATGATCGGCGAGAAGGCAGCCGAGCTGATCGCCACAGATCATGGCGTCCACCTCCACGAGGTGGTCGGCTGAGCCGCTTGGGCAGCTCGCAGGTCCAAAAGGGGCCGTCAACGTACGCCTATGACCGACCGTTCGACTGCGGCGAAAGGACCCGCGCTCACTACCGGTGGGTTCGGCGGTTGAGGGGCGCCCCGAGTGGGTAACACCAGAACCTCAGGATGGGAGAGAAAGATGTCCAAGGACCTCAGCAACAGCAAGAACCGCGACAGGCTGAAGAAGTCGTCGTTCGCCCTGCCCGAGCAGGAGAAGTACCCGATCCCTGACATCGAGCACGCTCGGAACGCCTTGGCGAGGGTGGCGCAGCATGGCTCCGAAGACGAGAAGAAGAAGGTCCGGGCGGCGGTCGAGAAGAAGTATCCGAGCTTGAAGCACGACTGAGTGATGGAGGTGGTGACGTGAAAGGCGCGCGGCTTCGCGACCAGAACAAGTGGGATCTTGCCCTGGCCGCGATGACGGTCGTAGTGACTGCTCTCGCGGCAGGCGCCGAGGCTACCCGCTACCTGGGGGCCAAGGTGAGGACCGCGCCTCGCGGCCATGGTTCGTAGCAGGGCGCCTCGCGGCCATGGTTCGTAGCAGGGCGACCCGCGGCGGATCGACGAGCCACCTTGAGCGCGGCTGCGAGAATGCTTGAGGTCGTGAACCTCGCTTCGACGGGCACGGACGTTGCGTACGCGCATAGGACGTTGCGTACGCGCATAGAAGGTCTGGGGTCCGAGCGACCGATGGGTCCACTCAGCCGGGACCGTTCGGGTGGGTGAGGTCGTAGGCCCGGGACACTTTCTGGGGTACGACCATGCGCCATGCGTCGACCACCAGCTCTCGCGCCTCGCTCGGATCAAGGGCGGCCAGGTTGGCGTGGACCCAGTGGAAGCGCATGTCCGACGCCGATGGCAGGGAAAACGTGACGGGATCGCCCGCCACGAGGGCGGCGCGTTCGTCCCGTGGGAAGGCGAATCCCATGACGGCCTCGTCAAGGGAGAAGGCGACGTACACGATCTGCTTGACGCGAAACTTGAGCCTGCCCCGGACGTAGACCGGGTAGGAATGATCCAGCTCCCTGCCCAACCTCATGACATCCTCGATCGCGGCCATCATGCCCTCCGGTGACGATGCTTCCACGAGATCGACTCCGCCGTCGGCTCGAACTCATCGACGCGCTGGTCGATCATCCACCGGGTCGCGGCAGAAATCTCACCTCAGCGGGAGGGGCGGCTCGACCCACCACGGGCGGTCGTCGTGGCTGATCCGAACGACCCACTTGACCCAGTGGTACCCGCGTCGACCCGGAACCACCAGACGGGCTGGCGCCCCGTGCCCTGAGGAGAGCCCGGCGCCGTCGATCGCGGTGGCGAGGAGCAGCTGGTCGGTCAGCGGCAGTCGTCGGGAGTATCCCGTCGCGCTGGTCACCTCGACGGTTCCCCGGGCCCCTGGTGGCAGCAACCTGCTGAGGCGCACCCCCGACCACTCCTGCTCGGTCCACCACCCGCCTGTGCAGTCCAGGACCGCCACCTGCCGGTCGTGCCACCGGGCAAGCTCTGCCAACGACCAGTCGCGCGATGCGCCGCCCGTCGTCACGGTCAACCGCCACGATGCCGGGTCGAGCTCGGGCACCTGGTCGAACAGCCACGACGTGGCTGGGATCGCAGTGACCGAGGACGACGCGAGCTGGAACGACCCGGTCGGCCGACGTATGCCGCGTCGCGCCCTGAACACGCCGGTCGCCTGGACGCCCGCCTCGAGCACGACGGCGACGGAAGTGAGCACTGCCAGGCGGACGAACGAGCGACGCGACAGGTCAGTCCGGCGCGAGCGGACGCGACGCTGCAGGGCGTGAGCCACCGTCAGGACGACCGCCACGATGCCGGCACCCACGTGCAGCTGCAGCGTCGTGACTTTCGAGTCCCGGAACAGCACACCGACGACGTGGGCGAGGCCAGTGACGAGGGCCAGCAGCACACAGACACCCAGGAGCACGGATGTGGCTCGCCCGGGTCTCCGTTGGCGCTGCGTCCGGCGCAGCCCTCGGCGCACGACCGTCGACTTCCACGGCACCAGAACGACCACCAGGAGGGCGACGACTCCGTGGAGGATGGCAACCGGCCAGACCGGTCCGCTGCCCAGCAGGAACATCAGGAACCCCGTCACGGCCGTCAGCGGGACCACGACCAGCAGGGCCAGGTTTGCCAGTCGACCGTTCATCGACGTCGGGCCGGACCCTTCCACCTGAAGTGGACGACGATTCGACCGTGGTTGGCCACATCCTTCTCGACCCGGTGATACAGGGCGCGGTTCTCCTTCTCGTCCAGGAAGCGCAGCACCCTCTTCTTCAGCGCCCCTGATCCCTTGCCGGGGATGATCTCCACCAGCGGAGCCTTCTTCGCCACTGCCTCGTCCATGACGGCACGCAAGGCGCGGTCGATGTCCGCGCCTCGGTTGTAGATGTCGTGCAGGTCCAGCGAAAGCTTCACCCCGCCATCCTGCACCCGTCCGGTGCGGTCGACATCAGCTCCAACGGCCAACCGATGGGCGGTCCGCGCGATTCCCCCTCGCGGCGGTAGGGCGCCTCATTCAGACCAGAGCTCAGCAATGGGCACGTCCAGCACGAAGCCGGCCAAGGCTACGCAGTTCGCGACCACCGTGCACCAGAAGATGCTGCGGAACGGCTCCTTCGTCGTCTTGTGTCGAAAGACCCTCCGCGCCACCAGAGCACCTGGCCACCCACCCAGCAGGGCGATGACGTGCAACGTCGCCTCCGAGGTCCGCCACTGCCCATTGACGGCTGCCACTTTGTCGACGCGGTACATGATGAGCGCGACGCCGCTAAGAACGGCATAGGCGGCCAGCAGTGCGCTCGGTACCTCCCCGAGCAGCAAGAGGCCGAGCAGGACAGCCACGAACAGCGAGACGACTGTCAGCGCCGAGGCGATCGGGCCAAGCCCTGGCGCACCCGCTGGTTGACGGCCGACGTACGTCACCTGAAGGGCGCGTGGCCGTTTGAGCTCGTCCTGACCAAGGACGTAGGACACCTTGCGACCAGAGGCGGGCCGCCGTCCACGAGGGAAGGCACTGATGTGAACGAAGACGCCAGCTCCACCGTCCGGTGGCTCAATGAAGCCGAAGCCTCGTGCGTCGTTCCACTCCTTCAAAACGCCCTCGTGGCGTTCTCCTCCACCGCCCATGGGCGCTTCGCCTCCCCATTCGTATCGTCAGCCGAGCTGGTCGTCCTTAAGGCCGATGCCATTCCAAGTCACCGAGCGCGGGAGCCGATGCTAGCGAAGCGACTGGACCGGGTTGGAGCCCTCAGCGCTTTCTCACAACAGGCGCTCGGCGACCTGGCGACCGCCATGACCTTCGCGGGTTGGCGCACTGCTCAAAGGAGTTGGGCACCCGACAGGCGGCGATATGACGCGGGCGCGACGCTCATAACAAGCAGGGATCCCCAATCGCCCTAGTGTTCGTGGGCATCTGCCACTCGCTCAGTCAGGTTTGAATCTGGGTTGGCGCCCTTTGGCGCACCCGACGTGTGCACCAATCACCCTGCCAAAGACTCTAAATGCCTTCAGGAACGTCCCGGCCGGGGCGGTCCGCACCGAGCGTGAGTCACCAGACCGAGCTTCAAATCACGCTTCGCAGGCGATCCCGTCGCCGTCGCGGTCGCTGCCAGAGTTCGCCTCGTAAAGCGAGCGACTGTACACAGGCGCGTAATTGGCGTGGCCACCACTGCTGCGGTGATCGACTGCACCGGGCAGCGCCACGCCACCCTTGTAGTCGGCATGCATGTCAGTGCAGTTGTCGTAGGACGTGGCGGCTGGCGGAGGTGGCGGCGGGGATGCAACTGCCTTCGCCTTCGCCTCTGCTGCTGCTTTCGCCTTAGCCGCAGTCTTCGCCTTAGCCGCAGCCTTCGCCTTAGCCGCAGCCTTCGCCTGGGCTGCAGCCTTCGCCTGGGCTGCAGCTTGAGCCTTTGCAGATGCTGCGGCCACCGCCTTTGCTTGCTTTGCTGCAGCATCCCTCGCAGTCTTGGCTGCGGCGTCGGAAGCTGCCTTCGCGGTCGCAGCAGCTGCGTCGGCCGTGGCCTTCGCCGCAGCGTCCGCTGCGGCTTTGTCCGCTGCAGCGGCGGCAGCAGAGTCCGCTGCTGTCCTTTCGGCTGCGGCCGCCTGAGCCGCTGCATCGGCTGCGGCGTCTGTGGTGGGTGCAGTGCCGCGGCTCGTCAGGGCCAAACCAGTAGCAGTGGGGGTGGCCGGGGGTGCGGCCACTGCACCGATGGTGAGTAGAGCCAAGGCCGCACCGATCGCGACCCCACCCGCCCGGCGGCTACCCAATCCGGCCCAACCAACGCGGCCGCGAGCCAAGGCGACTACCCCAAGCACCAGGGCGAAAAGCCCAGCCAAGATTGTGGCGCCGCTAAAGCCGGAACTCAGGGCGCCGAGCAGAGCGGTAAAGGCCAAACCTCCCCAACCGAATGCCGCGGCCTTGCCGAAGCGCCGGCTACCAGGCCCAGCCAACTTCGTAGGCTCCGATGATGACTGGCCAGTTGGTTTGGTCGGCCCACCCGGCGCAACGTGCTCAGTCCACGATTCGCCATTCCAGTACCTCTGCTGTCCATCAGCCTGCGGGTACCAGCCGGCTGGAGCGTTTGTGGTGTCGGTCATCTCGTCGCTACATCCCCTTAGTTGAGCGCAACATATCCGCCTGCCACCTTGGATGCCGGCGGGTTGCCGAAATCGTGGTGGTGCCTCGAGGCGGGATCCAGCCCTCGTTCGCGACAATCCAGCCCACCTCGCGGCGGAAAGGGCGACCTCGTCGCTGGCATTCAGGACGGTAAGGCGGGTGCTCAGTCCTGGGAGCCGGCAGCCATGGCCGCCTTGACGTCCGAGGCGTACTGGTCGGAGCGTTCCTGGCCGGACAGCTCGGCGATGGCGTCCATGGTCGCGTCCGTCACGGCCCGCAGGAGTGCGGCCTTCTGGTACCGCTCCCCCAGCCCGGCAACATCGATCGGCTGGCCGAAGCGGACGGTCACCTTTCCGGGCCGAAAGCCGTTGGAGCCGGGAGGCTGGACCTTGTCGGTCCCGATGACCGCGCACGGGAGCAGCGTGGCGCCGGTGCTCAGCGCCATACGGGCGACGCCTGTGCGCCCCCGGTGGAGGCGACCATCGGGCGACCTCGTGCCTTCGGGGTAGACGCCGAAGGCCTCACCGCGACGCAGGACGTCCTCGGCCAGGCCGAGCGAGCCCGCAGCGGCACGGGGGTCGGCGCGGTCGACCGGGATGGTGCCGCCGGTGGAGTGGAACCACCGCACCGCGGCACCACGCAGGCCCCGACCCTGGAAGTACTCCGCCTTGCCCAGGAAGTGCACCTGCCGGGCGCAGGCGAGCGGGATGACGATCGAGTCGATGAACGACAGGTGGTTGGAGGCGACGATCAGGGCGCCCTCGCGCGGCACGTTCTCGCGACCCTCGACGCGCAGCCGGGTGAGGAGCTTGAGCGGCGGTCCGATGAGCACGTGCCGCATCACGGCCCGGCTGAGCATCTCCATCGGGGTGACGGCGCCGGATCCGCCGGCGGTCGACGCGCCGGACCCACCGCCGGACTCGCGGCCGGTCACCGCGCCGCCCGACGTGCCGACGTCAGGCACGACCGGGTCACTCCCACTCGATGGTGCCCGGGGGCTTGCTCGTCACGTCGAGCACCACGCGGTTGATCTCACGCACCTCGTTGGTGATCCGCGTGGAGATCTTGGCAAGCACCTCGTAGGGCACCCGCGTCCAGTCGGCGGTCATGGCGTCCTCGGAGGACACCGGGCGCAGGACCACGGGGTGGCCGTAGGTGCGGCCGTCACCCTGCACCCCGACCGAACGCACGTCACCGAGCAGCACCACCGGGCACTGCCAGATGTCGCGGTCCAGACCAGCGGCCGAGAGCTCGTGCCGGGCGATGGCGTCCGCCGCACGAAGAATGGAAAGCCGCTCGGCGGTCACCTCGCCGACGATGCGGATGCCGAGGCCGGGGCCGGGGAACGGCTGGCGCCACACGATCGCCTCGGGCACACCCAGCTCGAGCCCGACCTGGCGCACCTCGTCCTTGAACAGCGACCGCAGCGGCTCGACGAGCTTGAACTGCAGGTCGTCCGGGAGTCCGCCCACGTTGTGGTGTGACTTGATGTTGGCCGCACCGGTGCCGCCACCGGACTCGACGACGTCGGGGTAGAGCGTGCCCTGCACGAGGAACTCCACCGGGTGGTCGGAGTCACCGCGCGAGCCGACGACGTCGCGCGCGGCCTGCTCGAAGACCCGGATGAACTCGCGGCCGATGATCTTGCGCTTCTGCTCGGGGTCGGACACCCCGGCCAAGGCGTTGAGGAACTGTTCGCGAGCATCCACGACGACGAGGTCGACCCCGGTGGCGGCGACGAACTCCTTCTCGACCTGCTCGGCCTCCCCCTGCCTCAGCAGGCCGTGGTCGACGAAGACGCAGGTCAGCTGGTCGCCGACGGCCTTCTGCACCAGGGCAGCTGCGACGGACGAGTCGACCCCACCGGACAGGGCGCACAGCACGCGGGACTCGCCGACCTTGTCGCGGATCGCGCCGACGAGCTCCTCGACGACGTTGGCCGCCGTCCAGTCACCCTCGAGCTTGGCGCCGCGGTAGAGGAAGTTCTCGAGCACCCGTTGGCCGAAGGTCGAGTGCATGACCTCGGGGTGCCACTGCACGCCATACAGCTGGCGCTCGTCGTCCTCGAACGCGGCGACGGGCGCACCGGCGGTGGACGCGGTCACGCGCATACCCGACGGCGCCTGGGTGACCGAGTCGCCGTGGCTCATCCACACCGACTGGGAGGTGGGCTGACCGTTGAAGAGGGTGGAGCCGGTGTCGGAGACCGACGCCGGGGTGGAGCCGTACTCACGCAGTCCGGTGTGCGCGACCGTGCCGCCCATCGCCTGGGCCATCGCCTGGAAGCCGTAGCACATGCCGAAGACCGGGACACCGGCCTCGAGCAGCGCCGGGTCGAGGGAGGGGGCACCCTCGGCGTAGACCGACGAGGGCCCACCGGAGAGCACGATCGCCGCGGGACCCTTGGCAAGCATCTCGTCGACCGGCATCGTGTGCGGGACGACCTCGCTGTAGATGTTGGCCTCACGGACCCGGCGCGCGATCAGCTGGGCGTACTGAGCGCCGAAGTCGACGACCAGCACAGGCTGCGCCTGCAGCGGCGTCGAGTCGACCTCCGCCCGGGCACCGTCCGACGCCTCCACGCGGTCGTCGTCCTGGGCCTGGGTGATGTCGGTGGTGTCACCGGCGGGGGTGTTGCTCACAGGGGCGTCGCTCACGGGGCAAGGCTACCGGCGTGCGGCAGCCAGCCGACCCTCGACCTCGGCGGCGACCTTGCGCTCGGCCCAGAAGGACAGGAACGGCACGACACCGGCGAGCATCACCAGCACCATCTTCCCCAGGCCCCAGCGGATCTTGAACCCCAGGTTGGCCGTCGCTGCGAGGTAGCCCATGTAGATGAAGCCGTGCGGCTGCGGCCACCAGTTGAGGGGGTTGCGGTCGCCCTTCATGTCGAAGCCGTAGGACATCACCACCTCTGCCACCAGCAGCAGCAGGCCGATCCCGACGACGAACGCCATGACCTTGAAGATCTTCAGCGCCTTCTCAGCAGCCTCGACGTCCTTGATGCTCGTGACCTCAGCCGACATGTTCGTCCTCTCGCTCATGCTGCGCATCATCGCGCACCATCCTGAACCACATGAACGCGGCGAACCCCGCGAAGACCCACCACTGCAGCGCGTATGCCGCGTTGCGCCACTTGAGCCCGCCCGTCACCTCGGGTGGCGGCACCCGGTGCAGGCCCTCGGCGGGCGCGATCCCGGCGCCCGTGGCGGACTTCTCGGACTGGGCGAAGACGAACGCGTTGTAGAGGTCGCCCGGCCAGCGGTTGACCAGGATCGACAGGTCGACCGACCCCAGCACCTCCGGCCCCGCGGCCGGCAGCGCCGCAGGAGCGACGGACGGCGACTCCCCCGGGGCGAGCGAGCCGTCGACCGACACCTCGCCCGCCGGCGCCCGGCCGGCCGCGGCCGGGTCGCTGACGAACCCGCGCACGACGGCGAGGCGGGCGCCGGTCTCCGCGACGACCAGCGGCGTCACGACCCAGTAGCCCTGCCGCCCGTCGAGTCGGCGCGGGCCGACGAGGAACTGGTCGGCCGGGACGTACTCGCCGACCGCGGTGACGGCACGGTTCGACTGGGGGTTCGGGAACGCCTCGTGGGGTCGGATGACGGTGTCGACCAGGGCAGGTCTGGCCTCGTGGGCCTTGCGCAGCGCGTCGGCGAGCCCCTTGTCCTGGGCGACGTGCAGCTGCCACAGGCCCAGCTGGGTGAACGTCACGATGATGAGGACGAGCAGGGCGAACAGTCCCAGCCAACGGGGCTTGAGGGCGGTTCGCAGCACCTCGTCAGGCTACGGGACGCCTCGAGTCGTCGAAGACGAGGATGCTCCCGCCGTAGCAGGCGACCCAGACGGCCTTGCGCGTCGGCTCGTAGGTGATGCCGATCGGGTGCTGGTCGGTGGCGACCTCGCCGATGATCTTGAGGTCGCTCGTGCGCATCTTGCTCACCGTCGACGACTCGTAGTTGACCGAGTAGATGGCGGTGCCGTCGGAGGAGATGGTCAGGGACCGGGGCTGGTTGCCGACGTGCGTGGTCGCGAGCACCGCCCCCGTCGACCGGTCGAGCTTGGCGACCGTGCCGGAGCCGTTGTTGGTGACGTAGAGGTACTTCGCGTCGGGGCTGAGGACGATGTGCCGCGGCCCGTTGCCGGTGGTGGCGAACCGCTTCACGGCCTTGGTGCGCAGGTCGACGGTGACGATGCGGTCCGAGCCCATCAGCGCGACGTACGCGGTGCGGCTGTCCGGGGCGACGACGATGCCTCGCGGGTAGGCGCCACCGAGCGGGATCCGGGACACCTCACGGTTCGTGGCGATGTCGATCACCGACAGGTCCCAGGAGCACCAGTTGGTCACCAGGACGGTCTTGTCGTCCGGGGTCACGGCGACGTACTTGGGGACGGCGCCGACCTCGACGACCCGGTCGATCGCGAAGGTGGCGGTGTCGACGCGGTAGACGGTGCTGGTCGAGGTGCCGTCACCGGCGCGGCAGCTGTCCAGGCCCTCGGGGCCGTACCCCGCGCCATACATCGAGTAGTTGGAGATCCACGCGTGCTTGCCGTCCTTGGTGAAGGCGGCCTCGACGGGGGCGCCCTTGGTGGTGCCGGGGTGTCCCTTGATCCCGAACTTCGCGAGGTCGACCGAGTCCTTGATCGTCGCGAGCAGGGCACCGTCCGCCCCGAAGGCGGCCACGGAGTGGCTGTACATCATGTTCTGGGCGACCACCAGACCCGACGGGGACGCGACCACCGACTTCGGGGTGAGGTTGCCGGTGAGCCGCATCGTGCGCACGAGCGCGGTCTCCGCCGCGGTGCTCCCGGCCCCGCCCTGCGGGACGGCGGGGCTCGGCTTGGGGGCGGCGACCTTCGGCGTCCTCGTTGGCGTCGGCACGACCGGCGCCTTGGCCTGCGCCTGGGCGACGGGCCGTGCGGGCGCGGCCTCGACGTGGTCGCTCCCGAACAGGCCGCCCACCTGGCTGACCGCGAACGAGGCCCCGCCCAGGAAGACGACGGCGGCTGTGGCAGCCGCGATCCGCCGCCGGACGTACTTGTCGTCGAGACGGGTTCTTCGGGTGGGCGCCGAGGGTGACACGCCGCCATGGTAGGCAGCCCCCGTCGACGGGGACGGCAGGCGCACCGGGCGCCCTCGGAAGTCCTCACGTGGGCCCTGCGCGGGGCGGGCCGGGCGACCAGGCGGCGGCGCCGCCCGGAAAACCGGTGTCGGCTCGTCGGTGCCCACCCCTACCGTGGGGACCCTGATGCGCGAGATCCCCTTCCCCGATCCCGGCCGACCCGACACCCGCAGCACGCTGCGGTTCATGGTGTGGATCGGTCGCGAGCAGTGGCGCACCCAGCTCCTCGGCGCCCTCACCGGCATGGTGTGGATGGTCTCGATCGCGCTGATCCCCGCGGCCCTCGGCAAGGGTGTCGACGAGGGCATCGTCCCCGGCGACCTCGGTGGTCTCGTGAAATGGGCGCTGGCCCTGCTGGTGCTCGGGGCGATCGCCGCATCCACCGCCGCGGCCCGCCACTTCTTCGCGGTCCACAACTGGCTCTACGCCTCCTACCGCAGCGCCCAGCTCACCGCCGAGGGCGCCGAGCGGGCCGGCCCGGTGCTCACCAGGGTCATGCCGGCCGGCGAGGTGGTCACGGTGTTCGCCAACGACGTCATGCGCCTCGGCGGCCTGTATGACGCGATGGGCCGGTTCGCCGGTGCGGTCACCAGCTACGTCGTGGTCGGGGCGATCCTGCTCGCCGCCTCGCCCCCACTGGGCTGGCTCGTGCTCGCCGGTGGCCCGGTCATGCTGGCCAGCCTCACCCTCATCGTGCGGCCGCTGCAGCGCCGGCAGGCCTTGCAGCGGGAGGAGGCCGGGCGACTGACCACGCTCGGCGCCGACACCGTCGCCGGGCTGCGGGTGCTGCGCGGCATCGGTGGTGAGCAGACCTTCCTGCGCCGCTACGAGGAGCAGTCGCAGCGGGTCCGCCACCGCGGGGTGCACGTCGCCGGCATCCAGGCCGCCCTCGACTCCGCCCAGGTGCTGCTGCCCGGCATCTTCGTCGTGCTCGTCACCTGGCTCGGCGCCCGGCAGGCCATCGCGGGTGAGATCTCCGCGGGCCAGCTGGTGGCCTTCTACGGGTACACCGCCTTCCTCACCATGCCGCTGCAGACCGCCATCGAGATCGTCGACCGCGGCATCCGGGCGCACATCGCTGCCGACAAGGTGCTGCGGGTGCTGGCTGTCACCCCCGACCACGACGCGACGCGCGCAGGCACCGCTGCTGCACCTGGGGACCAGGCCGACCTCGCCGACCCGCTCTCGGGCACCGTCGTCCGCGGCGGGCTGCTCACCGCGATCGTCTCGGCGCGGCCCGAGGAGTCGGCGGCAGTCGCCGACCGGCTCGGGCGCCACGGCCCCGGCCCGCACCAGACGACGTGGGGCGGCACGCGCCTCGACGACCTCGCGATCGGGGACGTCCGCCGCCGCGTGGTCGTCAGCGAGCCGGACCCCAGGCTGTTCACCGGGGTCGTGCGGGACCAGCTCCTCGGGGCCGGCGCTCGTGACGGCCACACCGGTGGCACCGACCACGCCGACGCGCGGGTGCTCCGGGCGCTGGAGGCCGCGAGCGCCACCGACCTCCTCGAGGCCCTGCCCGACGGCCTCGACGGCACCGTCGAGGAGCGCGGCCGGTCCTACTCCGGCGGCCAGCGCCAGCGGCTCGCGCTGGCCCGCGCGCTGCTCACCGAGGCCCCGGTCCTCGTCCTCGTCGAGCCGACCAGCGCGGTGGACGCCCACACCGAGTCCCGGATCGCCGAGCGCCTCGCCGACCACCGCCGCGGCCGCACCACCGTGGTGACCACCGTGAGCCCGCTGCTGCTGGGCCACGCAGACGAGGTGGTGCTGCTCGAGGACGGCCTGGTGGCCGCCCGCGGCACGCACCGCGACCTGCTGGGGCACGCCGCATACCGCCGCGTCGTGCTGCGCACCGAGGAGGACGAGTCGTGAGCGGCCAGACCCATCCCGACGAGGTCCGGACCGACCCCACCCGGCGCACCCTTCCGGTCGCCGACTCCCGCGCGGTCTGGGAGCACACCCGTGAGCTGATGGGCAGCCACCGCGGGCTGCTCAGCCGCGTCCTCGCCCTGCACGCCCTCGCCGCGCTGGCCGCCCTCGCCGCTCCGTGGCTGGTCGGTCGGCTGGTCGACGAGGTCAGCGGCCGCGGCAGCCTGGGCGCCGTGGACCGGATCGCCGTCGGCCTGGCCGTCGCCGTCGTCGCGCAGACCGGTCTGACCTGGGCTGCGCGCCGGTTGTCGTTCATCCTCGGGGAGACGGTGTTCGCCCAGCTGCGCGAACAGTTCGTCGCCCGCGCGGTGAACCTGCCGCTGTCGACCGTCGAGCGGGCCGGCACCGGTGACCTCGTGGCGCGCACCACCAACGACGTCGAGGCGCTCTCGCACGTGGTGCGATTCGGCATCCCCTCGTTGTTCGTCGCCGTGATGACGGTCGCGATGACCATCGTCGCGGCCCTGTTCACCTCGCCCCTGGCGAGCCTGGCCATCCTCGCCGGGCTGCCGTTCTACTGGTTCTCCACGCGGCGCTACCTGCGGTATGCCGCCAACGGCTACCTCTGGGAGCGCGCCACCTACGCCTCGCTCAACGGGGTCGTCACCGAGACCGTCGACGGCGCGCGGACGATCGACGCACTGTCGCTGGCCGCAGTCCGTCGCCACCGGTTCCACGAGGCGCTGCGCGAGTGCTACCGCGCCGAGCGCTACACCCTCGGCCTGCGGTTGCGGTGGTTCCCGTCGGTGGTCTTCGGCTACTACGTGCCGACGGCTGCGGCGGTCCTCTGGGGCGGGTGGCTGGCCATGAACGGCAACATCACCGCCGGCGCCGCCACCGCGGTGACCCTCTACGTCCAGCAGATGGTGGGCCCCCTCGACGAGGTACTCAGCTGGCTCGACGAGATCCAGGTCGGGGCGACGTCCTTGGCCCGCGTGATCGGTGTGGGGTCCGTCCCGCCGGACCGCACCGCCACGGGCGAGCACCCCGACGGATCCGACCTGTCGGTCGACGACGTCCGCTACTCCTACCGTCCCGGGCACGACGTGCTCCACGGGGTGAGCCTCGACCTGCACCCCGGCGAGCGCCTCGCGATCGTGGGTCCCTCGGGAGCCGGCAAGTCCACCCTCGGTCGCCTCATGGCCGGTGTCGACGGCCCTCGCGAGGGCCGGATCGACGTCGGTGGCGTGCCGCTGGTCGACCTCGAGCTGGGCGAGCTCCGCGGCGAGGTCGCCCTGGTCACGCAGGAGCACCACGTGTTCGTGGGCTCCCTGGTCGACAACCTCCTGCTGGCCCGCCCGCAGGCCACCCGTGACGAGCTCGCCGAGGCGTTGCGGGCGGTGGACGCCCTGGCTTGGGCCGAGGGTCTGCCGGACGGGCTGGACACCGTCGTGGGCAGCGGCGGACACGTCCTGACCGAGGCCCAGTCGCAGCAGCTCGCGCTGGCGCGACTGGTGCTGGCCGACCCGCACACCCTCGTCCTGGACGAGGCGACCTCGCTGCTCGACCCGCGCGCCGCCCGGCACCTCGAGCGGTCGCTGGCCGCGGTGGTGCAGGGTCGGACGGTCGTGGCCATCGCGCACCGACTGCACACCGCCCACGACGCCGACCGGGTCGCCGTCGTGGAGGACGGCCTCGTCAGCGAGATCGGCACCCACGACGAGCTGGTCGCCGCCGGCGGTGCGTATGCCGCGCTGTGGGCCTCCTGGCGCGACGAGGCACCCGCTGGCGGGTCACCCGCCGGTGGGGCGCGCGCGGCTTCGGCCCGCGCAGGGGTCTCCGCGGGGGGCGGACCGCACAAATCCGGGGAGAACGCGTAACCCCAGGTCACGGGGTTCGTTGGGCCGGGTGGTGTGGCTGGAGATCCCACCCCCGGCTCATCTCCAGCCACACCATCAGGGACGGCGGTTGAGGGAAGCAGGGGTCCCTTTAACCGCCGTCTCCGACATCTGCGGCCCTTAAGCCGCTCCGAACCTCGTCACCGCGGGGCGGGCCGCCTTGACCGGCTCGAGCGCGAGGTAGCCGTCGCCCTGCTGCGGTCGCGGGTCGTGCTCACCCTTATTGGGCCACAACGACATCGCCCGCTCGGCCTGGGCGGTGATGCTCAGCGACGGGTTGACCCCGAGGTTCGCCGAGATCGCCGAGCCGTCGACGACGTGCAGGTCGGGGTAGTTCCAGACCCGCTGGTAGCCGTCGACGACCCCACGGTCGGGGCTCGAGCCGATCGGGACCCCGCCGAGGAAGTGGGCGGTCATGGGGATGTTGACGACCTCGCCGATGCTGCCGCCGGCGAAGGCGCGCAGCCCGGTGGCCTCGGAGAGCCGGACGGCCAGGGCCTTCATAGCCTCCTGCCCGGCGGGGATGTAGGTCGGGTTGGGCTCACCGTGGCCCTGGCGGGAGGTGAGGCCGCGACCGCCGAGACGTCCGCGGGTCCCGATGACCTGCAACGAGTTGTCGCGGCTCTGCATGATCAGCCCGATGACGGTGCGCTCGCTCCAGCGGTACTGCGACAGTGACCGCGCGAAGACCACCGGGTGCTTGGCCGCCTCGACGAGGAACTGCAGCGGCCGGGGCAGCCGGTCCCCCGGGACGAGGATCGTCGCCATCGCGCCCATGAGGTTGGAGCCCGGCCCGTAGCGGCAGTTCTCGACGTGGGTGTCGGCGGTCGGGTGGAACGACGAGGTGATCGCCACACCCCTGGACAGGTCCTCGCCGCGCGGGACCTTCTCGACCATCACGCCGTTGAGGGCCTCGGAGTTGGTGCGGGTCAGGTGGCCCAGTCGTGAGGAGAGTCGTGGCAGCGCGCCGTTCTGGCGCAGCGTGTGCAGGAGCTTCTGCGTGCCCCAGGTCCCGCCCGCGAAGACGACCTGGTCGGCCGTGACGGTCCGGCGCTCGCGCCGCAACCAGGCACCGGTGGCCTCGTGCGTCACGGCATACCCGCCCCGACGGCGGGGGGCGACGCGCACGACGGTGCGCATCGGTTCGATGGTGGCGCCGAGGTTCTCCGCGAGCGCGAGGTAGTTCTTCACCAGGGTGTTCTTGGCACCGACCCGGCAGCCGACCATGCAGTTGCCGCACTGGGTGCAGCCGGTGCGCTCGGGACCCGCACCACCGAAGTAGGGGTCGGGGACCCTGCGGCCGGGCATGCCGTAGAAGACGCCGGTCGGGGTCTTGCGGAAGGTGTCCCCGACGCCCAGGTCCTCCGCGGTGCGCCGCATGACGTCCTCGACGATGCCCTCGCACGGGTTGGTGACGACGCCGAGCATCGCCGAGGCCGTCGAGTAGTGCTGCTCGAGCTCGGCCTGCCAGTCGGTGATGTCGCTCCACTGCGGGTCACGGAAGAACGACTCCGGCGGGACGTAGAGGGTGTTCGCGTAGTTGAGCGAACCGCCCCCCACCCCGGCGCCCGCCAGGACCATGACATCCGGCAGGCGGTGGATCCGTTGCACCCCAAAGCATTTCAGCCTGGGAGCCCACAGGTAGCTGCGCACGTCCCACGAGGTCTTGGCGAAGTCCTCGTCACGGAACCGGCGACCGGACTCGATGACGTGGACGCGGTACCCCTTCTCGGCCAGCCGCAGGGCGGTGACCGATCCGCCGAACCCCGAGCCGATGACGAGGACGTCGACGTGGCTGCCCGCGGGCAGGCTGGAGTCGCTCCGTACCGGCGTGCTCATCGGCGACCGACCGCCTTGAGCGTCCGCAGGGCGGCGGTCATCACGCGGGCGTAGGACTCCTCGGACAGCCCCATCGAGGGGGCGATGGGCAGGAGGTACTGCGCCGTGACGTTCTGCGACTCGGTGTACTTGAGGATCCCCTCGCTGCCGTGTCGGCGGCCGACGCCGGACTGCTTCATCCCGCCCATCGGCGCGGCCACGCTCCCCCACGCGGCGGCATACCCCTCGTTGACGTTGACGGTGCCGACCGCGATGGCTGTGCCGATCCGCCTGCCACGAGCCACGTCGCGGGTCCAGACGGAGGCGTTGAGGCCGTAGTCGGTGTCGTTGGCGAGACGGATCGCCTCGTCGTCGCTGTCGACGCGGTAGATCGACACCACCGGGCCGAAGGTCTCGTCGTCGCGCACGTCCATGGCAGCGGTGACGCCCGCGAGGACGGTCGGCTCGTAGAAGTAGGGCCCGAGGTCGGGGCGGGGGCGCCCGCCGGTGAGGACACGGGCGCCCTTGGCGCGGGCGTCGTCGACGTGGTCGGTGACGCGGGCGAGCTGGGCCGCCGAGACCAGCGAGCCCATGTCGGTGCCGAACTCCAGCGCCGGCCCCAGGGTCATCGACCCCACCGCCTCGACGAGCCGGGCGGTGAACTCGTCGGCCACGTCGGCGTGCACGATCAGGCGCTCGACCGATATGCACAGCTGGCCGGCCGAGGAGAAGCACGCGCGAACCGCTCCGGCGACGGCCTTGTCGAGGTCGGCGTCGTCGGCGACGTACATCGCGTTCTTGCCCCCCAGCTCCAGGGAGTAGCCGGCGAGCCGGCCCGCGACGGAGGTGGCGACGCTGCGCCCGGTCGCGGTCGAACCCGTGAAGCAGACGTAGTCGGCGAGGTCCACGACGGCCTGGCCCACGGTCGGCCCGTCACCGAGGACCACCTGGAGCACCGACTCCGGCAGGCCCGCCTCGGTGAGCAGCTGCACGGCCTGCAGCGCGGTCAGCGAGGCCTGCAGGTCCGGGCGCAGCACGACGGCGTTGCCGGCCATGATCGCGGGGATGGCATCGGTGATCGCCAGGGACAGCGGGTAGTTCCACGGGCTGACGATGCCCACGACCCCGCGCGGGTGGTGGTGCTCGGTGGTCTGGGTGAGCACGGGGAAGAGCCCAGCTCGCCGCTTCGGTCGCAGGTAGGCCGCTGCGGAGCGGCCGTAGTGCCTCGCCACCAGGGCGACGTCGGCGACCTCCTCGAACGCCTGCCCACGCGTCTTGCCCGACTCGAGCTGGACGACGTCGAGCAGGTCGACCTGACGGTCGAGGACGAGGTCGTGGTAGCGCAGCATGATCCGCTCGCGGACCTCCATCGGGGTCCGCGACCAGGCGCGCTGGGCCGCCCGGGCCGCGTCCATGGCCGCGGCGACGTCCTCGCGGGTGGACAACGGCAGGGACGCCAGCGGCGCACCGGTCATCGGGGTGTGGCTCACGTGGTGGTCCGCGCGCGGGGCGGCGACCACCCGCCGGGCCAGCCGTCGGACGAGCGCCGGGTCCACGGCATACGTCGCGGTGGGATCGGTCTCGGGGTCGGCGATGAGGTCCGGAGCCATAGGGGCAGCGTAGGTCCGGCCCCGCTTCATTACCAGTAGTAAGTTAGCGGGATCTCACGGCTCCTGACGACGACGGCGACCCCGCCGGACCGTGCCGGTGGGGCCGCCGTCGTGAACGCGGGGCTGGACTCAGGTGGCCTGGTAGGGCGCCACCACGACCTCGACCCGCTGGAACTCCTTGAGGTCGGAGTAGCCGGTCGTGGCCATCGCCCGGCGCAGGGCGCCGATGAGGTTGGTTTGGCCGGTGGCCGTCCTGCCCGGGCCGAAGAGGATCTGCTCGAGCGGGGCCACCGCACCGACCTCGACGCGCGAGCCGCGCGGCAGCTCCTGGTGGTGGGCCTCGGGGCCCCAGTGCAGACCGCGGCCGGGTGCGTCGGTGGCGCGGGCGAGCGCCGCACCGAGCATGACGGCATCGGCACCGCAGGCGACGGCCTTGACGATGTCACCGCTGTCGCCCATGCCACCGTCGGCGATGACGTGCACGTAGCGGCCGCCGGACTCGTCGAGGTAGTCGCGCCGGGCCGCGGCGACGTCGGCGATGGCACTGGCCATCGGGGCGTGGATGCCCAGGGTGCGGCGCGTGGTGTGCGCCGCTCCCCCGCCGAACCCGACGAGGACACCGGCGGCACCGGTGCGCATGAGGTGCAGCGCGGCCGTGTAGGAGGCCGCGCCGCCGACGATGACGGGGACGTCGAGCTCATAGATGAAGCGCTTGAGGTTGAGCGGCTCGGCGCGACCCGAGACGTGCTCGGCGCTGACCGTGGTGCCGCGGATGACGAAGAGGTCGACCCCGGCGTCCACGACGTGCTTCCAGAACTGCTGGGTGCGCTGCGGGCTCAGGGCGCCGGCCACGGTGACACCGGCGGCACGCACCTGGCGCAGCCTCTCGACGATCAGCTCGGGCTGGATCTCGGCGGCGTAGATCTCCTGCATCCGCGCGGTGGCGGTGACGGGGTCGAGCGTGGCGATCTCAGCGAGCAGCGGCGACGGGTCGTCGTACCGGGTCCACAGGCCCTCGAGGTCGAGGACCGGCAGGCCGCCGAGGTTGCCGAGCTTGATGGCCGACTCGGGGCTCATCACCGAGTCCATCGGCGCCGCGATGACGGGGATGTCGAAGTGGTAGGCGTCGATCTGCCACCCCACCGACACCTCCTCGGGGTCGCGGGTGCGGCGGGACGGGACGACGGCGATGTCGTCGAAGGAGTAGGCCCGACGGCCGCGCTTGCCTCGGCCGATCTCGATCTCAGTCACCGGGCAAGGCTATCGGCCACGGGGCCCACCACGAAAAGCCCGATCGCGCCCCGGAACGCGCGCGGGCCGACAGCTCCTGCGTTTGGGGGCACGACAGTGAGGCACCGCTCACGGTTCTGCCCCCAAACGCGGAGTGAGGGTCAGCGGCTGCCGTAGTTGGGTGCCTCGACGGTCATCTGGATGTCGTGCGGGTGGCTCTCCTTGAGCCCCGCCGAGGTGATCCGGACGAACTTGCCGCGCGCCTGCAGCTCAGGGATGGTGTTGGCGCCGACGTAGAACATCGACTGCGCGAGCCCACCGACGAGCTGGTGGACGACGTTGCCGAGCGGGCCGCGGTAGGCGACCTGGCCCTCGATGCCCTCGGGCACGATCTTGTCGTCGCTGGCGACATCAGCCTGGAAGTAGCGGTCCTTGGAGTACGACTTCTTGCCGCGCGAGGCCATCGCGCCGAGCGAGCCCATGCCGCGGTAGGACTTGAACTGCTTGCCGTTGACGAAGATCAGGTCGCCGGGAGACTCCTCGCAGCCCGCCAGCAGCGACCCGAGCATCACGGTGTCGGCACCGGCCACGAGGGCCTTGGCGATGTCACCGGAGAACTGCAGGCCGCCGTCGCCGATGACCGGGACGCCGGCCCGGCGGCAGGCCAGGGACGCGTCGTGGATGGCGGTCACCTGCGGCACACCCACACCGGCGACGACGCGGGTGGTGCAGATCGAGCCCGGTCCGACGCCGACCTTGACGCCGTCGGCGCCGGCGTCGACGAGGGCCTGCGCCCCGGCCCGGGTCGCGACGTTGCCGCCGATGACCTGGACGTGGCGCGTGGCCGGGTCGGCCTTGAGCCGGCGGATCACGTCGAGCATGAGGCGGGCGTGACCGTTGGCGGTGTCGGCGACGAGGACGTCGACCCCGGCCTCGACGAGGGTCGTGGCGCGTTCCCAGGCGTCACCGAAGAACCCGATGGCGGCACCGACGAGGAGCCGGCCGTGGTCGTCCTTGCTGGCGTGCGGGAACTGCTCGGACTTCACGAAGTCCTTGACGGTGATGAGACCGGCGAGGCGACCCTGGTCGTCGACCAGCGGCAGGCGCTCGCGCTTGTGCTGGCGCAGCAGGGCGGTGGCGTCCTCGCGGGAGATGCCGACGGCGCCGGTGACCAGGGGCATGGGGGTCATGACGTCGCGCACCCGCGTGCCGGCCCACTCCGCGACGGGCGTGAAGCGCAGGTCGCGGTTGGTGATCATGCCGATCAGGGTGTTGTCCGGCTGCACGACCGGCAGGCCGGAGACGCGGTACTCGCCACAGATCCGGTCGAGCTCCTCAAGCGTCGCGTCGGGACCGATGACGATGGGGTTGCTGATCATCCCCGTCTGGGTCCGCTTGACGAGGTCGACCTGGTAGGCCTGGTCCTCGATGGACAGGTTGCGGTGCAGCACCCCGAGACCACCCTGGCGGGCCATGGCGATCGCCATCCGCGACTCGGTGACGGTGTCCATCGCCGCCGAGACCAGGGGGATGCGCAGCGAGATCTCGCGCGTCAGCCGCGCCGTGGTGTCGACGTCCGACGGGATGACGTCGGTCTCGCCGGGCAGCAGCAGGACGTCGTCGTAGGTCAACCCGAGCTTCGCGAAGGGGTCGTGGTCCTCGACGTCGGGGGCCTGCTGGGCGAGTTCGGGGAGGCGGTCGTCAAACCCAAGGCTCATTGCCCAATCGTAAGGCAGCCCGCCGGGTGCCTCGGACGTGGCGAGCCCTTGAACAACTCCATACGTTCTGAACAGGTTTGCGCAGGGTCTCCACGAGTAGGTTCCCGGAAGAGCGGCAGGTGGCCGCACGAGAGCTGAGGGAAGACATGGCTGAGTTGTCACGACTTCCGGGCCCGGTGGCCGACCTGTGGGACTGGCAGATGGAAGGGTCCTGCCGCCAGGTGAACCCCGAGGTCTTCTTCCACCCGGAGGGTGAACGCGGCCCGGCCCGCCGGTCCCGCGACTCCGAGGCCAAGGAGGTCTGTCTCGGCTGCCCCGTCCTGCAGCTCTGTCGCGAGCACGCGCTGCGCGTCCGCGAGCCGTACGGCGTCTGGGGTGCGATGACCGAGGACGACCGCGAGCGGCACTACTCCGGGCGGGCCGTCTCCGCCGCCAGCTGACCGCTCGTAGACTCACCTGTCGTGAGCGCTGAGCACGAGGTCCCCATCCGCGACGAGTCGATCAGGCTCGGTCAGCTGCTGAAGCTCGCCGGCGTCGTCGACGACGGCGCCATGGCGCGTTCGGTCATCGAGCTGGGCGAGGTCCTTGTCGACGGATCTCCTGAGGTCCGTCGCGGCGCCCAGGTCCGCCCCGGTCAGAGCGTCACCTTCGCGGGCGAGACGATCCGTGTGGTCGGCGGCGCACTGCCCTAGTTCGCGGCGAGAAGGGCGCGCAGCATGCTCGTGGTGTCGGCGCTGACCGGCCACAGGTCACGGGCGTGTCCGTCCACGGCGAACTCGCGTCCGCACACGCTGCTGAGCTCCACCAGGCGCCCGCTGTCGGTCCGCGCGCGGATCACGTAGCGCCACGCACCCTCGACGCAGGCACCCCGACGTGCGCGGCGCGAGCCGGACCGGGCGAGGTCGGCGTTGAGCTCGGCGAGCTCCGGGGTCCCCAGGACGTTGCCGCGCACCGGGTGGAACTTCGGTATGGCGCGTGGCCGCACCTGCGCCAGGGGGTGCAGGCACGCGGTGGCCTCGACCAGCACGGTCCCCTTCCTCAGCCCGGGACCGACTCCTGAGGGGTCCACCGGGTCATCCAACGTCGATGGGCAGCCGAGGAACCCCGCACTCGGGGGGCTGGTCCGTGCAGCCTGCTCGGCGGAGGCGACGTAGAACTGCGCCAGGGCCGGCCACCCGTCGCAGGCGAGGTCCTCGTTGGCCCACGTCGTCGTCGAGCCGTCCCGACCCAGCAGGAGGAGTCGGTAGGCGGGACCGTGCAGGAGGTCCGGGCAGCTCGCACCACTCCCCCTCGGCGACGGGGTCAGGGAGTCCAGGGCCACCGAGTCGGTCACGGGGGCGCCCGGGGGCAGGGCACCGCTCCATACCGATGCGCTGTCGGTCTCGGCACACACGAGGGCTGCGGCGAAGTGGGCGCTCAGCGGGGGCACGACCGGACGCGGCACCCCCGGGGAGCCTGACGAGCCGTCGCACGACAACGCCGTGGGCACCAGTGCTGGGGGCGGGCCGGGCGCCGGGCGCGCGTCTCCCGCCGGTTGCCGGGGCACCAGGCCGACGACGAGGACGGCGACCCCCAGGGCCGCGACCGCGAACACCCACCCGCGCAGCCCGCGCCACCGGGGCGCCGACGCCACCTCCGGGAGCAGCAGCAGGTCGACGGGCGGGTCGCTGGGGGCCAGCGACTCCAGCATCCCCCGCACACCGCGCTCGTCGTGGCCGAACCTGTCGTGCAGGAGGGCGAGGGCCGAGGCGAGGTGGCGGCGAACGCTGCCGACGTGCTCGTCCAGGAGGTCGGCGACCTGACCCTGCGAAAGTCCGTCGAAGAGGACCAGGACGACCACCACCCGCTGCACACGAGTCAGTGCGTCCAGCGGCTCCAGCCGGAGCGCCCGGGTCCGCTCGGCGACATCTGCCGGGCCGTGCTGCGCCGTCGTCGGTCCCTCCCCCTCGGGATCGGCACGTGAGCCCGGGCGGCGGCGCCGCAGGTGGGCCTGCACGAGGAACCTGCGCAGGTCGGTGTCGTAGGAGCCGGCCCCGTGCTCGGCCAGCTGCGACCACTGCGGCCTCGCCCGGTTCAGGGCAGCGCGCACGAGGCGCAGGGCCGCGGCGTCGTCGCCCACCAGGAGCCACGCGGTCCGGAGCAGGTCGCCGCCCCGGGCCACGACGTACTCGTCGAAACTCGGCCGGTCGACGACGTGCTCCGCCACGGCCACCTCACTGAGTGGTGCCGTCCCCCTGCGCGTCCGAAGGACGACCTCCCCAGCGTCGCACCGCGCGGACCCCCACGCCATACCTCGCTCAGGTCGCGGTGCGCAGCTCCGAAGGGCGGGTGCTGGACCACAGCATCACCAGGGAGGCGGCCGTCATGACCAGGACGGCACAGATGCTCCCGAGCGCCAGCACGGCCACGTCGACCCAAGGGGTGGGAACCATCACCAGGACCGAGTCCGGACCCCCCTCGGTAGCGTAGGTGGTGTAGCCGCGGTCCCCGAGGACATGCGCGAAGGCCCGCCCCCACCGAGGTGGGGACGGGCCTTCGAGAGGTATGGCGCGCAGTGACCCGCGCGCGTCAGCCTCGGTCAGTGACCGTGGCCGTGGCCGTGACCGCTGGCGGCGGCCTCCGGCTCCTCTTCCTTCTTCTCCACGACGAGGGTGTCGGTGGTCAGGACCATCGACGCGATCGACGCGGCGTTGCGCAGCGCGGAGCGGGTGACCTTGACCGGGTCGATGACGCCGGCCTTGATCAGGTTGACGTACTCGCCGGTCGCCGCGTTGAGGCCGTTGCCCGGCTCGAGCTCGGAGACCTTGGAGACGGCGACGTAGCCCTCGAGACCGGCGTTCTCGGCGATCCAGCGCAGCGGCTCGGCCGACGCCTTCTTGACGATGAGCGAACCGGTCGCCTCGTCGCCCTCGAGGCCGAGGTCGTCGATGACGGAGGAAGCGTGGACGAGGGCGGAGCCGCCACCGGCGACGATGCCCTCCTCGATGGCCGCACGGGTCGCCGAGATGGCGTCCTCGATGCGGTGCTTCTTCTCCTTGAGCTCGACCTCGGTGTGGGCACCGACCTTGATGACGCAGACGCCACCGGCGAGCTTGGCGAGGCGCTCCTGGAGCTTCTCGCGGTCCCAGTCGGAGTCGGTGCGCTCGATCTCGGCCTTGATCTGGTTGACCCGGCCGTCGACGTCGGACTTGTCGCCGCCACCGTCGATGATCGTCGTGTTGTCCTTGGTGACGACGACGCGGCGGGCCTGGCCCAGCACGTCGAGGTCGGCCTGGTCGAGCTTGAGCCCGACCTCCTCGGAGATGACCTGGCCGCCGGTGAGGACGGCGATGTCCTGGAGCATGGCCTTGCGGCGGTCGCCGAACCCGGGCGCCTTGACCGCGACGACGTTGAACGTGCCGCGGATCTTGTTGACCACCAGGGTCGACAGCGCCTCGCCGTCGATGTCCTCGGCGATGATCAGCAGCGGCTTGCCGGACTTGACGACCTTCTCCAGCACGGGGAGGACGTCGGAGATCGCCGAGATCTTGCCCTGGTTGATGAGGATGTAGGCATCCTCGACCACGGCCTCCATGCGCTCGGCGTCGGAGACGAAGTAGGGCGAGATGTAGCCCTTGTCGAACTGCATGCCCTCGGTGAACTCGAGCTCGGTCGTCGCGGTCGAGGACTCCTCGACGGTGATGACGCCATCCTTGCCGACCTTGTCGAACGCGTCGGCGATGGTGGAGCCGATGACCTGGTCCTGCGCGGAGAGCGCGGCGACCTGGGCGATCTCCTCCTTGCCCTCGATCTCGCGGGCGGTCTCGAGCAGACGGGCGGACACGGCCTCGACGGCCTTGTCGATGCCGCGCTTCAGCCCGGACGGGGCGGCGCCGGCGGCAACGTTGCGCAGGCCCTCCTTGACCATGGCCTGGGCGAGCACGGTGGCGGTGGTGGTGCCGTCACCCGCGACGTCGTTGGTCTTGGTGGCGACCTCCTTGGCGAGCTGGGCCCCGAGGTTCTCGTACGGGTCCTCGAGCTCGACCTCACGCGCGATGGTCACACCATCGTTGGTGATCGTGGGGGCGCCCCACTTCTTGTCGATGACGACGTTGCGGCCCTTCGGGCCGAGCGTCACCTTGACTGCGTTCGCGAGCGCGTCTACTCCGCGCTCAAGCGACTTGCGAGCGGAGTCGTTGAACTCCAGCGTCTTGGCCATGAGTGTCCTTCGTGTTCATTGGGTTTCAGCGCGATGCCGGCTGACGGCGCAGCCGGGACCGGCTGGGGCTGAACGGGGTGGAACGGGGCTGACGACGACAGCACGCCCCGGGCTGGCCCCAGCGGGGCCGCCGGGGCGTGCTGTCAGTGGTGCAGGTGTCAGCCGACGATGGCGAGGATGTCGCGAGCGGACAGGATGAGGTACTCCTGGCCGCCGTGCTTGATCTCGGTGCCGCCGTACTTGCTGTAGATGACCCGGTCGCCGACGGTGACGTCGAGCGGGACGCGGTTGCCGTTGTCGTCGATCCGGCCGGGACCGATCGCGAGGACCTCGCCCTCCTGGGGCTTCTCCTTCGCGGTGTCCGGGATGACGAGGCCGGACGCAGTGGTCTGCTCGGCCTCGACGGACTTGACGACGATGCGGTCTTCGAGCGGCTTGATGGAAACCGACACGTGATGACCTCCCCTTCGGGAATGTCGAAAGTGGACAGGGTGGATGGTGCTGGTACTGCGGGTGGTGCCGAGTGCTGCCTACCGGTCGCCGTCGCGGGGGTCGACCGACTGGCTGCGTTAGCACTCGACGAACCTGAGTGCCAACGCAAATCTAGGGTCGGACTAGCACTCGGTCAACTCGAGTGCCAGAAGTTTTCCCCGCGTTCGCCGAGGGCGGACGCCGCCCCGCTCGACGGGAGCACAAACCAGTTGCCACCGGGCGCGGGCAGCGGGCAGGTTCGTCCCCGTGACGAACCCTGCCGACCTCCTGCGTGCCTACGACGACCAGCTCCGTGACGAGGCCGAGACGCCCTCGGCGATCGCCGTCGAACGGCTGGGTCCGTTGCGGCTCGCGACGTTCCTCGGCGGCCGCGGGTTCATCACCTACTCGACCTTGGCCCAGGACGGGCGCCCGGCGACCGAGGCCTCGGTGGTGGCGCTCGTCGACGGCGCCCTGGCGCACTACGAGGCCGATCCCACCATCACCCGCGTCGAGTGGAAGACCCGCGGCCACGACCACGCGCCAGGCCTGCACGAGGCCCTCGTGGCCCGCGGGTTCGTGGCCGACGAGCCCGAGTCGGTGATGGTCGGCGAGGCGAGGCTGCTCGCCGTCGACGTCGAGCTGACCGACGACGTGGTCGTCCGGCAGGTCACCGACGAGGACGACGTCCGTGCCATGTGCGACATGCAGGCCGAGGTCTTCGGCGACTCGCCGCAGTTCGCCGCCTCGATGCTCGAGCAGGTCCTGCACCGCCTGCGGACCCGCGACGACATGGAGATGTGGGTCGCCGAGGTCGACGGCGAGATCGTGAGCGCGGGACGCCTCGAGCCGGTGGGCGGCACGGAGTTCGCCGGGATCTGGGGCGGCGCCACCCGTCCCGGATTCCGGGGTCGCGGCATCTACCGCGCGCTCACGGCAGCCCGCGCCCGCTCCGCCCTCGCGCACGGCAAGCGCTACCTCAACAGCGACTCCACGGAGTTCTCGCGCCCCATCCTCGAGCGGTCCGGCCTCGTGAAGGTGTCCACCACCACGCCATACGAGTGGCGTCGCGACCGCTGAGCCCACGGGGCGACCCGATGGCCACGGACATCCGCCGGGCTGGCCCCGCACCGGCTGCCGGCATGCACCAGAATGCTCGCCATGGACCTTCCCCTGCTGCGCCGGCTGACGACCGGCGAGGGGTGGGGGCTGCTGCAGTCGCTGCCGCCCTACGACCAGGCCACCGCCCTGCCGTTGCAGCAGCGCCTGCGCGACGCTGGGTTCGAGCCCGACCTCGTGGCGGCGGCGCTCAACCAGGCCCGGCTGCGCGAGAAGGCCACCGCCAAGTTCGGGGAGTTCGCCCGCGGGATGGTGTTCACCTCCGACGGCCTCGAGCAGGCCACACGCCTCGGGGTTGCCGCCCAGCACGCCCAGCGCTTCCGCGCCGCCGGCATCCACACCGTCCACGACCTCGGCTGCGGCATCGGGGCCGACGCCATGGCGATGGCCGGGCTCGACCTGCGGGTGCACGCCATCGACGCCGACGAGGTCACCGCCGCGATCGCCGCGGTCAACCTGCGGCACTGGCCGCACTCGACCGCCGAGCAGGGTCTGGCCGAGGAGTTCACGGCCCCGGCCGGCGAGGGCGCGCGCGGTGTCGGCGTGTGGCTCGACCCGGCCCGTCGGACGCCCGGCGTCGCCGACATCACCGGCCGGACCCGCCGGCTGTTCCGGCTCGAGGAGATCTCGCCGTCCTGGGCGACCGTGCAGGAGCTCGCGAAGGCGCTCCCCGCGACCGGGGCCAAGCTCAGCCCGGGGTTCCCCCACGCGGCCGTCCCCGCCGGCGCGGAGGCGCAGTGGACCTCGGTGGACGGCGAGGTCGTGGAGTGCACCGTGTGGTTCGGTCCGCTGGTCCACACGGCCGGCCGGACCGCCGCCGTGCTGCGCGAGGGTGCCTCCCCGGTGCTCGTCACCGAGCGGGACGGCGAGCCGAGCGCGCCGACCCTGACCAACCTCGCCGACGTCGGTGGCTGGCTCTACGAACCCGACAAGGCCGTGCTGCGGGCCGGCCTGGTCCCCGCCCTCACCGCGGCCACCGGAGGTGCCGAGCTCGACCTGGGCGTGGGTTACGTCGGCTCCTCCCGGTCCGTCGAGGTCCCCTACGCACGCCGGTATGCCGTCGTCGAGGCCATGCCCTTCAACGTCAAGGCCCTGCGCGGCTGGTTGCGCGACCACGGGATCGACCGGTTGACGATCAAGAAGCGCGGGGTGAGCGTCGACGCCGACCAGCTGCGCCGCCAGCTGCGCCTGCCGGCCCGGGGCCGGACGGAGGCGATCGTCGTGCTGACCCGGGTCCGCAGCAACCAGGTCGCGCTGATCGTCACGCCGTCCTGACCTCTGACCGCAGGGCTGCCCGGTCCTGCAGGACAGGGCCCCGCGGCATGTCGCGGGGCCCGGTTCCTGCAGGACGTCGGGCGCCTCAGCCGAGGTAGGTCCGCCAGGGCCCCGTGATGGCGAAGACGTGCCCGGGCTCCTGGACGTTGCCGAAGAGCACCTGGCCGTCCGGGGAGAAGCAAGGGCCGGTCATCTCGCTGTAGACCGCCACCCCGGCGGCGGTGCGCTCCTGGACGATGAGGTTGCGCGCGATGGCCTGCGTGCCCGTGGACCTGCTCCACGACAGGAGGTGGTTGGCCGTGTTGCCGTCCTCGGTCAGGACGAGGCTGCCGTACGGCGACACGTGGCACCCGTCGGGGCCGTCGAAGGCCAGGTCGAGGCTGCGACCCAGACCGGTCTCGGGGTCGATGGTCTCGCTGTGCAGCAGCGGGTTGTAGGGGTAGTAGGCGACCAGGGTGAGGGTCGACGACGCGTACTCGTAGTACCAGAGCTGTCCGTCGTGGGGGGTGGCGTCAGCCGGCAGGTCACCGGCGGCGAACGCGAAGCTCGCCACGAAGTACATGCCCTTCGTGTCGCCCCAGGCGCCCTCGAGCTTCTTGGAGTGGGTGACGGTGCCGTCGGCGAACTGCTTGCGCAGCGAGGTGTCCTTGGCGTGACGGTCCGGGACGCGCACCCACCTGGTCGCGAACGGCCGGCCGATCTGGGCGGCGGTGACGTAGGCGAGGTCCGGAAGGACACCGCCGTCGGGCGCCACCACGGCCAGCGCCTCGAGGGTGCCGTCGTTCGGCCGCAGGTGGTCGGCGATCCCGGCGCGCAGCGTGTACCCGCTCGGTGCCGTCCAGCGGTAGACGAGGCCGGTGGGCTTGCTCGCGTCCTCGGTGAGGTAGACGCGACGACGGCTGGGCTCGACCACGACGGCCTCGTGGGGCGCACGGCCCCAGGCGGCAATGGGGCGCGGCACCTGGTCCCTGGGCTGCCCGGCGAAGACCTCGAAGACGTAGCCGTGGTCCTTCTCCAGGGTGCCGGTGCCGGCCTTGGACTCGGACTCCTCACAGGTCAGCCAGCTGCCCCACGGGGTGGGCCCGCCGGCGCAGTTGCTGATCGTCCCGGACAACCCGACCCACTCCGAGACGCGGGCGCCGCGGCGCGTGGTCTCGATGACCGTGCATCCGCCACCGAGGGCGCCGCGGTCGTAGACCGTGCCGTCTACGAACGGGACAGGAGCGCTGCTGCCCGGTGACGCCTCGTGGTTCTGGATGAGGCGGTAACCGCGCGGGCCGGCGACGGCGAGGGTGCCGTCCGGGCGCTCAGGCGTGGTGCCGACGGCCTTTCCGGTGCCGTCGTGCACCTCGGTGCTGCCGGAGATCGCGACGGCGGTGGCCGAGAACCCCCGGGGCAGCGCCAGGAGGTCCCCCTCGGCGTGGGCCAGCGGGGGGAAGAGCCGGCGACGCGAGCCCTCCCCCCTGTCGTGCTCGCGCGATGAGTCGGGGGCGGCGAGGGCCGAGGCGGGCCGGAGTGCACCGGCGACGACTAGGCCCGCTCCGGTGGCGGCACCGGAGGTGAGCAGGGAGCGACGGGAAAGAGGCATGGGAAGTCCGTTCTGGAGCGGGTGGGTGCGGCCACTGATCGCAGCGAGCCCATCCGACTCCCCGCGGGTGAACTCCGCGCGACATCGCGACGAAACCTGGGTGGCCGGTGGTCAACCCCTCACCCCCTTCGAGGCCTTCCCGCACGCCGCTACAGGACGGGGTCGGACTGGGCGCCCGTGCGGCGCACGGCCGCAGCACCGGCCGCGCTCGCCCTCGACACCGCCTCGCCGCGGTCGGCTCCCTCCGCGAGGGCAGCAGCCAGCGCACCGCAGAACGCATCTCCGGCGCCGGTCGTGTCGACGACGTCCTCGGCGGCCACCGCGACACCGTCATGCCGGACACCGTCCCAGCTCGAGCCCGCGGCTCCGAACGTGACGAGCAGGGACGTGGGCACGACGTCGGAGTCCGCCAGCAGCATCGCCTCGTGCTCGTTGACGACCAGCGGGTCGGCCAGGGCAGCGACGTCGTGCGGCAGGGCTGCATACGGTGCGGCGTTGATGACCACGCGCGCGCCGCGTGCGTGCGCGGCCCGGGCGGCCCGGGCGACGACCGGGATCGGCACCTCGAGCTGGGCGAGCAGCACGTCACCGGGCCCGAGGTCGGGCAGCTCGGGCGTGACGTGGGCGTTGGCGCCGGCGATCACGACGATGGAGTTCTCGGCGTCGTCATCAACGACGATCCAGGCCTGGCCGGTGGGGTGCCCGTCGACGACGCGGACCGCGTCCACGTCGATCCCGCGGCCACGCAGGCGGGAGAGGTATGCCGCGCCGGGCTCGTCCTCACCCACCGCGCCGACGAGGAGGACGTCGGCGCCGGCCTCTGCGGCGGCGAGCGCCTGGTTGCCACCCTTGCCACCGGCATACCGCTCGACCGCGCCGTCGGCGAGGACCGTCTCCCCGGGGCGCGGGTGCCGTTCGACGTGGGTGACGAGGTCGACGTTGAGCGACCCGATGACGACGACGCGACCCATCAGCTCGTCCTTCCCGAGACGGTGTCGAGCCAGAGGTCGGCGTAGCGCCGGGCATCCACCTCGAGGCAGACGTCGATGGTGGAACGCGCTTGGCCGTGCGGGTCGTGGGACAGGTCGCCGGTCCAGTCGCGGCGGTCCACGATGGTGCGGCCGCGCGACCACGTGCCCGCGAGCTCGACCCGGACCGGCAGCTTCTCGCGCTGCACGCCCTCGGGCGCCAGCACCGCGCAGACCGCGCCCGCGTCGCCGATCGTGGCCGAGTCGGACCCGAAGCGGTCGCACTGGAAGGCGACCAGCCGTCCGGCCAGCTCGGCGGCGCCGTGGCCACCGCCTGCGACGAGGTCGGCCGCCTCCTCGCGGGAGATGCGGGGCTCGTAGAAGACGTCGAGGCCGTACATCGTGACGGCGATGTCGAGGTCGGCGCAGGCGTCGAGCACCACGGCGGCTGCCTCGGGGTCGTGGAAGACGTTGAACTCCGCCGAGGCGGTCGCATTGCCCACGTGGGCGGCGCCACCCATGAAGACGATCTCGCGCAGGCCCCTGGCTGCCTCCGGATAGGTGCGCAGCAGCAGCGCGATGTTGGTCAGGGGCGCCAACGGCACGAGGGTGACGAGGTCGTCGGCGCCCCGGGCCGCTGCATCGAGGAGCACGTCCCGCAACACCTCGACAGCGTGGCGACCGTCAGGCTCCCGCTGCGACTTCGGCCAGTCGAGGTCGCCCATGCCGTCCTGACCGTGCACGTGGCGGGCGTCGACGGACTCCTCGAGCAGTGGGCGCTCGGCGCCACGGGCCACCACCACGTCCGGGCGACGAGCCGCGTCGAGCACCCTGAGGGTGTTGGCGACGACGGCGTCGACCGGGGCGTTGCCGCCGACACAGGTCACGGCGCGCAGCTCCAGCCCGGGGTGCAGCGCTGCGAGCAGCAGGGCGCAGGCGTCGTCGACACCGGTGTCGACGTCGAGGACGACAGGGACGACGGAGCTGGATGCCATGCCCGCGATCCTGCCAGAGGGTCAGCCCGTCGGCCCCGTGTCGGACGGGTCGACCCCACACGCGAACAGGGCCATGTCGCCCAGCCCCGACGGAGGAGTCACGGTGGTCCGGGTCATCCCCCAGGGCCTGGCCACGACCACCGTCACACCGGCGCCGAACCAGTGCTCGTCACCGGCCCGCCGAGCAGCAGGGACCAGACGTCTGCAGTCGGTGGCGTGCAGCGTCAGCTCGACGTGCTGCGTCGAACGGGCCGCCACGACCGGCTTCGCAGGGACGCTGCGAACCACCTCGAGCCCGGGCAGCGGCGATTCGAAGTGGTCGACCTGCTCCCTCAGGAGCCCTGCGTTGTGCAGCTCGAAGCTCAGGGTGGAGGTCCGTGCCTTGGCGTCGCCAGAGCCACCGCTGGACATCCCTCCGTCCAGGCGAGGCGTGAGGACCCCGCCCCAGGACAACACGCTCGCGACGACCACCACGGCCGCAACCAACCCGGCAGCCCGGATCAGCGCGCGGCGTTCCTGCGCCGACGCCCGTTGACCTTCCACGGCGATCTCGCGCCACACCTCGTCGCTGACGCCGTATGCCGTCGCGCCGCCACCTGCCCCCGTCTGCTCCCCGGTCATGGTGAGCAATGTATCAGTGTGTTGCTACATTGACACAAGAGTTCCTGCTGCTGCATGGTGGGCCCATGGCCTCTCGCTTCGCGTTCCTCATCGTCGTCGCGCTCCTCGGTGGTGCCACGCTGGTCGCTCTTTCCCTCAGGGCCACCGCGCCGGTGAGCCTCACCCGGACGCGTCGCTTCGCCCGCCGGCAGGAGCTGCTCGTCACGGTGGGCAACGGCCCCCTGGTGGTCCGGGCACTCACCGTGACGCACCGTTGGCGGGTGCTGGGCCTGACGACCGGGGTGCTCCTCGGCCTCCTCTGGGCCCTGCGCGACGCGCGACTCACCATCAACTTCGCGGCGGCGTTCCTCGGCTGGTTCGTCGGTGCTGTGATCGCCGAGTGGAGGCTCGCCGGCCTCCCCGTCGAGGGTGGGCGTCGGACGGCCTCACTCGCGCGCCGCACGGTCTGGGGCTACCTGCGACGCGACAGCACCGTCCTGCTCGCGCTGACCTGCCTCGCCCTCCTCGGGCTCTTCGTCACCGTCTCGCTCAGGTCGGGGGGACACGAGGCGGTGCTCGGACAGGCCCTGGGCTGGCTGGCGGCCGCCGCGCTCGGGCTGGGCGCGGTGTGGGCGACCCTGGCGCGGGTGGCCGGCCGCCCCCAGCCCGGGTCGACGCCCGAGCTGGTCGCGGCTGACGACGCGCTGCGGGCCCGCAGCGCGAACGTCCTGGCTGGTTCGGCCATCGTCGCGGCCGGCTACCCGGCCGCCAGCCTCCTCGCCCTCATGGGGTCGACCACCACCGGCGACGCCGCCCAGGGCTGGGCCGGAGCGAGCCTGGTCTCGACCCTGATCACCGTCGTGGTCGGGTGGCTGGTCGCGGTCAGCCGCAGCCCCGTCCGCAGCCGGGCTGCCTTCGACCCCAGGGCTGCGACCGGCGCCGCCCGGTGAGCGAAGCCGTCGTCATCGACATCGACACCGAGAGCGCGGTCCCGGCATTCGAGCAGCTGCGCACCCAGCTCGCCGACATGATCCGCTCCGGCGCCCTCGCGACCGGCACCAGGCTGCCCAGCATCCGCCAGCTGGCCTCCGACCTCGGCCTCGCCCCGGGCACCGTCGCCCGCGCCTTCCGCGAGCTCGAGTCCGAGGACCTCGTGACCAGCCGAGTGCGGCACGGCACCGTGGTGGCGCCCGTGCGCCATACGGCGGCGCAGTCGCGCGACCAGCTCGAGGAGGCCGCACGGGCCTTCGCGCTCGCGGCCCGACGGCTCGGCCGTTCCGACCAGCAGGCTCTCGACGCGGTGCGTGAGCAGCTCGGACGGCTCGGCACCTGAACGGTTTCGTCGCGGCGCTCGCGCCGGGATAGGTTCGATCGGTGAGAGCCCGCCCCGCCCGTGTCCTGCGGACCCTCGCTGTCGTCACCCTTGCCTCCCTCGTCGCTGCGGCCTGTGACACCGGCACCCCGGCCGCGGGGCGCAGCACGACAGCCGGTCCGCCCTCCTCGACGACACCTGCTGCGCCGCCGACGACCTCGAGCCCATCGGCGACCTCGAGCGCGACCACCACAGCGACCACCACGGCGACGACCACCGCGTCACCGAGCAGCAGCACCGCTGCCGCGTCGTGCGGCCAACGGCTCGCCGCGCGGATGACCCCGGCGCAGCGGGCCGGTCAGCTGCTCATGGTCGGCCTCCAGCCGACCGGCAGCGCGAGTCGCCTTGCGGCACAAGCGAAGTCGCAACACCTCGGCGGCGTGATCTACCTCGGCGGCTGGTCCGGGGGCGCCGCCTCGATGGCGCGCATCTCCGCCCGGCTCCAGCAGGGCGCGGCCGGCTCGCTGCTCATCGCCGCCGACCAGGAGGGCGGTCAGGTGCAACAGCTCAAGGGGCCGGGGTTCAGCCAGATGCCCTCCGCCCGCGCACAGTCGAGCTCCGGGGTCCAGACCGAAGAAGCCAACGTCCGCGCCTGGTCCCGCGAGCTCGCCAGGGCCGGCGTCACGACCAACCTCGCCCCGGTCGCCGACACCGTGCCCACCTCGCTGGGCGCCGCCAACCAGCCCATCGGCCGCTACCGCCGCGACTTCGTCCCCGGGTCACCCAAGGCCAACGCCACGTATGTCGCGGCCTTCGTCCGGGGGTCCCTCGCCGCCGACGTCATCCCGACCGTCAAGCACTTCCCCGGCCTCGGCCGAATCACCGGCAACACCGACGTCACGACCGTGGGGACTACGGACTCCACGACGGACGCACACGACAGCTATCTGCAGCCGTTCGCCGCAGGGATCAAGGCGGGGGCGCCGGTGGTCATGGTGTCGTCCGCGAGGTACTCGAAGCTCGACCCCGACAACCGGGCGATGTTCTCCCGCGCCATCATCACCGGGTTGCTGCGCGACCAGCTGGGTTTCGACGGTGTCGTCATCACCGACGACGTCGGTGCGGCCAAGGCCGTGGCCGCGGTCCCGGTCGGCGAGCGGGCGACGCGGTTCATCGCGGCAGGTGGTGACATCGTGCTGACCGCGAGGTCCGATCAGGCCGGCCCCATGCTCGGGGCCATCGCCCGCACGCGGGCCGCCAGCCCTGCCTTCGCACGGCAGGTCGACGCCGCCGCCGCCCGGGTGCTGGACCTCAAGGCCCGCTCCGGCCTCGTCACCTGCCGCTGACCGGCATTTCCTGCCCGTCGAGAGTCGGGTCTGTGCTGTTCCGGAGGGATCCAGAACCACCCGGACCCGACTCTCGACGAAGGCGTGAGGAGGTCAGGCCTGGACGAGGGTGACCGGCATCGAGGAGTCGGCCGGCAGGTCGAGCTGCGAGGGCGCCCGACCCTTGAGCACCATCTGGGCGCCGAGCGCAGCGACCATCGCGCCGTTGTCGGTGCACAGTCCCGGCCGCGGCACGCGCAGCGCGATGCCAGCCGCGTCGCAACGCTCCTGGGCCATGGCACGCAGCCGTGAGTTCGCCGCGACGCCACCACCGATCTGGAGGTTCTGCACGCCGTGCTCGCGGCAGGCGAGGATCGCCTTGCGAGTCAGCACGTCGGTGACGGCCTCCTGGAACGAGGCCGCCACGTCGGCCACGGGAACCGGCTCGCCCGAGGCCTCGCGGGCCTGCACCCACCGGGACACCGCGGTCTTCAGCCCGGAGAACGAGAAGTCGAACCGGTAGCGCTCCATGTCGCGGCCCGTCGTGAGACCACGAGGGAAGTCGATGGCGACCCGATCCCCTTCTCGCGCAACGCGATCGATGTGGGGTCCACCGGGGAACGGCAGGCCGAGGACGCGCGCGACCTTGTCGAACGCCTCACCCGCCGCGTCGTCGATGGTCGACCCCAGCGACTGGATGTCGTGGGTGACGTCGGGCACGAGCAGGAGCGAGGAGTGCCCACCGGACACGAGCATCGCGAGGGTCGGTTCCGGCAGCGGCCCGTGCTCGACGATGTCGACGGCGACGTGCGACGCCAGGTGGTTGACGCCATACAGGGGCTTGCCGAGGGCGACGGCGAGCGACTTGGCGGCGGCCACACCGACCATGAGCGCGCCGGCGAGCCCGGGTCCGGAGGTGACCGCGACGGCGTCGACGTCGTCGAGCCGGATGCCGGCCTCGCGGGTGGCGCGCTCGATCGTCGGCACCATCGCCTCGAGGTGGGCACGGCTGGCCACCTCGGGCACGACCCCGCCGAACCTCGCGTGCTCGTCGACGCTGCTGGCCATCGCGTCGAACAACAGCGTCTCGCCGCGGACGACACCGACCCCGGTCTCGTCGCACGACGTCTCGAACCCGAGGACGAGCGGCTGGTCGGCGCTCATGCCGTGCCTCCTGTGAGATCGAGCCGCATGACGTGGGCGTCCACGTCACCGGGCTGGTAGTAGCGACGACGCACGGTCAACAGCTCGAATCCCCTTGTCTCATAGAGCCTTCGGGCCGGACCGTTGTCCTCCCGCACTTCGAGCATGAGGTATGCCGCGTGGTCGGCCGCCGCACGGGCGACCAGCTCGTCGAGCAACCGTCGTCCGAGGCCACGCCCCTGGGCCGCTGGCGCCACGGCCATCGTCATCACGTCGGCCACGTCGCCGCCGAGGTCGACCCCCGCGTACCCGGCCACCCGGCCGTCCTGCTCCTCCACGACGTAGGACCTCCGGGGGCGGGCAGCGAGCTCCGCCCACCATGTCTCCTGCGCCCACGCGTCGTCCGGGAAGAGGTCGGCCTCGAGGAGGCTGAGCTCGGGGAGGTCGGTCCAGCGCAGGTCCCTCACCTCGCGACCCGTTCGGCCGTGGTGAGGGCGTCGGGACGGCGCAGGTAGAGCGGCTCGACCGGCATCTGCTCACCGGCGTGGAGGCGGTGCTCGGCCAGGGCGGCCAGGGTCGCCGCCTGGACGTCCAGGACGCCGACGGCGTGCGGGAAGAGGTCCGGGAACAGCAGCGGGCCTCGACCGGCGGTCGGCAGGTGGCGCAGCTCGTCGGAGAGGTCGGCGGGGCGGTCCACGGCCGGGTCGGTGAGCCGGCGGGCGACCCGGAGCTCGGGCTGCGCCGGGTCGGTGGGCTCGACGGAGTAGCGCGCCCAGTAGACCTCCTTGCGGCGCGCGTCGGTGGCCACCAGGAGCTCGCCACTCCCGACCAGCCGTGCCGCGTCGGCGGCCAGCGCGTCGAGGCTGCAGACGCCGTGGACGGGGATGCCCCGGGCGTGCCCGAAGACCAGTCCCGTCACGATGCCCACACGCAGGCCGGTGAACGGTCCCGGGCCGTTGCCGACGACGACGTCGGTGACGTCGGCAGGGGTGCGTCCGGCGGTGTCCAGGACGCGTGAGACGAGCGGCGCGACGTGTTCGGAGTGGCCGCGGGCGTCGAGGACGCTGGCGCTGCCCGCGATGCCGTTGCCGCGCAGGGCGACGGTGATCGCGGAGGTCGAGGTGTCGATCGCGAGGAGCAGCATCAGTGGGCCTCCGCCCCAGTCGTGCGCGTGTCAGGTACGGCGCCCTCGAGCGGCTCGCCCAGGCTGGCGAGATCGATGGCGTCCCAACGCTTTCCGTGTGGTGCGACAACGGCCGTGCGTACGTCCTCACCCTCGAGGAACACTTCGAGCCGGTCGTCGGACAGGTCTTCGGCCAGGCCGTGGCCCCACTCGACGATCGTCACCGACTCCTCCAGCGAGGCGTCGAGGTCGAGGTCGTCGAGCTCGGCGAAGCCGCCGAGGCGGTAGGCGTCGACGTGCACCAGGGCCGGTCCCCCCACCAGCGACGGGTGGACCCGGGCGATGACGAACGTCGGCGAGGTGACCGGGCCGCGTACGCCAAGGCCCTCGCCGATCCCCTGCGTCAGGGTGGTCTTGCCGGCTCCCAAGCCCCCGGTCAGCACGACGAGGTCACCGGGCTGCAGGAGGGTGGCGAGGCGCGTTCCCCACGCCCGCGTCTCCTCCGCCGTCGTCAGGGCGGGGCTGGTGACGTCAGGCACGCTTGCCCCCACGACGCGCCTTGGCGACCCGGCGCCGCTTGGACAGGTCGGTGACGGTGCGACGCACCCGGGGCTTGTGACCGACGTCGACCTGCTGGGCCGAGGCGCGCATACCGCGCTCGACCAGCTCGAGGAACTGCTCGTTCACCAGCTCGGGGTGCTCCAGCATGATGATGTGGCCGGCATCCTCGACGACGACGTGCTCCGCGCCGGGCACCAGCCGCACGATGGCCTCGGAGTGGTCCGGTGGGGTGAGCAGGTCCTGCATGCCGTTGACCACCAGGGTCTCGATGCCGTGGAACCGCTCCAGGGCGGCCTGCTTGTCGTGCACGTTGATCGAGGGCAGGAAGTCGGCCATCACCGACAGGGGCGTGCCCATGATCATGTCGCCGGTGTAGCGGATCGTGTGCTGGGCCACGGGCGAGGCGAAGCTGTAGTGGTCGACGATGAGGTCCTCGACGTCGCGGCCGAGCCGGCGTGCGGTGTTGACGAGCTTCTGCTGCGTGCCGATCCGGGCCAGGAAGCGTGGGCCCAGGCGACCCAGCAGGCGCCCGACGAACTGGCCGAAGCCCAGCGTCATCATGTTGGTGCCACCGGCGCTGGTGGCCACGAACGCCGCCGCCACGACCCGTTGCTGCACCGTCTCGGGGAACTGCTCGGCCATCGACATCATGGTCATGCCACCCATCGAGTGACCGATGAGCACCAGGGGCCCCTCGGGCGCGACCTCCTCGATGACGCGGTGCAGGTCGCGGCCCAGCTGGTCGATGGTGCACGAGTCGCCCTCGGCGATCTCGGACCGGCCGTGGCTGCGTTGGTCCCACAGGACCACGCGGTATCCGGCTCGCTGCAACGCCTTTCGCTGCAGGACCCAGCTGCGCAGGCTCAAGGTGTAGCCGTGGCTCATGACGACGGTGGGACGCTCGGGGGCAGCCGCGTCTGCAGCGGGCTCGTCGACCTCGACGTGGAGGGGGACTCCGTCGTCCGCGACGACGGCGAGCTCCCGGTCGGCGAGGTGCGCGTAGACGCCGTCGGGAGCGAGCACCGACAGCCTGGCCGTCCGCTCCCTGGTGACGCGGCCCGCGGCGACACCGGCCGCCGTGGCCACACCGGCTGCGGCGAGGCCGACTCCCAGGCCGATGAGTCCGCGGTTGGGGGGCGTCACGCCTCCACCTCTCCCAGGTGGACCCGCGGCACCCTGGCGCCGACGCGGGTCACGATCTCGTAGTTGATGGTGTCGATGGCAGCCGCCCAGTCCTGGGCGGTCGGCTCCCCCGCCGCGCCCACCCCGAAGAGGACCACCTCGTCACCCGCGACCGCAGCGCTGTCGGGACCGAGGTCGAGCACGAACTGGTCCATGCAGACCCGCCCGGCGACGACGTGACGGCGCCCCGCGACCTGGACCGGCCCCACGCTCGTCGCATGGCGGGGCACGCCGTCGGAGTAGCCCATCGGCACCAGGCCCAGCCTGGTCTGCTCGGTCGTCGTGTAGACGTGGCCGTAGGAGACCCCCTGTCCCGCAGGCGACTCCTTGACGCTCGACAGGTGCGAGAGCAGCCGCATCGCCTCACGGAGCCCGAAGTCCTCGGGCGAGCCCAGGTCGGGCACCGGTGACAGGCCGTAGACCGCGACACCCGGCCGGACGAGGTCGTAGTGGGCCGAGGGGTTGGTCAGGGTCGCGGCCGAGTTGGCGAGGTGCCGCACGGACGGCCGTATGCCGCTGCGAGCCGCCTGCTCGACGATGCCCTCGAACCGCTCCTGCTGGGCCCGCACCGTCGGGTGCTGCGGCGCATCGGCATACGCGAAGTGGGAGAAGATCCCGACGACCTCGACGGCCCCCTCGGCCTGGAGGACTGCGGCGCGCTCGAGGATGGCCGCGAGGTCGGCGTCCCAGGCCCCGTTGCGGCCCAGGCCGGTGTCGACCTTGAGGTGGAGACGCGCGGTCAGGCCGGTGGCCCGCGCCGCCTCGACGGCCCGGTCCAGCGCCCAGCCGGTGGAGATGCCGAGCTGGACGTCCTGCTCCAGCGCCGGGGCGAAGTCCTGACCGGGCACGTGCAGCCACGACAGCAGCGGCGCCGTGACACCCGCCCGGCGCAGCTCGAGCGCCTCGGGCAGCTGGGCGACCCCGAGCCACGTCGCGCCGCCGCGCAGGGCGGCGCGGGCGCTCGGGACGAGGCCGTGCCCGTAGGCGTCGGCCTTGACCACGGCCATGAGCTCGGCGGTGGGCGCGTGCCTGCGCAGGGCTGCGACGTTGGCGCTGATGGCGCCGAGGTCGACCTGCGCGCACGCGGGAAACCCCGGCGGGGCCGGGGTGAGGGAGGTGCTGGACGCCGTGTCGGTGGTCATCACCCACCAGTCTTCCATGGCCATTCCCAACCTTCTCGCCCGGCGCTGCGACCCCGTCCCCGGTCCGCGATGCTGGACCCGTGAGCAGCCTGTCGGGGCCGGACGACGGACCCGAGCCCGTGGTCCGCCGTGCCCGCTGGGCCACCGCGGCGATGTTCGCGACCAATGGCGCCGTCTTCGCCAACGTCGTCCCCCGCTACCCCGACATCGTGGCCGCCCTCGACCTCGACAAGGCCGCGTTCGGCACCGCCGTCGCGGCGTACGGCCTCGGCGCGGTCCTTGCAGGGCTGGTGGCCGCGGCGCTGGTCAACCGGTTCGGCTCGGCCCGGGTGGCGGTGTGGGGCACGCTGGCCGTGGCGGCGAACCTCGTGCTGGTGGGCGCGGCACCGTCGTGGCTCCTGCTGGCCCTCGCGCTCGGCCTCGCCGGCGCCCTCGACTCGGTCACCGACATCGCCGAGAACGCGCAGGGGCTGCGGGTCGAGCGCCTCCACGGCCGTTCCATCCTCAACTCGATGCACGCCACGTGGAGCATCGGCGCCGTCGTCGGCGGCGCGATGGGCAGCGCCGCAGCCGGCCTCGACGTGCCCCTGGTGCCCCACCTCGCGGTGGCCGCTGCGACTGCCATCGCGGTCGCCCTCGTCGCCCGTCCGCGGCTGCTGCCCGGCCGGGACCCTGCTCCGGGGCCAGACCCTGCGGCAGCCACGGATCCGGCGGCACGGTCCGGCCGCGGGCGCCGGCAGCTGGGGCTCGTGGGCCTGCTGGCCGCGCTCGCCGTCGTCGGGTCGATGGCCCAGGGCATCGAGGACCTCACGTCCACGTGGAGCGCGCTCTACCTTCGCGAGGACCTCGGGGCCGCTGCCGTGGTGGGCGGCCTCGGGTTCGTGGCCCTGCAGAGCCTGCAGACGGTCGGTCGTCTCGTCGGCGACCGCGCAGTCACGGCTTGGGGCGACCGCGCGGTGGCCAGGGCCGGTGCGGCACTCGCCGCCGCGGCGATGGGCCTGGCCCTGCTCGTCGGCTCGCCCGGACTGACGGTCGCGGCGTTCGGCGTGGTCGGGCTCGGCATCGGCACGCTCATCCCCTCGTCGCTGCGGGCCGCCGACGGCATCGTGGGCCTTCCCCGCGGCCTGGGCCTGTCGATCATCGGCATGGGGTTCCGCGTGACGTTGCTCGCCTCCCCGCTCGCGATGGGGGTCCTGGCGCAGAGGCAAGGACTCGGCGCCGTCATCACCGTGGTCCCCGTCGCCGCCCTGGTCGTGCTCGTTCTGGCAGGCGCGCTGCCCGGCCGACCGCGGTCCTGACCTGCCCTCGAGCTCGCCGAGGTCTGGGACCTCGGCTCAGAGAGGCGATCGAACGTCGCCTCAGCGGGTGAGGAGCTGGGCGACCGTGGTGGGTATGGCGTGCGCCACCGCGAGCGCGCGGACGGGACCTCCCGGGTTGGCCCGGTCCGCGGCGACACCATGGACCAGCGCGCCCAGCGAGCCGGCGTCCAACGGCGACAGGCCGGCCGCCAGCAGCGCACCGCACATCCCGGCGAGGACGTCACCGGCGCCCGCCGTGGCGAGCCACGCGGGGGCGTCGTTCTGCGACCGGACGGTCCCCTCGGGCGGTACGACCAGGGTCGTCGCCCCCTTGAGCAGCACGGTGGCACCGGTGAGCCGGGCTGCGCGCCGCGCGTGCCTCAGCGGGGCCGCCTGCACCTCTTCACGGGTGACGGAGCCGCCCGGGTCGAGGCGGGTGAGCAGCCGGGCGAGCTCGCCGGCGTGCGGCGTCAGGAGGGTGGCGGCGTCGCGGGTCCCCGTGACGAGGTCGAGGCCACCGGCGTCCACGAGGACGGGCAGCTCGGACGCGAGTGCGGCGCGGGCGACGTCGAGCTGGGCCTTGCTGCCCCTGGCCCTGGAGGCCGTGTCGAGCCCCGGCCCGACGACCCAGGCCTGCACGCGACCGTCACCGATGACCGCCTCGGGGACCGCGGCCCGGACGAGGCCGGTCGGTGCGGGCGTGCCGACGTAGCGCAGCATGCCCAGCCCGGCACCGACGGCCGCGGTGCAGCACAGCACCGGGGCGCCGGTGTAGTCCTCACCACCAGCGACGACGCCGAGCACACCGCGGGAGTACTTGTCGTCGCTCGCCCCGGGGACTGGCCACAGCTGGGCCACGTCGGCGAAGTCGAGCCGTTCGACGTCGGGGTCGCCGTCGAGGTCGAGCCCGATGTCGACGATCGTGAGCCGCCCGACGGCGGACTCGGTGGCCGGCAGGACGTGCACCGGCTTGGCCACCCCGAACGTCACGGTCTCGTCGGCGAAGACGCCGCTGTCCTGGGCGACCTCCCCGGCCGGGTCCTGGCCCGACGGCAGGTCGACGCTGACGACATAGGCGTCGGCGGGGATGGCGTCGACCCAGGCCACGGCCTCGTCGGGCAGGCCGGGGCGCCCTCCGATGCCGAGGACACCGTCCAGCACCAGGTCTGCGGCGGACAGCGGCGCGGCCCAGTCGTCGCCGGGTCCGACCACCGCGACCCCCGCGGCCCCCCATGAAGCGATGTCACCGATGGCGAGCGGCCAAGGTCCTTGCAGCGCAACGCAGTCCGCGCCGTCGTCGGCGAGGTGGGCGGCGGCATACAAGGCGTCTGCGCCGTTGTTGCCCGGTCCGGCGAGGACGACCACGCGCGTGCCACCGTTCTCGTCGAGCCGCGCGCGACACACCTGCGCGAGGCCCCACGCGGCGCGCGCCATGAGCTCACCGTCGTCGAGCGTGGCCAGCAGCGCGGCCTCGGCCGCGCGGACCCTGTCGGTGGAGTATGCGCGCAGCACCTCAGCCCTCCGCGATGACGACGGCCGACGCGATGCCCGCGTCGTGGGACAGGGAGACGTGCCAGGCGTGCACGCCCAGGGCCTCCGCGCGGGCCTCGACGGTGCCGGTGATCTGCAGGTGTGGCCGGCCGTCCTCCCCGCGGCGGACGGTGGCGTCCTGCCAGTTGAGGCCGACGGGGGCGCCGAGCGCCTTGGCCAGCGCCTCCTTGGCGGCGAACCGCGCGGCGAGGGAGTTGAGCGGCAGTGACCGCTCCTCGTCGGTGAACAGGCGCTCGAGCAGACCGGGGGTGCGCTCCAGGCTCTGCCCGAAGCGCTCGACGTCCACGACGTCGATCCCGAGACCGATGATCACCTGCTGCCCGCGCTCACTCGACCGTGACGCTCTTCGCGAGGTTGCGGGGCTGGTCGACGTCGAGGCCCTTGGCGGTCGACAGGTGCAGGGCGAACACCTGCAGGGGGACGACGGTGAGCAGCGGCGCGAGCAGCGGCGACGTGGCGGGCACGCGGATCACCTCGTCGGCGAAGGGGACGACGTCCTCGTCACCGTCCTCGGCGACCACGATGGTGCGGGCGCCACGGGCGCGGATCTCCTGGATGTTGGAGACGACCTTCTTGTGCAGCTCGTGCGGCGTGCCGGGGCCGGGCACCACGATGAACACGGGCTGACCGGCGTCGATGAGCGCGATCGGTCCGTGCTTGAGCTCGCCGGCGGCGAAGCCCTCGGCGTGGATGTAGGCGAGCTCCTTGAGCTTGAGCGCGCCCTCCAGTGCCACGGGGTAGCCGACGTTGCGGCCGAGGAACAGCACCGAGCGGGTGTCGGCCATGAAGCGGGCGATCTCCTTGACGCGGTCCATCCGCCCCAGCAGCTCCTCGAGCTTCGCGGGGATCTCGTGCAGCTCCTTCATGACCGACTGGGCGTCGTCGGCGAAGGTGCCGCCGCGCAGCTGGGCGAGGTAGAGGCCGAGGACGTAGCAGGCGGTGATCTGGGCGAGGAACGCCTTGGTCGAGGCGACGGCGATCTCAGGACCGGCATGCGTGTAGAGGACCGCGTCCGACTCACGGGGGATGGTCGACCCGTGCGTGTTGCAGATGCTCAGGGTGATGGCGCCGAGCTCGCGGGCGTGCTTGACGGCCATGAGGGTGTCCATGGTCTCGCCGGACTGGCTGATGGAGACCACGAGGGTGCGCTCGCTGGCGATCGGGTCGCTGTAACGGAACTCGTGGGCCAGGGAGACCTCGACCGGAATGCGCGTCCAGTGCTCGATCGCGTACTTGGCGACCATGCCGGCGTATGCGGCGGTGCCGCACGCCACGATGATGATCCGGTCGACGTCGCGCAGCTGGTCCTCGGTGATCGACATGTCGTCGAGCACCAGGCGGCCGTCGATGTCGGTGCGGCCGAGCAGGGTGTCTCCGACCGCGTGCGGCTGGTCGTGGATCTCCTTCTCCATGAACGTCGCGTAGCCACCCTTCTCGGCGGCGGCGGCGTCCCAGGTCACCTCGTACGGCTTTCCCTCCGCGGGCGTGCCGTCGAAGTTGATGACCGTGCAGGAGTCGGGGGTGATCGTGACGATCTGGTCCTGACCGAGCTCGAGCGCGTGGCGGGTGTGGCCGATGAAGGCGGCGACGTCGGAGCCGAGGAAGTTCTCCCCGTCACCGAGGCCCACCACGAGGGGGCTGTTGCGACGGGCACCGACGACGACGCCGGGGCTGTCGGCGTGCACCGCGAGGAGGGTGAACGCACCCTCGAGCGTGTTGACGACGGCCTTCATGGCCTCGGTCAGGTCACCGGTCGCGGCATACGCACGGGCGACGAGCTGGGCGGCGACCTCCGTGTCGGTCTCGCTCTCGAACGTCACGCCGTCGGCCAGGAGGGCCTTCTTCAGGGAGTGGAAGTTCTCGATGATGCCGTTGTGGATGAGGGCCAGCTTGCGGTCCTCGCCACCGCGGTGGGGGTGCGCGTTCTGGTCGGTCGGGCCGCCGTGGGTGGCCCAGCGGGTGTGGCCGATCCCGGTCGTCGAGCCGGGCAGGTCGTCGGCCTCGAGGGCGTCCTTGAGGTTGACGAGCTTGCCGGCCCGCTTCTCCGAGAACACCCCGTCGCCGGTCACCAGCGCCACGCCGGCCGAGTCGTACCCCCGGTACTCGAGGCGGGCCAGGCCCTCCATGACGACGTCCAGCGCCACGCCGTCGGCGTTCGGACCGACGTATCCCACGATTCCACACATGGGGTGCAGCCTAACGGCCCGCCGGCCGCCCGCCGGCACCAGCGCGACCGGCCGCGCCGTGGACGGCGGGTGCGCCACGCCGGAGGGGCTGTGGGCAACAATGGCGCGCGTGACCCATCCCGCCGGAGGCCATGGCGCCCTCCCGTCGCCGTACGTCGAGCTCGACCGGGCCGCGTGGGCCCGGCTCCGGGAGAACCAGACGCTCGACCTGGACGCCGCTGACGTCGCCCGGCTGCAGGGCCTCGGCGAGCGCATCGACCTGGCCGAGGTCGAGGAGGTCTACCTGCCGTTGTCGCGCCTGCTCAACTTCTACGTCGGCGCCATGGCGGGACTGCACCGCATCACCAGCGACTTCCTCGGCGAGCGCCCCGCCAAGGCACCGTTCGTCATCGGCGTGGCCGGTTCGGTCGCGGTCGGGAAGTCCACGACCGCCCGCCTGCTCAAGGAGCTGCTCTCCCGGTGGCCCGGCACCCCCCGCGTCGAGCTGCTCACCACCGACGGGTTCCTGTTCCCCAACGCAGAGCTCGAACGTCGAGGCTTGTTGCAGCGCAAGGGATTCCCCGAGTCCTACGACCGACGCGCGCTGCTGCGGTTCGTCGCCGAGGTGAAGGCCGGCAAGGCAGAGGTGTCGGCGCCGGTCTACTCGCACCTGACGTACGACATCGTCCCCGGCGAACGTGTGGTGGTGCACCAGCCCGACGTCCTCATCGTCGAGGGCCTCAACGTCCTGCAGGCACCGCGCCTGCAGGCCGACGGCCGCACCGGCATGGCGGTGAGCGACTTCTTCGACTTCTCCGTCTACGTCGACGCCCACCTCGAGGACATCCGGCACTGGTACGTCGAGCGTTTCCTGCGCCTGCGCGAGACCGCCTTCGCGGACCCGGACTCCTACTTCCACCGGTACGCCGAGCTCACCGACGAGCAGGCCCGCGAGCGCGCCACCCAGATCTGGGCCGACATCAACGAGGTCAACCTGCGCGAGAACGTGCTCCCCACCCGAAGCCGCGCCACCCTCGTGCTGTCCAAGGGCAGGGACCACGACGTGCGCCGGATCCGCCTCCGCAAGCTGTAGAGCGCAGAATGACGGGTATGGAGCCCGCTTCCGACCCGACCCCGCCCACCACCGCCTCGCCCGCCACCGCTTCGCCCGCCACCCGCACCGAGCACGACTCGATGGGGGACGTCGAGGTGCCGGCGGACGCCCTGTGGGGGGCGCAGACCGCTCGCGCGGTCGAGAACTTCCCCATCTCGGGTCGGCCCGTCCCGCCCGGCGTGGTGCACGCCCTCGCCCTGCTCAAGGGCGCAGCCGCCACGGTCAACGCCGACCTCGGCGTGCTCGACCGGGACCTGGCGACCGCGATCGCCGAGGCGGCCGAGGCGGTGGCCGACGGTCGCCACGACGACCAGTTCCCCGTCGACGTCTTCCAGACCGGGTCGGGCACCTCGACCAACATGAACGTCAACGAGGTCCTGGCTCGCCTCGCGCACCTGGCGACCGGCGCCGCGGTCCACCCGAACGACCACGTCAACGCCGGCCAGTCGAGCAACGACACCTTCCCCAGCGCGCTGCGCATCGCCGCCACCCTCGCCGTCCACCAGGAGGTGGCTCCGGCCCTGGTCCACCTGGCCCGCGCGCTGCGGGCCAAGGAGGGCGAGTTCTCCGACGTGGTCAAGGCGGGGCGCACCCACCTGATGGATGCGGTCCCCGTGACGTTGGGACAGGAGTTCGGTGGGTACGCGCGCCAGCTCGAGCTCGGCGCCGAGCGCGTCCTCGTCGCGGCCCGGGCGACCGCCGAGCTGCCCCTGGGCGGCACCGCGGCCGGCACGGGGCTCAACGCGGCACCCGGCTTCGCCGCCGCCGTCATCGCCCGGGTCAGTGAGCGCACCGGCATCGAGTTCCGCGAGGCGGCCGACCACTTCGAGGCGCAGTCCGCCCAGGACGCCGTGGTCGAGCTCAGCGGAGCGCTCAAGGTCGTCGCCGTCAGCCTGACCAAGATCTGCAACGACCTGCGCTGGATGTCCTCGGGCCCCCGCAGCGGGCTCGGCGAGATCCACCTGCCCGACCTCCAGCCGGGCTCGAGCATCATGCCGGGCAAGGTCAACCCGGTCCTTCCCGAGGCGACCCTGATGGCCTGCGCCCGGGTCATCGGCAACGACACGACCATCACCCTCGCCGGGGCCTCCGGGGCGTTCGAGCTCAACGTCATGCTGCCGCTCATGGCGCAGACGATCCTCGAGTCCACGACGCTGCTCGCGACCACGACCCGGCTGCTCGCCGACCGGTGCGTCGACGGCATCGAGGCCGACCGGGAGCGCGCCCGCGAGCTCGCCGAGGGCTCACCCTCGATCGTGACGCCGCTGAACCGCTTCATCGGCTACGAGGCCGCCGCCGCGGTTGCCAAGCAGTCGATCAAGCAGCGGCGCCCCATCCGCGAGGTCGTCATCGAGCGCGGCCACGTCGAGCGCGGCGAGCTCACGGAGGCCCAGCTCGACGAGGCGCTCGACGTGCTGGCGATGACCCGCCCACCCCGCTAGCGCGCCCCATACCCCTGTCCTGCCGAACCACGCGAAACGCCGCCCCGGGTGGACCGGGGCGGCGTTCTGCGTGTCAGTGGTGGCTCAGTACCAGTGCGGGGACCGGGACTGCCAGGTGTTCCAGGCGTTGCAGGGGGTGCCGTACGAGGACTTGATGTACTGCAGGCCCCACCGGATCTGGGTGACCGGGTTGGTCTGCCAGTCGGCGCCGACCGAAGCCATCTTCGAGCCGGGCAGCGACTGCGGGATGCCGTATGCGCCCGAGGAGGAGTTGGCGGCGGTGTGCTTCCAGCCGCTCTCGCCCATCCAGAGGTTGTCCAGGCAGCTCCACTGGCTCTGGTCGAAGCCGAAGTCGCCGAGCATCGCCCGGGCCGCAGCGCGCGGGTCCTGCTGGGCGTTGGCGACCAGCGCCTGCTTCTTGGCCACCAGGGCCCGGCGCGCCTTGTCACGGGCCGCTGTCTGCGCGGCCTCACGGCGGGCCTGGGCGGCCACCTTGGCCGCGGCGACGGTCTTCTGGCGGTCCTTCTCCTGGACCGCGGCGATGCTGGCGTTGGTGTCGTTGCGGTCGGTGGCCAGGCGGGCGGTGTCCTCGATCTGCGCGTCGGACAGCTCGTTCGCCTGGGCCACGGCCTCGGTGCTCACGGTGAAGGCCGCGGCGCCGGTCTGGTGCCGGTCCGTGGCCTGGTAGCCGGCGGCGGTCGTCGCGACGACGGCCAGCAGCAGGCTGGAGGTCACGGCGGGGCGGCGCAGGGAACGGGTGAGTCCCGAGGAGCGAGAGGGTTTCCTGCCGTGGGTCGCCGCGTTGCGGTGACGACCGTGGTAGGGCGTGCTCATACAGATGCCTCCAAGAAAAAAGCCACCAGGGACGTGGTGGCTTCGTTGGTGCCGGGGGGATGCGCCGGACCCTGCCTTCAACACCAGCGCGTTATGAAACCGAGACCTTACCCGACAGGGACCAAGGTCCTGAAATCGCGACCTCCCCCCATTGTGACCAGAGTGGCTCTCGGGACGGCTGTGACTCCATATGAGCCGTTCGTCCGAGTCGTCGCCCACCGTCGAGTGAATGACCCCACAGCAGGCAAGGGTCGAAGGTCCCGATCATGGTGCGCACCGTGACCAGCTGCGCGCGCCATACGGACCATCTCCCACCACCCGCTGGTCACTGTGAGCAGTTGGCGCGGCACTCGACGACGCCCGACCACCGCCGGCGGTCACTGTGATCAGTTTCCGTCGCGGGGCCGGGCGTCGTCTGGCCGGGCGTCGTCAGGGCTGCGGGGCCTCAGACGTCGAGGCCTCAGACCTCGAGGCCCTCGAGCAGGTCGGTCACCAGTGCCGCGATCGGGCTGCGCTCGCTGCGGGTCAGGGTGACGTGGGCGAACAAGGGGTGACCCTTCAGGGCCTCGATGACCGCGGCGACCCCGTCGTGGCGGCCGACGCGCAGGTTGTCGCGCTGGGCGACGTCGTGGGTGAGGACGACGCGGGAGTTCTGCCCGATGCGGGACAGCACCGTGAGGAGCACGTTGCGCTCCAGGCTCTGCGCCTCGTCGACGATGACGAACGCGTCGTGCAGCGAGCGCCCCCGGATGTGGGTGAGCGGCAGGACCTCGAGCATCCCCCGGTCCATGATCTCCTCGACCACCTCGTGGGACACGAGCGCGCCGAGGGTGTCGAACACGGCCTGACCCCAGGGCCCCATCTTCTCCTGCTCGCTGCCGGGCAGGTAGCCGAGCTCCTGGCCACCGACGGCGTAGAGCGGGCGAAAGACGACGACCTTGCGCTGCTGGCGACGCTCCATGACCGCCTCCAACCCGGCGCACAGGGCCAGCGCGGACTTGCCGGTGCCGGCCCGGCCACCGAGGGACAGGATCCCCACGTCGGGGTCGAGCAGCAGGTCGAGGGCGATGCGCTGCTCGGCGCTGCGGCCGTGCAGCCCGAACGCGTCACGGTCACCGCGCACCAGTCGCACCTGCTTGTCGGCGCCGACCCGCCCCAGACCGCTTCCCCGCGGCGAGAGCAGGACGACCCCGGTGTGGCAGGGCATCTCGGCGGCGACGGCGTGCTCGATCCGTCCGTGCTCGTAGAGCGCATCCATCTCCTCCACGGTGACGTCGAGCTCGGCCATCCCCGTCCAGCCGGAGTCCACGGCGAGCTCGGCCTGGTACTCCTCCGCCGCCATACCCACCGCCGAGGCCTTGACCCGCATGGGCAGGTCCTTGCTCACGACGGTGATGTCGAAACCCTCGTTGGACAGGTTCTTGGCGACGGCGAGGATGCGCGTGTCGTTGTCGCCGAGCCGGAAGCCGGCGGGCAGCGAGCTCGGGTCGGTGTGGTTGAGCTCGACCCGCAGGGTGCCACCGTCGTCACCGACCGGGACCGGGGCGTCGAGCCGGCCCTCACGGACCCGCATGTCGTCGAGCAGGCGCAGCGCCTGGCGGGCGAAGTAGCCGAGCTCCGGGTGGTGGCGCTTGGCCTCGAGCTCGGTGACGACCACGACGGGCAGGACCACCTCGTGCTCCTTGAACCGGAGCATGGCCTTCGGGTCGGACAGGAGGACGGACGTGTCGAGCACGAAGGTCCGGGACGACGAGCTGGACGAGGTGCGACGGGTGGTGTCGTGGTTCGAGGCCATGTCTCTCCTTGGCACAGCGCGCGCTTCGGCGCGGTGCGCCTACTCGCGAACGAGGTGCCGGGACCAGGCCAACCCACCACGGTGGGGCCGGTTCCGGCCCTCCGCCCGGAGCTGGATCTGCTCCATAGGTTGGCCTCCCCGAACGTGGAACGGGTGCTCCGCGTCCCTGCCGACGGTACGACTCCCCCGCCCGGGGAGATATCAGGCTCGCGGCGTGTCACACAGAGTTAACCCGTTGGTCCGAGGGCGTCCCCCTCCACTGGTCCGGACCAGCTCGGGCGCGGGCCCGTCCAGCCCATGGACCAGGTATGGCGCGAGCGCGGCAGGGCGGCTCAGCCGCCGAAGCGGCGGTTGCGCTCGGAGTAGGCGCGCAGGGCACGCAGGAAGTCGACGTGCCTGAAGTCGGGCCAGTAGGCCTCACAGAAGTAGAACTCGCTGTGGGCGCTCTGCCACAGCAGGAAGCCCGACAGCCGCTGCTCGCCGGAGGTGCGGATGACGAGGTCGGGGTCGGGCTGGCCCTTGGTGTAGAGGTGCTCGGCGATGTGCTCGACCTGCAGGGTCTCGGCGAGCTCCTCGATCGTCGTCCCGCTCGCGGCGTGCGAGACCAGCATGGAGCGGACGGCGTCGGTGATCTCCTGGCGTCCGCCGTAGCCGACGGCGACGTTGACGGTCATGCCGTCCACGTCCTCGGTGGCGTCCGCGCTCTCCTTGAGGCGCCGCGCCGTCTCGGCCGGCAGGAGGTCCAGGGACCCGACCGGGTTGAGCCGCCACCGCTTCGTCTCGGCGAGGTCGGACACGGTGTTCTCGATGATGGACAGCAGCGGCACGACCTCGGCGGCGGGACGGCTGAGGTTGTCGGTCGAGAGCAGCCACAGCGTCACGACCTCGACCCGCGCCTCCTCGCACCAGTCGAGGAAGTTCGCGATGTTGTCGGCGCCTGCCTGGTGGCCCTCCTTGGTCCCGTGCCCCCGGGCCTTGGCCCAGCGCCGGTTGCCGTCGAGCATCACACCGACGTGTCGCGGGAGCGCCTCACGCTGCAGCCGACGGCTGAGCCGCCGCTCGTATGCGGCGTACAGGAGGTCGGACAACGCCACGGTCGCTCCTTCGCAGGGCTGCAGGACGGATGTCCGTGCAACGAACCACGCTACCCCCGTCGCCCCGGCCGGGTGGGGCAGGATGCCGATCATGTCGTCGCCCGAGGGAACCCCCGACCCCGACTCGTTCTACCGCCTCGAGGAGAGCACCGCGACCAGCAGCACGGTGACCTCGAGCCGGCACACCGCCGGCCCCTGGTCCACCGAGGCCCAGCACGGGGGGCCGCCGATGGCGCTCATGGCCCGTGAGGCGACCCGTCTGGGTGACGGCGACCGCATGGTCGCCCGGGTCACCTGCGACCTGCTCGGCCCGGTGCCGGTGGGACTGCTGCGCGTGAGCGCCGAGGTGGTCCGTCCCGGACGCTCGGTCGAGCTCGTCGAGGTCCTCCTGACCGACCTGGCCAGCGGACGTGACGTGGCCCGAGCGGCCCTGTGGCTGCTGCCCCGGTCCGAGGACGGCCCGCGAACCGCTGAGCCGGTGCCCCCTCCCGGACCGGAGACCGGTGGGGTGCACCCCATCCCACCGGGCTGGCACCGCGGCTACCTCGACGCCATCGACTGGCGCTGGGTGGAGGGCTCGCTCGCGGAGCCCGGTCCGGCGACCGTGTGGATGCGACCACGCATGGGGCTGGTCCCCGGCGAGGAGCTGTCGCCGCTGCAGCGCCTGCTGGTCTGTGTCGACTCCGCCTCGGGTGCCAGTGCCGCCCTCTCCATCGACCGGTGGCAGTTCATGAACACCGAGCTCACCGCGCACCTCGTCCGCGAGCCGGCCAGCGCCTGGGTGGGAGTCCGTGCAGCCACGACCATCGCCGGCGGCGCAGTGGGGCTCGCCAGGGCGGACGTCTTCGACGAGCACGGCTTCGTCGGCCACAGCGCCCAGACGCTGCTGGTGAGGCCCACACCACAACTTACGACTTAGTAACCTACGCAACCGTAGGTTAGGATGCAGCGCATGACAACGGCACCCGCCCCCCGCTCAGAGCCGGGACCTGTCGAGTCGGTCGTCGCTGCGGTCAAGCCGCACCTGCGAGGCTGGCTGCATGCGGGCATGGTCCCTCTGGCGGTCGCCGCCGGCATCGTGCTCATCGCCCTGGCCCCGACCACCCCCGGCCGCATCGCCGCCGTGGTCTTCTCGATCTCGGCCTGGCTGCTGTTCGGCACCTCTGCGGTCTACCACCGAGGCAACTGGTCACCCCGCGTGGCCGGTGTGCTCAAGCGGATGGACCACTCCAACATCTTCCTCATCATCGCCGGCACCTACACGCCGTTCGCGCTGCTCCTGCCCCGCGAGCAGGCCCGGACGATGCTGCTCATCGTGTGGATCGGCGCGCTCGCCGGCGTGCTGTTCCGGGTGTTCTGGGTCGGCGCCCCGCGGTGGCTCTACACGCCGGTCTACGTCGCCCTCGGCTGGGTGGCGGTGTTCTACCTCGGCCCGCTGCTGAAGTTCGGCGGCCCGGTCATCGTCACCCTCATCGCCGTGGGCGGGCTGCTCTACACCACGGGCGCCGTCGTCTACGGCATCAAGCGACCGAACCCCTCACCGCGATGGTTCGGATTCCACGAGATCTTCCACGCGCTGACCGTGGCGGCGTTCGCCGTCCACTACATCGCCGCGACACTGACGATCTACCGGTTGGGCTCCTCGGTCTGACCACCGGACGCCTGCGGCGGCTCGGTCTCCGGGGATTCCCCCGAGGTCGGGCCGTTCGCACGTCCGGGCTCGGAGTCGGGCCGGCTGGCGGCTCGCTCCTGCTCGGCCTCTCGGGCCAGCTCCTCGGAGCGGTAGGACATCCGGCGCATCCGCGCGTTCATGTTGCGCATGAGCAGGTAGAGCGCAAGCCCGAGCAGGAAGAACGCGAAGAACCCCCAGAGGCCGGGTGAGACCAGCGTGGACGGGGCGCCGTTCACAGCGTCGACTCCTTGCGTCCGTCGTACACGATCTCGAGACCGTCCTTCGTGGCGAGCGCGTCGCCCGCTGCCGCATCGGGGATGCCGGCGAACAGGTCGTCCTCGCCCTCGGCGATGGGCAGGTAGGACAGCGCCGCCTCGTACTCCTCGGTCGGCCACACCTTCGCCTGCACCTCGCGCGGCACCTTGAACCACGTGCCGTCCGGGTCGATCTGGGTGGCGTGCGCGAGCAGCGCCTGGTCGCGCACGTCGAAGTAGTCCGAGCACGGGATGCGCGTGGTCACCACGCGCTCGGGGCGGTCCTCCCAGCGCTCCAGCCACTCGGCATACGGGCTCTCCTCGCCGAGGGCCGTGAGGGCCTCGTGGAAGGCGATGATCCGCGCCTTGGAGAAGCCCTGGTTGTAGTACAGCTTCAGCGGCTGCCACGGGTCACCCGCGTGCGGGTATGCCGTCGCGTCGCCGGCGGCGAGGAAAGCCGCCATCGAGACGGTGTGGGTCATGATGTGGTCGGGGTGCGGGTAACCACCGTTCTCGTCGTACGTCGTGACGACGTGCGGGCGGTAGCGGCGGATCTCCCGAACCAGCGCCTCCGTGGTGACCTCGATCGGCTCTAGGGCGAAGCAGCCCTCGGGCAGCGGGGGCAGCGGGTCACCCTCGGGCAGCCCGGAGTCGACGAAGCCCAGCCACGTGTGCTGGACGCCGAGGATCTCCTGGGCCCGCTTCATCTCGTCGCGCCTCACCTGGGCGAGGTCGCGCAGGATGTGCGCGTCGTCCTTGAGGTTGGGGTTGAGCACGTCCCCGCGCTCCCCGCCCGTGCACGACACCACCAGCACGTCGACGCCCTCGGCGACGTACTTGGCCATCGTCGCCGCGCCCTTGCTCGACTCGTCGTCGGGGTGCGCGTGCACCGCCATGAGCCGCAACCGGTCAGCCACCTGCACAACCTCACTCGTCCATCGAAGACAATGGGACCGCGAGTCGGTCGACTCCGCGTCCGTCCGACATCCTCTCACCCGTGGAAGGCCCGCCATGCCGCTCCCCCGCCCCGCCCCCGGCACCGGCCGATGGTGGGTGATCGGCACGATCGGGTGCACCATCGGCGTCGCCCTGGCCGTGTGGCTCGGGCTGGCCAACAGCCTCGGCCAGATCACCGTGACCAATACGGGCTACCACGTCGTGGACCAGCGCAGCGTCAAGGTCGAGTTCGACGTCCACCGCCCGGCGGACCAGGCGGTCACCTGCCACCTCAAGGCCCTGGACACCACGTTCGGCGTCGTCGGGGTCCTCGACGTCCAGATCCCCGCCTCCCCGGAGAGCACCGTGCACCAAGAGGCCGTCGTGCGCACGACGTCGCGCGCGGTGACGGGCGTCGCGGACACCTGCACGGCGGTCGGGACAAGCCGCTGACCAGCGCGATCGTGCGTCTCACGGTGTCCAGCACCGGGAGTCCAGTGGGTCCGGGAATGGACCACCTCGCCGCACGCGCGGTATCCTTGTGGCTTCACCGAGCGGTCTGGGCCTGACCACGCACACGTGTGGGCGCCCGGACCTCTTTGCGTATCACCCCTCCTCCGGCGACGCGACCGCGTCGTGCCGGGGAACCCGAACAAGGAGTACACCGTGAGCGAGACCGCGACCCCCACCGCGAGCTACCTGACCCAGGAGGCCTTCGACCGTCTGAAGGCCGAGCTGGACCAGCTCTCCGGCGAAGGCCGTACGGAGATCGCCAAGAAGATCGAGGCGGCCCGCGACGAAGGCGACCTCAAGGAGAACGGCGGCTACCACGCGGCCAAGGAGGAGCAGGGCAAGATGGAGGCCCGCATCCGCCAGCTGACCCAGCTGCTCGACAACGCCACCGTGGGCACCAAGCCCGCAGACGACGGCATCGTCGAGCCCGGCATGGTCGTCACCGTCGCCATGTTCGGCGACGACATCACGTTCCTGCTCGGCTCGCGCGAGATCGCCGAGGGCACCGACCTCGAGGTCTACAGCGAGAAGTCGCCGCTCGGCGCGGCCATCAACGGCAAGAAGGTCGGCGCCAAGGCGACGTACTCGGCGCCCAACGGCAAGAAGATCGAGGTCACCATCAAGGGCGCCAAGCCGCACGTGCCCTGATCCTCACCCCCGTACGTCGACGAAGGGCCGCACCCCACCGGGTGCGGCCCTTCGTCGTGCCGCCCGTGGTGGCGCGGTGGGACCGGTCAGCCGAACTTGAGCTGGTAGCCCTTGCCGCGCAGGGTGCGCAGCACCTCTTCGCAGTGCTGCTGGCCGCGGGTCTCGAGCTGCAACCCGATCTCCACCTCGTCGACGGTGATCGTCGTGCCGGTGCGGATGTGCTCGACCTCCAGGACGTTGGCGTCGACCGCGGCGCAGTCCGCGAGCAGCCGGGCGAGGTGGCCCGGGCGGTCGGAGACACGCACCCGGAACTGCAGGTAGCGCCCGGCGGCGGCCATGCCGTGCCGGATGATGCGCAGCAGGAGGATCGGATCGATGTTGCCCCCGGACAGGACCGCGACCACCGGTCCGTCGAGGTGCTGCCCGGCCCGTCCGAGCAGGTGCGCGACCGCGGCCGCTCCCGCCGGCTCGACGACGAGCTTGGCCCGCTCGAGGACGAACAGCAGCGCGCGCGACAGCTCCTCCTCCGTGACCGTCTCCATCCCGTCGACGAGCTCGCGCACCAGCGCGTAGGGCACGTCACCGGGCATGCCGACGGCGATGCCGTCGGCCATCGTCTGCATGTTCTCGAACGCGACGGGCTTCCCGGCCGCCAACGACAACGGGTATGCCGCGGCCTGCTCGGCCTGGACCCCGATGATGCGCACGTCCGGGCGAGCAGCCTTGACGGCCACCGAGATCCCGGCGAGCAGCCCACCCCCGCCGGTGCTGACGACGATGGTCTTCACGTCGGGGCACTGGTCGAGGATCTCCAGGCCCGCGGTGCCCTGGCCCGCGACGATGTCGTGGTGGTCGAACGGGTGGATGAGGACCGCCCCGGTCTCGGCCTCCCACGCGCGGGCCTGCACCAGGCACTCGTCGATGGTGGTGCCGACCTGCTCGATGGTCGCGCCGTAGGCCTGGGTCGCGATGAGCTTGGGCATGGGCGCCCCGTGCGGCATGTAGACCTTGACGTCGATGCCGAGCAGCTGGCCGGCGAGCGCCACGCCCTGGGCGTGGTTGCCGGCACTGGCGGCCACGACGCCGCGGGCCTTCTCCTCGTCGCTCAGCCGCGCCATACGGGTGTAGGCGCCGCGGATCTTGAACGACCCGGCGCGCTGGAGGTTCTCGCACTTGAGGTAGACCTCGGAGCCGACGCGGTCCGACAGCGCGCGGCTGTACTCCAGCGGGGTGGGACGGACGACACCGCTGAGCAGGTCCTGCGCAGCGTGGACGTCGTCGAGGGAGACGGACAGCAACGGTGATGCCATGGCGGCAGGCTATCGCCCGGGCGCGGCCACCTCGGACGGATGCCGACCGTGCTCCCCCACCACGGCGCGGGCCAGCGCCCGCGCGGTGTCGGGGTGGCTGCTGCGAAGCAGCCCGACTGCGAAGAGCAGGTATGCCGCGTCCGTCACCACCGCAGCGGCCCGCGGCACCTTCCAGCCCCCGGCGTGGTCGGTGGCGACGGCTCCCAGCACGTGGGCCCGCCCGTCCTCGTCCGCGTGCCGCAGCACCCCGCCCGACCCGACGACGACCGCGACGTCGGCCAGGGGCCTGGCGCTCGCACCGGGACCCGAGGGCCGGGCGTGGCGGCGGACGGCGACGAGGGCCGCGGCCCGGGCCAGGGCGAGGTCGTGGCCACGCTCGACGGCGTCGACGGGCAGGTGCGCCGGGTCGGCGGCGACCCTCGCGGCATATGCCTCGAGGCCCTCGGGGACGTCGACGTGCTCGCGGGCTGCTGCCTCGACGACCCCCACGGCGTTCCACCGCATGCCGAGGTCGGCCTCGACGGTCCGCGACTGCCACAGCGGCGCCACCACGTCCTTGGCCAGGCCGGCGTCCTCGCCCTGCGGGCGCAGGGCGGAGTAGACGTCGGTCGTCGCACCGCCCACGTCGACGACCATCACGTCGCCGTCGAGCTGCTCGGCGAGCACCTCCACCCCGTCGAGCACCGCGTCAGGAGTGGGCGCCTGCACCATCGCCGCGAACTCGGGACCGCGCGACAGCCCCTTGCCGCCGATGACGTGCTCGAGGAACGCGGCCCGGATCGCGGCCCGGGCCGACTCCGGTGCGATGACCCCGATCGAGGGCAGCACGTTGTCGGCGAGGGTGAACCGGCGGCCGGTCGACTCCAGCGCCTCGGCGACCTCCGCCTGGGCCTCGCGGTTGCCCGCGACGACCACGGGCGCACCGAGGCGAGCACGCGCCATACGAGATGCGTTGTGCAGCAACACTTCTGCGTTGCCGCCGTCGGTTCCACCGACCAGCAGCACGAGGTCGGGTCGAGTGGCCCGCAGCTCCGCGAGGTCCGCGCCCGACATGGGTCCGGCGACGAGGTGGGAGACGCGGGCGCCGGCGCTGAGTCCGACGCGGTAGCCCGCCTGGGCGGTCACCTCTCGCTCGTACCCCACCACCGTGAGCCGCAGGCCCCCACCCGCACTGGAGCAGGCGAGCACCTCGTCGACCACACCGTGGACGTCGAGCTGCTCACGCAGCAGGCGGTAGCCGTCGAGGACGTCGGTGCCGATCGTCGTCGGCGTGGCCGCGGTGGCGACCACCTCGCCCGAGGAGTCGACGAGCGCGGCCTTGGTGAACGTCGAGCCGAAGTCGACGCAGAGCAGCTGCGCCACGGGGTCGCCCGTCGCTCAGCCGAGCCGGTCGAGGGCCTGCTTGAGGTCCCCGATGAGGTCCTCGACGTCCTCGATGCCGGTGGACAGGCGGATCAGGTCGGCCGGCACCTCGAGCTCCGTGCCACGCACCGAGCTGTGCGTCATCCGGGCCGGGTGCTCGATGAGCGACTCGACGCCGCCGAGGGACTCGCCGAGGGTCCAGACCTGCGTCTCGCCGCAGACCTTGACGGCGACGTCCTCGCCGCCGCGGACCTGGAACGAGATCATCCCGCCGAACCGCTTCATCTGCCGGGCCGCGACCTCGTGGCCGGGGTGGCTCTCCAGACCGGGGTAGTGCACGGCGCTCACGGCCGGGTGACCGAGGAGGAAATCGACGACGCGCTCGGCGTTGTCGCTGTGCTTCTCCATGCGCAGCGCCAAGGTCTTGAGCCCGCGCAGCACCAGCCACGCGTCGAACGGGCCGGCCACGGCGCCGAGCGAGTTCTGGTGGAACGCAACGCGATCCACGGCGTCCTCATACCCCTTCACCGTGATGTCGCGGCCCACGACGACTGCGCCACCGACGACGTCGGAGTGGCCACCGCAGTACTTCGTCGTCGAGTGCGTGACGATGTCGGCGCCGAGCGACAGCGGCTGCTGGAGGTAGGGCGAGGCGAAGGTGTTGTCGACGACGAGCAGCGCGCCGGCGGCGTGGGCGACCTCGGCGAGGGCCGCGATGTCGGCGATGCCCAGCATCGGGTTGGTCGGGGTCTCGACCCAGACGAGCTTGGTCTGGCCGGGGCGGATCGCTGCGCGGACGGCGTCGAGGTCGCCCATCGGTGCGATCGAGTGCTCGACCCCCCACGGCACGAGCACCTTGTTGAACAGTCGGTAGGTGCCGCCGTACGCGTCGTTGGGGACGACGACGTGGTCGCCTGGCGTGAGCAGGGCGCGCAGCACGGTGTCCTGACCGGCGAGGCCGGAGGCGAAGGCGAACCCGCGCTCGCCACCCTCGAGCGCGGCGAAGCACTCCTCGAGCGCGGTGCGCGTGGGGTTGGCCGAGCGGCTGTACTCATAGCCGCCGCGGAACCCGCCGATGCCGTCCTGCTTGTAGGTCGACACCTGGTAGATCGGGGTGATCACCGCACCGGTGCCGGCGTCCGGCTCCTGGCCCGCGTGGATCGCGCGGGTGGAGAAACCGCCCGCGTCGGTGTGGCTGCTGTGCTGCTGCTCGCTCATGGCGCCAAGGCTAACGGCTCCCTGGGGACGGCTCCCCTGCGGTGTCGGCGGCCTCGAGGACCTCGACGACGTCGCCCACCCGTATGGAGCCCGACTCGAGGATGCGGAAGACCGCGCCTCCGCGGGCGTGCAGGGCGCGCATCGCGCCGGGCCCGATGTGGTCGTCCATCAGCCGGCAGGGAGCGGCGAGGCGCACCACCTCGAGGAGGGTGTCGCCGACCCGCAACCGTGTCCCGGGCCTCGTCGGGACCGGGCCCGCCGAGATGGTCACGTTGCGCCGGGTCGAGCCCGCGGGCACGGGGGCGCCGAGGTCGGCCGCCGCGGCGTCGAGGTCGGGCTGCGCCTGGACGGTCACGTGCCGGTGGCGGCTGCCGTGGTAGCGGTCACCCACGAGTCCCCGCCCGGCCTCCGCCTCGACGTGATCGACCGACTTGGTCGGCAGCCGCGTCCCCGGAGCGATGTGGATCGACGTCACCACGGTTGTCACGGCATGACCTTCTGCCACTCGCGCAGCCACGCGTCGGGGGCGTAGCCCAGCTCACGGTTCACCGCGAGCATGTGCCGGTTGTCTTCAGCGTTCCACGTGCGGATGCGGGTCACGTCCGGGAGCTCGGCCATCAGGGCCAGCGCGTTCGCGGCCTTGAGCCTCAGACCGAGCGCATGTCCACGGTGCTCCCTCATCACCAAGGTGTCCTGCTGGTACCCCAGGTCCGCGGGTTCGCCCACCTGGACCTGGGTGAAGCCGACCAGGCGACCGGTCGCCTCCTCCACGGCGAAGGTGTCGACCACCCGCCGGTTCATGGCGGCGATCCGGTCGTAGGTTCCCCGCACCCGTGCGGCGTCCCAGACCTCCTCCTCGAGCTGCAGCTCGCCGAGTGGGATGTCGGTGCTCATCCGCCGGCTGAGCTCGGCCCGTCCGTCCAGCAAGTCCTCCGGGATGCCGCCCGAGAACGTCCGGGTGGTGTAGCCGTCGGCGCCAGGGGCGGCGAGCAGGGCCTCGAGGCGGTCGCGGTCCGCCGGCAGCGCGAGGGCGCTGCGCAGCACGGTCTGCGCAGCGGCATACCCCTGACGCGAGGCGAACTCCTCCCCGCCCACGTCGCGACTGTCGGCGAGCCACTCCGTCTCAGCCACGAACACCGAGCGACCCTCGTCACGAGCGACCTCCTCGGCCACCTCCAGCAGTCGCGAGCCGAGGCCGCGCCGGCGGTGGTCGGGGTGGACGGCGAGACCGATCTCGGCCACGGTCAGGTTGTCGTGCTGCGGGAAGGTCACGGCGACGGCACCCGCCACGACGTCCCCCGCCATGGCCGCCCAGCCGAGACGCCGCCGCTCGGTGCTGCGTTCCAGCTCGCGCAGCTCCTCGACGCCCCAGCTCGAGTGCTCGTCCCCGAGGGCGTGCTGGTTCGATGCCTCGAAGACTGCAGCCCACGCGCGGAAGAGGTCGTCCTGCGCGGGGTCGAGCCCGCTGACGGTACGGATCCGGACGTCGTCGGCGGTGGTCACAGGCACAGCCTGCCGCGACATCCCCGTCCTGGCCACCGAGTTCACCGTGATGCTCGAGGGTCTGGCGCATCGCTGTCATCAGGCGCCGCGAGGAACAGCCGCGCGCGAACGGGCGTTGTAGCCACCGTGATATTCGGATCGCGAGCCAAGACCACGCTGCCCACCGCCGAGGAGGCCCTCGCCGGCCGCTCGACGCGCCCGTTCCACCTCGACGGCACCCATACCGTCCTGAAGACCCCGCTCGAGGGCCCGTGGCCGGACGGCACCGAGGTGCTCTACATCGGCATGGGCTGCTTCTGGGGCGCCGAGCGCATCTTCTGGCGCCAGCCCGGCGTCGTCACGACCGCTGCCGGCTACATGGGCGGGTTCACGCCGAACCCCACCTACGAGGAGAGCTGCACCGGCCGGACCGGCCACACCGAGGCGGTCCTCGTGGCCTACGACCCTGAGCAGACGAGCCCCGAGCTGCTGCTCAAGGAGTTCTGGGAGAACCACGACCCGACCCAGGGCAACCGGCAGGGCAACGACATCGGCACGGCCTACCGCTCGGCCATCTACTGGACCACCCCCGAGCAGCAGCGCGCCGCCGAGGCGACCCGTGAGGCGTTCCAGAAGGTCCTGACCGACCACGGCTACGACACCATCACCACCGAGCTGCGGTCGGCCGAGGACGCCGGCCCGTTCTGGTACGCCGAGGACTACCACCAGCAGTACCTCGACAAGAACCCCGGCGGCTACTGCAACCACGGTCCCAACGGCATGACCTGCCCGGTCGGCCTGGTGAAGCAGGACCAGCTCCCCTCGCAGGAGAGCGTGCTGCGCGTCAACGACTCCTCCGGCAGCTGACGGTCAACAGTCCAAGCGGCTGACCGTCAGCGGCGCAGGCGGCTGACGGTCAGCGGCTCACCCGGTAGGCCGCGGCGCTGGCATCCCTGAACGCCCAGGAGTCCTTGAGGACGCCCTTGGAGTCACGCAGGTAGGCCGTGTCGCCGGTGTTGTTCCAGACGTACCAGCTGCGGTTGTAGTAGCGGTTGGTGCTCGTGGCGGACCCCTTGCCCGTGTGGACGACGACCGACGCCCTCGCCTTGAGGGTGAACGTCGGGAACCGGTAGGTGAAGCCCTGCTTGTCCTTGAGGGTCCAGCCGGACAGCGAGCAGTTCTGCGCGGTCGTGTTGGTGATCCGCACCCACTCGGCGTTGAGGCTGGTGTTGGAGCCGTTGTCCGCGCCGGGCGAGTCGTACTGGATCGTCGTCATCCGGATGGCCGGGACCGCGGCCCCAGCGGGCTGCGCCGCCGTCACGACGGTGCCGGCGGCGAGGGTCAGCGGGACGAGGGCAGCGGCGAAGGCCTTGGTACGAGTGGTCACCCGCAGACCGTAGACGGACACCATCATCGGCTCGCGGTGTTGGAGGACATCCGCGCCGGGGCGCGCCTGATACCAACCAAACGGACATTTCTGCGACGCCCCGCTGGGTCCGGCTGTGGCCCTACCTCGGGTTCGCGGTGTTCACGACCGTCCCAGCAGCCGTCGGACCCAGGAGCCTCGGGCGCGTCGGGCTGCCCGCGATGCATCGGCCGCCGTGACGGCCGCGGCCTCGGCTGCAGCCCTGAGGGACTCCTGCCGCCGCGACTCCCGCAGCTCGCGCCAGCGGTCCACCATCTCGTCCACGTCGACGATCCGCGCCCAGACGGGCGAACGCGGTCCCACGCCGGGACGCAGCCGGTCCTCGCGCACCCGGTGGTTGTAGTCGGCCAGGACCGCGCGCACGCTCTCCTCGGTGCGCAGGTCCAGCAGCGACTCGGGGAAACCGGCGGACTCCTTGCGCAGCGCCATCGCGGGCGACATCGCCCCGGACATGTCGAGGTTTTCCCGCTCGACCAGGCTCTTGACCCACCAGTCCGGGTCCTCGACCTCGGGGTTGCCGAGGCTGCGCAGGGGCTTCCCGGCGCCGGGCAGGTTGTCGAACTCCCCGCGCTCCTGCGCCTCCCGGATCGCCTTCTCCACGGGCGACTCCCACCGCTCCACGTTTCGACCCTAACCCGGCCCCACCGGGGTCCGCATGCCTGCCCGTAGGGTCGGGACATGCGCATCGTCTCGCTCCTGCCGTCGACCACGGAGATCCTCTTCGCCGTCGGCGCCGGCCCGCAGGTCGTCGGGGTGACGTTCGAGTGCGACACCCCCGCCGAGGCTCGCAAGCGCAGCATCGTCTCGACCACCGCGATCCCGGAGGGGTTGCCACCGCACGAGATCGACGCCTTCGTGAGCCGCGCGATGGCCGCCGGCGAGGACCTCTACCACCTCGACGGCGGCGCCCTGTCGGAGCTCGACGCCGACCTCGTCGTCACCCAGGACCTGTGTGCCGTGTGCGCGGTCGACGTGTCCGTCGTGGACGACGCCCTGGCCTACCTCGGCTGCCGTGCGGAGGTCCTCACCATCGACCCGCACTGCCTCGACGAGGTGCTCACCTCGGTGCTCACCCTCGGCGCCGCCAGCGGCTGCGCCGACACCGCCGCCACCCTCGTGGGCCGGCTCCGGGAGCGCTTGGCCGCCGTGCAGGACTCGGTATGGGGCGCGGACCGGCCGCGCGCGCTGGTCCTGGAGTGGACCGACCCGGCCTTCGCCCCCGGGCACTGGGTGCCCGAGATGGTCACCGTGGCCGGCGGCACCAACGCCCTGGGCGACGCCGGCGAGAAGTCGGTGCGGGTGACGTGGGACGCGGTTCGCGACAGCGCACCCGAGGTCATCGTGTGCGCCCCCTGCGGCTACGACCTCGAGGGGTCGACCACGCTCGCGCAGGCGGCGATCGCCTCCGGTGAGCTGCCGAACGGCATACCGGTCTGGGCGGTGGACGCGAACGCGAGCTTCGCCCGCCCCGGACCTCGCCTCGTCGACGGGGTCGAGGCGCTGGCCGGGATCCTGCACCCCGACCGCGCACCGGCGCCTCGCGCCGACATGGCCCGCCGGCTGCGCTGAGCCCCGCGGAACTGGCGAAGGGTGGGAAGGTGCCGCATCCATGGACACGGATGGGGCACCTTCCCACCCTTCGCGGTGGAACAGGGTCTGTCGGCTGGACGGTCAGTCGACGAGGGAGAGGAGCAGGTCGGCGCGGGTCAGCACGCCGACCGGCTTGCCGTCCTCGACGACCATGATGGCGTCCGACTTCTCGAGCTCGTGCCGGGCGACGGACACCGGCTCACCGGCGCCGACGAGCGGCAGCGAGGGCTCCATGTGTTTCTCGACCGGGTCGGTCAGGTGGGCGGAGCCGTTGAACAGCGCCTCGAGCAGCGCGCGCTCGCTCACCGAACCGGCGACCTCACCCGCCATGACGGGGGGCTCGGCGCCGACGACGGGCATCTGCGACACGGAGTACTCGTGCAGGATCTCGATGGCGTCACGGACCGTCTCGGTCGGGTGGGTGTGCACGAGGGCGGGCAGGTCACCGGCCTTGTTGTGCAGGACCTCGCCCACGGTGGCTTGGCCGGCGGTGCGCATGAACCCGTAGGAGTTCATCCAGTCGTCGTTGAAGATCTTGGACATGTAGCCGCGGCCGCTGTCGGGCAGCAGCACGACGACGACGGCGTCGGCCGGCAGGTCCTTGGCCGCACGCAGTGCCGCGACCACCGCCATGCCGCAGGAGCCGCCGACGAGCAGGCCCTCCTCCTTGGCGAGGCGACGGGTCATCTCGAACGAGTCGGCGTCGCTGACGGCGATGACGTCGTCGACGACCTCCGGGTCGTAGGCGGTCGGCCAGAAGTCCTCGCCGACGCCCTCGACGAGGTAGGGGCGCCCGGTGCCGCCGGAGTAGACCGAGCCCTCGGGGTCGGCGCCGATGATCTGCACGCGCCCGCCCTCGCGGTCGGCCGAGGCCTCACGCAGGAAGCGACCCGTGCCGGTGATCGTGCCGCCGGTCCCGACGCCGGCGACGAAGTGCGTCACCAGGCCGTCGGTGTCGTTCCAGATCTCGGGCCCGGTCGACTCGTAGTGCGAGGCCGGCCCGTTCTGGTTGGCGTACTGGTTCGGCTTCCACGCACCCTCGATCTCGCGCACGAGGCGGTCGGAGGTCTCGTAGTAGGAGTCCGGGTGGTCGGGAGCCACGGCGGTCGGGCACACCACGACCTCGGCGCCATACGCCTTGAGCACGTCGCGCTTGTCCTGGCTCACCTTGTCGGGGCACACGAACACGCACTTGTAGCCCTTGCGCTGCGCGACGAGCGCCAGGCCGACACCGGTGTTGCCGGAGGTCGGCTCGACGATCGTCCCGCCGGGCTTTAGCTCGCCGGATGCCTCCGCGGCCTCGACCATCTTCAGCGCGATGCGGTCCTTCACGGACCCGCCGGGGTTGAGGTACTCGACCTTCGCGAGAATGGTGGCCGAGATGCCCTCGGTGACCGAGTTGAGCTTGACCAGGGGCGTGTTCCCGACGAGGTCGGCGATGTGCTCTGCGTACTTCACCGACTCATCCTCTCAGACCGTTGAGGGAGGTCGGACCACGCCCGGTGGGGCACGCTGAGGTGAGACAGGGCGTTTCGAACTACAGCAGGTGAGGGCAGGACAGCAAGGAGGACAGCGATGGGCCGGGCAAGAAGGGCACGCAGGATCGCCGCCACCGCGGCGTACGGTGGTGGCGGCCTCGCGGCGGGCCTCACGGCGCTCGGTGCGGTGGGCTACGGCGTCCTGCGGGTCGAGGCGGGCATCGCGCGGCGCCTGGTCGGCCAGCCCTTCGACGGTGCGCCCGACGACAACGGCACGTATGGCGCAGGGTCCGGTGAGCCAGTCGAGCTCATCGTGCTCGGCGACTCCTCCGCCGCCGGCATGGGCGCCGACCGCCCCCACCAGACCGTCGGGGCGATCATCGCCAACGGTGTCTCCGCCCTCACGGGCCGGCCGGTGCATCTCACCAACACCGCCGTCATCGGCTCCGAGTCCTCCGGCCTGGAGCTGCAGCTCGCCAACGCCCTCGACCGCGTCGCCCGACCGCACGTCGCCGTCATCATGATCGGCGCGAACGACGTGACCCACCGGATCGACAAGGCCATCGCGGTGCGGCACCTCGAGACGGTCGTCCGGTCCCTGCGCGAGCTCGGCACCGAGGTCGTCGTCGGCACCTGCCCCGACCTCGGCACCATCGAACCCATCCCCCAGCCGCTGCGCCTCATCGGCCGCCGCTGGTCCCGCGACCTCGCCGCAGCCCAGACCGTGGCCGTGGTCGAGGCCGGCGGCCGCACCGTCTCCCTCGGTGACCTGCTCGGTCCCGAGTTCTACGAACGGCCGCAGGAGATGTTCAGCGCCGACCGCTTCCACCCCTCGCCCGCCGGGTACGCGCGGGCCGCCGCAGCGCTGCTGCCCAGCGTCTACGCCGCCCTCGGCGTCTGGTCGGGCGAGACCGCCGACGACCGCCTGCCCGACACCCGTCGCGGCGAAGGCGTAGGTCCGGTGGCCGTCGCTGCCACGTATGCCGTACGCGACCCCGGCACCGAGGTCAGCGCGACCCAGATCGCCGGGCAGGCGCGCGGACCGCGGGGCCGCTGGGCCAAGCTGCTGCGCCGACCCCACGACCCCGTCCCGGACCGCCAGGACGACGCGGGCGATGCGTCCTCCGGCGAGAGCAAGGCCACACCGGGCGACCCGCGCCCGGGCCCGGCCCGGCCCCACGGCATACCATCGAGGCTGACTAAGCGATCGCTTATCCCGCGGTCGCCCCTCGACGAGGAGGAACCCCCGTGACCGAAGCCGTCATCGTCTCCACCGCCCGTACGCCGATCGGCCGGGCCTTCAAGGGCTCGCTGAAGGACGTGCGCCCCGACGACCTGTCGGTGCAGGTCATCCGCGCCGCGCTGGCCAAGATCCCCGAGCTCGACCCGACGCTCGTCGAGGACCTCTACTGGGGCTGCGCCGAGCCGTCGGGCCGCCACGGGTCCAACATGGCCCGCGTCGTCTCCGTGCTGGCCGGCTTCGACGGTCTGCCGGGGTCGACGATCAACCGGTTCTGCGCCTCGTCGGTGCAGACGACCCGCATGGCCTACCACGCGATCAAGGCCGGCGAGGGCGACATCTTCCTGTCCGGTGGTGTCGAGTGCGTGTCGCAGTACACCAGCTGGTCGGGCGCGGGCGGCTCGGCCGGCGACGACCAGAACCCGGTGTTCAAGCCCGCGCAGGAGCGCAGCGAGGCCATCGCCAAGTCCAACGAGACGTGGACCGACCCGCGCGAGCAGGGCATCGTCCCCGACGTCTACCTCTCGATGGGCCAGACCGCCGAGAACGTCGCGACGCTCAAGGGCATCAGCCGCGAACGCCAGGACGAGTGGGGCGTCTCGTCCCAGAACCGTGCCGAGAAGGCCATCGCCGACGGCTTCTTCGAGCGCGAGATCGCCCCGGTGACCCTGGCCGACGGCACCGTCGTCAGCAAGGACGACGGCCCCCGTGCCGGCGTCACGCTCGAGGCGCTGCAGGGGCTCAACCCGGTGTTCCGCGAGCAGGGCACCATCACCGCCGGCAACTGCTGCCCCCTCAACGACGGCGCTGCCGCGGTCGTCGTCATGAGCGACACCAAGGCCAAGGAGCTCGGCCTCACCCCGCTGGCGCGTGTGGTCTCGACCGGCGTGTCCGCCCTGTCGCCCGAGATCATGGGCCTCGGCCCGGTCGAGGCGTCGCGCCAGGCGCTCGCCCGCGCCGGCATGACCATCGGCGACATGGACCTCTACGAGATCAACGAGGCCTTCGCGGCGCAGGTGCTGCCCTCCGCCGACGAGCTCGGCATGGACTTCGACAAGCTCAACGTCCACGGCGGGGCCATCGCGCTCGGTCACCCGTTCGGCTCCACCGGTGCCCGCATCACGACGACGCTGCTCAACGGGCTGGCTTCGCGCGACGGACAGTTCGGGCTCGAGACGATGTGCGTCGGTGGCGGCCAGGGCATGGCCATCATCTACGAACGTCTCAGCTGAGGCCGGCCAGGAGGCCCCGGAGACGGCTCGGCAACGAGTCGACCCCGGGGCCTCCTGCTGCACAGGCGTCGAACACGAGGACGGCCAGCTGGTCCATGAGCACGCCGGGCCCGAGGTCGGGGAGCAGCGGGGCGTCGTCACCGGCGAGGTCGGCGAGCAGGGCGCGGACGGCCGGGGCACAGCGAAGCGCGTGGTCCAACGGCAGCTGCTGCCACCGTCGGACCACGCGCTGGAGTGCGTCCGAGACCTCCTGCGGGACAGGCGATCTCGTGGGCACGGACGAATGCTAGTTGTTGCGCAGGCGTCCGAGCAGACGCAGGATCTCGAGGTACAGCCACACCAGCGTGACGATGAGGCCGTGAGCGAGCAGCCAGGAGTACTTCTCCGGGGCGCCCGCGGCGATGGCCCGGTCGATCGAGTCGAAGTCGACCGCGAGCATCGCCGAGGCGAGGCCGATCGCGAACAGCGAGATGCCGATGCCGAGGGGAGAGGTGCCACCGATGCCGAAGCTGGAGCCCGGCGTGACCAGGACGTAGACCAGGTTGATCAGCGCGAAGATCGCGTAGCCCATGACCGCCATCGTGACGATGCGGCGGAACTTCTCCGTGACCTTGATGATCCCGGTCTTGTAGGCGATGAGCATGCCAGCGAAGACGGAGAGCGTGGCCAGGACCGCCTGGGCGACGATGCCCTGGAAGACCGGCGTGCCCGGCTCGTCGAACCTGACGGCGTAGACGTTGCTGATCGAGCCGACGAGCATGCCCTCGAAGACGGCGTACGCGAGGATCAGCGGCACGCTGATCGTCTTCTTGAACGCGATCACCAGGCCCAGGACCAGCGTCGCGGCGATGCCACCGAGCATCAGCGGCAGTCCGAAGCTCGGCGTGAGCTGCCAGGCGACGACTGCCACGACGACGACGATGGCGAACAGGCCCGTGGTCTTCATGACCACGTCGTCGATGGTCAGGCGACGCATCTGCGCCGGGCCGGCGGTGGGCTGGTTGTAGAGGTCCTGCAGCTGCTGGGGCGTCGGGGTGTCCATGGGCGTCGCACCAGTGGGCTGCTGGGGCGCGCGACCGAAGCCGGCGTAACCCTGACGGGACTGCTTGTCGATCCGGTCGAACACCGGGTTGCTGGCCATGCGTTGCTCCTTGAGGGGCGTCGTGCGGCCCTGCGGTCGGCCGCTCACCCCAGACTACGTGCGGGACCCACCCCGGAGTTCCCGCGGCACGCGTCCTGTGGACGGCGGGGCGGAGCCGGGGCGAGAAGATGGTGCCCCCGACGGGGGTCGAACCCGCACCTGTGGCGATTTTAAGTCGCCTGCCTCTGCCAGTTGGGCCACGGGGGCGGGCCCAGTATGCCGTGGTGGCACCGCCGCTGCGGGCTCGCACGCGCCATCCGGTCGGGTCAGCGGCCCCTGGCCGACAGGCGCCGCGCGCCGGTGGCCTGGAGCTGGATCACCGCGCGGGTCACGGCCGGGACGTAGCGCAGCCCGCGCCACGTGAGGTGGGCCATCGCCCCGACGGGGATGACGGCCTTGTTGGCCGCGAGCCCGTCGACCCCACGCCTGGCGGTCAGCTCCGCGGTGAGGAACTTCGGCTGGAGCATGCGGACGCGGGAGCGGACGCTGCTGCCCCCGAAGCTCGCCGGCGCCTCGTACATCGAGTCGAGCAGCGGGGTGTCGACGAACCCGGGACACAGCACGCTCACCTGGATCCCCAGCGACGCCGCCTCCGCGCGCAGGGCGGTCGAGAGCCCCACGACGGCGTGCTTGGTCGTCGTGTAGGGCAGCATCGACGGCGCCGGGATGAGGCCGGCGAGCGAGGCGGTGTTGAGGATGTGCCCGCTGCGCTGGGCGCGCATCACCTCGTAGGCCGCGGTGACCCCGTTGATCACCCCGCGCAGGTTGACGTCGATCGCCTTGTCCCAGTGCCGCTGGTCGAGCTCCTCGAGCAGACCCCCGAGGCCGATGCCTGCGTTGTTGACCATGACGTCGAGGCGCCCGTGCTCGGCGACGACGTCCTGCACGACGGCGCGGACCGCGTCGGCGTCGGCGACATCGAGGGCGACCGCGGAGCACCAGGGGCCGAGCTCACGGGCCGTCGCCTCCGCGCCGGCCAGGTCGAGGTCGGCCAGCACGACGTGGCTACCGCGGGCGACGAGCTCGGCGGCGATGGCCTTGCCGATGCCCGAGGCGCCGCCGGTGACGATGCTGACCTTGGGCTCGAACGTCTTACGCATCAACGGAATCCTTTGCTGAGGGAGAGGTGGGGGCGAGCTTCACCGGCTCGAACACGGAGTCGTCCAGCTTCCTGGTGCGCCACCAGTACGCGATGGTCGAACCGGGCCAGAGCGCGGTGTTGTGGCCGAACTTGTCGATGTACCAGCTCTTGCACCCGGTCGCCCAGACGGTGTGGCGGGAGCGTCGCTGCATCTCCTCGGTGAAGGCGTCCTGGGCGGCAGCCGTGGTGACGTGGGCACCACCACGCGCGCGGTCGAGACCTTGGAGGATGTAGCGCGTGGCGAACTCGGTCATCATCACGACCGAGCTGTGCCCGAGCCCGGTGTTGGGGCCCAGCAGGAGGTAGAGCTCGGGGAACCCGGCCACGGTGATACCGAGGTGGCTGTGGGCTCCGCCGGACCACGCGTCCTCGAGGGTGCGTCCGCCGAGGCCACGGACGTCCATGCGGTCGTAGCTCCCGGTGAGGGAGAAGCCGGTGCCGAGGACGATCGCGTCGACCTCGTGGCGCGCGCCGTCCGACGTCACGACGGCGTCGGGCTCGACCCGGGTGATGGGCTCGGTCACCAGCTCGACGTCGTCGCGGTCGAAGGCCGGCCAGTAGGTGCTGGACAGCAGGATCCGCTTGCAGCCCAGGGTGTAGTCGGGCGTCAGCTTGGCCCGCACCTGCGGGTCGCGCACGGCCTTGGCGAGCTCACGACGCGCGATGCGCTCTGCGGCCCTGGCGATGACGGGGAACCGCACGAAGAGCGGAGCCTGGGCCTCCATCCGCCAGTAGGTGAGCCAGCGGACGGCGCGCTGCAGGGCCGGGCGCCGCCGGAACGCCTGCTGCCGCCGCGCGCTCCAGGGCAGGTCGCGCTTGGGCAACGTCCACGCGGGGGTGCGTTGGAAGACGGTGGTGTGCGTCGCCCGGGGCGCGAGCTCGGGGACGAGCTGGATCGAGCTGGCACCTGTGCCGACGACGGCGACCCGACGGCCATCGAGGTCGTCGCGCTCCGGCCACCGGGCCGTGTGCATCACGGCCCCGGCGAAGTCGTCGAGCCCGGGGATGTCGGGCCGGGACGGCTCGTGCAGCGCGCCCACCCCGAGGACCAGGGCGTCGGCGGTCCATCGGCGACCGTCTGCCGCGGTGAGCGACCACCGTTGCGACGACTCGTCATACGTCGCCTCCACCAGGTCGGCACCGAACACGATCCGCTCACGCAGCTGGTGTCGCTCGACCACGTCGCGCAGGTAGCCCCAGATCTCGGGGGCGGTGGCGTAGTCACGGCTCCAGTCCGGCTTCTGGTCGAAGGAGAAGCTGTAGAGCCGGGACGGGACGTCGCAGGCGCAGCCCGGGTAGCGGTTGTCGCGCCAGGTGCCACCCACGTCCTCGGCGCGCTCGAGGACCACGAAGTCGTCACCGCGCTGGGCGAGCCGAACCGCCATACCGAGGCCGGAGAAGCCGGTCCCGACGATGACGACCCGGTGGTGGGGAGTGACCATGCGACGAAGTTACCATCAGTAAGTTACCAACGGTAGCGGTAGGGTTGGGCCGTGCCCACGCCCGCTCCGCCCGCCACGCGCCCCACCCGGGTGCGGATGCCCCGCGCCCAGCGTGAGGAGCAGATCCTCGCCGTCGCCGAGCAGGTGTTTGCCGAACGCGGCTACCAGGCGACGACCATGGAGGACATCGCCGACCGGGTCGGGGTGACCAAGCCACTGATCTACGAGTACTTCGGCTCCAAGGAGGGCCTCCTGTCGGCGTGCATCACCCGTGCCCGCACCCAGCTGCGGGAGGCGACCGAGGCCTCGTGGGAGGCCGTCGGGCCGGACGCCTCGCTCGAGGACGTCTTCCGAGCCGGGGTGCGCGCCTTCTTCACCTTCATCGACGGACACGCCACGGCGTTCGTCCTGATCCAGCAGGAGGGCGCCGTCGCCTCCCAGGCCAGCCCCCTCATCGAGTCGATCCGCGAGCAGCAGTCCGCCGCGACGGTGGCCACCTTCCGGGCCGCGCCCGCCCTCGCCGGCGTCCCCGACCTGGTGCTCGAGGGGTATGCCGAGGTGGTGATCGGCGCGTGCGAGCGGCTTGCCGTATGGCGCGCCGGGCGCCGTGAGGTGGGCGTGGAGGACGCCACCGACATCGTGGTGTCGAGCGTCTGGGGCGGCCTCGCCGCCCTGGTCCCCTCAGCGACCGGGTGACGGTCGCGCCGCGGTCGTCCCCTCAGCGACCGGGTGTCTGTGAGACGGTCGCGCCACGCAGCATCGGACCGGCGAGCAGGGTCGTGATGGCCGAGGGACCGTGCCCCGGGTCCAGCAGGGCACCGACGACGGCCTGCTCCTCGGTGGTGCCGGCGAGGCCCGCATCCGGGTCTGCCACGGCCGCGCCGCCGGAGCCGGTGAACAGGGACGGCAGGGCGGAGAACGGCGGATCCGAGGAGTAGCCGCCCACGTTGTCGGTGCCGTCGTCGAACTTCTTGCCCGGGACCGGGCGGGCCTGGGAGGTCTTCGGGTTCGGCAGCAGCCCGCAGCTGGCCGGCCGGTGCTCCCCCCAGCGGGGTTCCTCCCCCGGGGTGTACCCCGGACGCTGCGGCGCCACCTCCACCGTGATGTGGAACTGCGAGCTACGGAACGCCTCGTCGATCCGAGGCTGCCAGTTCACCAACGCCTGCGTGAAGCACGGGTACTGCGGCGAGTACCTCGCCAGCACCGCCACCGTCGGACGCTGCACCTGACCCACCCGGATGATCCGCTCCCCATTGGCCTCCAGGAACCCCGACGCCTCGTTCGCAAACCCCGCAGTCCCCGCCAAGAACCCCGCCAACACATCCTTCTTCTGCACGATCGTCGTGTTCGTCGTCGCCAACGTCGACGCCGCCCGCACCAGATCCGGCGCCGCCACCGCATACGTGCTCGCCAGATCCGCCAACCCCGAGATGTCCGCCTGGATCACCGGCATCTTCGGGTTGATCTCCTTGAAATACGAATCCACCAACACCAGGTTCTGACCCAACCGCGTCCCCCGACCCTCCAACGCCGACGCCAACGCGTTCAACGTCGCCGACAACCGCTCCGGCTTCACCGCCCGCAACAACGGCAACAGGTCCGCAAACACCTTCTCCAGCTCGATCGCCACACTCGAGCGGTCCTGGGTGATGACGTCGCCGGCACGGATGGGTGCAGATGGCTGCGCGGGTGGGACCAGGTCGACGAAGCGCTCACCGAACAGCGTCTTGGGCAGCAGCCGGGCGTGCACGTTGGCGGGGATGAGGTCGACCGACTCGGGCTTGATGGCCAGGCCGAGTCGTGCGCCGTTGCCGGTGCTCTCGATCGAGCGCACCTGACCCACGATGACCCCGCGGACCTTGACGTCCGCCGACGTCTGCAGCTGCGACCCGATCCGGTCGGTCTCGAGGGTGATGCGCACGACCGGGGTGAAGACCTGGGCGTAGGACGCGATCGACAGGGCGAGCAGCAGGCCGACGACGAGCAGGAACGCCAACCCGTACGTCTTGTCGCTGAGGCGGGCCAGTCCGCCGGTCGCAGGGCCCAGGGGCGAGCGGGGCGTGGTCGGCACGAGGGCAGCAACGAGTCGCCCGGGGTCTGCCTGCCCCGGGTCCTGGACCGGTCGGGTGCGCTCGACGACGACCGTCCTCACCACCCTTCGTTGCGTGATGTGCGACACCGTGGCAACGAGGTGGGCGAACGGAGGTTACGTGCTGGTTCGTCCGGCTTCGACGGCGTCCGCCACCGACAGCGCGATGCCGTCGAGGATGTCGTGCTCGGAGGTGACGACGCGGTCCACACCGAGGTCGGCCAGGCGGGCGACGACCTCTCGCCAGACGAGCGCCCCTGCGCCGATGACGTCGACCCGGCCGGGGTGCATGAAGCCGAGGCCGGCACGCTCGGCGCGCGTCATCGCCAGCAGCTCGTCGCAGGCCCGCAGGACCGCGCCCGAGGAGAGCTCGGCCAGGTGGATCCGCTCGGGCTGGTAGCTCGTCAGGCCCAGCGCGTGCGCGGTCACGGTGGTCACGCTGCCCGCGAGGCCCACCAGCGTGGCGACACCCTCGAGCTGGACCCCCTCCCGGGCGAGGTCGATGGCCGCCTCGACGTCGACCACGGCGGCACCGACCTCGGCCTCGGTCGGGGGGTCGGAGTGCAGGTGGCGTTCGGTGAGGCGCACGCAGCCGATGTCGACCGACCGGGCGGCCTCGACGGTGTCGAGCCCGCGGACCAGCTCGGTCGAGCCGCCGCCGAGGTCGACGACGAGGTAGGGACCGGGGATGCCGGCGGCCCGCAGGTCACCGGTGGCCCCGCGGAACGACAGCCCGGCCTCCTCGTCCCCGGAGACGACCTCGGGGGCGATGCCGTAGTGGGCGAACGCCTCGCGGACGCCGGTGACGAACTCGTCGGCGTTCGAGGCGTCGCGGGAGGCCGAGGTCGCGACGAACCGCACGCTCTGAGCCCCGAGCTCGAGGCACTGGCCCGCGTACTCGGCAGCCATGGCCAGGGTGCGGCGCATCGCCTCGGGGTCGATCCGGCCGGTGCGGTCGACGCCGTACCCGAGCCGCACGACCTCCATCCGCCGCTGGACGTCGGTCAGCGCACCGGTCGCCGGGTCGATGTCGGCGACGAGCAGACGGATCGAGTTGGTGCCGCAGTCGACCGCGCCGACACGCGTCACGCTGTCGCGCCGGCCGCGTCGGGGACGCACGAGCCCGAGGCCCACCAGTCGCCGAGCAGGGCCAGCGTCTCGTCGCCGAGCGGGTTCACCCCGGGGCCGGCAGCCAGGGAGTGGGCGGCGAGGACGTGCAGGCACTTCACGCGGGTCGGCATGCCGCCCGCGGAGATGCCCTCGATCTCGTCGACGTGTCCCAGCTCGTACCGGCGTCGCAGGTAGTCCTCGTGCGCAGCGGCATACCGGCGCGCGAGCTCCTCGTCGACGGCGAGGCGGTCGGACATCTCCTTCATCACACCCTGGCTCTCCAGGGTCGAGATGGCGCCGGTGAGCTTGGGGCAGGTGGCGTAGAACGTCGTCGGGAACGGTGTCCCGTCGGGCAGTCGTGGCTCGGTCGTGAGCACGTCGGGCTGACCGCAGGCACAACGGTGCGCCACCGCCACGACGCCGCGCGGCACCCTCCCGAGCTGCACGTCGACCGCGGCGATGTCGGCCTGCGTGGGCCGCTCGGCCCGCGACTGAGCGGTCACTTCGCGGGGCTGGTGGAGGTGTTGGCGGCAGGACCGGCGTCGGCCATGCGGACCGACTCCCACAGCTGGCCGTACCAGGGATGGCCGCTCGAGGCGGACGGGGCCTTCGCGACGCCGGGGAGCGCCTTGGCCGAGGGCTTCCCGTCGATCACGGTGTAGGACTTCTCGCCGACCTTGACGAACTTGAGCCGCTCGCGGGCCTGCTGCGCGACATACACCTCGTCGTTCCAGCGGGCCTGCTCCTTCTGCAGCTCGGTCACATCCGTGCGCTGCTGGCCGACGCCGGCCTGCAGCGTCGCGATGTCGTTCTGCTGGCGCAGGTAGGAGCGCAGCGTCGGGACGAGGGTCACCGCGAGCAGCACGACGATGGTCGCGAGCACCACGCCCCGCATGACGGTCCTCGACGCCTTGCGCTCGGTCGCGACCTGCGCGGAGGCGGCCTTGCGGACAGCCCCGGACGTCGTCGCGCGCGAACGTCCGGGCCCCGCACCCGGGCGGGCGGAGGTACCGCGTGCGGCACCACGCGCCGTACCTCCCGACCGTGCGGCGGCAGGACGGCGAGCCGGTGTGCCCGACCCGCTCGTCCCGTGTCCTGTTCCTGCCATGGGTGTCCCTCGACCGATCGCGTATGGGGCCGTCAGGCCTTGGGCGTGAAGCGGGGGAAGGCGCCGGCCCCGGCGTAGCGGGCGGCGTCGTCGAGCTCCTCCTCGATGCGCAGGAGCTGGTTGTACTTGGCGACGCGCTCGGACCGCGCCGGGGCACCGGTCTTGATCTGGCCGCAGTTGGTGGCGACGGCGAGGTCGGCGATGGTGACGTCCTCGGTCTCACCGGAGCGGTGGCTCATCATGCAGCGGTAGCCGTTGCGGTGCGCGAGGTCGACCGCGTCGAGGGTCTCGGTCAGGGAGCCGATCTGGTTGACCTTGACCAGAAGGGCGTTGGCCGTGCGGGAGTCGATGCCGCGCTGGAGGCGGACCGGGTTGGTGACGAACAGGTCGTCGCCGACGATCTGCACGCGCTCACCGAGGCGGTCGGTCATCGACTTCCAGCCGTCCCAGTCCTCCTCGTCGAGCGGGTCCTCGATGGACACGAGGGGGTAGGAGTCGACGAGGTCCGCGTAGTAGTCGACCATCTCGGCCGAGGTCTTGGCAGCGCCCTCGAACTGGTAGGTGCCGTCCTCGTTGTGGAACTCGCTCGCCGCGACGTCCAGCGCCAGGGCGATCTGGGTGCCCGCCTGGTAGCCGGCCTTCTCGATGGCGATGAGGATGAGGTCGAGGGCGGCGCGGTTGGACTCGAGGTTGGGCGCGAAGCCGCCCTCGTCGCCGAGGCCCGTGGCCAGGCCCTTCTCCTTGAGGACGCCCTTGAGCGAGTGGTAGACCTCCGCTCCCCAGCGCAGCGCCTCCTTGAAGGAGTCGGCGCCGATCGGGGCGATCATGAACTCCTGGATGTCGACGTTGGAGTCGGCGTGGCTGCCGCCGTTGAGGATGTTCATCATCGGGACGGGCAGGACGTGCGCGTTCGGGCCGCCGACGTAGCGGAACAGCGGGAGGCCGGAGGACTCGGCAGCGGCCTTGGCCACCGCGAGCGAGACGCCGAGGATGGCGTTGGCGCCGAGCTTGGCCTTGTTGTCCGAGCCGTCGAGGTCGAGCATGACCTGGTCGATGATCCGCTGCTCGCTGGCCTCGTAGCCGACGAGCTTGGGGTTGATGTCGTCGAGCACGGCGTCGACCGCCTGCCCGACACCCTTGCCGAGGTAGCGCTTCTTGTCGCCGTCACGGCGCTCGACCGCCTCGAACGCGCCGGTCGAGGCGCCGGAGGGCACGGCCGCGCGGGCGATGGTGCCGTCGTCGAGAGCCACCTCGACCTCGACCGTCGGGTTGCCTCGTGAGTCGAGGATCTCGCGGGCGCCTACTGCGTCAATGGTGGCCACAGACATCTCCATCAGTGCTCGAAACCAGTGCTCGAAGGATTACCCCCAGAGGCTACCCGCTGCTCCGGCTCCCGACGGCGACCGACCCGCACGCTGGACGGGCAGGTCAGGCGTCCCGTGTGTAGAAGCCGATGAAGGTCGACGACCAGGGCCGTCCGTGGACGGTCGCCCCGGGCGGCAGGAGCTCGCGGAACTCCCTCCTCGACAGCAGGCGGGTGAACTCAGGCCGCGCGGAACGCCACGTCGGCGACCAGTGCCTGAGGATCGCGGAGGTGTGGGACTCCACGGGGAACCACCGGTTGGGCGTGGTGATGACCCAGGACCTGGCGACCCTGGACTGCTCGGCGACGAACGTCTCCTGCTCGGCCCGACCCCCGACGTGCTCGATCACGGCGTTGGACAGCACCATGTCCACGCAGTCATCGGCGTACGGGAGCGCTCGTCCGTCGGTGACGACGAAGGGCCACGGCGTCGCGGCATACCGGATGTCGCACGCGGCCCGCACGCTCACCTCGTGGGCCACGGCCATCTCGACGATCCCCTCGTTGGGGTTCGCGCCCATCCCGCTCCCGACGAAGATCGCGTCGGTGATGGCGTTCTCGCGGATGAACTGGACGATGACTGCAGCCTTGCGCTTTCGGTTGCGCGCGCTGTAAGCGAGGACCGCTCGACGCATGAGCGAGTTCATGGAACCTCCTGGGCCGGAGGCCACACCTTATGCGGCGAATGCCTCCGTGTGGCCGTGTTCGGCCAAGTACGACGTCAGCCGAGATGCTGGTAGGCGACGGAGATGGCCGCACCCAGGCGGGCGTTGTTGCGGACCAGGGCGATGTTGGTGTCGAGCGAGCGGCCGTCGGAGAGCTCGACGATGCGGCCGAGCAGGAACGGCGTGATGTCCTTGCCGTGGATTCCCCGCTCGTCGCACTCCGCCAGCGCCCGGTCGATGAGCACCCCGATCTCGTCCGCCGGGATCTCCTCGTCGACGGGAACGGGGTTGGCCACGGCGATGGCTCCAGCGAGACCGAGGTCCCACTTGGCGGCCATCATCGCGGCCAGCTCCTCGGCCGAGTCGGCCCGCAGCGGGGCACGGTGCCCGCTCGAACGCGAGTAGAACGACGGGAACTCGTCGCTGCCGTGGACGACGACCGGCACCCCGAGCGTCTCGAGCGTCTCGAGCGTGAGGCCGATGTCGAGGATCGACTTCACGCCGGCGCTGACGACCGCGACGTCGGTCTGGCCCAGCTCGGTGAGGTCGGCCGAGATGTCGAAGCTGTGCTCGGCGCCACGGTGGACCCCACCCAGGCCCCCGGTGACGAACACCCGGATCCCGGCCAGCGCGGCCAGACGCATCGTGGCGGCCACGGTCGTCGCGCCGTGGGCACGCCGGGCGATGACGTAGGGCAGGTCGCGCAGGCTCACCTTGGCCACGTCGGGGTGGGTCGCGAGGGTCTCGAGCTCGTCCGCGTCCAGGCCGATGCGGGGCACGCCGTCGAGCACGGCGATGGTGGCCGGCGTGGCCCCACCGTCCCGGATGATCTGCTCCACCTCGACGGCCATCGCGACGTTGCGGGGATAGGGCATGCCGTGGCTGATGATCGTGCTCTCGAGGGCGACGACGGGGCGTCCTTCAGCGAGGGCCTCGGCGACCTCGGACGAGAGCCTCAGCGAGGGGTGTGGGGTGATCATGGGTTCTCCTTGTTCTGGGGGCGCTGCACCTTGCGCAGCTCGGCGTCGACGAGGCGGGGACTGAGGTCGGGTCGGACGGTCTCGGGGCTGGCGACGGTGAGGGCGGCCGCCATCTGGCCGAAGCTCGCTGCGTCGGCCGGGGAGTCCCCGCGCAGCAGCGCGTGGACGAAGGCCGCCGTCATCGAGTCACCGGCGCCCGTGACGTCGACGACCTCGCTCGTCGGGGCGGGCAGCAGCGTCACGCTGGTGCGCCCGCCGGGCGAGCGTGAGCTCAGCAGGCTCCCACGGACTCCCCTGCGCACCCAGACGTGCTCGACGCCCCGCTCGTGCAGCTGCCGGGCCGCCCGGCTGATCGCCGCCCGGGTCTGCGCCACCGGTTCGCCCACGATCGCGGACAGCTCGTCGAGGTTGGGGGTGAGGGCGAGGACCGGCCGTTCCGGCGTCAGGGTCGTGGCGAGGGGCCTGGCCTTGGCGACGCTCACGGGGTCCAGCACGACGGGCACCCCGACGGCGGCCGCGAGGTCGAGCAGCCAGGCAGCGGGCGTCTCGGGGACGTTGCCGTCGAGCACCACCAGGTCGGCGTGGCTGACCAGGTCCCGCGACCGCAGGAGCTGGCCGACGGTCAGCCCGTCGGTGGCGGCCATGCTGGAGACGGCCACCACGAGCTCACCGGAGGCGTCGAGCACGGCCAGGTAGGTCCCGGTGGGCTCGCTGGAGGTGATCACGTGGTCGACGAGGACGCCGGCGGCGCGGGTGGCCGCGAGGACCTCGTCGCCGAACGCGTCCCGGCCCACGGGAGCGACCAGGTGCGTGGGGGTGCCGAGGCGCGCGAGGTTCTCCGCGATGTTGCGCCCGACCCCGCCGGCGGTGCTGAGGGTCGCCCCGGGGTTGGAGGTGCGCAGCTCGGCCGGGAGCGTGGAGTGGGCCTTGATGTCCATGTTGGCGCCCCCGACCACGACCACCGATCGGGCGGCGGGGCGCACGATGTAGCCCCGGCCGAGGACGGCGCCCTTGCGGGTCAGGTTGGACAGGTGCACGGAGACGGCGGCCTTGGTCGAACCGGTGCGCTCGGCGATGGCGGCCGCGTCGAGGAGTGGCTCGGCGCGCAGCAGGTCGACGATCTCCCGCTCCCGCTCGGTCAAGGTCATGCTTGGAACTCTAAGGATGCTTGTAAGTTCAAGCAAGAGGGGGAGCCGGTGGACCCGAGGACCGGTCACGCCCGAAGATGACCGGTGTGGCACTCGCCATCTGCCTGCTCTTCGACCCCGACACCGACCGGGCCGTCCGAAAGCTGTGGTCCGCCCTCGAGGCGGACGGGATCCGCACCCTGCTCACCCACACCCACCGGCGTCACGTGCCGCACCTGTCCTACGCCGTGCTGCGCACCTTCGACGAGGAGCGCGTCGCGGCCGCGGTGGCGGCCCTGCCGGGTGGTCCGGAAGTGGACCTGCGGTTCGACTCCGTGTGCCTGTTCCCGCGGGGACGGGCGGCGTTGCTGGCGGCCTCCACGTCGGCCCTGCTGAACCGTCAGCACGCCGTCGCCGATGCCGTCACCCGCACCGGCGCCGACCTGCACTGGCACTACCGGCCGGGTCGGTGGGTGCCGCACTGCAGCCTGACCACCGGAACCGGGCAGGAGCTCCTGGCCACGGCGGCCAGGCACGCCTTCGACATGCTGCCGCTGGAGGCACGCGCGGTGCGTGCCGCGCTGATCGACAGCAGCACCGGACGGCAGCTGCCGCTGGGGAGCCTCCCCTGACCGGTGTCGCGTTCAGGCCAGGTGAGCGGTCCCGAGGGCGGCCACGGCTGCCCTCAGCTCCGCGTCGGCATCCAGGCCCTCGGCCCGCGCCCGTGCGACCAGCGCGAGCAGCTCGCTGCCGACGCCCTCCCCGGTGGGCAGCGGACCGCGCCCGGCCCGCTGCCAGCGCGCGAGCACCTTGTCGGCCGCGAGGAGGGACGGCAGCGACCTCGGTATGCCGTGCAGCAGGTCCTCGTGCCCGGGCTCACCAGGAGGGTGGTCGGGCTCGCCGGGGCCGGGGGCCTGCTTGGCCGCGCGCTCACCTGCCTTGATCTGCTCCCACGTCGCCTCGACCTCGCCCGGGGTGCTGGCGGCACCGTCGGCGAAGACGTGCGGGTGCCGGCGGACCAGCTTGTCGACGAGGGTGCCGGCGACGTCGTCGATGTCGAACGGTTCCTGCGCGTGCTCCTGCGCCACCCGCGACTGGAAGGCGACCTGCAGCAGCACGTCGCCGAGCTCCTCGCGGACGTGGTCGCGGTCACCGGACTCGATGGCCTCCGCGGCCTCGTACGACTCCTCGATGAGGTACTTCACCAACGACTCGTGGGTCTGCTCGGCGTCCCAGGGACAGCCACCGGGCGAGCGCAGCCGGTCCATCACGGCGACGACGTCGAGCAGCCGTGAGCCCGGCACGTCCCAGGACGCCACCAGCACCTCGACCTCGGGTGGCTCGCCCAGCCGTGAGACCTCCGAGGCGATCGCGTCGGTGAGCCCGGGGTCGCCGTCGGCCGAGGCGACCCACACGACGGCTGAGGCCGCGGCCCGGTCCATCAGGTCCCGCGCGAGGCTGGGCGCCGACACCTCACCGAGGTGCTGGACCGTCAGCCCCGCCTGCGCCACGGCGTCGGCGAGGGGTTCGTCCTCGTCACGGGCGAGGATGACCGTGGCGACATCCAGCGTCTGCCACGCGACACGCGTGAACAGCCCGGGAGCGATCCGCGGGCTGCCGACCAGCAGGGTCAGGCGCCCAGGCACCGCCCGGTCAGCCCTGCGGCGTCGCGGAGGGCTGCGGCGTCGGGTTCGTGCCGACCTTGATCCAGTTGGGCGTGCTCGGGTCGAAGCTGATCTTCTTCGGGTCGAACGTGCCGTACCGCGGGTTGATGCTGATGTCGGCCTTCGAGGCGAGGCCGACCGCCTTGCTCTGCTCCGCCGACGTCATCTGGTTGAAGGCCAGGCTCGCCTTGACCAGCTCGAGGGTGGCGGGAGCCGGGTCCTGGATCGCCGCGATGGCGGTGCGGGCGGCGGAGTCGGACAGGGCCTTGCCGTTCTCGCCCGCCACGGTGTTGATGAAGCCGGCCATGATGAGGCTGGCGACCGCGCTGGACGTCGTGATCCCTGAGTCGGGCTGGGCGGCGAGGATCTGCTGCGAGGCCTCCTGGGCGTCCTGCTCGCTGATCCGGTGGCCGTTGACGACCGCGGCCGTGTCGGCCGAGGCGCACCCGGACACGGCGAGCGCGCCGACCGCTACCAGGGTCACGAACGAACCACGCAGGACCTGTCGCATTGCTGCCGGACGTGCCTTCACAGACTTCCCTTTCTCCGAACTCATCTGGCCGACACCGTACCCGTGCGCGCGCCGGCCGTACCGACCCGGGCGGCATCGGCGACGCTGCCCAGCAGCACGGCCCGGATGAGGTCGCTGGCCCACTGCAGGACAGCAGTGTCGCGCAACGGTTTGCCGGCCACCCTCGCCGTCGTCGGTTTCGGCACGAGAATCGTGTGCACCTGGTCCTTGACCAGCGACTTGGGGTAGAGCCGCTGCAGACGCAGCTGCGCGGACTCGGCCAGCTCGACCGGCCCGAACCGCACGTAGTTGCCCTGCACCGAGATGTCCGCGACGCCGGCAGCACGCGCCACGGTCCGCAGGCGCGCGACCTCCATGAGGTTGCGCACCGGCTCGGGCAGCGCGCCGTACCGGTCGACCAGCTCGGCCTCGATCTCGGCGAGCTGGGCCTCGTCGACCACGCTGGCGAGCTTCTTGTAGGCCTCCAGGCGCAGCCGCTCCCCCGGCACGTAGTCGTGCGGGAGGTGCGCGTCGACGGGCAGCTCGATCTTGATCTCGGTCGGCGCCGTCTCGCCGTCACCGCGGAACTCGGCGACCGCCTCGCCGACCAGGCGGACGTAGAGGTCGAAGCCGACCCCGGCGATGTGGCCGGACTGCTCACCACCGAGCAGGTTGCCGGCGCCGCGGATCTCGAGGTCCTTCATGGCGATCTGGATGCCCGAGCCGAGGTCGGTGTGGCTGGCCATCGTCTGGAGCCGGTCGTGCGCCGTCTCCGTCATCGGCTTCTCGGGTGGGTAGAGGAAGTAGCAGTAGGCCCGCTCGCGACCACGGCCGACGCGACCACGCAGCTGGTGCAGCTGGGAGAGGCCGAGGACGTCGGAGCGCTCGACGATCAGGGTGTTCGCGTTGGAGATGTCGAGGCCGGTCTCGACAATCGTCGTGCAGACGAGGACGTCGAACTTCTTGTCCCAGAAGTCGACGACGACCTCCTCGAGCTTGTGCTCGCCCATCTTGCCGTGGGCGGTGGCCACCCGAGCCTCGGGCACGAGCTCGCGGATCCGACCGGCGGCCCGCTCGATGCTCGACACCTTGTTGTGGACGAGGAAGACCTGGCCCTCGCGCAGCAGCTCGCGCCGGATCGCCGCGACGATCTGCTTCTCGTCGTAGGCACCGACGTAGGTCAGGACCGGGTGCCGCTCCTCGGGCGGGGTGGCCAGCGTCGACATCTCGCGGATGCCGGTGACCGCCATCTCCAGGGTGCGCGGGATCGGCGTCGCCGACATGGCGAGGATGTCGACCGCGGTGCGCAGGGCCTTGAGCTGCTCCTTGTGCTCGACACCGAACCGCTGCTCCTCGTCGATGACGACCAGGCCGAGGTCCTTGTAGCGGATCTCCTTGGACAGCAGGCGGTGCGTGCCGATGACGAGGTCGACCGAGCCGTCGGCCAGGCCGGCGATCGTCTCCTTCGCCTCCTTGTCGCTCTGGAACCGCGACAGCGCCTTCACGGTCACCGGGAACTGCGCGTACCGTTCGGAGAACGTCTGGAAGTGCTGCTGGACCAGCAGCGTCGTCGGCACGAGCACGGCGACCTGCTTGCCGTCCTGGATCGCCTTGAACGCCGCGCGCACCGCGATCTCGGTCTTGCCGTAGCCGACGTCGCCACAGATCAACCGGTCCATGGGCACGGTGCGCTCCATGTCGGCCTTGACCTCGTCGATCGAGCTCAGCTGGTCGGGCGTCTCGACGTAGGCGAAGGCGTCCTCGAGCTCACGCTGCCACGGGGTGTCGGGGGCGAAGGCGTGGCCCGAGGTCGCCATCCGGGCGCTGTAGAGCTGGATGAGCTCGGCGGCGATCTGCTTGACGTAGCGCCGTGCCTTGGACTTGGTCTGCTTCCAGTCCGAGCCACCCATCTTGCTCAGGGTGGGCTGCTCGCCACCGACGTAGCGGGTGACCTGGTCGAGCTGGTCGGTCGGCACGTAGAGCCGGTCCGCAGGTTGTCCCCGCTTCGAGGCGGCGTACTCGAGCACGAGGTACTCGCGCGTCGCCCCACCGACCGTGCGCTGCACCATCTCGACGAACCGGCCCACGCCGTGCTGCTCGTGGACGACGAAGTCACCGGGCTTGAGCTGGAGCGGGTCGACCTGGTTGCGCCGCCGCGACGGCATCTTGCGCATGTCCTTGGTCGAGCCGCCCTGACCGGGGGTGCCGGTGAGGTCCGTCTCGGTCAGCAGGACCAGCTGCCCGCCGGGCGAGACGAACCCCGACCCGACCTGACCCGTGGTCAGGTGGACGATCCCGGGGGCGAGGTCGGACAGGTCGGCGTCGGGGCGTGCAGGGACGGACTCACCCGCGAGCACCTCGGCCACGCGGCGACCGAGGCCCTGGCCCTCGGTGACGACGACGACCCGCCAGCCGTCGCCGACCCACTTCCGCAGGTCGGCCACCGCCTCAGGGGTCGAGCCGCGGTAGCGCGGAGCCTCCTCGAGCCCGGTGTTGACGACCGTCGCGTCGTCGTCGGCGAGCTCCTCGTCGGCGATGAACGGGCCGAGGTCCCACCACGGCATACGGGCACCGGCTGCGTGCTCGCGCAGGTCGGCGAGGCTCCAGAACGAGGCGGTGCCGAGGACCCCCTGCAGGTCGATGGGGACGGCGTTGCCGGCGGCGGCGTTGGCCCATCCTGCATCGAGGAACTCCTGGGACGTCGCCACGAGGTCGTGCGCGCGCGTGCGCACCCGCTCGGGGTCGCAGACGACGATCGCGGTGTCCTCGCGCAGGGTGTCCAGGACGCTCTCCATGCCGTCGACGAGGGCCGGCGCCAGCGACTCCATGCCCTCCACGGCGATGCCCTCGGCCAGCTTGCCGAGCAGGTCGGCCGCGCCGGGCAGCTGCTCCAGCAGCGCCGCCGCCCGCTCCCGGACCGCCTCGGTGAGCAGCACCTCGCGGCAGGGCGGTGCCCACAGGCCGTGCTCGGCCACCTCGAGGCTGCGCTGGTCGGCGACCTTGAACCAGCGGATCTCCTCGACCGTGTCGCCCCAGTACTCCACGCGGACCGGGTGGTCCTCCGTGGGCGGGAAGACGTCGAGGATCCCACCGCGGACCGCGAACTCACCTCGGCGCTCCACGAGGTCGGTGCGCGTGTATGCCGCGGCCGCCAGGTCCTCGACGACCCGCTCCAGCGGGGCCTCGTCCCCGGCCTTGAGCGCCACGGGGCGCAGCTCACCCAGGCCCTTGGCGACCGGCTGGAGGACGGCGCGGACCGGAGCGACGACGACGTCGAGCGGACCGTACGTCGCGTCGTCGGGGTCGGGATGGCGCAGCCGGCGCAGGACCGCCAGGCGCTTGCCCACGGTGTCGCTGCGCGGGCTGAGCCGCTCGTGCGGCAGGGTCTCCCACGCCGGGAAGTCGGCCACGCGGTCGGTGTCGAGGAAGCAGCCGAGCGCAGCAACGAGGTCCTCGGCCTCCCGAGTCGTCGCGGTGATGGCCAGCAGCGGGCGACCGGCCTCGCGGGCGAGCGCGGCGACGAGCGCCGGCCGGGCACCCGTGGGCGCGGACACGTCGACGGAGAGGTCGCCGGAGCTGGCCGCGGCGAGAGCACGAGCGACACCGGGGTCGGTGGCGAGTGCGTCGAGCAGCGGGGCGAGGGTCATGGGACGAAGGACATCGAGAAGGGCTCCTGCAGACAGCGGGGGACAGCACGAACGCCCCACGGCAGCTACCGATGGGGTCGCCACCCAGACTAACGACCGCGCCCGACAGCGGCGTCAGCCGGCAGCAACCGGGGCCGTGGCGCCGTGTGCCGTGGTGGTCGTCTGCGTCGCGTGACGGTCCAGCCACTACAGCATCTGCATGATCCTCTTTCTGCGTCAGCCACCCAATATGGACGAACGGTGCAGCGCGGCACGTGGTCAGGGACGCGTGGAAGGAACAATCGATGACGCAAGGACGACGGCACGGACGGCCGTCCGAGGAATCAGGGCTCGACACCGGCGGCGTGCGGGGGTACGTGCCGGGGGTCTTCGACCTCTTCCACATCGGTCACCTCAACATCCTGCGGGCCGCGCGTCAGGAGTGCGACTGGCTGATCGCGGGGGTCGTCACCGATGACAAGGCGTTCCGCGCCAAGGCGAAGTACCCGGTGATCCCCCTGGCCGAGCGGATCGCCATCCTGCAGCACATCAGCCTCGTCGACGAGGTCGTCGTCGAGCACCACGCCACCAAGCTCGACGTCTGGCGTGAGCACCCGTTCGACGTGATCTTCAAGGGTGACGACTGGAAGGGCACCGCCAAGGGCCGCGAGCTGGAGTCCGACTTCTCCGCGGTCGGTGTCGAGGTGGCGTACTTCCCCTACACCGTGCACACCTCCAGCACGCTGCTTCGCGCCGTGCTCAACTCCGCCGCGTCCTGACGTGGCGATGACAGGTTCCGGCATGCGCATCGCCATGATCGGGACGCGCGGAGTGCCTGCGCGTTACGGCGGCTTCGAGACGGCCATCGAGGAGGTGGGCCAGCGCCTCGTCCGCGCTGGTCACGAGGTCACGGTCTACTGCCGTCGCGCGCCTGGGCAGGAGGCCCTCGACGAGTACCTCGGGATGCGGCTCGTCACCCTCCCGGCCGTGCGCCAGCGCGCCCTTGAGACGTTGAGCCACACCACCCTCTCCGTGCTGCACGCCTCCCTGGACCGACGGCCCGACGCGGCGTTGGTCTTCAACGCCGCCAACGCCCCGCTCCTGCCCGTGCTGCGTGCGCGGGCGATCCCGGTGGCCACCCACGTCGACGGGCTCGAGTGGAAGCGAGCCAAATGGGGACGCCGCGCCAAGCAGTACTACCAGCGAGCCGAGGCCATGAGCGTCCACTGGTCCGATGCGCTCATCGCCGATGCCGAAGGCATCGCTGACTACTACTGGGAGAAGTTCTCAGCGCCTACTCGGCTCATCTCCTACGGCGCGCCACGGGTCGCGGCCGACCCGTCGGCACTTGAGGGGACGGGTCTTCTCCCACGGGCCTACCACCTCGTCGTGGCCAGGTTCGAGCCGGAGAACCACGTGGCCGAGATCGTCGAGGGGTACTCCGCGAGCGGTGCTCGGCATCCGCTCGTCGTCGTGGGGGGTGCGCCGTACGGCGAGGCCTACACGAAACGGGTCCACGGTGCGGCCGACGACCGCGTCCGCTTCCTCGGGTCGGTCTGGGACCAGCACCTGCTCGACCAGCTCTATGCCAACTCGCTCGTCTACTGGCACGGGCACTCCGTCGGCGGGACGAACCCCTCGCTGCTGCGGGCCATGGGTGCCGGCGCGTCGACGAACGCATTCGACGTGTCCTTCAACCGCGAGGTGCTGCGCGACTCCGGGGCGTACTGGTCGACCCCCCAGGATGTGGCGCGGCGAGCTGAGGAGGCGGAGTGGGACACCGTGACCACCGCGGCCCGCGGCCGAGCCTCCCTCGTGGAGTCCGAGCGGTACGACTGGGACGATGTCGCCGCCGCCTACGAGCAGCTCTGCTCCGACCTCGCCACCGGGCGCGTGGCGGAGCCCCTGCGCACCACCACACCGGTCTCCGAGGTGCTCGCACCATGACGGCGACCTCTCGGCCCACACGGCCTGCGGGCAGCGAGAGCATCCGTCAGACCCGCCGGCGCCTGGCGTCGCACGGCAAGCCGATGCGCGGCGCTCCGGCCTACTCCCGCTTCGTCAACCGGCCACTGGGTCGCGCGATCGCCGCCTGGGCCCACCACGTGGGGATGACCCCCAACGGGGTGACAGCCATCAGTGCTGCCCTGTCGCTGCTCGGCATCCTCGTGGTCGCGCTAGGCCCCAGCAGGTCGCTCGCCGCGACCCTGGCCGTCCCCGTCCTGCTCGCTGCGGGGTATGCCTTCGACTCCGCGGACGGCCAGCTGGCACGACTGCGTGGTGGCGGATCCTCCCAGGGTGAGTGGTTGGACCACGTCGTCGACTGCCTCAAGATCAGCGCCTTGCACATCGCCGTCGTCATCGGCGTGCACCGCGCCGGTCTGGACCTGAGGTGGGCCCTCGTCCCCCTCGCGTTCCTCCTGGTCGCCAACGCCTTCTTCTTCTCCTACATCCTGACCGACCTGCTCAACCGGCTCCGGCCTTCCGGAGCGCCTCAGCGCCCCGAAGGTGCCCCTCTCCTGCGCTCGCTGCTCAGCGCGCCCACTGACTACGGCCTGCTGTGCGTCGCTTTCGTCCTGTGGGCCTGGCCCGCCGCCTTCCTCGCCGTCTACGGCGTGCTGCTGCTGGGCACCGCCGGCTACCTGGCCCTCGGACTGCCCAAGTGGTTCAGGCAGCTCGGGGTGCGCTCGGTCGGGGACCTGTGACCCGTCTGCGTCCCTCACGGGACGAACGGCAGACGGTCGTGGTGGTGCACCCCGGTGCCGAGCTCTACGGCTCCGACCGGATGGTGCTCGAGACCGTGCGCGGCTTCGTGTCCTCCGGCACCCCCGTGGTCGTGGTGCTTCCCGGGGAGGGACCCCTCGCCGTGGCCCTGCAGGAGTCGGGGGCGGACGTCCGGACGATGCGTATGCCGGTCCTTCGCAAGGCAGCACTGCAGCCGGCAGGTCTGGTGCGGCTCGCGACGACGCTTGTGACCAGTGCTTGGCCCACGCTCCGTCTCCTTCGAGACTTCCCGCGCGCCGCGGTCTACGTCAGCACCTTGACTCTCCCGTCCTGGATCGTCCTGTCCCGCGTCATGGGTCACCGCACGGTCTGTCACGTGCACGAGGCGGAACGGCACCCGAGCACCGCGATCTCGCTGGCCCTCGCTTTCCCCCTCGTGCTCGCGCACCGCGTCGTCGTGAACAGCCGCTACTCCGGGACGGTGCTGACGGACGTCCTGCCCCGCCTGGCGACTCGCATGAAGGTCATCTACAACGGTGTCCTGCCGCACTCGGGTGGCTCCGACCCGGCCGCCGAGCTCACGCAGGGCCTGCGCGTGCTCTACGTCGGTCGGATCTCCCCGCGCAAGGGCCCAGATGTCGCCGCCAGGGCCGTGCGCCTGATGCACGAGCGTGGCGAGGCGGTCTCGCTGGTCGTCCTGGGTTCCACGTTCCCTGGGTACGAGTGGTTCGAGGAGCAGCTGCACGAGGAGCACCGCGACCTCGACGAGGCCGGCATCATCCGCTTCCGTCCGTTCAGCCGCGACGTGGGTGCGGCCCTAGCGCAATGCGACGTCGTCGTCGTTCCTTCGGTGCTTCCGGAGCCCTTCGGCAACACCGCGGTCGAGGCGATGCTGGCTTCGCGGCCGGTCGTCGTCAGTGACTGCGGCGGCCTGCCCGAGGCCGTCATGGGGCAGGCCGGCGCGCAGCTGGTACCTCCCGGCGACCCTGTCGCGCTGGCGGAGGCCCTCACCCACCTGGTCCACGACTGGGACCGCTGGGGTCGGGTGGCGCGCGAGCAGCAGCCGGCGGTCGTCGAACGCTTCGACCCCCGCCGTTACCGGCGCGAGATCAGGTCGGCCGTCCTCTCCGGTTGATCCTGCGACGGCCTCAACGGGTCAGCCGGTCCGGCCCGGCACCCGGCTCAAGCCGTCAGCCGTTCCCCGCAGTGGCACCGGAGAGGACCACCCCGGACATGACCTGCTCGCGAGGGATGGCATCCAGGGCGGCCTTGTTCACCACGAGCCCGGTGGGTGTTGACGTCATCGCCACGAGGGCGTCTGCGGCCGCTCTGATCACCTGAGCGGAGTTGCCGAGGTGGTCCACGACCAGCAGCACGGCGTCCGCGTGCTCGAGGGCGATCGGGGCCTCTGCACGGGCCAGCACAGGGGCGGCGTCGACGATGATGGAGTCGTACTGCGACCTGAGCTCGTCGAAGATCGCGTTCTCGTTGTCGCGCTCCGCCGGCGACAGTTCCATGCCGTGCTTGGCGCCGTAGGAGAGGAAGTCGATCCGCCGGGGCTGCTGCACCTGGACCACGGCTTGGTCCAACGACGCGCCACCGCGGATGACGGCGGAGGCCGGGAAGGGCACGTCCACGCCGAGCAGGGCCGACAACGCGGTGCTGAAGGCGGCATCGACGATCAGCACCCGCTGACCTCGCTGGGCGAGGGCTCCGGCCAGACCGACGGCCACGTGGGTGGTGCCTGCGCCCCTGGTGGGGGCGGTGACGACGATGACCCCGTGGGGGGGCACACCGAGGTAGGGGAGGTTACGGGCCAGCCGGTGGCTGGCCAGACGCAGCGACTCCTCCGCCTCGACCGCCCAGACATCCCTCATCGCGGCATCACTGAGCTTGGGGATGATGCCCACGACCGCGGCACCGGTCATCGTGGCGAGCGCCTCCGGTGAACGACCCGAGCGACGGCGCGACCGCGCCACGGCGAGGGCCAGCCCGAGACCGGCCCCCAGGAACAGGCCGAACAACGACGAGAGCGCGACCTTGGTCAAGGAGGTGGTCCTGCTGACATGGGGGCCGTCGATCGTGGTGAAGACGACGCGGCTCCTGGTGGTGACCGTCCCCTCCACCAGACCGTTCACGAAGTCGGTGTACTCCGCGGGGAAGGCCTGGGCGATGCGCAGGGCCTCGTCCCTGGTCGCGCCACCCACCGAGACCTGCATGATGACGGTGTCCTTCTCCAGGCTGGCCGAGATACGTTGCGCCACCACGGCAGCCGACTCTGGCAGGTTGAGCCTGGTCACCAGCCGCTGCGCGAACTCCGTGCTGTCGGCGACCTTGACGTAGGAACCCATGCGCTGCAGAGCCAACGTCGACTGCGAGACCTGGACCCCGTCGGCCGCGCCGCTGTTGGCGAAGACGCGGATGTTCGCCGTGTAGGCAGAGGGCTTGCTCAGCTCAAAGTAGGCACCCACGACGAGCCCGAGAAGAGCGGGGATGAGGACCAGCGCCCACATCCGCCGCACGGCCGACCACACGCTGTAACGGTCCACGCCCGCCTCCCGCTCAGGTCCATGACGGGCTCATCAGGGTCGAACCACGACGGCGTCATTCTCGCACAGGGACCAGTCCCTCACCGCCATGTCCACGAAGGTCCGTCGAGGCGTTTCCCTGACTGGAACGCCGGTCCCTGTCGTCGGTCGGCCGACTCGGCTGACCAGCCACGCAGGGGTGAGCAGAGCGCTGCGACCCTCAACGCGAGTACTCCTCGAAGACCGCTCCGAACGAACCCGAGGCCATGCCGAGGCCTCGCGCCGCAGTGCGCAGACCCTTGGCCCGGCGCTCCTGGGAGCGGGTGACCACACCGAGCACGAAGCGCGCCAGACCAGCGAGGCAGCGCAGCACACCTCCAGCCACGTCCCGCACCCGGACTGCATGTCTGGCTCGCGCCGTCGCGGCGAGCGCCTGGTTGACGATGGCCGTGGTGTTGCCGTGGCTCCACGCGCGCCGAAGGACCCAGCTGGGCGACATCCGGTCGGTCGGGACCTGGTCGACCACCTGCGACTCCTCGCACCAGACGATGCGGCCCCCGCGCGCGGTGAGCTGGCTGGTGAAGAAGGTGTCCTCGCCCCCGCTGAGTCCGAAGCGGCGGTCGAACGCCATGCCGAGGTCCCGCACCTGTCGCAGGTCGAGGAAGAGATTGGTCGTCGGGGCGGAGGGGACGACCGTGCCGGTCGGCAGGGACCGCCTGCGGAAGAAACCCCCTGCGACGATCCAGCTCGACGGCGGGGTGAGGTAGTGCTCCACCACCTTGCCGGCCACGGCGGCGGCTCCCGTGTGCCGCCACGTGTCGACCAGGGCGGCCAGCCACTGCGGCGCGGGACGCCCGTCGTCGTCGAGGAAGGCGAGCAGGTCCCAGGAGGTCGACTCGTCGAGGGCCCGCTGGCGCACGGCGGCCAGCCCGGGCTCCGGCTCGTGGACGTAGACCACGTCATCGCGACCGAGGGACTCGACCACAGGCCGGGCACCACCCTCGGGGTCGTTGTCCACCAGGAGCACCCGCACCTCCATACCGTCCCGTTCACGCAACGCGGTGGCGTGGTCGACGAGCAGCGGCACGAGCTCGCGAAGGTCGTCGTTGCGGCGGAATGTGGGCACCGCCACCGTCAGGCGCTCAGCCACGCGTCACCTCGACCCGGGGCGGCCGGTGGGCGGCGACCACCTCGTCGTAGAGGTCCTCGAGCACGGCAATCTGGTGCGCGGCGTCGAAGTGCTCGACCACTCGTTCGTGGCCGGCGTCCCCCAGTGCCGTCGCGAGCTCAGGGTCCTGCAGCACCCTCTGCAGGTGCCCGGCGAGCGCAGCCACGTCACCCTCGGGGGCCAGGAGCCCTGTCACCCCGTCGATCACCGCTTCCGGGACACCGCCCGACGCATACGAGACGACGGCGGCACGAGCGAGCGCGGCCTCGACCAGGACCAGGCCGAAGGCCTCTGCGTCCCCGGGCAGCACCTCCTTGGACGGAGCACCCAGGACCCGGGTGCGGCCCATCAGGTCGCGGACCTCCCCTGGCGTCCTGGTGCCGAGGAAGGTGATGTCGCCGTCCGGGACCTGCGCCGCCATGGACTCCAGCCGCGCACGCTCCGGCCCGTCCCCCACGATGCGGAACGGCGTGGCGCGCCGCAGCGCGGTCGGCAGCATGGCGTAGGCCTGCAGCAGGTCGTCCACCCCCTTGAGGGGCACCAGGCGGCCGACGAACAGCAGGCCTTCTCGGCTGTCGTCCTCCACCTGCCGGGGCGCAGCCCGACCATCGAGCGGTATGCCGAGGTAGTGGACCCGGACCTTGTCGGAAGGAGCGCCCAGGTCGACCAGGCGCGAGGCGATGTAGTGGGAGACGGGCAGGAGCAGGTCGGCGTAGTCGAACACGGCCTCGAGCCGTCGGCTGTAGCGACCGGTGGGGTCCTCCTGCGGAGCGCGGACCACGTCGTGCCCGTGGAAGGTGACGACGAGCGGCAGACCGTGCCGGCGCGCGACCGGGAGGACCTCCGTGGCACCGGTGCCGAAGTGGGCGTGGACCAGCTCTGGCCGCCGGCGCCGGATGGTCGCGTCGTAGAGCCCGGGGTAGCCCAGTCGGGACATCGGGCCCACCAGCTTGGCGCGCAGACCGTGGCGCACGAAGGGCGCCACGTCCGGCACGACCTCCAGGCCGCGATCCTCGTGGTAGAGCCCGAGCGTCAGGGCGTCCCAGCGCCGCAGACCACGGACGTGGTCACGGACGAAGGTCTCGGAGGGTGGGAGCCACAGCGAACGCCAGACGGCGACGGTCGGACGTCGGTCCTGCACTGTCGCACCGTCCCCACGTCGCTCCGGCCGGCGGCCACCGGATCCTGCCCTCATCCTAGTTCTGGCCCGGATAGCATCGCGACCAGATCAGGGGACTTCAGGGAGTGAGTGCACCATGTCGCAAGAGCCGCCAGGCCCGAGGTGCTCAAGCGTCGTCCGGCGCCCCGCCCCGGACGGGCAGCCCTCCGTCGTAGTCGGTCTCGCGACCTACCGCCGTCCGGCCGACCTGGCGCGCGCGCTCCCGGCCGTGCTCGCCCAGGTCGAGGAGCTGGACCGGGCGACGGCGCGCCTCGTCGTCGTCGACAACGACCCGCAGGCTTCGGCTCGTGGGCAGGTCGAGGGCGCCTCGCCCCTGGTGACGTACGTCCACGAGCCGCGCCCAGGGATCTCCGCAGCCCGCAACCGCTGCATCGCCGAAGCCGCGGACGCAGACGCCCTGGTGTTCATCGACGACGACGAGGTGCCCGACCCGGGGTGGCTCCAGGCCCTCGTCGACGCATGGGTCGGCTGGGGGTGCGCCGCGGTCACCGGGCCGGTGACGAGCATCTTCGACGGGGACGCCGACGACTGGGTCCGCGGAAGCGGAGTGTTCGCCCGCACCGAACGGGTCACCGGCTCGGTGAACCCGGGCGCCAGCTCGGCGAACCTGCTGCTCGACCTCGCGGTGCTGCGGCGCCTCGGGATCTCGTTCGACGAGGCCTTCGGGCTGAGCGGCGGCAGCGACACCATGCTGGCCCATTCGCTGCGCAGCCGCGGGGAGCAGATCCGTTGGTGCCAGGAGGCGGGCGTCACCGAGCACGTGCCCGCCGAGCGCTCCCGCCGGGCCTGGGTGTTCTCCCGCGTGATGAGGACCAGCAACACCTGGAGCCGGGTCGGCATGGCGTTGGCAGCCACGCCTGCCCGCCGCGCACGCAAGCGTCTCGAGCTGACGGCGCGGGGGGTCGTGCGCATCGTGCGCGGCAGCCTTGAACGAGTGGTGGCACGCACGTCCTCCGACGCTCCGCGCGACGCGCGCGGAGCGGTCGAGGTGGCGAGCGGGCTGGGACTGCTTCTGGGGGCCTGGGGGTCCGTGCGCTACGAGTACCGACGCCACTCGGGCAGCGACAGCGTGGGCAGCGACACCGCCTGAGTGGTCACCGTCGGGCTGCCAGCGAGCGCGACGTGGCGACGACCGGCTCGAGGTCGCGTCGCACCCACGGCAGGACGAGCGCGGCGACGGCCACCCAGGCCACGCTCATTGCCGTCCCGGTGGCGAGCGATGCGACGGGGTCGGAGAGCAGCGACGTGCCCACCCAGGCCAGGAGACCTGCCGGTAGTATCACCAGCAGCAGGGCGCGGGCAGACTGGGCGAAGAGTGGTCGGGCGTCGATGTCGGCGAGGCGGCACACGATCCGCAGGCTGACGGCCCAGTGCAGCACCGCCACGACCAGCTGGCCCACGGCCACCCCCAAGGGCCCCCACGGGAGCCCGGCGAGGATCATCACGACCATGATGGGTCGGGACACGAGGTAGAACTTGAACAGCTGCGACGCGAAACCTCGCGACACCCACATCTGGTAGTTCGCCGAGTCGATGCCCTTGAAGACACCGCTCAGGGCCAGGACCCCCAGCAGGGGGGCCACGCCCTGCCAGCTCGGCCCGAACAGGATGGCCACGATGGGCTGCGAGAGCCCTGCGAGCACCGCGAACCCCAGTCCCAGCGAGTAGCAGATCACGAGCTGGAACCGGCGGAAGTAGCGCTCGTAGCGGACCGGGTCGTCCTGGACCTTGGACAGGATCGGCAGGACGACGCGTCCCAAGGGGGCGTTGACCTGCTGCAGCGGGACCTGGAGCAGCTGGTAGGCCCTGCTATAGAGCCCCAGGGGACCGGACCCCCACACCGCGCCGATGCCCACGTTGTCGAGGTTGTTGACGGCATACCCCAAGAGGTTGGTGCCCAGCAGGTTGGCCCCGAACCTCGTGAAGTGGCGCATCGGCACGTCGCGCCGCGGACGGCCCGGCCGCCACCGCACCTGGGCGACGTTCATCAGGCAAGTCGTGACCACGAAGGTCGCCTGCTGGGCGACGATCGACCAGTACCCCGCGCCGCTCACCGCGCACACGATCGCCACCGCGATGCCCAGCACCTGGGCCGCGACATCGGTGAGTGCGAGCGCGCTGAACCGCAGCGAGCGGCTCAGGTCGGCGCGGTACTGGGTGTTGGCGCCCGAGACGACGAACAGCCACGCGAGCGCGAGGACGATCGGCACGATCCGGGGGTCACCGTAGACGGCGCCCAACAACGGGGCGCAGGCGGCAGCAACCACGCTGCAGGCGGTGCCGATGCCGAGGTTGATCCAGAAGAGGTTGGTCCGCTCCGCGGCCGAGAGCCTCGGCGCCTGGATCGCCGCGGAGGAGAGGCCGAAGTCACGGACGATCTCGGCCACGTTCAACACCGCGGTGACCATCGCCACGATGCCGACCTCGCTCGGGGTGAGCAGACGCGACAAGACCGCCAACGAACCGATCTGCAGGACGAACCGGGCGCCCTGGGCGGCGAAGGTCACGCCGGCACCACGGGCGGCGGTGCCGCTGATCGTGCTCACCGGCGCGCCGACACGGGGGCGCGGTGGGACCCGGGAGCGTGCTGGGGCACGGAGGGACGCCGGGGCACGGGGGAACCCTGCGGTGCGGGGACCTGCCCGCGCGAGCGGGGTGCGGACCCCGGGTGCTGGCGCCGGGCCGAGACCGGGTGCGGCCGTCCGGCGCCGGCGCTCGAGCGGGGGCGGCCGAGCGTACAGAAGCCGGCGAGGGCGCACGCCGTCCACACCAGGGCGGGGGCGGCCGTCACTCCCGACAGCGCACTGAACGTCTGCGGCACCACCACAGCGACAGCCGCTCCCCCGGCGATACCGGGGAGGTACGACCGACCCGCGGCACGCACCACGGTCCACAGCATCACACCGAAGTACAGCACGGCGACGACGAAGCCGAGGTCGATCGTGTACATCAGGAAGGCACTCTCGAAGCTCGTTCCCAGCCCGGCTCCGCCCGAGACGTCGAAGCTTGCGTTGAGGCCGTGGCCGAACCACCGGTAGTCGTCGAAGTGCTGCGCGAAGTACTCGAGGGCCAGCTTGCGGGCCGTGGACGAACCCGTGTCGTCCTGCACGCGCGCCAACAGGCTGTCCACGACGCCCAGGCGCACGGCGACCGCCGCTGCAGCGACAACGACGACGAGCACGGCCACCCGGCGGTCCAGCGGCACTCTCGCGCGGAGGACGAAGTACAGGGTCCCTGCCACTGCGACGCCCGTCCCGACCCTGGACTGGCTCATCAGGATCCCACCCGCGAACAGCACCATCAACGTCATCGCCAGCCAGGTGCGCCGCAGCCCGGTGAGCCAGAAGATCGCGAGACAGAGGAACAACGACAGGACCAGCGGGTGGTCGAACGTCCCCATCCAACGGTCCGGGGAGGTCCGGCGGAAGACCTGGCCGTCGTAGTCCGAGGCGTAGAGCAGGGTGGACCCGGTGAGCTTCTGGGCCAGGGCGATGACGGCCTCGAGGCTCGCCAGACCGATCAGCCACCGACGGATCAGCTCGACGTGGGCCGGCTGCTCGAGCACCGCGGCGCCGATGAGGAAGAACAGGAGCACGGGCCCGAGCACCTGGTTGACACCCGTGGTGATGCTGGCGTGGCCCAGGCCGTTGAGGTAGCCGGTGACCAGGGACACCGCCGCCACCATCGCCAGCAGCACGGTCCACTCCGGGCGGGCCCTGACCACGTCCCGGAGGGACCTGGGGGCGTAGAGGACACGCACCCCTGTGGCCACCAGCACCAGGACGACGGCCGGTTGCAGGGCAAGGACCCCGGAGGTCTGTCCGGTCAGCTGGTGACCGGCGACCCCGGGCACCAGGCACCACAGCGTGACGGCCATGAGGACCACGACGACAGGTCGGCGGGTCAGCAGGACGGTGGCGCTCACGCAGACGACGAACCAGAGCGCGAGCTGCATGCCTCCCCCTCCACCTAGGACCTCCACATCCTATTCGACCCGGGGGTGGCGCCCCGACGACCCGCGACGACGGTCGCGGCGGGTCGACGGGGTCGGACCGACCTGGTCGTGGTGCAGGTCAGGGCCAGTACCCCAGGTGCCTGCTGCCGGGCTCTCGACCCAGCTTGGCCGCGACGTCGGCGGGCAGGGGCTGGGCGACGCTCGATTCCATCGACGACGCGGTCGGGGTGAGCGAGAAGCTCGATCCCACGGCGGAGGCACCCCGGATCAGCCTGCTGTTGGCATCCTGACCTCGCTGGGTAGTGAACGTCGCCGGCGAGTCGTAGACCGCTGGGTCCGTCCCCGCACGGGCCCACACGATCATCCACCACGGTGACGGCGCGACCGGCGCGCTGTAGAGGTTGCCGTCGATCTGGAACCCCGCGCTGGAGGCGTCGAGGACGTGGGTCCAGTCCTCCACCGACAGGAAGGCCTTGCCGGACTGGATGACGTTGTCACCCACGCTGCTGTTGCCGATCGTCCAGGGCATCTCCGGGTCCGGGAAGGGACGCCGCGTGTCACGACACGACGCGCTGTTGCTCTGGTTGCGGCTGTCCTTGGAGAAGTCGATGGCCTTGGTCGTGCCAATGATGGTGTTGTTCCACAGCTTGACCCGGTCGGTCCCCCGGGCCACGAAACCCTCGTCGTTGTTGTTGGTCAACAGGTTGCCTGCGACCGTGGCCACGGACGAGACCTCCAGGAAGATGCCGCGGCCAGAATTGTCGCTGACGCGGTTGTTGACGAGGGTCATGTCGTAGCAGGACATGTCCATCCAGACGCCATTGCCGGTCCCGCCGCTGACCACGGAGTTGCGCAGCTCGAAGTACCGGCTGCTGGTCAGCTTGATCCCGCCGGCTGCCGGCATCTGGTTGAAGGACTGGTTGTTGCTCTCGGTGATGCTCGAGCTCAAGATGCGCAGGTTGTCGACCTGGTGGCCCTGGACACCCAGCTGACCCGACCGAGCGATGCTGACGTGGTCCAGGACGCTGTTCACGCCGAACACCCCGACCGCGCCGGTGGCGCTGTCGTCCACGACCACGTTCTCCAGCCGGAACGAAGCACCCCGCGCCGTGATCACGCCTTGGTGCGGCACCGAGCTCGCGAAGCGGCGAACCCCGATTCCCCTGATCGTCACGTCTGCTGCGGCGATGTTGAACGCGCGGGGCAGGTCACTGCTCCGGACGTCCTGGCCGGACGGGTCGGAGCCGAGGTAGAGCAGCGCCGAACCCTGGTCGACGTAGAACGTCCCGGGGACGAGCTGGCTCAGGGAACCGACCTGCCTCTGTTGCACGCCACCCAGCCAGACCATGTCCGGGTGCGCCGCCATGGGATAGCTCGGGTTGACGAACTGCCAGTACTGGGTGGTGCTGTCCGGCGCCCCCCAGGTGAAGGTGGGGCTGGAGTCGAGCCGGACGTTCCAGGGGGCGGCCCAACCGACGGAACCCTGCACGAAACCGCTGACGCCCCTGGTCCCGTCCATCCAGACCACCTCGCCCGGGTAGGACTGGACGGTGACCGCCTTCCCGGACGGGATGGTGACGCTCTCGTGGTACGTGCCGCCGCGCAGGACGACGGTCCCGCCGGACGGCGCTGCCGCGATGGCGGCACCGATGCTGCGCTTGGGTGCCGTGACGCTGCCCGGGTCGCTGTCGTATCCCGTCGGGGACACGAAGAGAGCTCCTGCCGGGACGGGGTATGCCGTCAGCCCCGGGGCGGCGCTACCGACGGAGGGCGCCATCGGTGCAGGGGTCGTGGTCACCGGCGGGGGTGGGGTGGTGGTCGTCACCGGCGGGGGTGGGGTGGTGGTCGTCACCGGCGGGGGTGGGGTGGTGGTCGTCACCGGCGGGGGTGGGGTGGTGGTCGTCACCGGCGGGGGTGGGGTGGTGGTCGTCACCGGCAGGGGTGGGGTGGTCGTCACCGGCGCAGGAACCGTCGTGGTGGTCGTCACCGGCGGTGGCGTGGTCGTCACCGGCAGGGGTGCGGTGGTGGTCACCGGCGCAGGAACCGTCGTCGTGGTCGTCACGGGCAGGGGTGCGGTGGTGGTCACCGGCGCAGGAGGCGTCGTGGTGGTCGTCACCGGCGGGCGGCTGGTCGTCACGGGCGATGGCGTGGTCACCACGGGCAGGGGTGGGGTGGTGGTCGTCGGCGACGGGAGCCGCGTGGTGCTGGTGGGTGAGGGCAGCCGTGTCGTCGTCGTGGTGGATGGGGTCGGTCGCGGCCGTGACGGGACCGGCGTCGGGTGCCAGACGACCGGGCGCCCCTGGGGCCACTGCCACCCCCAGCTCGATCGCGGCACGGGACGGGCGTCGGCGACCGTGGCGGAGGCTGCGATGACGCCCACACTGACGGCGGCGATCGCAGCGAGCCGGCGGCGACGGGAGACGCCGAGTGGGCGGGAACGGGTGTCGGACATGACGGGGGGCCTTCCGGGGGAGGATTCCGGTAGCTCGGGGCCCACCCACGGGTTCCTGCACCTCGAGCGAGGCATACGTTAAAAGTCGTCGTACAAATGACGCGTGTCGGTTGCTGCGCGGATCCCCTGAATGGACTAGTGCGAACCAACCCTCCTCATGACCGTTGGGTAAAGGGATGTCCAACCCGGGACGCGATCGAGCCCAGCAGGCAACCGCCTGCTGGGCTCGATCATGTGTCGTGCCGGGGGCGATGGCCCCCGAGCGTCTCCTCAGTTGCCCGTCAGGCGAGCCAGGAGTCCGGTGATGCTGACCGTCACGGGAGCGTTGGTCGCCGAACCGGAGAGGTAGGTCACGATGCCCACCCCACCTGCGGCCTGCAGACCCGTGGCCGAGTCGGTGGACGACACCAGCCAGGTGATCGGCTCCGTGGCCGAGGTGGCCCAGACCCTTGCCCGCAGGGCGGTCGGAGTGGTGCCCCACGTCTGCATGCGCACCGTGTAGGACGTCCCCGCCGTGTAGGTGGCCCCAGGGAGGATCTTGGAGGTCAGTGCCGTCTCGACCCCACCGACGACCTTGACGAGCGCCACGGTCATCGCGCCCGATGACGCCACCGTGACCTTGGTGCGGTACCCGTCAGCCGTGCCGCCGCGGCCCACGACGCTGGCGATGTAGCCACCGCCGGTGGGGGCCTTGTTGAACTTCACCTGGAGCTGGACGTCGGTGTCCGTGGAGGACACCGAGCCCAGGGCTGCTGCCAAGCCCTTGCCGGGTGCGGCAATCGCGAGGTTGCCCCAGCCCCCATTGACCGAGAAGGCCGATGTGCTGCCGGACAGGGCCCAGGCGCCACCAAGGTCAGCCGCACCCAGCCCCGTCGTGAGCGTGCGGGCGAAGGTGTCCTTGGCCAACGGACCGTTGACACTCACCGCGCGGGTGGCGGTGCCGGTCGCAGCGCCGTTGTCCGTGACCGTGAGCTTCACCTGGTAGGTCCCTCCAGTGGCGTAGGTGTGGGTCGCCGTGGCGCCCGTCCCCGTCCCGCCGTCACCGAAGTCCCAGGCGTAGGAGGCCACGGTGCCGTCGGTGTCCGACGAGCCCGACCCGTCGAGGGTCACCTTGAGGTCCGAGACCGTCGAGGTGAAGGCCGCCGTCGGCGCCGCGTTGGACTTGACCACCACGGCCTTGGTGACCGAGCCGGTCGCACCGCCGTTGTCCGTGACGGTGAGCTTCACCTGGTAGGTCCCGTCTGCGGCGTAGGAGTGGGTCGCCGTGGCGCCCGTCCCCGTCCCACCGTCACCGAAGTCCCAGGCGTAGGACGCCACGGTGCCATCGGAGTCCGCCGAACCCGACCCGTCGACCGAGGCCGTCATACCCGTCGCCGTCGACGTGAAGGCCGCCGTCGGCGCCGCGTTGGACTTGACCAGCACCGCCTTGGTGACCGCGCCGGTCGCACCGTCGTTGTCGGTCACGGTGAGCTTGACCTGGTAGGTGCCGCCGGTGGCATAGGTGTGGGTCGCCGTAGCGCCCGTCCCAGTCCCACCGTCACCGAAGTCCCAGGCGTAGGACGCCACGGTGCCATCGGAGTCCGCCGAACCCGACCCGTCGACCGAGGCCGTCAGACCCGTCGCCCTCGACGTGAAGGCCGCCGTCGGCGCTGCGTTGTCTGGGACGACCACAGACTTGGTCGACGTCGCCGTGCCGCCACGGTTGTCGGTGACCACGAGCTTCACCGAGTACGTGCCACCTGCCGTGTAGCGGTGCGAGGCAAGCTTCCCGGTACCGGTCGCACCGTCGCCGAAGTCCCACGCGTAGGAGGCGATGGACCCGTCGGAGTCGGTCGACGCGCTCGCATCCACGCTCACCGTGCGTGCCGCCATCGAGGAGTCGAACGCGGCGGTCGGCAGGACGTTGGGCAGCTGCCCACCACCCTTGGTGAAGTGGTCACGGACGGTGGCCGCCGCGAGCACGCTGGAGTAGACGGCGACCTCGTCGATCGAGCCGGCGAAGAAGTTGCTGTCCGCCCAGCTCGTGTCACCGCCGACGCGCCAGTAGCCGGTGTAGGGCTGCGCCGCTGTCTGCGGGTTGGTGCCGACCAGGTCACCGTCGACGTAGAGCGCCATGCCGTCGGGGCCCTGGGTCGCCACCATGTGGTGCCACGTGCCGTCGTTGTAGGACGCGGAGGAGCCGACGATGTTGGACTGACCCGTCCAGACGCCGAACTGCAGCTGCCCCGAGGCAAGCATGTAGACGTGGCGGTCGTAGTTGCTGCTGGTGTCGGAGTTGCGGTCACCGAAACCGATGAGCTTGCCACCGGCGGTCGTCGTGGTCTTGAACCACAGCTCTTCCGAGTAGACCGTGGGGTTGGTCACCGGTTGGGTGGCCCCCACCCCGGTGGTGGTCCCGTCGAACGCCGCGGCCTTGTCGCCACCCGGGACTGCGCCGTCGACGCCGTAGGTCACACCGTTGCCGAAGTACGCACCCGGGTTGTTGCCGGTGGCGTCGGCGGCCATCGGGCCACCGGACTCCCCCAGGCGCCAGTACAGGTCGGGCGCCGAGGCTGCCACGGCCGCACCGTAGGTGTCGGTCGGCGGGGCGATGAGGGTGACGACCGCACTGGTCGCGCCCGTGGCACCGCGGTTGTCCGTCACGGTCAGGGAGACCGTGTAGGAGCCACCCGTCGTGTAGGTGTGGACCGGCTTCGGGTCGGTGGAGGTCGTACCGTCGCCGAAGTTCCACGCGTAGCTCGCGATGGTGCCGTCGGGGTCGCTGGACCCGGTGCCGTCAGCGGTGAGCTTCAGGCCGGCCATGGACTTCGTGAAGGTTGCCGTAGGCGACTGGTTGACGACCGTGCCGCCACCAGCGCCGTAGTGGTCCTGGACGTCAGCGAGGCTCAGGACCTTCGAGTAGACGGCCACCTCGTCGATGCGGGCATCGATCCAGTAGCTGTCCGCGTCACCCCAGTGGGTGTCGCCACCCACACGCCAGTACCCGGTGTAGGGCTGTGCCGAGGTCTGCGGGTCTGTGCCCACGACCGTGCCATCCACGTAGAGCTTCATCCCGTCAGGGCCTTGCGTGGCCACCATGTGGTGCCAGGAGCCGTCGTTGAAGCTCGCGCTGGACTCGGCGATGTTGGGTTGGCCGGTCCACGTCCCGAACCGGAGGCGGCCGTCATTCAACATCCAGACGTGCCGGTCGTATCCGCTGCTGTTGCCCGTCGGGTCGGTCCCGAAACCGATGAGCTTGCCGCCTCGCGTGGTCGTGGTGTTGAACCACAGCTCCTCGGAGTAGACGCTCGGGCTGTCGAACGTCGAGGCCGAGGTCAGGTTGCCGTCCACCCCGTTGAAGGTGACAGAGGTGTTGCCGTTCCCCGACAAGGGGCCGGGCTGGCCCAGGGTGACGCCGCCGGTGTACTTGCCCGCGGTCTGACCCATCGTGTCGACGGCCATCGTGCCCGACGTCTCGTCCATCCTCCAGAAGAAGTCGGGCGAGGACGCGTAGACCTTGGCGCCGTAGGAGTCGGTCGGGACCGGGGGTACTGCGACGGTGCGGCCGCTGGCCACGTAGTGCGCGCGGACCTGGCTGAGCGACAGCGGGGTGTCGTAGACGGCGACCTCGTCGACGGAGCCGGCGAAGTAGCTGCTCGTCGGCTGGGCCGGCCAGCCACCGAGGCTGTCACCACCGATCCGCCAGTAGCCGTCGAAGGACTGTCCCGCCGTCACCGAGGGGATCTTGCCGACCCGGACGCCGTCGATGACCAGGCTCATCCCGTCGGCGCCCATGGAGGCGACGACCTGGTGCCATGCACCGTCGTTGTAGGAGGCGGGAGTCGTGATGACCTGGGTGCCTCCGGAGTAGACGCCGAAGGCGATCTGGCCCGAGTCGGTCATGTAGACGTGGCGGTCGTAGTTGTTGCTCAGACCGTCGGCGTTGTTGCCGAACCCGAGGATCTTGCCCCCGGTCGTGGTGGTGGTCTTGAACCAGGCCTCGGCCGAGAACGAGTTCGGTCCTGGCTGGGTCACGGCGGTCGCGGCATACCCGGTGGCGCCGTCGAGGGTGACCGCGGTGTTGCCGGTGACCGCGCCGTCGGCACCGAAGGTCAGGCCCGCGCGGGTGGACAGGTCGTGCCCGGCAGAGCCGCCGTCGAGGGCGATGTTGCCGCCGGCTTCACCGAGGCGCCAGTAGTCCACCGGGTTGTCACCGATGATCGTGTCGCCGTAGGCGCCGATGCTCGAAGACACCGAGACCGAGTTGGAGACTGGGCTGTCGAGCGCGTTGCCGTTCGGGTCGGTGATGCGGACCCGGTAGGTGTGCTTCCCCGCGGGCACCGACGTGTCGGTGACGGCCAGGTTGGGCAGGGTCCAGTAGTTGGTCTTCACCTTGAAGGGGGCGCCCACCTTGGTGACGCCGTCACGGGTCACTTGGTACGACAGCTCCTCGTTGTCCTTGTCCCAGGCCGACCCGAAGGCCACCCGAACCACGCCGGGGCGCACGGTGCCGGCGGTCGTGGACGGGACCGGCCTGGGCGGCTTGGTGTCGTAGAGGGGGCCGCTCTTCAGGTCTGCCGTTGCTCCGATGCCGAAGCGCACGAGGCCCTGCTGCGCGGCACCGTTGACGTAGGGGAACTCGCCCGCCACGGTGACGTAGTCACTGTTGCCGGAGATGCTCCAGCCAGCCTGGTACTGCCCGGTGAAGGAGCCGTTGGACCACGCCGGGAACCAGTGCAGCAACGAAGGCGACGGAAGCCCGGTGTAGTCCCATCCGTAGGCGTCCGTACGCGTGATGGTTCCAGCAGGTGCCGTGGTGAAGGCCAACGAGTTCTGCCAGCGCACGCGAGGGTTGGTGTCGGGGAACTCGTTGATGGCCGTGCAGTCGTGGCTGTGGCCGACGCTGTAGAAGACGTCGCCGATGGGGGCGCCGCTATAGGTGTCGCCGAGGCAGTCGTAGACCCAGCGCAGCGAGCCGTCGTCGGGGTTGGCGGCAAAGCTGCCCTCGAACGTGGCGCCGGTGCCGAAGGCCCAACCCGTGCCGTAGATAGTGGTGCCGTCCGTCGTCAGGGTCGAGATGGCGCCGTTGACCGAGTTGCGGATGCGGTTGTTCGCCAACCACGTGCCGACCGCACCGGTGGCTGCGTCTACCGCGCCGCTGCCGTAGACCGGAACCCCGCTGAGGTTGGTGAACTGGCCACCGATGATGACCCTGGACCCGTTGGGGGTGACGACCAGGGCCCACACGATTCCGTCCGCGCCCGGAGCCCAGCTCGTCAGGGCACCGGTGCCGACGCTCGAGGCCGCCAGGCTGCCGCGCTTGACCGAGTTGACCGAGGAGAAGGAGCCGCCGTAGTAGACGGTGCTGGGGCTCACGGTGATGGCGCGTACCACCCCGTTGACGTTCGGGGCGAACCCGGGCACCAGGTTGCCGGTGGCGACGTCGAAGGCCGCGATGTGCCCGCGGGCCTGCCCGTCCACGGTGGTGAAGTCGCCGCCGACGTAGATGCGGGTGCCGTCAGGGGACTTGGCGATGGAGCGCCCCTGAGCGTTGAGGATGTGGTTGAAGGTCGAGATCCTCGTGCCCGTTCGGATGTCGTAGGCCAGCAGGTGCCCGACCGTGATCTCGCCCGCGCCCCCCACCGGGACGCCCGGCGGCCGGGCTGTCGTGAAGTTGCCGGTGACGTAGACCGTGTTGCCCACGATGACCTGCTGCCAACCGACACCGTTGATCTGCCACGTCGGCAGCGACTTCGCTGAGGCGGTCTGCGGCACTCCGGGCGCCGGGTTCACGTCGGCGTGCGCGGGAGCTGCGAATGCGAGCGGCAGCCCTCCCGCGAGGAGAGCGGCGACCATCGCCGAGACGAGCAGGGCTGCGGCGCGACGAAGGTGGCCGTAGGCGAAGCGTGAATTCATGGTTTCTGCTGTCCGTCTCGAGTGAGTGTGGGCGGTCTAGTTGCCGGTGGGTCGGGCGACGAGGTTGTCGAACGACGTCGTGAGAGGTGCGTTGGTGGCGCTGCCCGACAGGTAGGTCCGCAGACCGATGCCTCCCGGGACCTGCAGGGAGGCCGTGCTGTCGGTGGCCTCGGCGACCCAGGCGCCCGGCTCCGCGGTGCCGGCCTGCCACACCTTGACCCGCAGCATGGCGGGAGCGGTCCCCCAGGTCTGCAGCCGCAAGGAGACCGGGGCGCCGGGAGCGACGGTGAGGCCGGTGACCGACCGCGTGACGAGGACGGTCTCGGTGTTGGCCACCACCTTGACCAAGCTGACGACGACGCCGCCCGTGGCCGTGACCTGGACCTTGGCCCGGTAGGCGTCGGAGAAGGTGCCGCGACTCGTCACGGAGACGAACTCACCCCCACCGGTGGGCAGCCTGTCCAGCGCCACGTCGACAGCCAGGTCCGTGTCCAGCGACGAGACCGAGGCCAGGTGCGCGGCCGCGCCCCCACCAGCGGACACGTTGCGCATGACGCCGGTGCCGCCGGTCACCGAGAACAGGCTCGTGGACCCCAGGAGCGACCAGGCGCCGCCGGCCTCGGACGAGCCCCATCCCGAGCTGACGGTGCGCCCGAACGAGTCGAGGGCGAAGGGGCCGTTGACCAGTACCTGCCGTGTCGCCGAGGTCGTAGCCCCGCGGTCGTCGGTCACCGTCAGGACCACCGAGTAGGTGCCGGGGGCCGGGAAGCGGTGGGTGACCATCCGGCCGCTGCCCGTGGTGGAGTCACCGAAGGCCCATGCGTAGCCGGCGATGGTCCCGTCCGGGTCCGACGAGCCGGACGCGTCCATGCTTGCGGTGAGGTCTCCGGCTGCGGAAGCGGTGAAGGCCGCAACAGGCGCCTGGTTGGCCGGCAGCACCGTGATCGACCGGGTCACCGTTGCCGTGGCACCGCTGTCGTCCGCGACCGTGAGCTTGATCGGGAACGTCCCCGCGACGGAGTACGTGTGGGTCGTCGTCCGGCCGGTCCCGGTGCTGCCGTCGCCGAAGTCCCAGGCGTAGCTCGACACGGTGCCGTCGGGGTCGGACGACGGTGACGCATCCACCGTCACGGCGAGGGCCGCTGCCGACGTCGTGAAGGCCGCAGTAGGAGGAGCATTGACGACCGTCACCGTCTGCGTGGTCGCCGCCGTGGCTCCCTGCGGGTCCGCGACGGTGAGCGTCACGACATAGCTGCCGGGCGCCGCATACGTGTGGTTGACCGTGGCCCCCGAAGCCGTTGCCCCGTCCCCGAAGGTCCACGAGTACGAGGCGAGGGGACCGTCGGGGTCCGAAGATGACTTGGCATCCACCGACAGGGTCCGGCCCGCGGTCTTGGTCACGAAGGCTGCCGTGGGAGGAAGGTTCGTCAGGGTCCTACCGCTGGCCCGGTAGTGTGCGCGCACCACGTCGAGGCCGAGTGCGGAGGGGTAGACGGCGACGTCGTCGAGCGAGCCGGAGAAGTACCTGCTCGTCGGCGCGCTCGGCCACCCGGTGAGGGTGTCTCCACCGAGCACCCACTGGCCGAGGACTCCTGCGGCCGCCGAGGTGGTCGTCACGTCCCGCCCCACCTGGACGCCGTCGACGTAGAGGCTCTGACCAACCGGCCCGAGGGCCGCCACGGCATGGTGCCACTGGCCGTCGTTGTACGACTGGCTCGAGGCGACGACCTTCTTGACGCCGGGGTTGACGCCGAACAGGACGTGCCCCGCGTCGTCGAGGTAGAGGTTGCGGTCTGCCACCGTGCTGGAGCCGTCCGTCCGGTCGCCGAAACCGATCAGCTCCCCGCCGTTCGTCGCCGTCGTCCTGAACCACGCCTCGAGCGAGAAGGAGGCGGGGGCGGCGACCGGACCCCCTGAAGGGTTGGCGGACGGCAGCAGGCTTGCGGCGGTACCCGCCAGGGTCACGGCCGCATCGCCGTCGCCCGAGCCGCCCGTCGCACCCCACGTGACGCCGGGGCCCCCCGTGGCGTCGTACCCGTTGCCGGTGAAGTCGTATCCCGTCGGACCCTGCGACTCACCCAGGCGCCAGTAGGCCGTGGGGTTGTTCGCCAGGACGGCGTTGGCGTACCCCGACGTCGCCGCCGGGACGGTGACCGCGTTCGACACCGTGGTCCAGTTGGTGTTGCCCAGGGGGTCGGTCACCTTCACCTGGTACGTGTGGTTGCCGACCGGGACGCCACGATCGGTGACCCCGACCAGGGGTGTGGTCCAGAAGTTGGTCTTGAGGGTCGAGCTGTTCACGAGCGTGGTGCCGTCCCGGTACACGTCGTAGGTCAGCGTCTCGTTGTCGCGGTCCCAGGCGGAGCCATAGGTCAGGCGGACGACACCCGGACGGACCGCGACCGCCGTCGTGGGCACCACCTTGGCGGGCAGCACATCGAAGCGAGGACGTGCCTTGTTGGGCGCCAGGGCACGGATGGCGAAGCGGGTAAGTCCCTGTTGGTAGGAGTTGTTGACCAGCGGGAATTCCCCGCCCAGGGCCACGTAGTCGGTCGTGCCGACGACGCTCCAGGCAGCCTGGGACTGTCCCGATGCCTTGCCGTCCTCGAGGCTCGGGAACCAGTGCAGGACCGATGGCGCACGTTGCCCGATGAAGTTCCACTTGTATGCGTCCAGCTTGGTGATGGTCTGGGTCGGCACCTTGGTCATCGCGAGGGCCCTCTGCCAGCGCACGCGGGGGCTGGTGTCCGGGAACGCGTTGATGACCGAGCAGTTGTGAGCGTGCCCGACGCTGTAGAGCACGTCGGTCGCGGGGAAGGTGGAGTAGGTGTCGCCGAGGCAGTCGGCCACCCAGTTGATGCTGCCGTCAGCGGGGTTGAGCGAGAACGAGCCCTCGAAGGTGCCGCCGGTGCCGAACGCGAAACCCGAGCCGAAGACCGAGGTGCCGTCGGTGGTCAGCGAGGTGATGCCGCCATTGTCGTAGTCCTTGATCACGCTGCTCGCGGCCCAGGGCAGCACGCCGCCGCTGATCGGGTCGACGGCCCCCATGCCGTTCGCGGTCACACCGCTCAACGTCAGGAACGAGCCCCCGATGATGACCTTGGACCGGTCGGGGGACATGAGCAGGGCGCGCACGTCGGAGGTCGACGCGGTCGGCGCCCATGCCATCGAGACCCCGCCGTTCACTGCGGCGAGGGCCGCCAGACGTTGCCGGTAGAGGGTGCCGACATGGAAGAAGCCGCCGCCGACGTAGACCCAAGGACCCGACGTGGTGATGGCCTGCACCTTGCCGTCCAACGCGGGTGCGAAGCTGGGCACCAGGGCCCCGGTGGCGAGGTCGAAGGCCGCGATGTGCCCGCGCGGCACGCCGTCGACGGTGGTGAAGTCGCCGCCGACGTACAGACGCTTGCCGTCCTGGCTGACGTGCAGCACGAGGCCTTGCGCGTTCAGGGTGTGGTCGAAGCCGGCGACGGGCTGGCCCGTGCGGATGTCATAGGCAAACAGGTTGCCGACGGCGACCTCTCCCAGGCCACCGACCGCAACGCCCGGGGGCCGAGCCGTCGCGAACTTGCCCGTCACGTACACGGTGTTGCCGACGACCGCCTGCGACCAGACCACGCCGTTGACCTGCCACGTGGGGAGCGCATCGGCCGAGACCGTCGCGGGGGTGCCTGGGTTGGGTGCGGTGTCGGCAGTGGCGACTGCAGCAGGCCCGCCCACGAGGCCGAGACCGACCACGAGGAGCGTCACGGCGAGCCCGGCGACGCGAGTGCGCACCCCGGCCACGGTCATCTCCGTGCCGAGCCTGAGAAGGTGGCGACCGAGTGAACCCCGTCGATGTCGACGGTCATGACGACGTTGCCCAGCTCCTTGACCGGCACCGAGAACTGGTAGGTGGCGGTGGTCCGAGCCCCTGGCTTCAGGCTCCCGGAAAGGTCGCGGGAGCTCTGGTCGTAGACCGGGGCGGCCAGGCGCGTGGGCTTCCCGTAGACCATGGACACCACCACCTGGTCGAGCTTGAGCTCGGCGTGCGTGCCGTTGACGATCTCGAGCGAGACAGCGGTCTGGGGAGCACCCACGAAGACGCCCGGGCCCTGCCCAGTCGACGTGCTCTGCTTGACGCCGACCACGTGCATCGTCAGGCCGTCGGCGTAGGTCACACCCTGGCTGAAAGTGCCCTTGCCGCCCTTGATGCGCGCGGACGCCGCCTTGGCCCCGGGCCGGCTGACGGTCGGGAGCGCGGTGACCACGGCGTCCGGCGGACGCGTCGCCGTGCCGGCGGGAGTCTCGGTGGGCGCGACCGCCGTCGCCGAGGACGAGGGGCGGGCGGAAGTTGCCGCGGCCGACCCACCTGCACAGGCGCCCAGGGCGAGCCCGGACATGAGCAGGATGGCCGCGGAGACAGAGCCCGTCGTGCGGCTCACGCCGACAGTGTCAGTACGCACCAGAACCTCCTAGGACGGCGCGCGCAGTGCGGGCCATGATGTGCAGGTCGAGCAGGAGGGACCAGTTGTCGACGTACCAGAGGTCGAGGCGCAGCGACTCCTCCCAGGAGAGGTCGCTGCGGCCGCTGACCTGCCACAGCCCGGTGAGACCGGGCGTGACCCGGAGCCGACGCGTGGCGTCCGACTCGTAGGCTGCGACCTCGGACGGCAGGGACGGGCGCGGACCCACCAGCGACATCTCGCCGCGGACCACGTTGACCAGCTGGGGCAGCTCGTCGATGGAGAACCGTCGCAGGATGCCGCCCACCTTGGTGACACGAGGGTCGCGTCGCATCTTGAACAGCACTGCGTTGCCGGCGTCCACGGAGCCCACCAGCTGCGCCTTGCGCTGCTCGGCGTCGACGCACATGGTCCGGAACTTGAGCATCTGGAAGGTCTCACCGCGGGCACCCACACGCGTCTGCCGAAACAGGACGTTTCCGGGTGAGTCCAGGCGGACGGCCACGGCGATGGCCAGCAGGACAGGAGCGGCCAGACACATCAGGCCGGTCGCGAGGATGATGTCGGCGCTGCGCTTGAACAGGCGCCGGGCGCCGGACATCGCAGGTCGTTCGACGTGCAGGAGCGGCATGCCCGCGGACGGACGGATGCTGAGACGCGGTCCGGCCACCTCGAACAGGCCGGGCGCGATGACCAGGTCCACCTCGCGCTCCTCCAGGCTCCACGCCAGACGACGCAGGCTGGGACCGCTGAGCTCCGGGTCGCTGGACACGGCCACGACCTCGGCGTCCAGCAGGTCGATGGCGTGCATGGCCTCGTCGGGATATCCGAAGACGGGGACCCCCTCCACCGCCGTGGCGAAGTCGCCGTCGGTGGCGAGGCCCGAGACGCAGGCGCCGACGACGTGCATGCCCTCGCCCGGGGCGCGGCGCAGCTGCCGGATGAGGGGAGCCACGGTCGCGACGTTGCCGATGACGACGGTCCGCTGAGTGTCGGCACCGGCCTCGCGTCGGGCGATGAGCCCGCGGCGGAGGACGTGACGACCCATGAGGTTGAGGACGAGCAGGACGGGAGCGGCCCCGAGGACCATTCCGCGGGCGATCTCGAGGTGGGAGAGCCATGACGCCACGGCCACCGAAATGAGCAGGCCCACGACCGCACGACCGATGGCGCGATACTCGTCCGGCGTGATGCCGAGGTATCGGCGCTCGTAGCCGTGCGCGAGCAGCAAGGAGATGTACCAGGCGCCAGGAAGCGCCAGGGCCGTCATGACCCGAGCCTGCAGGGGCGCGTCGCCCAACGGGGCGAACGTGCACAGCAGTCCTGCCACCAGGGCCACGGACATGTCCACCACGACGGCGCGGCGGCGGTAGCGCCGATACCAGGACTGCTTGCTCGATGGCCCCGTCGGCGCCGTCCAGCCACTGGCGGGGCGAGCGGTGGAGAGCTGAGGCTCGGGCACCACGAACTCGCCGAACAGGTCCTGGGTCGTTCCGGACCGGTCCGGCACATCCATCGAGTACCCAGAATCCGCCCCCGCGAGATTCTCCATGACTGCACCCCTTGCGCATCGCCCTCACATCGAGGCGTGGACGGTCATCCACCGTCAGTCCTCGTCCATCTGTCGTCGCCGACACCTGAGGCTGTCAGGTATCCGTGTGGGACCTGTAGGCCCTGCAGACGACGGCGAACCGGGCCGAATGGACTACAACCGATGCATGAGTCGCCGGCTGGACCTTGTGCCTACTCCATCGGTGGGTACCACGCAGACAGGGACTGGTTATGGTCGGGAGCACGGTCGTCAGGGCGGTACCGACGACGGCCCAAGGGGGTTATCCATGGGCACGACCGGACGGCGCGCAGTGCTCGGCCCACTGGCTGCGGCGGTCATCCTGACCGGTTGCACCGGGCCGGGTTCGCCCACCCCTGCGTCGACGGGTGGCGGTTCCCCGTCAGCCGCCTCGACGCCGGGGGCGTCCACGCCCGGCTCGTCCCGGTCCGGCTCGTCCACGCCGGCCCAGGGACGTGCCGGTGCGACGGCGTCCCCCGTCGCGCCCCGGGCCGTCACCGACCCCCGGGCTGCCATGCCCGTGATCAGCCCCAACCCGGTGGGGCAGATCGGCTACGGAACCGCCTCCGTGGGCGACCGTCGGCACTTTGTCGCGGTGACGGGCGCCTCGGCCGGCATGATCACCTCGTCCGCGGTTCGCACCGTCACCGTCAACGGCACCGACGTGGGGGCCGTCGCCGTGTACCGCATCAAGCGTGGCGCGGCCGCGAGCACGACCTTCCAGGACCAGTACGCCGTCCAGCTGCTCGGGGCGGTCGCGAGGTCGAAGCCCCGGTTCGTGCGCACCAGGAGCGGGGTCATGGCTCTCTCGACCGGCAAGGCATCAGTGGCAGCATGGTTCAAGGACGACCAGCTCACCCTCGTCTACCGTGACGCGGGCACACCCGAGCTCGCGGCGCTGGCGCAAGGCGTGCGGTCGGCTCCTCCACCGGTGTGACCCCGTCACAGCCGGGGGCGGCCTGGAGGACGCGGTGAACCCACGACGGACGGGACGTCCGATGTGGGTGGCCATGGGTGCCTTCTGCTGCTTCGTCGCGCTCGGGGTCCTGGTGGCCACAGGTGCCAGCCAGGCGTCGGAGGCCGGGGTCATCAGCGAGCTGCGGCCTCACGACGCCTGGGGCCCCGCACAGGTCCGCTGGAGCCCGTGGATGTCACGGCTACGACCTGAGCGGATGTACCTCGTGCTGACCGTGACGACGCTCGCCGCCTCGGCCTGGCGCCGGTCGGCGCGACCCGCGATCTTCGCGACGACGCTGGCCGGAACCTCGGTCGTCCTGACCCTGGTCTCGAAGCTCGCCCTCGATCGGCCCGATCCCCATGGGTTCGTGACCGGGAGCGGCGGAAGCTACCCGTCGGGACACATGGTGGCGGTGCTGGTCTGTCTCGCTGGGTGCCAGATGATCCTGTGGCCCCGGGTGCGCTGGTGGGGGTGGCTGCCGGTGGCCCTCGCCGGGACCCTCATGGCGGTGGCACTGCTGGTCTCGGCGGCCCACTGGCCCACCGACGTCCTTGGCGGCGGCCTGTTGTCCTTCGCCATCGTCGCCGCAGCGAGTAGCCTGCGGCTACGTCAACGAGCCTTTGTCGGCGGTGGTTCGTCCGCACCTCCATCGAAGTGAGGTCGCGTCCCTGACCCGTGGTCGCGCGGGCCCGCCGTCGCGTCAGGCGTGTGCCTGTCGCACCACGCCGAGCTGCCGCATCTTCGCGTCCGCCTCGGCAAGCACGTCCTCGAGGCCGGGCATCCCCTCCAGCCACGCGGCATACTCCGCGACCGAGTCCGCGGGTGTGTGCTTCGGCGCCCAGCCGAGTCCGCGCAGCGCCTCGATGTCGGAGTGGATGTGCCTGGTGTCGCCGAAGCGGTACTCTCCCGACACTCGCGCCTGCTGGTCAGAGCCGTAGTTCTCGCGCACCACCGCGGCGAACTCTGCTGTCGTGTAAGGGGTTCCGCCTCCGACGTTGAACACCCGACCCACCGCGCGGTCATCCGTGAGCACCAGCTCGTTGGCGGCGACCACATCGTGGATGTTGACGTAGTCGCGGATCATCCCGCCGTCCTCGTAGAGGGTGGGAGCCGACCCGAGCAGGTGGTGCAGGCAGAAGATGCGACAGGCTCCCGAGTACGCGTTGTAGATCGACTGCCGAGGCCCTTGGACGATGCTGTAGCGCAGGGCGACGGTGGGGATGTCGTAGCGGCGACCGAGGTTGATGGCGACCATCTCCTCGCCGTACTTCGACATCCCGTACGCGTTCTGCGGGTTCGCGAAGGTCTCCGGGGTCGTCCGCAGCTGGAGCGGTCCGCCGCAGACCGGGCAGCGGTGGCCCCACTCCCCTCGCGCGAGCGCCGACTCCGGCCGCATGTCGGGCGCCTGGTCTCCGTCGGCCGGGCACCAGTAGAGCCCCTCCCCCATGGCGGACTGCGAGGATGCGACCACGATGCGCTTGAGGTCGAGGCCTGCCTCGACCGCCACCTCGTAGAGCAATGCCGTCGAGACGACGTTGACCGAGCTGAACCGGGAGAAGTCCGTGAGGTAGTCCTGGTAGGCCGCGAAGTGGTAGACCGCGTCGACCCGGCGAAGCAGGTTGGCGAGCAGCTCGCGGTTGCGCACGTCACCGACCCACAGCTCCGCCCCTGATGTCAGGTAGTTGGGCCGACCCTCGCGGTGGACCGGCGCGGTCAGGGCGTCGAGCACCACGACCTCGTGGCCGAGCTCGACGAGCCGGTCGCTCGTGTGCGAGCCGATGAAGCCGGCTCCTCCCGTCACCAGGATCCTCATCGCTGCGCCTTTCGGTTCGAGTGCACCTCGCGGTACACCTCAAGGGTCGACTTCGCGGTCTGCGCCCACGTGAACTGCGCTGCTCGCGACAGCCCACGAGTGCGCATGCCATCGTCCTCGTCGCACGCTCGCAGAACGGCCGCGGCGATCGCGGCCGGGTCGTCGGGATCGGCCAAGAACGCCGCCCCCCCGGCGGTCTCCGGCATGGCGCTGCGGTCGGACGTCACGACCGGGCAGCCGCACGCCATGGCCTCGAGGATCGTGAGCCCGAACGTCTCGTTGTGCGAGGGGTACACGAACACGTCGGCAGCCCGGTAGAAGTGCACCGTCTCCTCGAGGGGCACACCTCCGACCCAGACCACGTCCCCGGCGACCCCGAGCTCCTCGGCGAGGGCGTGCAGCCGCGCGATGTATGCCGTGTCCCGACCAGGCCCGACCAGGACCAGCTGGTGACCGGCGAGGTCTGGCTTGGCCACTGCGAAGGCGCGCAGCAGGCCGTCACAGTTCTTGTAGGGCCACAGCGACGAGACGAACAGCACGAAGGGCCGGTCAACGCCGTACCGCTCCGCCAGCCGGTGTCTGGCCACGGCCTCGTCGCCGGGACGGAACAGCTCGTGGTCGACCGCCTCGGGGATGAGCCGCAGCTTGGCCGGGTCGACATCGAGGTGCTTCTCGACCTCTGACCGCAGGCTCTCGGAGTTGATGATGATGGCGTCGGCGACCGCCGCCGTGCGCGGGTATCCGATCCGCCGGTAGAGCCGGGCCGCTGGGCGCAGGGCCTCGGGCGCGGTGAACGCGTGCATCGTCTTGAAGTGGGCCACCAGCGAGGGGGCCGGCTTGACGATCGGGGCGATCAGCGTGTTGAACACGTCGATCCCCTTGAGCGGCAGGCGGACCGGCGTGTAGAGGTGCTCGCTCAGCGTGCGCAGGTCACGGTGCTCGTTGGACCACGGGAAGGTGATGTAGTGCACCCCCCGGCCGTACCCCTGGTGCATGCCGCGCGTCCTCCGGCTCACCAGGAGGTGCAGCTCCTCGTCCTCGGTGAGGTGGCTGGCCATCTCGGGGATCACCCGGGTCCAGAACCAGTGTGCCCCCGAAGGGTGGTCCGGGTCGTCGGTGAGGAGGTTGATCGCGACGCGCATCGCTCAGAACACCCCGCCGGTGACAGCCGCGTCGGACATCCGCGACTGGCGGACGAACTGTGCCAGCAGGTGCATGCACGCCTGGTGCGCGTCCTCGACCACCCCGTAGTTGGTGGAGTCGACGTGGATCGAGACCGTCGCGAGCTCACGGGACGGCCCGCCGGTGAAGCCGGAGAAGGCGACGGTCTGCACGCCGTGGGCGGCACACCACTGCAGGGCCCTCACGATGTTCGGCGAGCGACCCGATGAGGACACCGCCACCAGGACGTCCCCGGGACGGGCGAGCGACTCCAGCTGGTAGTCGAACACCTCGTCGTAGCCGAGGTCGTTGGCGATCGCACTGAGGATCTCCACGTTGGTGCTCAGGCTCTGCACGCGGGTGAGCAGACCGGTGCCCAAGCGCACACCCTTGACGTGGTCGCACTGGAAGTGGTTGGCGATGGAGGCCGAACCACCGTTGCCACACGAGAACACGGTGGCACCCCGTTCATACGCTGCGTTGAGCAGGGCAGCAGCAGCCTCGAAGCTGGCGGTGTCCACTGCCGCCAACGCGCGTGACAGCTCGTCCGCGTAGTCGGTGGCGAAGGCGCAGGCATCGCGATAGCGGTGGGTCGGGAACGTCGCCGCTGCGGGCACCGCCGCGTCGGCAGGAGCGGTTGCGCCCGGGCGCTGGTCGAGGCGTTCGCCGAGGCACGTCTCAGGGGCTGCGTTCTGGGCCAGGATCGCGTCGACGGCGTCCTCCAAGCTGGTCACCGTCACGACGTCCGGCGTTGCGACACAGGCTCCCTCGGCGACGAGGAAGGCAGACGCACCCACCGCGCGGGCCATCCCCAGGTCCGCCTCGCTGTCCCCGACCACCCAGGAGCTGGAGAGCTCCAGGTCCAACGTGGCGGCCGCCGCCACCGCCATCCCCGGACCCGGCTTCCGGTCCGAGCTGCCCCGGGCGAACGCGGCCACGATCCCGTCCGGGTGGTACGGACAGTAGAACCAGGCATCCACGTGGGCGCCGTGGCGGGCCATTTCGGCAGCCATGTGCTTGTGCACCAGCTCGACGTCCTCGAGCTCGTAGAAGCCCCGCGCCACGCCGGCCTGGTTGGTCACCACGGCCACCGGGATCCCCGCGGCGTTGAGGCGCGCTATGGCCTCGATGGCCCCGTCGAGGAAGACGACGTCGTCAACCCTCCCGACGTGGCCGCTGTCGACGATGATGGTGCCGTCGCGGTCCAACAGGACCCCGCGCCGGCCCCGGACCTGCCCCGGCTGCACGCTGTGCCCACTCACAGCGACACCTCCCCGAACTCGTCCGTCCAGGCGGTCTCTGCCGGGACGCCTTGGGCCGGAGTGCTTTCCGGTCGGGCGTCCAGACGCACCCACAGGTGCCACCCCATCCTCCGCCCGGACAGGGACAGGCGCCTGACTGGCAACGGTGGGGCGTGCAGGTAGCACTTGCTCGCCGCCACGAGCTCGAAGGAGGGGAAGTCCCGTCGCGCGTCCTGCGTCGAGTACACCCGCGCGAACGGGTTCAGCGGCCCGTCCGTGCTGCGGTGGGTGAAGGTGTCGAGGGCGAGGTAGTGGCGCAGACCGACCCGCTCAGCGTTGTCGAGGTGCTGGCGGAGCATCGGGGCCCGCGCGAGGCGCCCTGAGTGGCGCAACGGGTATGCCGCGGCCAGAGCCGCGCGGCGCACCAGCCGGATGCTGACCTGGTAGTTGAGCGAGTGCCGGGCGTAGAGCATGGCCACCAGCGCGCCCCCGGGCCGCAGCACCCGGTGGATCTCGGCCTGTGCCCTGTGGACGTCGGGCACGTGGTGCAGCACCCCGTGGCTGAAGACGAGGTCGAAGCTGTCGTCAGCCCAGGGGATGTCGAGCACCGAGCCCTGGCGCAGGTCCTCGTAGGGCAGGGCCCGGGCTGCGAGGCGGGTCCGCACCCGGTCCACCGACTCGTCGGTGAGGTCCAAGCCCGACCAGAGCGCTCCCCTCCGGATCAGCTGCTCGGACTCCGCGCCCTGTCCCAACCCGATCTCGAGGACTCGCTTGCCACGCCAGTCGACCCGGTCGAGCATCGCGGGGATGTGCGACTCCTGGTCGTAGCGCCAGGCGTCATACGCGGCGAAGAACCTCTCGTAGTCGTCGTCGAAGCGCTGGTGCAGCCCACCGACGATGTGGTCGCCGCAGGGATGGTCGTTCCAGAAGGACTTGATCTGCTCCTGGTTCATGGCTGCCTCCGGGGTCTCATCTCAGGCGTCTCCCCGGCTCGGGGACGAGCAATGCTGCAACGACGGTGAGGTCGAGCAGGTAGGTCGAGGCGTCGCCGGTCCCGGTCTCGGTGATGGACGCCGTGATGCAGTAGACGATGAGGAACAGCGCCAGGGCCCTCCTCACCCCGCGAACGTGGGTGACGGCCATGACCACGAGCAGCAGGATGAAGGTGACCTGCACGACGATGCCGGCCCAGCCCAGGTCCAGGTAGGTGGCGATCCAGTTGCTGTCGATCGGCAGACCGTTGAACGACTTGTTGGACAGCCCGCTCCCGAGCATCTTGGTCACCAGCGGTCGGTCCTCCTGGAGCGAGGCGTCCCACACCTTGGTGCGCCCGGTGAACTGCGACGCCTCCTGGGCCGACTGACCGCGCGCCGCCCAGATGACGATCTGGGGCGCGAAGAGCGCGCCCGCCCCCGCGCCCAGCACGATGGTCCACAGCGTGGTCCGACGGACTCGCGCGTGCCCGAGGAAGAGACTCGCTGAGGCGATCGCCAGTCCCAGGATCGTCCCGACGAGCGCAGTGCGGGTGTGGGTACCGATCAGGACGGCGGCACCGAGGCCGATCGCCACCATGGCATGACGTCCCCCGATGACCCGGCACATCCACAAGATCGCGGAGGTGCCCAGCAGCACCGCGGCGTAGTGGGCGACCTGTGGCGCCGGCATGGCCCAGATCACGCCCGAGAGCCGCCCCGTCGTCCCGAAGGCCGCGCCGGGGGCCAACGCGGCTCCGGCGACAACAGAAACCAGGGCGCCCCAGAGACAGACTCGGTGGACGCGCAGGATCGCCATGTCCGACCTGCCCCACCAGGGGCTCAGGAGCCAGAGGCAAGCCACGAACCCGGCGAGACGCACCGCCCGGTAGGTGGAGCTCACCGGGAACGGGCTGTACAGGCCGACCATGAGGGCTAGCACTGCCATCAGCGACACCAGCACGAGGAAGGTGCTCGACCGGATGACCAGCCGGGGGTTGACCATCAGGGCGAGCACGATCGCCAGGATGAGAGCACCTTGGGCAAGGGCCTGGCTCACGGCATGCGGAATGGGCACGATCATCCCGCCGCTCGGGGTCAGGACGTTGAAGAACAAGGCGCCCCAGGACAACAGGAGCAAGGGCGGAAGCTGTGTGACCGTCGTGCGAACCACAGGACGCGCTGACCAGGCGTCACGCCCCAGCGTCTGCCTCAGCCCTGCCACCATCGTCATCGTCCGCTCACCCCTTCTCAGCGAGCACTCATCGAGACGCCGTGCTGCGCCTCGTACTCGGAACGGCCGGCGTTCGAGCCCTCGGCCAGGCCGACGCTCTCGTCGGTGTCGTCGGAGCCGACCATGAGGGCGAAGGGAAGCTCCAGCCTGGCTGCCCGGACCAGTTCGGCCGTGGTCTCCAGCACCTCCGGTGTCGAGGTTCCCGCAGTCACCAGCGGCACCACCTGCGGCACCCAGGTCGCCAGGTTCTCCGCGTCGATGCCGGGGTTGACCTCCGCAAGCACGAGGACGACGTCGGCCGCTGCCCACCGCTCGTGCCAGGCGTCCACAGGGCGCAGCGGCACCGGCGTGACCGCCTGGTTCCGGCGTGGCCCCCGCGCCAGACCCGGCACGCCGCTGGGCCGGAACACCTCCGAGCGACCGCCCGACCCGTCACCCTGCGCGGCCAAGGCTCCGGATTCGCTGAGGTCGGCGAGGAAGACCGTCATCCCGAGCTGCTCCAGGTGGGAGGCGAGTGCCGCCAGCACCGAGGCTGCGACCCGAGCGTTGCCAACCGCGGCGAGGGCCAGTCCCTGATCGAGGCCCTGACCGCTCCCCGCCGCGACCGGACCGTGCCGGCCCCCTCCGGTGCTGTCCCCGGGTGCCAGCACCGCGCCGGCGAGGCCGTGCACGAGGGCCTCCAGGTCGTGGCGCCTCCATCCCCGGCGCTTGCGACGCCATGGATCAAGGGCGGCCCTGGCGCCGTCGGCCGGGCCGAGCGATGCCACGCTGTAGCGCACGGGCGTGTCGAGCGCGAGGGCCACGTCGTGGCGCCGGCGCACCCGGTCGGAGGTCAGTGCGCGGAAGACCACGACGCCCACCCCCAGCGCCAGTCCGGCGATGAGTCCGGCGGCCACCGCGAGGACCGCCCTTCGCTTCGCCGAGTGCAGGATCACCCGCGGCAGGTCCACCACGTGCGTGGAGGACACGGCCGCCTCCGTCGCCAGCGACGCGTCCTCGATCGACTGCTGCAGGTCGTTGATCTGCGCGTCCAGGGCCGAGCGGCGCGTGATGAGGTCGCCGCCCCGCGTGGGGTCGCCGCTCTTCTTGATGACCGCGTCGTACTGCCTGGTGACGGTCTTCGCCTGCTCCTGGAGCCCGGCGATCCGCTTCTGGTAGCCCTGGATCACCCCATTGCTCAGCGAGCGCAGCTGGGTGGCCCGGAAGGTGAGGTACTGCCGGGTCAGGGCGTCGACGCGAGTGAGGGCGGCGGCGTCGTCGGGCGCGGAGACGGTGATCATGAGGATCTCGGTCGTCACGGGTTCTGCGGTGACCATGCCCTGGAAGGCGTCGGGTGACACCGGGATCCCCAGCTCGCGCACCGTTCGGTCGGCGACCTCCCGGGTGTTCAGCAGGCTCACGTCCGTCCCCATCGCCGACTGCGCGTCGAGCGACGAGGGGTGAGCCATCAGCAGCGTGACCACGGCGTGGCTGGAGGTCGGCACCAGCAGCAGCGTCGCCAGCCCGAGCAGGGCCCCGAGCGCGCCCAGCCCCAACCACGTCCTGCGCTCCCGCCGCAGTGACGTGCGCAGGTAGTGCCAGGTGCCGAGCAGCGGGCGGGGGGAACCGGTGATCTCCGCGCCGCGGTCCTCCGGGTCGATGTTCCAGGAGAGGTCGATCATCGCAGCCTCCTGCGCGCTTCCAGGGCGGTCGCCCCACCGGCCACCGGGGATCCGGTCATCAGCGACGGCAAGGGGGCCTGCTGCGCGCGCTCGGAGGGCAGCAACCGACCGGTCGTGCGGTCGAGCGGGTCGGGGTCCACGATGATGATCCGGGCGATGGGGTGCCGTGCGTCGTCGGTGGCGAGCGCGACCCTGGCGAGGTCGTCGGCCGTCGCCGCGCCGGCGGTGACCGCCAGCAGCGTGACGGCGCCGTCGGCGGCCCGGACCCGCAGCTCTGGTCGTTGCCGGTCCACCACCGCGACGTGCACGACCAGGTCCTCGATGGGGTGCAGACCGTGCCCGGTGTCGACCGACAGCCCGGGCCGCGGGTGCGCCTCGGGAGCCAGGCCGGAGCAAGCGGCCCACAGCGCGTTGGCAGACTCGTGCGACTGCGCGGTGACCAGCGTCGTGGCCAGGCCCGTGGACGCCGCGAAGGAGGCGAGCTGGGGACCGACAGCGAGCGCGCGCAGGTCGTCAGAGAGGGTGACGACGACCACGGCCGGGGCGGCACCTTTCGGCGCCGGGTCCTCGGCGAGGCTGCCGGGGTGTCCGGGTGTCACGAGCCGGACCAGCTGGCGCAGCGTCCACATCCCGACGTTGTCGGGGGTGTAGTCGCGCAACAGCTCGGTCCAGCCGGAGACGGACCGTGGCGTGCCGCTCTCGATTGATGCCACCACGGGAAGGCCGATGGCGTCGGCGACCTGGTCGCGCGACCGCAGGGTGGCCTCACGACGCCCCCGGAGCACCAGGACGAACCCGGTGAGGAGGATGGCGGCTGTCGCGCCGAGCGCCGTGAAGAGGGCGATCCGCAACGGGAGCGACATGCGCTGGGCCGGCGAGGCGTGCTGGATGACGGAGACGCTGGCGGTCGGACTGGACAGGTTGCTCGCGTCCGCGACCTTCTTCGCGATGTCGTCGATCTGCAGCGCGAGGTCGGCCTGCTGGGCGACGAGCTGGGCGCGCGCGGCTAGGTCGGCCCGGCCTTCCGTCGAGAGGGGGCTCTCCGACTGCAGTCGTGTCTTGGTCTTCTCGAGCTCGGTGCTCACCGCGGCCAGGTTCCTGTCCAGGGTCGTTGCCCTGTCCGCGAGTGCCTTGCGTGCCTCCTCACCGAGCGTGCTGGCTGCGGCTTTGAGGTAGTCGACCTCGGCCGTGGCGACGGCCTCCGCGAGCGCCTGCGCCTCTTGGGCCGTCGCACCGGTGGCAGTCATCTGCAGGACGTCACTGGTCTTGGGCTCGACATCGACCCGGACCCCCACCTCGGGCGCGGTCAGCCGCGGTCTCAGGGCACGCCCGGCGGGTCCGAGCACTGCCTCGCTCGAGGCGATCTGCACCTGCGTGTCGATGCTGTGGGCACCCACGCCCGAGGATCCCTGCGGCGGGGGCGGAAGCAGGACGAGGCTGGTGCTGCTGAAGGCCGGCGGCCGAACGTAGACGGCGGCCCCACCTGCTGCCGCTCCTACGGCGCCGGCCAGCACCAGCACGCCGGCTCGACGACGCACGATGGCCCACGCCGACCTGAGGTCGATGATCTGCTCGGTCATGCGGGCCCCCGTGCGATCGTGCCGTCGACGAGGGCGCGGCCGGCGCCCGCGCCGGCCGGTCCCGCTCCCGCGTCGCGCACCTGCTCGAGCACCGTCTCGAGCGTGAGCACCCCCGTCCAGCTGCCTGTGCCGACCAGGGTCGTCGTGGGCACCCGGACGCCGAACCGCGGCGAGTACCAGCCCAGCACCGGGTCGGTGTCCCCTCGATGGGCCGACCAGGACAGCTGATGGGGAAGCCGCACCCGGGCCCGCCGCTCGGTGGACCCCGTGCACCAGGCCAGGTCGGCGCCACCGTCCTGCAGCACCGCCCGGACCTCGGGCCCGATATGCCAGACCAGCCTCAGGGCATGGCGCTGGGACGACGTCATCGTGTCCACGACCATGAGGGTGTGGTCGGTCGTGTCGAGAGCGACGTCGCGTCGGTGACGCAGCGCCGGGTCGAGACGCGCGTAGCCCGTGTGGTGCCCGACCCACCGCAGCACGTCCGTGTGGAGGACGACCTCCTCGACGACTGCGTCCGTGCGGCTCGACCACAGGAACGGTCCACCCTCCACGGACTGGCTCTCCCCGTCGACCTCGATCGTGTTGTGCGCCAAGGTGGAGCGAAAGTAGCTCCTCCACCGTGGTTCGCCGTGGTAGCAGTACGTGCCGGGGTCGACGAGGAGCTCGACCCCGTCGCAGCGCACCTCAACCGAGAGCGCGTCCGCGTGCCCGTGGGCGGCGATGGACAGGAAACCGTGGGGGCCACCGTCGCACCGGCACCAGATCTCGGGCTTGCTCCCACGGGGAGTGCGCAGCAGCTGCATGCCGGCGTCGCTGAACGCGTCGACGCGCTCGATCGGACGCCCCGGCACCTGGCCGCGCTGCGCCAGGGCGCCGACGACGACACTCCCGACGCCGGGGACCACCCCCGGCCACCAGTCGCGCGGCTCGAGGACTGCGGCCCCCATTGCGAGAAGGGCGGCCCACGGGTCGGCGTCGGGGTCGTCCACGACGAGCCCGCGCCCCTCGTCCCCGTCTCCCTGACGCGGTGGCCGGCCCGCTGCATCCAGCATGGACGCGGCAGCGTCCAGCGATGTCGCGAGGAGCTTCACGGTGCCCTCGCCGAGCGGGTGACCCGCACGGTCGGACTCGACCAGGGCCAGGAGCCCGAGCTCGGTGACGAACCGGTGGTAGTCGGTGGCCTGCTCCCGGTTCACCCCGCTGGCGAACGTGTTGGCGACCAGCGCGCACTCCAGCGTCGCCACTGCGCCGACGCGCCAGCGCTCGCTCTCCTCGAACCAGGGGAAGCCGCAGGCAGCGACGACCTGCCCGACCGCCTCGGCCACGAGGTGGTTGTTGGCCGACGAACCGCGGCTGCGGAAGGCGTCGAGGTACTCCTGGTGCCACCGGATCTGCTTCAGTGCGTCGTCGTTTCCCTCGAACAGGTCACGCACGCCCGGCCAGCCGTCGAGGAGCCGGCGCACCCACACCCAGCTGGTGAGCCGCACACCGAGCTCGATGCCGCTGGTCCAGTGGACCCCGGAGAGGAACGGGTTGGCCGACCACCAAGAGCGCAGCTGCGCGGCGACGACTTCGGCGTAGCGGTCGTCGTCCGTCAGCCACCAGGCCGCGGCCAGGGCGGTCAGGTGGTGGTGGCGGGAGAGCTCCCATACGGCCTTGACGTTCCCGGTGACCTCCTCGTCCCGGTGGTCGACGGCGAAGGCGTAGACGTCCTGCGGTGCCCGGCGTCCGGAGCCGGGGTCGAGGAACCAGTCCGGGTCAGCGAGGTCCGGACGTGGGAGGCCCAGCACCGCGGCCTCGCCGGCGAGCAGCCGGTCGGCCGCGGCCACCAGCGCCGCTCGCGCGGCGACAGGCACCGAGTCCTGCGCACCCGCGGGCAGGGTCCCGGGGAACGTGCGGCCCGGTAGCACGCCACGCACCGGCCCCGGGTCGGCCCCGACGCGAACGCGACGCCGCGCCCAGAGCACCTGCCGCCCGCGGTCGCCGGCACGGTGGAACACCTCCGCCGGCGACATGCCGCGCAGGCGCCGGAGGTACCAGGTGGCGGACCTGCTCACAGGACCACCGGCCGTCCCGAGGCGAGACTCTCCCCGACGGCGATCGTCGCACGGGTGGTGCTGGTCAACGATGCCAACGAGATCGGCATCGGCGCGCTCCGGCGCACCGCCTCGACGAACGCCGCAACCTCAGCCCGCTGCCCCTTGTCCTGGCCGGCGTAGGAGCGCTTGACGTCCTTGCCCGAGCGCGACCACACCGTGCCGCGGGTGAAGTTGTCGAGCCGCGCGTTCCCACCGCCACCGGAGACGTCGAGTGTCTCCTTCGGGAACCTGTTGTCGCCGTCGGTCGCGTAGGTGATCGTCGCCAGGGAGCCGTCCGCGTGGCGCAGCACGGCGTGCAGGTCAGCCCCGTTGGAGGTCTGGAAGGCCGACACCTCGACCGGCGCGTGACCGATCCAGGCGCTCAGCGTGTCGACGAAGTGGCCACCCTCGCCGAGGAAGCGCGAGCCCTCCAGCTCCTCGTCGAGGTACCAGCTGTCGGGGGACAGCCTTCCGGCGTTGACGAGGTAGCGGGCGCTGACCGGTCCCCCCGGGTGGTGGCCGAAGCGTCGACGCAGGTCGGTGAAGAGCGGCGCGAACCGTCGGTTGAACCCGACCATCACCCGGTCGTTGCCCGTTCGGGCGACGGTCTCCAGCAGCCGGTCGAGCTGCTCCTGGCGAAGAGCCAGCGGCTTCTCGACGAAGACGGCCTTGCCCTGCTCCAGGGCACGGCACACGAAGTCCGCGTGCGAGTGGTGACGGGTCACGACGAAGACGGCGTCGATGTGCGGGTCCTGCAGGACCGTGTCCGCGTCGGTCGTCATGGCCGCGAACCCGAACTTGCGCTGCGCGTTGACCGCGGACAGCGAGCGGGTCGTGGCCACGGTCGCGAGCACCACCGCAGGCGCCTTGGCCAGGTGCGGCAACAGCATCGAGCTGGCGTAGCTGCCAGCGCCGATGAACCCCACACGCACTGGGCCCGCGCCGACCCCGCCCGGGCGGGCGGAAGGCGTGGCGGCCGGTGCCGGAAGGGTGCGCGCGAGCGGCGGCCCGGCGGCATACCTCGCCTGCGTCGCGTCGCCGGTCGGCTGGGGGTACTCGAACAGGTACCCGATCCCCGTCACCGTCCCGTCGCGCAGGTCGCCGTAGACCGTGGCGGCGTCGGTGACCGGACGCGTTCCGGATACGAGGGAGGCGACCTCCAGCGAGCCCCCGGCCAAAAGGTCGAGGAAGCACTGCAGGTTGCGCCGCTCGGTCCACCGCACGTAGCCCGCCGGGTAGTCGACACCGTCCAGCTCGTAGCGGTCGTCGTACCGTCCCGGGCCGTAGGAGCGCGAGAACCGGACGTCGAGCTCCTTCTCGTAGTAGGCGTTCCACGGCAGGTCGAGCTTGGTCTTGCCGATGTCCACCACGCGGGCGCGGTCCCGGGCAAGCCGCGCGGCCAGCTCGACCGGGCCATTGCTGTCGCCGCCCGCCGCGAGGAAGACGTGGTCGGCGCCGAGGCCGCCGGTCGCCGCCTGGAGGACCTGCTCGACGTAGGCCGTGCCCTCGCCATCCGGTCCGGCACACGCCATGGCACCGGCCGCCTCGGCCATGCGGCACCGTTGTGGCACCGTGTCGATGCCGACGACACGGACGCCGGCAGCGACGAGCAGTCGAACCACCAGCTGCCCGATCAGCCCGAGACCGATGACGCAGGCCATCTCACCGAGCTGCGCCTCGCCGCGCCGGACCCCCTGCATCGCGATGGCCCCGACGGTCGCGAACGCAGCGTGCTGGGGGGCGACGCCCTCCGGCACCCGGACGCACAGGTTCGTCGGCACCCAGTTCAGCTCCGCGTGCAGCGCGAACTCGTTACCGGCCGCCGCGACGACGTCACCGACGGCGAACTCCTCGGCCCCTTGGCCCACCTCGACCACGACCCCGCACAGCGAGTACCCGAGCGGGGTGTAGCTGTCCAGCGTGTTGATGGCCTTCTTGTACGTCGCGACCGGCCCTTGCTGGGCCACGGAGTCGATGACCTTGCGCACCTGGTCCGGCCGTGCCCTCGCCTTGCCGATGAGCGAGAGGCGCGCCTCGGTGACCTTCATCATCTCGGTGCCCGTGGAGATCAGCGAGAACAGGCTCCGCACGAGGACGCCGCCGGGCTTGCACGCCGGCACCGGCACGTCGAGCACCACGAGCTCGCCCGAGCGGTAGTTCTGGGCCACCTGCTTCACGATGTCCTCCCCCTCGTCACGCCGCGCCCACTCCTGCGGCCCGCGCGCTGCGGTACCACTGCTCGAGGCACAGCAGCTGCCAGACCTGCTTGGACTCGTCGCGACGCCCGCTGCGCTGGTCGGCGATCAGCCGCTCCAGCGGTCCCCGCCGCAGGAAGCCGGAGCCGACCAGCTCCCCGTCCAGCAGCGTGTCGTCCACCAGCTCGCGCAGGTCGTTGGTCACCCAGGCCCGCAGCGGCACACCGAAGCTCGCCTTGGGGCGGTCGATCACCGCGTCGGGGAGCCAGGCGCGGGCCGCGTCCTTCAGGGCCGCCTTCTGCACGCGACCGCGGATCTTCTCCGAGCCGGGCAGCGCGAACGCCGCCGCGAACACGACGGGGTCGACGAACGGGACGCGCACCTCGGTCGAGGCGGCCATGCTCGCCCGGTCGGTGTAGGTGAGGTTCAGTCCCACCATGAACATCCGCGTGTCAGCGAGGCACATGCGGTCGACCTGGTCGGTCAAGGTCGTGTCCTCGTAGACGGCACGGTGGTGGTCGATCACGTCGCCCACGTGCCCGGCCAGCGCCGGGTCGAGCAGGTCCGTGAGCTCGTCGCGGTCGTAGAGCGTGTAGCTGCGGCGGAAGGCCTCCTCCTCCGGGAGCTCGGCGAAGGTCAGGAAGCGCTGGGCCCAGCGCACCGTGCGTATGCCGCGATGCCCCACCGCCACCGGCAGGGCCCGCACCGTGGGCGCCACCACACCGGTGCGCAGCGCGTGCGGCAGTCGGCGGTAGCGGGCGGTGATGAGCGTGGCGTGGTGCTTGCGGTAGCCGCCGAACAGCTCGTCGGCGCCCATGCCCGACAGCAGCACCTTGACGCCCGCCTGCCGGGCGGCGTCGCACATCAGCAGGGTGTTGATCGCGGCGGGGTCACCGATGGGCTCGTCGAGGATGTCGACCACGCGCGGCAGCAGGTCGACGACGTTCGGGCTGATCTCGATCTCGTGCAGCCGGATACCGAGGTGAGCCGCCATCATCCGCGCGTAGCGCGCGTCATCCGGCATCGCCTCGAGGCGCTGGTCCTGGGCACGGAACGCGATGGTGTACGCCTCGATGTCGGCGTTCGCCCGGCGAGCGAGGGCGGTGACGATGCTCGAGTCCAGACCGCCGCTGAGGAATGAGGCCACCGGGGCGTCGGAGACCAGGTGCGCCTCCACGGACGCCTCCAGCACCTCCCGCAGGTCGGCCCGTGGACCCGCTGCGGCGCGGGCAGCCTCCTCGGCAGCGTCCCAGTAACGGCCCTCGGTGACGGACCCGTCCCGGTGGTAGGTCCGCCAGGAGCCGGGCGCCAGCTTGTGGACGCCCTCGACCGCGTTGTACTCCTGCGGCAGCCAGTAGTACAACGTCGACGCCACCATGGCGGCAGGGTCCACCCGCAGCTCCCGCCCGACGGCAGAGACGATCGCCTTCAGCTCGGAGGCGAACACGACCCCGGCGCCACGAGGCATGACATAGAGGGGCTTGATCCCCAACGGGTCGCGGACCAGGGTCAGGCTGCCGGTGGCGGCGCTGTGGATCGCGAACGCGAACATGCCTCGGAACCGGCGCAGGGCCGCGGTCCCCCAGGCACGCCAGGCCTCCAGCACCACCTCGGTGTCCGAGCGCGTGGAGAAGCGCACGCCCAGCCGCTCGAGGTCGGCACGGAGCTCGCGGAAGTTGTAGATCTCGCCGTTGTAGCTGAGGGTCAGCCCGTCCTTGACGAAGGGCTGGTCGGCTGCGGTGGTGAGGTCGATGATCGACAACCGGCGGTGGCCCAGCACCACGGAGGTGTCAGGGTCGACCAGCTCGACGATGCCACACGCGTCAGGACCACGGTGGTCGATCCGGTCGACCATGGTCGAGACGACCACCTTGCCATCGGGCTGCTGGTAGGCGCCCGCCACCCCGCACACGTCAGGACTCCGAGCGCGTCAGCGGCGCCACGGTCGGGGCCGCGGCTGCCGATGTGGGGTGGTGGACAGCGCTGGCATGGCCGGTGAGCTCGTCGAAGACTGCGACGTAGCCGACCTGCTGGTGCTCCCAGGCGAGCTCGGCCTCCACCCGCTGCCGGCCCCGGCGCCCCATCTCGTCGCGCTGGGACGGGTCGTCGACCAGCTCGCAGATCGCCCTGGCGTAGGCCTCGATGTCCCCGGGTTCGACGTACTGTGCGGCGTCCCGGGCGGACACCCTCGTCTCCTTGAGGTCGAACGCCACCACCGGCATGGCGAACGCCATGTACTCCATCGTCTTGTTCATGGTGGACACGTCGTTGAGCGGGTTGAGCGGGTCAGGCGACAGACCGACCTCCGCGGTCGAGAAGACCGCGGTCACCGTCTCGTCGGGCACGCGGCCCGGCATGTCGACATGGTCCTGCAGCCCCAACCGGTCGCGCTCCGACACCAGGTCGGCCCAGCAGTCCCCGGCGCCCATGACCATGAACTGGATGTCGTTGCGCCCCAACGTGTTGACGATGAAGTCTGCGGCCTCCAGCACGATGTCCACGCCGTCTTGGGGACCCATGACGCCGATGTAGGCGACCAGGTGCTCCCGCCCGTGTCGCAGCTCAGGACTCGGCGCCTGTCGCTTGAGGCGGCGCGGGTCCGGACCCGTGCGCACCACGGTCACGTGCTCGGGTGCCTTGCGTCCTCGCTTCCTGGCGATGGCGGCATACGACTCGTTGGTGGAGGTCACGCGGTCGGCGGTGCGGAACGTCGCACGCTCGAGCAGCAGCAGACCGCGGCGGAAGGCGGCGGGACCGTCGGGGAACCTGGACTCGAAGAGCTCAGGGCACAGGTCGTGGTGGTCGAAGACGAACCGGGAGCCGTCGCGCAGGCGGAGCGCCCACGCAAGGGGCCAGAAGATGTCCGGGGGGTTGCAGGCCTGCACGACCTGGAATGCGCCCCGCCGACGGGCCTTGACCGCGAGCCGCGCGGTCGCGAGGAACGAGTACGCGTACTCCAGGAAGAACCCGACCGCCCGCCCGCCAGGGGCGTACGGCGGGTAGGCGAGGATCCGCACCCCCTCAGCGACCTGCTCCGGCCCGGTCCCCTGTCCTGTGGGGCAGACCACGGTCACGTCGTACCCGGCCTGCACCAGGCTCTGGCACTCCAGCCAGACCCGCCGGTCGAAGGGCACCGGGAGGTTCTGGACGATGATGAGCACGCGCGGCACGGCCGCGGGCTTCGGGGTGCGACGTCTCACCAGCTGACTCCTTCGTAGGGCTGGAGCCGCTCGACGTCAGCACCCAGACGGCCGTGGAGGTCGATGACCAACCGCGGAGCCGCGGCGAGGAGTGCGGTCAGGCCCGCGGGGTCGGAGGACGACACGAGCACGACCTCTGCTCCGTCGAGGGCCTCCTCGGGCGTCGCCGCCAGCAAACGGTTCACGTGGGCGAGCTTGCTCTGCAGGTGGCGCAGGTTGGCACCGATGAGCAGGTCGGGGTTGACGATCGGGTCGAAGATGCGCACGTCGAGCCCCTTCCCGACGAGACGCTCGGCGACTTCGAGGTTCGGGCTCTCGCGCAGGTCGTCGGTGTCCATCTTGAAGCTGAGCCCGAGCAGGCACACCCGGCGCAGGCCCGTCGCCAGCACCCGGTCGACCAGTGAGCGCACGGCGATCTCGTTGCTCACCATCGCCGAACCGACCATGGGGATCTCCACGTCGATGTGGCGCGCCATGCTCTGCAGCGCCCGCAGGTCCTTCGGGAGGCACGAACCACCGAAGGCGAAACCGGGCCGCAGGTAGGCCGGCGCGATGTTGAGCTTGTGGTCCTCGCAGAAGATCTCCATCACCTCGCGCGCGTCGACCCCGTAGGGGGACAGCACCCGGCCCATCTCGTTGGCGAAGGTGACCTTCACCGCGTGGAAGGCGTTGCAGGCGTATTTCAGGGCCTCCGCGGAGCCCACGTCGACGTGGTGGACCTCCTGGCCCAGGAAGGCGAACAGCTCGGTCAGGGTGTCCCGTGTCCGGGTGTCCGCCGTTCCCACCACGACGAAGGGCGGCGCGAAGAAGTCCTCCACACCACAACCCTCGCGAAGGAACTCAGGGCACATCGCGGTGCCCACCGACCAACCGGAGGGCCGAGGGTGCTCGGTGAAGACGGGGGCCACCACCTTCGCGCCGGTCCCGGGCGGGACGGTCGAGCGGACGACGACACAGTGGTGGCCCGATGCTGGTGGGGCTGCCACGTCCATCGCGCCACGCAGGTCCCGCAGGACGCGTTCGATGAAGCCCAGGTCGGTGTCCCCGCGGGGCGATGACGGCGTGCCGACGCAGATCAGCGACACGTCGGCACCGTCGATGGCGAGCCTGACGTCCGTGGTCGCCTGCAGCCGCCCGGCTGCGACGGCCTCGCGCACCAGGGTGTCAATGCCCGGCTCGACGACCGGACTCCGCCCCGAGCTGATCATGTCCACCTTCAGGGTGTCGACGTCGACACCGGCGACCTCGTGCCCACGCGCGGCCAGCCCGGCTGCGGTGACCGTGCCGACGTAGCCCAGACCGAAAACGGCAACCTTCATGACGAAGACCTCCTGTTCGACGTGTCGTGCGCGAAGGACCGCCGGGGCGCGCCAGGAGCACCAGCAACGGCGTGGTCAGGGACCGGTCGGTCCTGTGACACAGGGAAGTTCATGCCGCACCCACCACTTCCAGCCGCAGCAGTCGCTGCACGCGGCTGACGTACCGATCCGGCAGGGGCACGATCCCCACGGCGTCGCGCACGATCGTGGCCGCGAGCAGTCGCAGCAGCACCAGGTTCACGACGACGACGGTCAGAGCCGACACGGTGAGGGCGACCCAGGGCCGGCTGGTGGTGGACAGGGAGTGGAACACCAGCACCCCGGCCCCGGTGGTGACCGCCGTCGGGGCGAGCACGGTCAGGAACGGTCGTGCGACCTGCTGGGTCGTGAGCCCCAGCAGGCGCCCGACGAGCACCCAACGGGCGATCGTGGCAAGGGTGGCAACGACCACGAAGCCGACGGCAACGCCGCCCAGGCCCCACCGCACGGCCACTGCGGTCGCCCCCACCGTCACCGCGTCGACCACGACGGAGTAGGCGAGCCAGGACCCCGGTCGCCCGAGCCCGTAGAACAGCCCGTGGTCGAGCATGGCGCCCAGGGTGATGATCCCGGCCAGGGCCAGTGCCTGCGTCGGCACGACGCTCGCGCGCCACTCGTCGCCGAACAACAACGGGACCAGGGCCGGAGCCGTCACGACGATCAGGACCATGATCGGCGACACCACGGCGTAGGCGACTCCGAGCGCCTTGACGTACGTGACGAGCAGGCGGCTCATGGACTGCCGCACCCGGGCGAACACCACCGTGGACACCGGCACCATGGACGCCGCAGCCAGCTCCTGCGCCACCTGCACCAGGCGCTGGGCGATGTTGAAGAGCCCGAGGGCAGAGGGGCCGAGGGCCACGGTGATGATCCAGCTCTCCGCCCACAACCGTGACATGGAGACGAAGTCGACGGCCGAGACCCGCAATCCGAAGGACGCCATCTCGCGGAGCTGACGCGGCGACAGCCAGAACGAGGGCAGCCATCGGGCGCCGCGCCAGGCGAGCACGGCGATCACCCACTGGGCGACGACGACCTGGCCCACGAGGGCCCAGACGCCGCCACCGCGCAGGGCGATGACCACGGCCAGCACCTGGGCCAGCACCGCTGCCACCAGGGCCTGGACAGCAACGGCCCGGAACCTCATGGACCGCCGGAGCAGCGCAAGCGGCACCCCGGCGAGCACGGTCGGCACGACGGAGAGCACCAGTGCCCGCAGCACCTGGACCAGGTCGGGGAGGCGGAACGCCTGCGCCACGAGGGGCGCGACCACCCACAGGGTCGCCGAGAGAAGCGCACCCGCCACCACCGACGTCCAGAAGGCGGTGCTGAGGCTCTGCCGGTCGATCTGCGCAGTCTGCAGCAGGTAGGTCGAGAAGCCTAGGTCGGACAGGAGGTACAGCATCGGCACGAACGTCATGGCGGCCGCGACCACGCCGAACTCACGCGGGGACACGGTGCGGGTCAGCACGAGGAGCGTCGCGAACCCGCTGATGCGGACCACCCACTTCTGCGCAGCGAGCCAGAGTACCCCTGACGCTGCGCTGCGGCCGATGCCCTCCTCGACGACCTGCCGGTCCACCTCTGCCCCCATGACCCGCCGCCCCTTCATCCGCCCGCGCCCACGACCGACAGGAGGACGTCGACGACGCGCTCCTGCTGGGCCGCGGTGATGCCCGGGAACATGGGGAGGGAGAGGATCTCGTGTGCAGCCTGCTCACTCACCGGGAAGGCACCCTGCGCATACCCGAGGTCGGCGGTGGCGGGGCTGAGGTGGACGGGCACGGGGTAGTGGATGCCTGCACCGATCCCTTCCGCATGCAGGCGCGCCAGCACCTCGTCGCGGCGCGCCACGCGCACGACATAGAGGTGCCAGACGGGCTCGTTGCCGGGAAGCGTCGCGGGCAAGCGCAGGCCCGGCGTCCCGGCCAACATCGCGTGGTAGGACGCCGCCGCCCGGCGCCGCTGCTCGTTCCACTCGCGCAACCGGCGGAGCTTGGCCCGCAGGACCACGGCCTGCAACGTGTCCAGGCGTGAGTTGAAGCCGAGCAGCGTGTGCTGGTACTTCGCGGGGCTGCCGTGGGCACCGAGCAGCCGGACCCGCTCCGCGATGCGGTCGTCGTCGGTCACGACCGCTCCGGCGTCGCCATAGGCGCCGAGGTTCTTGCCGGGGTAGAAGCTCGTCGCCGCGGCATCGCCGAACGTCCCCGCCGACCGACCGTGGCGGGTCGCCCCTTGCGACTGTGCGGCGTCCTCGACCACGGCGATGCCGCGGTCGGCGATCACCCTCGGCAGCTGCTCGAACGGAGCGACCTGTCCGTAGAGGTCGACCGGGACCACGGCACGGGTCCGTTCGGTGACCACTGGCCCCACCGCGGCCGGGTCGATGAGAAGGGAGTCCTCGTCGACGTCGACGAAGACCGGTCGGGCGCCGACCCGCACCACCGCCTCGGCGGTGGCGATGAAGGTGTTCGCCGGCACCACCACCTCGTGGCCCTGGCCGACCCCCACCGCCCGCAAGGCCATCTCGAGCGCGTCGGTGCCGTTGGCCACACCGATGCACGAGCGGGCACCGACGAAGTCCGCGTATTCCTGCTCGAAGGCCGACACGGCCTTGCCACCGATGAAGTCACCTGCCGAGAGCACCTCCGCGAAGCCATCCTCGACCTCCTCGGCGACCTCGGCGTGCTGCAGGGACAGGTCGACGAGAGGTATGGCGCTCACGGGCGAGGTCGACCCTACGCGGCGGGGAAGCGGGAGCAGGGTCATCACGCCGCCCTGAGTCCCGCCGCGCGGTGGATGACGCCCACGACCACGGCCTGCTCGGCCTCCGTCATGGCGTGGAAGAGGGGGAGGATGAGCGTGTTGTCGGTCAGCCGCTCGGTGGTCGACAGGTCGCCATGTCCATGACCGCGGTAGGCGGGCTGACGGTGTGCCGCCATGATCCCGGCACGCGCCGAGACTCCGTCGGCGGCCAGGACCGTCAGCATCTCGTTGCGTGTCAACGGGAAGTCGTGGTCCAGCTCCACCCAGAACGACTGGAAGTTCGACTCCCCCCAGGCGGGGTCCTGCACGGTGCGCAGGCCGGGCACGTCCGCGAGCATCGCCTGGTAGCCGGCGGCGAGGCTCCGACGACGCTGCACCATCTCCTCGAGCTTGGCCAGCTGCACCAGACCTACCGCAGCCTGGATGTCGGTCATCCGGAAGTTGAACCCGACCTCGAGGTAGCTCTCGATCACAGGCTGTCGGTTCTGGTGACGGGTGGCAGCGCTGATGTTCATGCCGTGCTCGCGAAGCCGGCGTGCGCGATCAGCCACCTGCTCGTCCGACGTCGTGAGCATCCCTCCCTCCCCCGTGGTGAGCAGCTTGCGCGGGTGGAAGGACCACGCGGCCAGCAGGCCGCTCGCACCCACCGGAGCTCCGCGGTACTGCGACCCCGCCGCGCACGCGGCGTCTTCGACGAGGTGGATGCCGCGGCTCTCGCACAGCCGCCGGAGCGGCTCGACGTCGGCCGGCACACCGCCCTGGTCGACGACCACGACGGCGCGCGTGCGTCCGGTCAAGGTCGGCTCCACGGTGCGCACACTGACGTTCCCGTCCTGGGGTTCCACATCCGCGAAGACCGGGGTGCCACCGACGTGGACGACGCAGTTCGCCGTGGCGATGAAGGAGAAGGACGGCACCACGACCTCGTCGCCGGGCCCGATGCCCAGCAGGTGGAGGGCGAGCTGCAGGGCCGTCGTGCACGAGGACAGGGCAACGCCCTGCGACGCGCCGATGTGGGCAGCGAAGGCGGACTCGAACTCGGCCACACGCGGCCCCTGCGCGATCCATCCTGAGCTGACCGCCTCCGCGGCCGCCTTCGCCTCGGCGTCGTCGAGCCAGGGCTTCATCACCGGGATCGTGTCCATGTCAGCTCCAGATGTCCCGGTGCACGTTCAGGATGACACGCGAGCCGAATGGCTCGAGCTTGATGGGCAGCTCGCTCATGTGGGCCAGGCGCTGCCGCACCGACCGCTGGTTCTCCAGGGGGCAGACCACGAGCAGGAAGCCGCCGCCGCCCGCGCCAGTGATCTTGGCCCCGGTGGCGCCGGCCCCGATGGCCGCCTCGACCGCCTCGTCGATCTGTGTGCTGGTGACACCGGAGGCAAGCTCACGCTTGACGGCCCAGCTCTTGTTCACGCAGACACCGAGGGCCTCGACATCGCCTGCACGCAGGCCGGCGGCCGCTTCGCCGGCCAGGTCGCGCAGCTGGAAGAGCTGCGCGAGGCGGTCGGCGATGTTGGCCCGTTGTTCACCGAGGATGTGGTTCGCCTGTCGCGTGGTGCCGGTGTAGAAGAGCAGCAGCTCGTCCTGGACCTGTCGGCGCACCGCAGGGGTCAGGGCCAGCTGGTCGACGACGACGCGGTCACCGGGCCCGAAGCTCAGGTCGCAGATGCCGCCGAACGCGGCGGCGTACTGGTCCTGCTTGCCGATCGGCTTGCGACAGCGGTCGATCTCGATGGCGCAGGCTCGCTCCGCCAGCTCCTCCGCGGGGACCTGGCGTCCTCGGTAGGCGAAGAGCGCGTGCAGCAGCCCCACGGTGACCGCCGAGGAGGAACCCAGGCCCGACCCGGCCGACGGGATGTCGGCGAGCGTCGTGATCTCGAGACCTCCGCGGATCCCGGTCATGTGCAACGCCTCTCGCACGAGCTCGTGCTCCAGGTCCTCGACCCGCGAGACGATCTCCTTGGCGGAGTAGTTGACGTAGATGTCGTCGTCGAAGCGCTGCTTGACGACCACGTAGACGTACTTGTCGATGGCCGCGTTCAGCACCCGACCACCGTGCTCGCGGTAGAAGTCAGGGAGGTCGGTGCCACCACCCACCAGACCGACTCGCAGCGGCGTCTGCGTGATGATCATGCGGTCACCCTCCCCCGGTGCTGACGGGCGCTCTCGAGGGCTGCCGGCGTGCCGATGTCGATGAAGTAGCTGTCGCCGATGTCGACCGCTCGGGCCCGGCCCACCAGGCGCCCCAGCAGGTCGAAGCCGATGTCTCGCGGGAGCGGCGTACTGATCTCCTCCAGCACCTGCGGACCGAAGGCATACATGCCGGCGTTGGCGAGGTCGCCCCGCGGTGCCGGAGGCTTCTCGGTGAAACCGATGACCCAGCCGTCGTCGTCGACCTCCACGACCCCGCACTCCGACGGTCGTGGGGCACGGAAGACCGACCAGGTCGCCACGGCCCCACCCGCACGGTGCCCGTCGATGAGCTGCCGCAGGTCGAAGTCGGTGAGGTTGTCGGCATTGACGACGAGGAACATCTCCTCGTCCTCGACGAGCTTGCGGTTGGCCAGCAGGGTTCCTGCGCTGCCGAGCAGCTGCGGCTCATGGCTGACGCGCACCACCGGCGCAGACTGCCGACGTTCGACCACCTGCGCCGCGACGAGGGGTGCCAGGTGGTGGGTGTTGACCAGGACCTCGTCGACGCCGGCCGCGGCCAGTGCGTCCAGCCAGATGTCCAGCATGGTCCGGCCGCCGACCTCGACGAGGCACTTGGGACGGGAGTCCGTGATGGGCCGGAGCCGGGTGCCGAGACCGGCAGCCAGCAGAAAGGCCTTGAGGCCCCTCGTGGCACCCTGCCGGTCCTCGCTCACAGCTTCCCCCTGCCGAGTCCTCGTTCGAGCCTCGCGCCCCCACCCTGAACAGCGCCCTCAGTCAGAAGAGCGGTGAGCTACTGCCGGTGATACCGATGAGCCGCAACGGAAGACGGAAATGCGTGCGCCGTGCGCCAGCCGAATCGGTGACCCGCCCGGCACTGCGCTGGTACGTTGTCCAGGCGCGCACGCCCGCTGACCACAGGGACTGGTGACAGCGGCCGTGACGCGGGGTCTGACGACACGTTCCAGCGCAGGTGCACATGACTCTCCGAGTGGCCTTCCTCGTGGACAGCCCGAGCAAGCGGGCGCACGGCAACGCAGCGAGCCGTCTTGCCCTTGGCCTCGTCCAGACGGGTCGAGCGGAGGTCGAGCTCGTCAGCTACAGCGACGACCCCGCGCCACCGTGGCTGCCGGACGAGGTGGCCGTGCACCGCCTCGAGGCGGACAGGGCATCGCGGCTGGTGCCGGGCCTGGCGACGTACCTGCGCTCCCACGCCCCCGACGTGCTGATCACTCGTCAGGTCCATGCCAACTTCGCGGGTCTGGCGTCTGCAGGGGCCGCGCGCCTTCGTGGCGGCTGGGGCGGACACCTGGTCCTCGTTCAGGACCACCTCGTCCAGCTGGCGCATCGCAGCAACAAGCTCGACAACAAGTGGGTGGCCCGCCTCACCTATCGATTCGCCGACGGCGTCATCGCACCGTCGCCGACTGTTCGCGACAACGTCGTCCGTTGGTGCAGCCTGGACGCCGCATCGACAGCCCTCGTGCCGAACCCGATCCCAGGCTTCGGAGGACCGGTGGGTCCGCCGCCCCACCGCTGGCTGGTGGACGGGGGACCCCCTGTCTTCATCAACGTCTCGAACATGTTGTGGTTCAAACGGGTGGATCTGCTCATCGACGCCTTCGCAGAGGTCAGACGTCACCACGACACCAAGCTGTTGGTACTTGGGGAAGGACCCGAACGGGCTGCCGCAGACGAGCGCATCCGCGCACTCGGGCTGACCCAGAGCGCCGAGACCGTGGGCTGGATCGACGACCCCCTCCAGTTCGCCACACGAGCATGGGCACTGGTCCATCCCTCTGACGAAGACGGCTTCGCCCAGGTGCTGACCGAGGCCATGAGCACGGGCTGCCCTGTGGTTGCGGCGGACTCCCTGGGAGGTGGCCCACGCTTCGTCACCGACTCCGGCGCGTTCGGCATGCTCGTTCCACGCGGCGACCGCCCAGCGCTGGTCGAGGCGATGGAGCAGATGCTTGATCCCGCTCTGCGCTCGCACTACTCGACACTGGGCCTGGCGCGAGCCGCAGAGATGTCGCCTACGGCCAGCGCCAATGCTCTGATGGCGTTCCTCGAGGCGCTCGAGCGGCGCCGCAAGGACTGAGCGTCCTGCGTCCGCCGAGTCGTGCACTCAGTAGCCGCGGTAGGTCCACGACCGGCGCCTTAGCCACCAACGACCCTTCTGACCCAGCATGAACCCCACCTCGCGCCCACCGAGCCGCCCTTGGGCCTCGATGATGCGGTAGAGAGCAAGCCGCTTCACTTCGGGCCAGCAGTCGGCGGCGAAACGCGTCAGTCCCTCGACGTCTGCGGTTTCCACACCCGACCCGGCGCCCAACAATCGGTGACCGACGCGGCTTCGGCGCAGACGACCGGGCTGGTATACGCGGCCTGCTGCCCACAGCGCTTCGCGTGCCAGCTGCGCCTTCACGGCCTCGGCCGCGACACCGCGCTCCGCCAGCCTGTCGCCGTAGCGCTTCAGACAGACGTCGAAGACTGACTTCCGCTGCTCCAGGTCCATCAGCGGGCTCACGGCCTGGTGCATGTTCTTGCCATGCAGACGGTAGAACGCCTGGTCGACACCACGCAGGAAGCCGACATCCCCATGGGCGGCGAGCCGCATGAACATCTCCATGTCCGCGGCTCTGGGGAGTTGCGGGTCGTACCCACCGACCCGCTGCTGAAGGGCGGTCCGCACCACCACAGCGGGCGCGCTGATGGGGTTCTCGCCGTCCCGGAACCTCCGGTCGAGCCACCACTGCCCGGACCAGACCGACCATCCTCGAACCCGCGTCCGAGGCGTGGGCAGCGGCGCGCCGTCGTTGACCCACAGCGCTCGGCCGTACACGAAGCCAACCTCAGGATGGGCGTCAAGCAGGTCGCGGGCCCGGGCCAGGGCGCCGGGCGTGGCGAGGTCGTCAGCCGACATCAAGAGGCAGTAGTCGCCATCAGCCCACTCGAGCAGACCCTCGTTGAACGTGGCGATGTTGCCCTTGTTGGCCTCGTGCGCGAGCACCTCGACACGCGGCTCGCGGGCGGCGACCCTCCGGGCCACGTCGGCGCTCCCGTCGGGCGACGCGTCGTCGATGATGAGGACGCGCACCTCCACGCCGGGTTGGTCGTCCAGGACGCTGCGGACCGCCGCCTCCAGGAAGTGGCCGTAGTTGTAGCACGGGATGACCACGCTGACCGAACCCATGACACGACCTCTCGTCGCTCTGCGTGGCGCTGTGTGCCCCCACCACGGACGTGTGTCTGCCGGGCTCACCGCACGCCCCGCACGACGCTGCCGGCATCCTGCCCGAACGGTCCGGTGCAGCTCCCCCCGTGGCGTGAGACAGACGAGGTGCACCTGTCTCCTTTGCTGACCGACCCGGTCCACTGCGTCCAGGTCACCGGGTTGTCGTGGTTGCCCTGGCTCCAGGCGTAGAAGGTGGACGGACCGTTGTAGACGTTGTGGGACCAGCGGTTTCCCTGGGCGAAGGTGACCTGTGTGGGCACGTCGCCCCCTCCCGCACTGCTGTTGGGCCCGCCGAACTGGCTGAACACGCCGTTGGCCCCGCACGCCGGCCAGACCTTGGGAGTGCAACCGGCGATGTGCGAGGGGTTGAAGTCGATGCGGTTGTGCGTGACGTCGACGTTCTGGGTCTGCCACATACAGCCGTCCCAGTAGTCCTGCGGTGGGGAACCGGTGACCTCGCCCCTCCACGTGGTGCGGTTGATCCGGGCACCGGGAAGGTTGGCCTCGCAGCCCTTCACACTGAACGGCCCCTTGGCACCGCCCTTCAGGAGCGTGCAGCCGCCGTCGAAACCGTCGCTGCAGTGACGGTTCGAGTTCTGCCACAGGAAGACCCCGCCGCCGTTGTCCACCAGGGTGTTGGCGGCGATGACGGAGCGCTTCGGGTGGCCGGGCATCCCGGAGGCCTTGCACGAGGCCATGGCGCAGGTGGGGACTCCCGCGTTCTTGCTGTCACTGCCCGATTCGGAGATGTAGATGGCGGCCATGGGGAAGTTGGGGTTGCCGGGCCCGTCGGTGAGGTTGTTGCGCGCGATCCAGTTGTCGGTGATGGAGAAGTTGTAGGAGGTCTCCTCCCAGATGGCCCCGTTCTCATTGTCGGTGATGGTGTTGGCCGTCCAGGTGGTGTTGGCGTTGTTGGTGTCGGCCCAGCCACCCACTCCCCAGTTGTGGTGGATCCAGTTGCTCCTGATCATCACGCCGTTGGTCCCCCACAGCTTGAAGCCGCCCTGGTTGCCGTTCCCCTTCACGGTGCCGCAGTGCGCGTTGCGGAAGCGTTTCGGCACGGGGTTGTGGTTGCGCCAGCCCAGGCCGGGGTTGTCCAGCAGTCCGGAGAGGTCACAGGTGTCGTTGTAGCTGATCTCGTTGTTCTCGACCCACACGTTGTACGGACCACCGGTCAGCGAGTCGCCCCTCAGCGTCTGGGCGGACTGGAAGCCGTACTGCCCGTTCTGCGTCAGGCAGCTGTCGCGCAGGATGTTGTCGCTGGCTGCGAACATGCCGCCACCGGGGACGTTGAGCGTGACCGTGCTGTGCAGCAGCTTCCATCCGGAGTTGCCCGTCTGGTTGATGGCGGTCTGGTCGACGGGGGGCGCGAACTTCTCGATGGTGAGGTAGGCGATGGTGACCCCCGGCTGCTCTCCCGTGCTGATGTTGCTGTCGATCGCCACAGGCCTGGTGTACCCGCCGTCGAGGGTGGCCCCGACACCATCCGCCCACCCCCCGACGAAGACGTCACCCGAGCTGGCGCTGAAGCTGCCGCGGTGCGTGCCTGGCGCGAGGTAGTAGACCGTGCGGGGGCTGAGCTCCCAGTTCTGGTAGTCCTTGTCCTGGGGCGGCAGCACGGCGCCACGCGTCGCTGCGGGGAAGTCGGTGCCGGGCCTGCCGAACGTGGGGAGTCCCGACGTGCCCGAACGGTAGGGGCCCGGCCGGCCGGCGTACCGCCAGGGCGACCGGAGCGCGGGCCGGCCGCAGACCGCCCTGCCCTTCGACCTGGCCGGGGCCGCCCCGACGAGCTGCTCGTCCGCCGCACGCACCCTGACGTCCGACGGGGCCGACACGTCGTTGCTCTGGGCGGCTCCAGTCACCGGCCTCGCGGCGCCGCCTCCGTCACCCGTCGTCCCCGCCGCCAGAGCAGCGGCCAAGGCGGCTGCGACGAGCAGCACGCCCGCCACGACAACCGTCATCGTCGTCCTCGACACGACCCCATCCTTTCGGCGACAGCTCCTCTTGCCGCCCATCGCCTACTTCGTGGAGAAGACGACATCGACCCAGTAGTTCGTCGAGCCGTACGTGCTGCTCGGGAAGCTGCTGACGCTGCCGTACGTGTAGACCGCGTTGCCACCACTGACCCCGTCCCTCAGTGCGTGAAGCGGCGCGTTGTCGACCCCCGAGGCGCTGAAGTACCCACCATCAGCGGCGTAGTGACCGTTCGGGGCGAAGTACGACGCCACGTACACCGTCCCAGCGGTGACCGCCACCGGCGAGGCGAAGTTGACCTGCTGCCACCCCGAAGCCGACTCGGACGTGAACGTCGCAGAAGCCAGCTTCGTACCCGTCAACGACCAAAGGCTCCCCATGTGCGTACCCGTGTTCGCCGTCCCCTTATAGAACCGCACCCCGGTGACCCAGCCATCCACGTCAGCCTTGAACTTCACCCCCAGCTCCAACGACGACGAGTCCGCCGCACTGGCCGTGGCCGGCGTCGCCGACGACGACCAGATCGTGCACCCGGTACAGCTGGCCGCCGCCGGCGTCACCACGTTCGAAGCCACCGACTGCGCACCCGTACCCGCCGCGTTCGTCGCCGCCACCGTGAACGTGTACGACGTCCCGTTCGTCAACCCACTCACCGTCGCAGTCGTCACCGGCGGGTTGCCCGTCACCGTCACCGCCGCCTGCGCGACCGCACCGACGTACGGCGTGACCGTGTAGCCCGTGATCGCACTTCCACCGTTGGACGGCACCGCCCACGACACCGACGCCGACGCGTCACCCGCCGTCGCCGTCACCGCGCTCGGCGCACCAGGCACGGTGGCTGCACCGGTGGAGAAGACGACATCGACCCAGTAGTTCGTCGAGCCGTACGTGCTGCTCGGGAAGCTGCTGACGCTGCCGTACGTGTAGACCGCGTTGCCACCACTGACCCCGTCCCTCAGTGCGTGAAGCGGCGCGTTGTCGACCCCCGAGGCGCTGAAGTACCCACCATCAGCGGCGTAGTGACCGTTCGGGGCGAAGTACGACGCCACGTACACCGTCCCAGCGGTGACCGCCACCGGCGAGGCGAAGTTGACCTGCTGCCACCCCGAAGCCGACTCGGACGTGAACGTCGCAGAAGCCAGCTTCGTACCCGTCAACGACCAAAGGCTCCCCATGTGCGTACCCGTGTTCGCCGTCCCCTTATAGAACCGCACCCCGGTGACCCAGCCATCCACGTCAGCCTTGAACTTCACCCCCAGCTCCAACGACGACGAGTCCGCCGCACTGGCCGTGGCCGGCGTCGCCGACGACGACCAGATCGTGCACCCGGTACAGCTGGCCGCCGCCGGCGTCACCACGTTCGAAGCCACCGACTGCGCACCCGTACCCGCCGCGTTCGTCGCCGCCACCGTGAACGTGTACGACGTCCCGTTCGTCAACCCACTCACCGTCGCAGTCGTCACCGGCGGGTTGCCCGTCACCGTCACCGCCGCCTGCGCGACCGCACCGACGTACGGCGTGACCGTGTAGCCCGTGATCGCACTTCCACCGTTGGACGGCACCGCCCACGACACCGACGCCGACGCGTCACCCGCCGTCGCCGTCACCGCGCTCGGCGCACCAGGCACGGTGGCTGCACCGGTGGAGAAGACGACATCGACCCAGTAGTTCGTCGAGCCGTACGTGCTGCTCGGGAAGCTGCTGACGCTGCCGTACGTGTAGACCGCGTTGCCACCACTGACCCCGTCCCTCAGTGCGTGAAGCGGCGCGTTGTCGACCCCCGAGGCGCTGAAGTACCCACCATCAGCGGCGTAGTGACCGTTCGGGGCGAAGTACGACGCCACGTACACCGTCCCAGCGGTGACCGCCACCGGCGAGGCGAAGTTGACCTGCTGCCACCCCGAAGCCGACTCGGACGTGAACGTCGCAGAAGCCAGCTTCGTACCCGTCAACGACCAAAGGCTCCCCATGTGCGTACCCGTGTTCGCCGTCCCCTTATAGAACCGCACCCCGGTGACCCAGCCATCCACGTCAGCCTTGAACTTCACCCCCAGCTCCAACGACGACGAGTCCGCCGCACTGGCCGTGGCCGGCGTCGCCGACGACGACCAGATCGTGCACCCGGTACAGCTGGCCGCCGCCGGCGTCACCACGTTCGAAGCCACCGACTGCGCACCCGTACCCGCCGCGTTCGTCGCCGCCACCGTGAACGTGTACGACGTCCCGTTCGTCAACCCACTCACCGTCGCAGTCGTCACCGGCGGGTTGCCCGTCACCGTCACCGCCGCCTGCGCGACCGCACCGACGTACGGCGTGACCGTGTAGCCCGTGATCGCACTTCCACCGTTGGACGGCACCGCCCACGACACCGACGCCGACGCGTCACCCGCCGTCGCAGCCACGTTCGTGGGGGCGTCCGGTGCCGCGGTGCCGCTGGGTGTGACGGCGTTCGATGCTGGCGACTGCGGACCCGTACCCACCGCGTTCGTCGCCGCCACCGTGAACGTGTACGACGTCCCGTTCGTCAGGCCGGTGACCGTCGTGGTCGTCGCCGGCGGGGCCCCCGACACCGTCACCGCCGCCTGCGCGACCGCACCGACGTACGGCGTGACCGTGTAACCCGTGATCGCGCTGCCACCGTTCGTCGGTGCCGTCCACGACACCGATGCCGACGAGCCTCCGGCCGCGGCAGTCACCGCGGACGGAGCTCCGGGAACGGTTGGTGCTGCTGGCGTGACGGCGTTCGAGGGCGCCGACTGCGGACCTGTGCCGACGGCATTCGTGGCGGTCACCGTGAAGGTGTACGCCGTGCCGTTCGTGAGGCCGGTGACCGAGGCCGTCGTCACCGGCGGGTTGCCCGTCACCGTCACCGGCGTCTGCGCGACGGTGCCGACGTACGGCGTGACCGTGTAGTCCGTGATCTCACTGCCGCCGTCGGAAGGCGCGGTCCAGGACACGCTGGCCGCCTTGTCCGCTGCGGTGGCCGTCACCCCCGTCGGTGCTGCGGGCGCCGTGGCGGCGGCGGTGGAGAACACGACGTCGACCCAGTAGTTCTCGGAGTTGAAGGTGCTGGTCGGGAAGGCGCTGGTGCTGGAGTACCGGTACACCCCGTTGCCGCCGCTCACCCCGTCGCGCAACGCGTGCAACAGTCCGTTGTCGACACCCGAGGCGGCGAAGTAGCCGCTGTCCGCGGCGTAGTGGCCCCCTGGCGCGAAGTACGACGCGACGTACACCGCTCCTGCCGTGATGGTGACCGGTGCGGCGAAGGCGACCTGCTGCCACCCCGAGGCACTCTCGCCCGTCACGGTGGCGGAGGCGAGCTTGGCTCCCGCTGCCGTCCAGAGGCTGGCGACGTGGGTGCCGGTGCTGGTGCCGGCCTTGTAGAAGCGGATCCCCTTGATCTGGCCGTTCACGTCGGCCTTGAACTTCGTGCCGATCTCGATCGCGTTGGGGTCCCCCTGGTCCGGCGTGTTCGGAACGGCGGTGGGCGACCAGATGGTGCACGCGGTGCAGCTCGTCTTGGAGGGCGTGACCGCGTTCGACGCGGCGGAGGCAGGACCCGTCCCCACCGAGTTCGTGGCGGACACCTTGAAGGTGTACGTCGTGCCGTTCGTCAGCCCGTTGACCGTGACGACCGGGTCGGAGATCGTGCCACCGACCGTGGTGGGCGTCTGGGCCGTGGTGCCGATGTACGGCGTGACGGTGTAGCTGGCGATGGCGTTGCCGCCGTCGGGCGGGACGGTCCAGGTCACCTGCGCAGAGGCGTCGCCGGCGGTGGCGGACACGGCGGAGGGCGCCCCCGGCACCGTCGCCGGTCCGCCGTTGGGGTTGAACATCACGTCGACCCAGTAGTTGCGCGCGCTGACGCTGGTGCTCGGGAACGCGCTGGTCGCGGAGGTGCGGTAGACGCCGTTGCTGGTCCCGTTGACGTTCCGCAGCGCGTGCAGGGGCGGGCTGTCCATGATGCCGCTGGCGTACGGGTCCGGTGCCGGTGCGTTGTACATGTAGTCGTCGTCCTGGGCCGTGTGCCCGACCGGCGCGAAGTAGGACGCTACGTACGTGGTGTTCGCGTTGATGGCGACGGGCGTGGTGAAGGAGACCTGCTGCCAACCAGCGGCGCTCTCGTTCGTGAACGTCGCCGACGCGATCTTGGTCCCCGATGCGGTCCAGAGGGTGCCGACGTGCGTGCCGGTGTTCTTGGCGGACTTGAAGAAGCGGAGGCCGTTGACCACGCCCGAGACGTCGGACCTGAACTTGACGCCTACCTCCACAGCGCTGGCGCTCCCCGAGTCGGCCAGGGTGGGGGTCGCGCCGGTGCCCCAGACGGAGCAGTTGCAGCTGACGTTGAGCGTGGCCCCCGCGCCCGCTGTCTCGAGGTTGCCGCTGTCGTCCACGGCGCGGGACCTGATCGTGGTGCTCGGGTTGCCGTGCGCGACCCAGCTGTAGGTCCAGCTCGTCGTGCCGCTCGCAGGGTGCCAGGTCTTGCCGTTGTCCGTCGACACCTCGACGCCCGCCACCACGCCACCACCGCTGTCAGTGGCTGTGCCGCTGATGGTGACCTTCCCGCCGTCGCCGACGGTCCCACCACCTGCAGGACTGGTGATCGCTGAGGTCGGGGCGGTCAGGTCGGTGGACGCCGTCGCCGTGGTGAGCCCTGCCAGCAGGGCGTACGGCTGGACACCCATGTCCGCGAACAGGTTCACCGTGGCCTGCTGCATGGTGCGGTCGGGGGTTGAGCCGGGGTCGAGGCCGAAGGACCACTGCACCGTACCGGCACCGAACACCAGGGCCCCGCTAGGTGCCCGGTACAGGGTGAGGTTGTGGGTCGCGGTGCCGCCGGCCTGGGTGGTGCTGCCGTAGTCGGTGAAGATCTCAGCCGACGTGGAGGTCGTGGAGGACATCCTGAACGCACCCGCTGGACGGAATCCGTTGTCCGGGTCCACGTCCCACTCGTAACCGAGCGTACCCAGCCCGGATCCCAGCGTGAGCGTCTGGCCGGTCGACAGGCCGGCAACACCGGTGTTCCGCCAGAACCGCAGCTTGGAGTACTGCGCCGGCACCCGGATGTCGGTGGTGCCGGAGTTCACCTGGAACAGCTGACCGGTGAGTGCGTTCTGGGGCTTCCCCCCGTCGCCGGGGGGACTGTACCGCGGGTCCTGCCAGGTGCCCGTCCAGGCGACCGGGTCCGCCTGGCCGTCGTAGTGGGTGTCCTTGTAGGCCACCAGCGTCCGGTTCGGCGTGTTCGTGCCGTCGACGCTGGCTTCCGTCCTCGTCTTCCAAAAGACCTCGTTGCCGCTGAAGAACGCGAGGTTCAACCCGCGGTCCCGGGCGGCCTCCACGTTCGCGCGCTGCGTCCCCGACCAGTACTCGTCGTGACCTACCGACAGGAACACCTTGTGGTTGTTGAGCAACGACCCTCCGGCCGACGTGCCGACATCCATCCCCGTCGTATACGACAGGTCGTAGCCGTTGGCCTCCAGGAACCGGATCATGGGGTACTCGGCGTACCTCACCCAGCTGCGACCGCCCGAGTCGTCCTCCGCCGTGTGGAACGGACGGTTGTAGGAGACCTTGGCCGCGCCCTTGTATGCCGCCGGGCTCCCCGCCGGGCAGCTCCCCGAGCACGTGTAGAGGCTGTTGCCGCCGTAGGTGTTGTACGCCTGCCACGTCTCGTCCGACGTCTGGAACAGGATGCCTGAGTGGCTCGAGTCGTCCCGGACGATGAAGGTGATGTGGCTGCCGCCGGTGGCGTCCTCCCGGACGAGGTGGGCGATGTAGATGCCCGAGACCGCGGTGGTCGGCACCGTCCACGACGCGGAGACCGCCCAGTTGCCGCAGTCGACCAAGCCCGTCGAGTCCTGGGGCGCCAGGCACGACGGCTGGGTCTGCGGCAGGACCGCCGACGGCTTGAGGTTGGCGGCCAGCTTCCGCGCACCGTTGCCCGAGTAGTAGCCCAGCCGCAGGATGTCGAAGTGGTATGCCCTTGAAGGGGTGTTGATCTTGAACCGGACGGTGTCACCCGGGTTCACGCTGATCGTCGTGGCGAAACCCTGGATCGTTGACGACCCTGCGCCGCTGATGTCCCAGTCGCTGGCCGGCGTACCCGCCTTGGTGTTCTCGCAGGCGATCGGGTTCACCACTGGTGCGGCGCACGGGTCGGCGGCGGCCGCTGAGGGGGCCTGGGCGACCTGGACCGATAGGACCAGGGAGAGGACGAACAGCGCGAGGAGTGCTGCGGCGACACGGAACCGGTGCCTCGTCATCTACATCGCCACCATCGCTCGAAGCCGGCGCACGCAGCGGCCGCGGGTCGGGCCGATGCTTCCGATCGGGACGCCCAGCTCGGCGCTGATCGCCTCGTAGCTGGGCGGGGGGTCCTGCGTCATCAGCTCGAGCAGGGAGCGCCAGGTCGAGGGCAGCGTCGCCACGGCTGCCTGCGCCGTGGCGGCCTGCTCCCTGGCGATCAGTGCCTCGTCCAGCGGCGGCTGCAGCCGGTCCTGGCTGTCGAAGGTGGATTCGTCGTCGCTCGGGACGACCTTCTGGTGGTGAGCGAGGTGGCGCAGCGACTCGCGCTGCGCCGTGGTCGAGAGCCAGGACGCCACCCGGGCGGGTTCGCGGACGTCCTCGATGTTCTCCAAGAGGCGCAGCCAGGTGGTCTGGACCACGTCGGCAGCGTCCCACTCGCTTAACCCGTGCCGGAGGGCGATGTGCCACAGCAGTGCCACATGGCGCTCGACGAGCCGGTCCCAGGCACGCGGGTCACCTGACGCCGCGGCGCGCACCAGCTGCGCGACCTCGAGGTCCTTCTCCGTGGCAGCGTGCTCGCCGCTGGGCTGTCTCATGGTGCGCGCACCTCACGCCCGGCCGCGACGGCTTCCCGTTGGGGCTGCCACCAGTCGACGAGCTCGCGGAGCCCCTCCTCCAGGCCGACCCGGGCCGTGAAACCCAGGTCACGCCGGGCGGCCGAGGTGTCGGCCAGCCGCCTGCTCACGCCGTTGACAGCCCGCTCCGGACCGTGCTGCACCTCGAGCTCCGAGTCCATCGCCCGCAGCAGGGCCCGGGCGAGCCCGAGCAGGCTCGTCTCCTCGCCGCTCGCGACGTTGTAGACCCCCTCCTTCATGTCGCTGGCTGCCGCGAGCACGTTGGCCCGCGCGATGTCGCGCGTGAAGACGAAGTCCATCGTCTGCTGTCCGTCACCGAAGATCAGGGGGGGCTGGCCATCGGCGATGCGTTCCATCCACCGGACCAGCACCTCCGTGTAGAGACCGTGCACGTCCATGCGCGGCCCGTAGACGTTGAAGTAACGCAACCCCACGTAGTCCAGCCCGCTCATGGCCCGGAAGCTGCGCGCCATGCCCTCGTTGAAGGACTTCGCGGCCCCGTAGAAGGTGTCGTTGTTGTGGTGGTGGTGACGCTCGCCGGTCGGGAACGACTCGGCGAGCCCGTACACCGAGGCCGACGAGGCGAAGACCAGCTTGCCCACCGCCTGCTGGGCGGCAGCCTCGAGCACGGTGAACGTGCCGTCGACGAGCACCTCGAGTGCAAGGCGGGGCTCCTCGGCACACTGGGTGATGCGGATGGCCGCCTGGTGGAAGACGAGGTCCTTGCCCCGGGTGAGGTCGTGCACCAGGTCGCGGTCACGAAGATCGCCCTCGACGAGGCTGACCCGCCCGGACGCCAGCGCGGTGGTGAGGTTCTCGCGACGACCCCGCACCAGGTTGTCCAGGACGTCGACGTGCGCGACGCCGGCGTCGAGGAGCTGGTCCACGATGGTGGAGCCGATCGTCCCCGCTCCTCCGGTGACGAGCACCGCGGCCCCGTGGAGCGCACTCACCGCGCACCCCGAGATCCCGCGTGCAGCGTTGCCGGGGTGAGCTCGCGACCGTGCGGCATGCTCACCGGCGCCATCGCCCCGGCACGGCGCTGGCTCTCCGAGGCCGCCTCCAGGACGGCGAGCACCCTCAGGCCGGCCCAGCCGTCGGTCAACGGCGGCCGCCCCTGCGTGATCGCCGCGGCGAACTCGCCTGCCATCACGCCCAGCGCCTCGCGCTCGGGCAGTGCAGGCGCGTGCATGTCACCGAGGCGGTAGTTGACGTTCACCAGGCGCTTCTCGGCCGCGTCGTCGGAGTCGGACATGAGGTCCAGGTCCACGCCACGGTCGTAGACCGCGAGCCGCTGCTGGGGGTTGAGGTCGTCCCAGACGACCGTCTTGCGACTTCCGCCGATGATCATGTGCCGGATCTTGGTGGGACTCAACCAGTTCACGTGGATGTTGGCGATGGCACCCCCGTCGAGCGGCATGGTGAGGTAGCCCAGGCAGGACCGTCCGTTGCCGATGGGGTCCGAACCCCGGGCCGAGACCTCGCGGGCGGACAACCCCTGCGGCAGGACGAAGTCGAGGATGGACAGGTCGTGGGGGGCCAGGTCCCAGAAGACGTCGACATCCGGTCTCACCAGCCCGAGGTTGATGCGCACCGAGTCGACGAACAGGATGTCGCCCAGCTCACCGCTGTGCACCTGCGCGCGCAGGTGCTGCACGGCCGGGGTGTAGCAGTAGGTGTGGTCGCACATCAGCACCAGGCCGAGCTCCTCGGCCCGTGCGACCATGTGCTCGGCGTCGACCCGCGTGGACGCGAGCGGCTTCTCCACCAGGACGTGCTTGCCCGCGTCGAGGGCGGCCATCGCCATCCAGCAGTGGGTGTCCGCGGGAGTGGCCACCGCCACTGCGTCGATGTCGGGCCGTGTCAGGAGGGCCTCGAACGACGTCTCCACCTCCACGGTGCTCCGGTCGCCGATCACCCGGTCGGCGCGTTCGCGATCGACGTCACAGACCGCCACCAGGTCCCATTCAGGACTCCCCCGAAAGCTCCTGACGAGGTTGGGGCCCCAGTACCCGGCTCCGACCACCCCCACGCGCAACGTCATGTGACCACCCCTCCTGCTATGACCCCGCTTGGGCCAAGACACTGCCTGAATGCGGGGCTGGCGGGCTCGCCTCTCCTGCGTAGGACGCTGGCACTGCAACGTCCCCGATCCGTCCACCACACGGATGACGTCATCTAGTACGCACCCGTCCCGCGGAGTACTGCCCTGGCCGTGCGGAAGAGGATCTGCAGGTCGAGGGCGAGACACCAGTTGTCCACGTACCAGAGGTCCAGGCGCAACGACTCCTCCCATGAGAGGTTGCTGCGCCCACTGACCTGCCACAGGCCGGTGAGTCCCGGTTTCACCCTCAGCCGCCGCACGGCATCCGGCTCGTACCCCTGCACCTCCCGCAACAGGGGCGGGCGGGGGCCGACCAGCGACATCTCACCCCTCACCACGTTGAGCAGCTGGGGGAGCTCGTCGACGGAGTACCGGCGCAGCAGGCGTCCGACCCTCGTGACGCGCGGGTCCTGTCGCATCTTGAACAGCACGTCATTGCCCGCATCGCGGTGCAGCGCTTCGAGCTTCGCCTCCGCGTCGACACACATGGTGCGGAACTTGAGCATCTGGAACTCCTCGCCGCGCGCGCCAACGCGCCTCTGGCGAAACAGCACTGGACCGGGAGACTCGAGCCGGATCGCCACCGCGATGGGGATCATGAAGGGCAGCGCGACGATCACCATCACGGCAGTCAGCGCCGTCTCCACGACAGCCTTGACCACGCGACGGCCACCAGACATCAGGGGTCGTTCGACGTGCAACAACGGCATCCCAGCCATCGGACGGATGGACAGCCGTGGCCCGGCCACACCCAGGAGCCCGGGCGACACGACCAGTTCCACCTCGCGCTCCTCGAGCGACCAGGCAAGCCGCCGCAGCTCCGGACCGTTGAGATCAGGGTCAGCGGACACCGCTACGACGTCGGCGTCGAACAGGTCGACCGCGGACATGGTCTGCTCCGGGTAGCCAAAGACCGGCACCCCCTCCACCTCCGATGGAGTGTCTCCGCCCAGGTCGAGGCCCGAGACACAGGCGGCGACCACTCGTAGTCCAAGCTCCGGCACCCGCTTCATCTCCCGGATCATCGGCACCACCGACTTCGCGTTGCCGATGATGACCGTGGCCTGCGTGTCGAGGCCGACGGCACGGCGGCGGCCGAGGTCGCTCCGGACGACCCTGCGCGACGCCATGCCGAAGACGAAGAGCGCGCTGAAGGCGACGAGGGCCGCGAGTCGTGGAACGTCGACCCGGACGGCATAGGAGAGCATGGCCGCGGCCCCGACCAGGTAGACCGCGGAGCGGGCAACGGCGCGGTACTCCTCGGCGCCAGAGCCCGCGAGACGTCGTTCGTAACCATGTGACATCGCGAGGGTGCCGAGCCACAGGAGCGGGAGCACCACGACCGCGAGGACCCGGATCGATGTCACGGACTCGTGCATCCCCGCCAGGGCCGTGAGGACTGCCGCGATCGCTGCCGCTAGCAGGTCCCCCAGCAGCGTGCGGCGTCGGTAGGCGACGTACCACGACCGCTTCCTGGGCTTCCTCGGCGCCTTCCGACGAAGCCGTCCGGGGAGGGCGTGGAGAAGCTCGGTCATCGTTCGGGTGGCTCCCTGCGGCTCACCCGAGAGGCTCTCGGGTCGGCGGCGCACGTCGTGCTGGCCCGGCTCAGCGATGTCCGTCATGCGATCCCCCCGGATGATCCGACCCTCGGTTGGCAACGTAGCCTTCACACCAGAAGTTCGGCATGCCCTTAAGGGACTAGTACGTGCGCGAATTCCGTTACGTCTCAGTGCATTTCAAGCGGACATGTGCACAAGAGTGCGTTCCGAGCGCAATGTCTACGCGGGCATCCGTAGTCCACTCGTCCTGCTGAGGGAGGGCCGGCCCTCCTTTGCGCCCGCTTTCCTGCGAACGAGGACGGCAGTGGCCACTGATCGAACGCGACGCCGCTCCGCTGGAGCCGAGCGCGACCCACCCGCCGTCAGCGGCGGGAGCGCGCGTCCCCTAGGCGTTGTGGGAAAGGGGACGTGCAGGTACGCCGGCCCAGGTCTGCCCCGGGGGCAGGTCGCGCAGGAGCACGGCGCCCATTCCCAGCGTCGCCGCGGCGCCCACGCTCACCTCCTCGCGCACGCTCGCGGCCATGCCGACGTAGGCAGCGCGTCCGATCCGCACCGCTCCGCCCAGCGTCGCTCCGGCGCACAGCGTTGCGAAGTCGTCGACGACGTCGTCGTGCGTCAGCGTCACGTTGGGCATGACCACCACGTGACGCCTGACGGTGACCGTGGCGGTCAGCACCGCTCCAGCGAGGACGACCGATCCCGCGCCGACCTCGCACGACGGCGGCACGGTGACCGAGGGATGCACCACCGTCGCGTACCTGTCGTCCGGGACTCCCAGCGCTCGCAGCCGACCGAAGATGCGCTCACGGACCACACCACGTCCGGCGCAGATCACCAACCGCAAATCGCTATGTTTCACAACCAGATCCAATGCTCCAAGGATCGGCAACCACCCCCCGGCAGAGCCGCCCCAGCGCGCAGCGTCGTCGTCGACGCACCCTGCGACTTCCAGGCCTGCCGCACGTGCCGCCTCCGCGGTCTCGAGCGCCAGCCCGCTGGCAGCCACGAGGATCAGTCCGTTGCCCACCCCGCCACCGTAGAGGGCTCACCGCACCCTGCGCAGCCACCGGGCGACCATCGACGCCCGCGCACCCGGGCCGGGCCCGACCGCGCCCGGATCAGGCCGGGCTGTGGAACTTCTGCTGGGCCGTCAGCAGGCCCTCCGTGACCACCAGCTCCACGGCGTCGGCCGCGTCGTCGAGCAGGAAGGGCAGCTCCTTGCGCTCGGTCGGTGAGAAGTCGCGGAGCACGAAGTCTGCGGCGTCCATCCGGCCCGGGGGGCGACCGATGCCGACCCGCACGCGCAGGTAGTCCTTGGTGCCCAGCGAGGAGCTGATCGACCGCAGGCCGTTGTGGCCGCCCTCGCCACCGCCCTTCTTGAGCCGGACCTCACCCGCGGGGATGTCGAGCTCGTCGTGGACCACCAGGAGGTGGTCGGGGTCGACGGAGAAGAACGACATGAGCGCCTTCACCGGACCGCCGGACTCGTTCATGTACGACAGCGGCACCCCGACGACGGCGCGCGGCCCCGGAGCCCCACCGGGAAGCGTGCCGATGCGGATCGTCGCGGCGACGGCGCGGGCCTTGTGCTTGGTCAGGGTGGCCGAGCCGCGACGGGCGAGCTCGTCCACCACCATGGCGCCGACGTTGTGGCGGTTCCCCGCATACGTCGGTCCGGGGTTCCCGAGCCCGACCACCAGCCACGTCCCGTCTGCACTCACGGGCGGCAATTATGCCGGAAGGCCAGGTCCGTGACGGACCTGGCCTTCCGGGCGGTGCTGTGGTGGAGCAGGGTGGTGCGGCGCGCGCCGCACCGGCGGGGCTCAGGCGCCCTCGGACTCGGCCTTGTCGCCCTCGGCAGCGGCACCCTCGGTGGAGTCGCCCTCGGCAGCGGCGACGTCCTCGTCGGACTCCTCGCGCTCGATACCGGCCTCCTCCTCGGCCTCGGCGAGCTCGGCCTCGAGCTCCTCCAGGGAGATCTGCTGGGTGATGTTGACGACGAGGGTCTCCTCGTCGACGACCAGGACGGCGCCGCGGGGCAGCGTGACGTCCGAGGCCTTGATCTGCGTGCCGGCCTCGAGGCCCTCGACGGAGACGACGACGTTCTCGGGAATGTGCGTGGCCTCGACCTCGAGCTGCAGGGTCTGGGCGTCGAGCGTGACGACGGTCTCGGGAGCGGCGTCGCCCTCGACGTGGACGGGCACGTCGACCGTGACCTTCTCGCCCTTGCGGACGACGACGAGGTCGATGTGCTCGATGACGGGCTTGATCGCGTCGCGCTGCACGTCCTTGGCCAGGGCGAGCTGCTCGTCACCGTCGATGACGATGGTGAGGAGGGCGTTGGCGGTCTTGAGCGCCATCATCGTCTCGTGGCCGGGGAGGGTGATGTGGACCGGCTCGGCGCCGTGGCCGTACATCACGGCGGGGATCTTGTGGTCGCGGCGGATCTTGCGAGCCGCGCCCTTGCCGAACTGCGTGCGCTTCTCGGCGGCCAGGGTGAGGTTGCTGTCAGACACGGGGGACTCCTGTGGGGTCTCGGGATGGCGGTGGGCCTCGACGCGGGGCGCAGCACGGAGACCACACCGCGTCAATTACGGACGTGCCGGCACCAGCCGTGCAGCGTCCCTCGCCGAGGCAACCCGCAGAGTCTAGGCGACGCCCGAGGGGAGAGGGAAATCCGCGTCGTCCGCCGCCGCCGTGGCCCGTGTCCAGCGCTCCCGGCGGAGCTCGCCGAGCCGCACCGCGACCACTCCCCCGACGATGCAGACCCCGCCCAGCAGCTGCACGACCCCGGGCAGCTCCCCCAGCAGCACCCACGCGAAGAGCACGGCGAAGAGCACCTCGGTCAGCCCCACGAAGGAGGCCACGGTGGAGCCGAGGATGCGCGCGGCCGTGACCCCGAGCAGGTATGCCGCGGCCGCGGCCACCAGCGCGAGCTCACCGACCGCGAGCCACCAGGGCACCGCGGCACCGCGGAGCACGACGTCGGTGGCGACGAAGTGCATGGGCAGCACCCCCACGGCGCCGAGGACTCCGAGGCCCACGGCGCCGGCCCCCATGCCGAGGCCGGCCAGCGCCACCGGCGGCAGGTGGCTCTCCTCGGCGGCAAGGACGAAGAACGTCGCCAGGCCGGCTGCCGCCACCAGGCCCCAGCCGACCCCGACGAGGTCGGGGGCGGCCTGGCCACCGAGGTCGAGCACGAGCACCAGGCCGACGATCGCCAGCACCACCCCGAGGCCGGTCAGCACGCTGGGGGCGCGCCGGGTCCGCGCCCACACGAACAGCACGACGAGGACGACCCCGAGGTACTCGAGCAGGAGGGCCACCCCGACGTCGAGCCGCTGGACCGCGTAGAAGTAGGCAACCTGGCAGCCGGCGACGGCCACGGCGCCATACGCGAGGACGGCGGCGAGGTTCTCGCGCAGGAGGTGCCAGCGCCCACGCAGGGCAAGGATGGTCGGGACGGCGAGGACGAGCGTCGCGCCCGTGACTCGCAGCAGGACGATCGCCCCGGAGCTCCAGCCCTCGACGAGCAGCGACTTGGCGAACGGGCCGCTGCTGCCGAACGTCGCCGCCGACGCGAGCGCCAGCCAGAGCCCGACTCCCTTGGACCGGTGCGCCATCGCTGTTCCTCCACCTCGCCTCAGGAGCCCGTGTCACGAACAAAGCGCCTTATGATCATGACGCTAGCGATCGGACACGTCAGGAGTCAAGATGCTGTTCGCCCATGACACCGAGGTGGCCCTGCGAGGGTGCGCCGCCCTCGTCAACACGGCGGCGACCCTGCCCACGGACACCGACGACCTGCAGACCGAGGCAGAGCTCGACGCCTTCGTGCGCGAGTGGCAGTGGACCGGCTCCCGCACCCGCGACGCGGCCGAGCTGGAGGCAGTCCGCGGGCTGCGGCCGCGACTGCGCGAGCTGTGGACGGTCGACACCGACGGGGCCGTCGAGCTCGTCAACTCCCTGCTGGCCGAGGCCGACGCCCTGCCCCAGCTGGTGCGGCACGACCAGTGGTCGTGGCACCTGCACGCCACGCCACCTGAGGCACCGCTGGCCACGCGGATGGCGGTCGAGGCGGCCATGGCCATGGTCGACGTCATCCGCGCGGACGAGCTGACTCGCCTGGGCATCTGCGCCGCCGACGACTGCGAGGACGTCGTCGTCGACCTGTCCAAGAACCGCTCGAAGCGCTACTGCGACGGCGGGTGCGGCAACCGGGCCAACGTCGCGGCATACCGCGCGCGCAAGGCATCCGGGGACTGACCCGGAGCTGACCGCCTCCCTCCAGGAGCAGCCGTCCGGGTGCTCAGGCGTGGCCGTCGAACAGGCTCGTCACCGAACCGTCCTCGAAGACCTCTTGGATCGCGCGGCTGATCAGCGGGGCGATCGAGAGCACCGTGAGCTTGTCGAACTCCTTGGACTCGTCGATCGGCAGCGTGTTGGTGACGATCACCTCGTCGGCGGCGCACTCGGCGAGTCGCTTCACCGCCGGGCCCGACAGGATCGCGTGCGTCGCGGCGATGACGACCCCGGCCGCACCGTCGGACATGAGCGCGTCGGCGGCCTTGGTGATGGTGCCACCGGTGTCGATCATGTCGTCGACGAGGACGCAGATCCGTCCCTTGACCTCACCGACGACCCTGTTGGCGACCGTCTCGTTGGGCCGGTTGATGTCACGCGTCTTGTGGATGAAGGCCAGCGGAGCGCCACCCAGCCGCTCGGACCACTGCTCGGCCACCTTGATGCGACCGGCATCGGGCGAGACCACGGCCAGCTTCTCGTGGCCGTACTTGGTGCGCACGTACTCCGAGAGGATCGGCAGCGCCATGAGGTGGTCCACCGGACCGTCGAAGAAGCCCTGGATCTGCGACGTGTGCAGGTCGACGGCCATCAGCCGGTTGGCCCCAGCGGTCTTGAACAGGTCGGCCATGAGCCGGGCCGAGATCGGCTCGCGGCCACGGTGCTTCTTGTCCTGACGGGCGTACCCGTAGAACGGCAGCACGACGGTGATGCGCTTGGCGGAGGCGCGCTTGAGCGCGTCGACCATGATGAGCTGCTCCATGATCGCCTCGTTGAGCGGCGCGGTGTGGCTCTGGATGACGAACGCGTCCGACCCGCGCACCGACTCCTCGTACCGCACGTAGATCTCGCCGTTGGCGAAGTCGTATGCGCTGGTCGGCACGAGTCCGGTGCCGAGCATGCGCGCGACCTCCTCGGCGAGCCCGGGGTGCGCGCGGCCCGTGAAGACCATGAGGTTCTTCTCGGTGGTCTTGAGGATGCCGGTCACGCCTGGTCCTGCCCTTCAGTGGAGTCCTCGGTATGCGGCGCGGCCGCCTTCGCAGCCTGGTCGGTCTTCGTGCCCGCGCGGGCCCGCGCCACCCAGCCGTCGATGTTGCGCTGACGGCCCCGCGCCACGGCGATCTGGCCAGGCTCGACGTCGCCGGTCACCGCGGAGCCGGCACCGACGTACGCGCCATCGGCGATGGTGACGGGGGCGACGAGCACGGAGTTGGAGCCGACGAAGCTGTGACGGCCGACCGTGGTGTGGTGCTTGTTGACGCCGTCGTAGTTGGCGAAGATCGTGCCCGCGCCGATGTTGGCGCCCTCGCCGATGGTGGCGTCACCGGCGTACGTGAGGTGCGGGACCTTGGCGCCGTCGGCGATCTTCGCGTTCTTCGTCTCGACGAAGCCGCCGATCTTGCCCTTGGCGCCGAGCTCGGTGCCGGGGCGCAGGTAACTGAACGGTCCGACCGTGGCTTCGGCGCCGATCACGGCGAGGAGGGCCTCGGTGCGCTTGACCTCGGCTCCTTCCCCCACCTCGGTGTCGGTGAGCGTGGTGTCCGGGCCGATCACGGCGTTCGCGCCGATGATCGTTGCTCCGAGCAGCTGGGTGCCGGGCAGGACCATGGCGTCGCGGCCGATGGTCACGTCGGTGTCGATCCACGTGGTCTCGGGGTCGATGATCGTGACCCCCTCACGCATCCAGCGCTCCGTGGTGCGCCGGTTGAGCTCCTTGCCCAGGCGTGCGAGCTGCACCCGGTCGTTGACGCCCTCGGTCTGCCACAGGTCCTCGATGAGGTGCGCGCTGACCCGGCCACCGGCTGCACGCGCGATGGCGAGGACGTCCGTGAGGTACTTCTCACCCTGCGCGTTGTCGGTGCCGACCTTCGCCAGGGCCTCGCGCAGCACGGTCGCATCGAAGGCGTAGATCCCCGAGTTGATCTCGGTGATGGCGCGCTGCTGCTCGGTGGCATCCTTCTGCTCGACGATCCCCTCGACGCCGCCCTCGGTGTCGCGCAGGATCCGGCCGTACCCGGTCGGGTCGGCGAGGTGGGCGGTGATCACCGTGGCAGCGCTACCGGAGTCTTCGTGCTCGGCGATCAGGGAGACGAGGGTGTCCCCGGCGAGCAGGGGCACGTCCCCGTACGTCACCAGGACGGTGCCGTCGAGGTCATCGGGCAGCGCGTCCAGGGCGCACTCGGTGGCGCGACCGGTGCCCTTGACGTCGTCCTGGTCGGCGATGACCGCAGCGGGGTCGATCTGCGCGACGTGCGCAGCCACGAGATCCCGCTCGTGGCGGACCACGACGGCGAGGTGCTCGGGCCGCGCTGCCCTGGCCGCCGCGATCGCGTGGCCGACGAGGGTGCGTCCACCGATCCGGTGCAGGACCTTGGGGGTCGAGGACTTCATCCGAGTGCCCTCACCTGCGGCGAGGACGATGACTGCAGCGAGTCTGGGGGTGCCGTGGGGGGCGTTCACGCGCGAAGGCTCCAGAGATCTGGTCGGGTGCGACGGGACGCGCGTCATGCTACCCGCCAGTCGGCTCTTGTTTGCCTCACGGTTGCCGTGCCCCTCGCTGTTCAGGGCGCACCGCACCGCCCGCTCAGGCCGTGGCGGGCAGGGAGCAGGGCTGACTGTTGTCGCGTTCTCGTTGCCGTTCGCGTTGTCGGTCCCGGAACTGGGTGAGGGCGTTGTCGTAGGACCCGATAATCAGGTCCCACACCACTCGTGGTCGCCCCCCACCGCCACCGCCCCCGCCACCGCCCCCGCCACTGCCTCCGCTGCTGCTGTCGTGGTGGTCGTGGTCGGTGTGGTCGTGGTCGGTGTGGTCGTTGTGGCGGACCACGCGTCCGGCGTAGCGGTAGGTGTGCACCACCGTGTGGTGCGCCCGACAGAGCAGGGCGGCGTTGTCGATGTCGCTTGGCCCGTCGTCAGCCCAGTGGATCAGGTGGTGCGCATCGGTCCATGCTGCCGGCTTGGAGCAGCCAGGGAACGTGCAGTGCCTGTCCCGCAGCCACAGGTGCCGGATCTGGGTCCGGTCGAACAGGCGCCGGCCCATGCCTTGGTCCAGGATCTCGCCCTGGGTGCCGAGCACGACCGGGACGACCTGGGCATCGCACGCCAACCGGCGCACCGTCGCGGAAGTGAGTGCTTCGTCGTCCATCGTCAGGCCCGCGCCACGACACCGCCCCTGCAACGCATCGAGCCCCACCGTCACCACCAGGGCGGTCTTGGCCTGACGAGGCAGACCATCTGGGGCGGATACCGCCCGGGACACCAGGTCCAGCAACGCATCAGCGCGCCGGGTCTGCGGCGCACGGGAGTCGAGCTCGCCGGTGTCCGCATCACGCCTCGGCTTGGCCAACGCATCCACCGCGGCGTCGACGACCGAGGCGCCCTCCTCGTCCAACAACAACGTGTACCGCCACATCCCGACCGGGCCAGCACCCTTGACCAGCGACCGGTGGTCACGACGGATCTGCGCCTCCCGCTCCACCGCACCATCGGGGCGCGCGACCTGCCCAGCGTGCCGGACCGCCACCGCCAGCTTCGCCTCGCTCAACCCGCCAGGTCCACGAGCCCCGAACACCAGCTCACTGGTCGCCCCATCCAACCCCACCGGCTCGGCCATCGCCCGCACCCCCGCGTGGAACCGGCAGATCTGCGCCGCCTTGCCCACCGCCAACGACTGCGCCCGCACCCCCGACTGCGGCGAGCACGCACCCACCACCGCCTGGACCACCTCATCCAGGCGGCGGTCCGCGGCATCGACCGACGCACCTGCCGCCACCACGGCGGCGACCACCTCGGCGTCGAGTAGGTCCCGCGTCGCCAACAACGGCGCGACCGAACGGGCCCAGTCCACCGGACCCAACCCCTGACCCACGCCCAGGCTCCGCCCCTTCGCCTCAGCCAGGACCAGCTGCGCCCTCGCCGCCGCGACCACCTCACCCAGGACACCGACCGCGGCAGCGACCTCCGGGTCGCTCAACGACCACAACCTGGCTTCCTCGCCCTGACACAACACATCCACCGCAACCCCCGCCGCGTCAAGCACCGGACGCCTGGAAACACCACCCAACATGGGGTGAGAGGTGTCCGCACCGATCGCCATACCAAGAACACTATCGGCGACCACCGACAACCCCCGGCCTTCATCCACAGGGCCTATAGCCGTTGAACACCAATGGAATTGGTGTGCAACGACGTCGATCAAGTCAGGTGAGCGAACGCCACGATGTTGTCGACGTAGTGGCCCGTGGACTGGTCGAAGGCCCCGCCGCAGGTGATCAGCCGGAGCTCCGCCCGGCCCTTGGTGTCGCCATAGACGGTGGACGTCGGGAAGTCAGCCTTGGCATAGCGCGCAACGCGATCGACGACGAAACGAGCTGTGGAACCGTCCTTGCGGAGCACGGAGACCGAGGCGCCCTTCTGGAGGGCCCCGAGCCGATAGAAGACCGCCGGGCCCGCCTTGCTGTCCACGTGGGCCCCGATGACGGACGGGCCGAACTCTCCAGGAGTTGGGCCGCCCGCGTACCAGCCCGCCTTGTCGAAGTCGGTCGGCGCCTCGAGCTCGCCGTTCTTGCCCAACCGGAGGTCCACGATCCCCTTGGTGTTCACCCCGATCGACGGGATCACCAACGCGACGGGCGCGCTCGGCGTCATGATGGGTCCGAAGTCCGAACTGGCCTGGGGCGCAGGCTTGCTCGCACTGGAGCTTGGCTTCGTGGTGGTGCTGGGTGAGGACGACGAAGGTTGTGGCGTGGAGGAGGACGGGGAGTCCTGCGCCGCCTGTGCTGCATCCGGCTGGGGCGGCGGCGTCTCGCCCGAGAAGGACTTCACGACGAGGAACCCCCCGACCACGAGAAGCACGACGGTGACCGCCGCGGCAATGCTGCCGCGACGGCCACCGAACTTCGAGGAGTCAGACATCAGGCGCGGTTACGAGCCTTGCGAGCGGTGAAGGCACCCGTGCCGGCCGCGGCCACGAGCAGGCCACCACCGAGGAGCAGCATGCCCTCGTTGTTCGGGGTGGACGTGCCACCCGCACCGGTCGCCATGCCACCGGCCGGCGCGGCGTTCAGGACACCACAGATGGCCGGGTCGGTCGCCTCGGTGGGCAGGCTCGGGTCGAGGTCGCTCTTGGTGGTGCCGTCGTACTTGCCGTCGTTGTTGTGGTCCACGCCGTGGACGACGACGACGGCCTTGCCGGCAGAGATGGCGGCGGCCACGTCGGAGGAGACGTTGATGCTGCCGCGCTCGTAGTTGATCTTGCCGCCGGGGGCGGTGTCGAAGCGGTCGACGGCCAAGCCGCTCTTGGGCGAGGTGTCACCGGTCTTGGTCAACGACACGACGATGGGGCCGTACGCGGGACCACCCTCGGAGGTGTTGAGGGTCTTGCTGCCGTCCTTGTCGTCCCCGGCCACCGGGCACTCGTGGCGCGCGTCGGCACCGAAGTGGATGTGCGCCGCGTGGGGTGCGTCGGGCAGGAGGCCGTTGGCAGCCATGGTCACGTTGATGCGGTTGCCGCTGACGGTCACCATGGCGGTGCCGCTGCCCTTGACGCCGTTCAGGGCGACCGGACGAAGCGTGGCCATCGTGTTGCCGTCGGCAGCCTGGGCGATGCCGGCACCGAGGAAGGGCAGGAGGGCCGCGGAGCCGAGAGCGACGGTGGCGATCTTGGTGGTGGTACGCATTCAGGTATCTCCTTGGTTTTGCGGCCCGAGGGCCACGGTGGGAACGAACGCTTGTGCAGGTCATTCGGTACGGCGGGGCAAAGGGATGGGTGTGTTCCTCAACGAGTTGCTGCGGGGACCTTTCCGGGCCGACTCTCCATGCGTGGGACGACAGCCAGCGCCCCCGCCGCCGCAACTGCCGCGAGCGCCTCGAACACGGCGCTCAGGGACTTCTCGAAGAACCAGACGGGCTCATACATCGCCGGCAGCGGTCCGAGCCCGGGTACGTCGACGTAGCGGTAGAGGACCACCGCGACGAACGCACTGAGGCCGACGACGAATGAGGCGCCCAGGGCCGCGCGGCTACCGCGCCACAAGACCCACCCGGCCACCGCCAACGCGACCACCGCTTCGATGCGGAAGAGGTTGCCCGCCCCGATGCCACTGGACGCTGACTGCTGGTAGCCGCTGGCGAGTCGCAGGTGGACGACGGCGTCCACCGTCAGAGACACCGCGATGACCCCGCGGAGCACCAGCTGCAGGACCCGCCCTGTCGTGCGTGGCCCGACATGTTCGGAGAAGGTGCTCACTTCACGACGAGCGTGCTGGTCATGTTGGCGTGGAAGCTGCAGACGAACGGGTAGCTCCCCGGTGTGCTCGGTGCCGTCAGCGTGGCCGTCCCGTTGGGGTTGACCTTGACGTCGAAGCCCCCGGTCTTCGAGGTGACCGTGTGGGCCTGGGAGTCACTGTTCTTGATGGTGATCTTCGCTCCGGGTGCCACCGAGGCAGGCACCTTGAACATGAAGTCCGCGATGGAGATGACCGCCTCCGTGCTGGCTGCGCTGCTCGACGAGGACGAGGGGGCGGGCTCGGTGGTGGTGCTCGAGTCCGACGGCATCGGCATGGAGGACGACATCGACGAGGTCGAGGAAGCGGAGGGGGCGTTGCCAGCGTCGGTCTTCGACGAGCCACAGGCCGAAAGTCCAACTACGAGAACCGGAACGAGCCCGAGAAGGGCGATCTTGCGGGTCATGGTGCTGCCTCCTGGTCAGGCGGTCGAGACGACGACCACACCAAGGAGTTCGGCACCGAGACACGACTGGCTTGGTCTCGCATACCGGTGGGACCGATCAACTCCGTTGCGCGGGGTGTGCCATGCGTCCTAGCGTCACTCACCTCGACGCCTGGCGACGACGCGCCTGCACCGGGACGCGAGCCACGCGATCGAAAGGGGTGGCGCCGATGACGACCCGGCTGACCGAGCTCTGTTTCGACGCCAACGACCCCCTCCTGCTCGCCCGTTTCTGGTCGGGCGTCCTGGGGAGGCGGCGGTCCGACGACAGCGTGACCCTGCGGACCGACGAGGACGCGGGCTTCCCGATCCGCTTCCGGTCCACGCAGGAGGCGAAGACCCAACCGAACCAGATGCACTTCGACCTCGCGAGCACATCGCTCGACGACCAGCAGCAGACGGTGGCGAGGGCCCTGGAGCTCGGTGGACGGCACCTCGACATCGGGCAGGGTCCTGACGCCGACCACGTGGTCCTCGCCGACCCTGAGGGCAACGAGTTCTGCGTCATCCCCCCTTGCAACAACTTCCTGGCAGGCTGCGGCTTCCTCGGTGCCCTGTCGTCCGACGGCTCGTACGCGGTCGGCCTCTTCTGGAGCGAGGCGCTGGGCTGGCCGCTGGTCTGGGACCAGGACGAGGAGACTGCGATCCAGTCGTCTCGTGGCGGTACCAAGATCAGCTGGGGTGGCCCACCGGTGCGGCCCAAGGTCGGCAAGAACCGCCTGCACCTCCACCTCGGACCGTCCATCCCCGACGAGGGGGCTGCAGAGGTGGACCGCCTCGTGGGCCTGGGAGCGACGCGCATCGGCGTCGGACAGTGCGGACCCGGCTGGGTGGCGATGACCGATGTCGACGGCAACGAGTTGTGCGTTCAGGCCGAGGCCTGAAGCGACGGGCCTGATCACCCGCGCTCTGGCGCGATCGCTGCCATGATTGCCGCATGACAGCAGGGTCCGACGACGAGCCGCGGCTGGACGTGAGGCTCACGAAGTTGGCCCGGGTGACTGCCGAGCTCGTCCTGGCCACCGATCCCGAGGCTGTCACGAGGATCATCGTCGAGCACATCTCGGAAGCGGTGGGAGCGACGATCGCCTCCTTGAGCCTCAAGGACGAGGCAGGCTGCATACGCCTCCTGGGCCTGCGCGGCGGACGCGACGGGGACGTGGAGACCTTCGGCACCTACCCGTCGTCCATGCGCACACCCAGCAGCGACGTCATCCGGTCCGGGCGCCGGCTCCTGGTGGCCGGGCGCGCCAAGATCCTCGAGTCCTTCCCGGACACTCCCGGGATCGACCGTGGAGAACGCTCATTGCTGGTCCTGCCTCTCAACACCTCGACCAGCACCTTGGGCGCGATCGGACTGTCCTTCCCGGGCAAGCACGAGTTCGAGCGGGCCGAGCTGGACTTCCTCGACATCCTCGCCGACAGCTGCGTCCAGGCACTCCTGCGGATCCGGGCCGAGGAGGAGGTGGTCGAGCGCCAGGCCAAGCTGTCGTTCCTCGCCGAGGCGTCGGCCGAGCTCTCCAGCAGCCTCGACTACGAGGCCACCCTCGCTCGGGTGGCGAGGTTGGCGGTGCCCACCTTCGCCGACTGGTGTGCGATCGACCTGGTGAAGGACAACCGGCTGCGCCGACTCGCGGTGGCGCACGTGGATCCCGCCAAGGTGGAGTATGCGCACGAGCTCGCCGAGCGTTACCCCACAGATCCCAGCTCCCCCAGCGGTCCGTGGCAGGTGATGCGGACCGGACGCAGCGAGCTCATTGCAGAGATCACCGACGAGATGCTCGTCGCAGGCGCTCGGGACGAGGAACACCTTCGCATCGCCCGCGAGCTGGCCTTGCACAGCGCGGTCACGGTTCCCTTGGTCGCTCGTGGCCGGACCCTCGGCGTCATCACCTGGGTCAGGGCCGAGTCCCAGCGCCGGTACACCCAGAGGGACGTCGACTTCGCCGAGGACCTCGCCCGGCGGGCTGCAGTCTCGATCGACAACTCCGAGCTGCACAGCGAGACGTTGGCGGTGGCGACGCGGCTCCAGCAGGCCGTCCTGCCTGCGTTCCTGCCGGTCGTCGACGGCTGGGACGTGGCGGCCTGCTACTCACCGTCGGGACGCACTGAGGTCGGCGGCGACTTCTACGACGTGGTGAAGCTGTCGGATGGACGTGTTGCCGTCTTCGTCGGGGACGTCATGGGTCGCGGGGTGGAGGCGGCGGCATCGATGGCGCAGATGCGAGCGTCGGTGCGCGCCTACATCGCGGCGGACCCCATGCCCGACGTCGTGCTGGGCAAGCTCGACGCGATGATGGCTGAGTACGGTGACGAGCACTTCGTCACCCTGGTCTACCTGTTGGCCGATGCTCGACGGAACGAGCTGCTGGTCGCGAACGCCGGCCACCCAGCTCCGGTCCTCCTGCGGGCCGACTCATCGATCGAGCACCTCCCGCCTGCCGACGGCGCCCCACTGGCTGTCGTCCACGGTCCGCGTCGTCGTCACCGGTTGCGCTTCGAGCCGGGCGACACCGTCGTGCTGTTCACCGACGGACTCATCGAGCGGCGGACCGAGGACATCGACGTGGGTAGAGCTCGACTCTCCGCCGCGCTCGGCGCCCTCGCCGCCGGGGACCTGGACCCTGCACTGCGCAGCACCGTCACCGCCGTACGGGACGACACGCAGGACGACGACGTGGCAGCGGTCGCACTGCGGCGCCACGGCTGAGCACAGTGCGCCGTCCTTGATCGTGACCTGCGCTCGACCAGGCAGGTGCGTGCGTCGCTACTTGGTGGCCGGCGTGGTGGGCGCGGTCGCAGCCGCCTTCGAAGTCGCCTTCATAGGATCCTTCAGCTCCGGGTTCAGGGCGATCGCCTTCTTCACGTTCTTGTCCCCGGCGGCGGCCTGACCATTCGCCCGCTGGAGCAGTCCCAGGTTGAGCCATGCGGCTGCAGCCTTGGGGTCCGCGGCAACAGCACGCTCGTACAGCGCCATGGCCTCCTTGGTGTCGGAACTGGCAGTTCGGAGGATCGCGAGGTTGAACAGCGCGGGGCCGTACTTCGGGTCCAGACCGAGGACGACCCTGTACCTGTCCTCAGCAAGCCCGTAGTTGCCGTTCGCGGCATCGATGAGGCCGAGGTTGTAGAGCGCGAACTTGTTCTTGTGGTCGTACTTGAGCGCTTCCTCGTAGTCCGCAGACGCTTCTGTCAGCTTTCCTGCGGCATGGGCCGTGAGGCCGGCGTTCAGAGCCGCCGAAGCCTTCTTCGCGTCGGGCGCCACGGTTTTGGTGTCGCTGCCGCTGCTGCAGGCGCCCAGTGCAAGGACAAGCGCAAACAGGGCGATGAGGGATCGGACATAAGAGTCTCGAGCGGGTCTGCCCGGTCGCTGGATCATGATGTGGGTCTCCTCTTCACGTGCCATGGTGTCGCAGAAGGTGCAGCTTCTGGAGGGGAGCCGGACTCCGGCGGAAACCTCGGGTGCGACTGACCCGCCTACGCCCGTGGAGCACGCCATCGTGTGCCCCTGGCTGGCTTGCCAACCACCCGCTGGTCTCGCTCCTGGATTAACCCGGGTCGACTTCGAGCTGCGGACGCGCCAGCCTTGATCGTCGCACTTCCGCCGGTGCCAGCTGCAGTTGTTGCGGGCGCTGTCAGCCTTGGAGCTGGTGACCACCGGCGATCAAAGGAGATCACCGCCATATGGCCGACGAACGGCCCGCTGATGTGGTTCACCTCGGAGAGACGCACCGTTGTTGGGTGCTCGGCTGGCTTCCGCCTGGAGCCACCTGGTCAGGCAGGGCGGGCCCGCCAATGATCTGGCGGGCCCGCTCGCCTACTCCCCGTTGCTGTTACGAACCACAGAGCGCAAACGCCGTGATCGTCACAGTGCCGCCACCTGTGACCGTGACCAGTGCGGTTGCGGTCCAAGCCGTGCCGCCTGCGTTCGGCGCCGAGGACGAGACCGCCCCACGAGCAGCCGACCCTTGCGTGACTGTCGCGCCGCCGCCGAGCAGCTTGGTGCCTGTTGCACAGGTCGCTGTGGAGATCGGGGACGTTACTCCGACTGCCGGGTTGCCAGTCGTTGAAGCCGGCGCTCCGGTGACGACCGTCGTGCTGCCAATGACGCCAGCAGGACCCGTTGCACCGGCGTCGCCCTTGGCACCCGTAGCACCCGTGGGACCTGTGGGACCTGCAGGACCCGTCGCCCCAGCCGGACCGGGCACCGTGGAGGCTGCACCCGTGGCTCCGGTGTCACCCTTGGCACCTGTGGCCCCGGTGTCACCCTTCAGTCCTTGCGGACCGGCTGCACCAGTCGCTCCGGCCTGCCCCTGCGGACCGACCGGACCAGTAGCGCCGGTGTCACCCTTCGTTCCGGCTGCTCCATCGTTGCCGTTTGCGCCAGCAGCACCAGTAGCGCCGGTTGAACCCTGCGGACCAGCCGGTCCGACTGCACCCGTCTCACCCTGCGGGCCAGCGGGTCCAACTTCACCAGCTGCACCAGTTGCCCCTGTGGCGCCTGTCGCGCCGACGGCACCATCGACACCGTTGGTCCCGGCAGCTCCGGTGTCACCCTTCGCCCCGGTGGCCCCAACGGGGCCAGCAGGACCAGTTACGCCCTGAGGGCCAACATCACCCTGAGGACCCTGGGCCCCGGTCGAGCCCGTCGCACCGGCTGCTCCGGTGTCACCCTTGTCGCCAGTCGCGCCAGTCGCGCCGGCAGCTCCGTCGACACCGTTAGTGCCGTTAGTGCCGTCGGCCCCAGCAGCGCCGGTGTCACCCTTGTCGCCCTTCGCGCCAGCAGCTCCGTCGACACCGTTAGTGCCGTTAGTGCCGTTCGTGCCGTCGGCCCCAGCAGCGCCGGTGTCACCCTTGTCGCCCTTCGCGCCAGTCGCGCCGGCAGCTCCGTCGAAACCGTTAGTGCCGTTAGTGCCGTCGGCCCCAGCAGCGCCGGTGTCACCCTTGTCGCCCTTCGCGCCAGCAGCTCCGTCGACACCGTTAGTGCCGTTAGTGCCGTCGGCCCCAGCAGCTCCGTCGACACCGTTAGTGCCGTTAGTGCCGTTAGTGCCGTTCGTGCCGTCGGCCCCAACAGCGCCTGTGTCACCCTTCACGCCCTGGGGGCCCATCGGGCCTACAGCACCCGTCGCACCAGTGGCGCCGTCAGCGCCCTTGTCGCCTTGAGCGCCAGCAGCGCCGGTGTCACCCTTGTCACCCTTCGCGCCAGCAGCTCCGTCGACACCGTTAGTGCCGTTCGTGCCGTCGGCCCCAGCAGCGCCGGTGTCACCTTTCACGCCCTGGGGGCCCATCGGGCCTACAGCACCCGTCGCACCAGTGGCGCCGTCAGCGCCCTTGTCACCCTGAGCGCCAGTAGCTCCGTCGACACCGTCGACACCGTTGGTGCCGTTCGTGCCGTCGGCCCCAGCAGCGCCGGTGTCACCCTTGTCACCCTTCGCGCCAGCAACTCCGTCGACACCGTTAGTGCCGTTCGTGCCGTCGGGCCCAGCAGCGCCTGTGTCACCCCTCGCACCAGTTGCACCAGCAGCTCCGTCGACGCCGTTAGTGCCGTTCGTGCCGTCGGCACCAGCAGCGCCGGTGTCACCCTTGTCGCCCTTCGCGCCAGTCGCACCAGCAGCTCCGTCGGCACCAGCCGCGCCAGTGTCACCCTTCGCACCCGTCGCACCAATGGCTCCGTCAGCACCGTTCGTGCCAGCAGCGCCGGTGTCGCCCTTCGCGCCAGTCGCACCGGTGGCGCCGTCAGCACCAGCAGCGCCGGTGTCACCCTTGATGCCCTGAGCACCATCGGCGCCAGCAGCGCCAGCAGCGCCGGTCGCTCCGGTGTCACCCTTGGCACCAGTCGCTCCGTCGACACCATTGGTGCCGTTCAGACCATTCAGACCATTGGTGCCGTTGGTTCCATTGACGCCGTCAGCGCCAGCAGCGCCGGTGGCACCCCTGTCGCCCTGAGCGCCGGTGTCACCCTTGTCGCCCTTCTGACCCTGAGCGCCGGTGTCACCCCTGTCGCCCTTCTGACCCTGAGCGCCGGTGTCACCCTTCAAACCCTGGGGTCCCTGGGGACCCACCGCACCGGTTGCTCCGGTGTCGCCCTTCAGCCCCTGGGGACCGCGAGGACCGGTAGCACCAACAGCGCCGGTGGCGCCGGTGGCCCCAGCCGGACCGGTTGCGCCAGTCGCGCCGGTCGCGCCGGTCGGACCCTGGGGACCCATTGGGCCAACCTGGTTCCAGGTGATGAGCTTCTCGTTGTTGCTACACGTCGTCTTGGCTGCATCGATGATTCGCGTCGAACCGTCGGACTTCGTGAAGCAGGCGCTGATCACGCCGTTCGCGGCCGGTATCGACGCCTGCGCCACAGCAGGGATCCCGCCGAGGAGGGCGAGCGCAGTTCCGCCGCCTAGGAGAATCTTGCTCTTCTTCGACTTCAGCAGGCCAGACCTGCGTTCCCTGCGAGTGGACATGAGATCCGTTTCCTGAAGCTGTTGGGGCGAGCTGTGGTCCAGCGGATTACAGCGACCAGCGACGTGAGCAACCCCGGACAGTGGCTGTAGGGGTGAGCATCGGCAGACCTGTGGTTGCCTTTCGACAACCGCCCGCTCCACGACGCCGCTAACGGTCCCGGACGTCTACCATCCCCACCTCCCCCCGATGCCGTACTTCGGACGCTTCGAACAAGTGACGCGAAGGCGACTTAACTTCCATCTACGACGGTCGTCGGCGGATGTGATGCGTTCGCTGACATGCAGGCGGAAGCCTGCATCGGGCTAACCGGCTCCGGGCAGGCGCGCTGCGAGCAATCCGTGAGCATGCGGCGCCGCCAGCGACTCTGCGTTCGAGCGGCAGATCGGTGACCTTTGGTTTTGGCTCCCCGGGTAGGAATCGAACCTACGTCGCTTGTCCTGATTCAAAGATCGCTCCGGCCCCGATTCGGGGTACCGGTTGTCTTTGATTCGTGCTCAGGAGAACGGGTTTCATTCCGTCCAAGTCCGCCGTCGGAGACCCGTTGGTTAGCAGATCTGTTAGCAAGGACGCCCTGCGGTAGACCAGGGAGAGCCACCGACCCATAGCGGAGCAACTAGGCAGGCCGGAGAGACTGTCGGGCCCGCTGCTGCACCCAAGGTGGTGCGGCGGCACACGGAGTGTGCACCTGGACCGGGCTGGGAGCGAGGGCTTGACCGGCTCGGAGCGCCTGCCGGATGCTGCCGCGCCGGGTCGGCGGCTCGGAGGAAGCCAAAGGTGTACGTCTCGACCACCCTCCGCCCTATCCTCGGAGAATGGGGACCGGGCAGGCGGCAGCGGGAACGCAGCTGGTCACAGCCGGGTGCCGGCTTGCGGCGGCGACGTTGATCTGCGCTGGGGCTTTCTTCCTTGCCTCGTGCTCGTCCGTCCCATCGGGGGAACCGGATCCGCTGACCGCCACGACCAGCGTGAGTGGTTCCGTGCCTGCTGCTCCGCTAGCTGCTCGCATGGCGGCGGGCACCCACAGCGAGGGGTGGACCCTGATTGGAATGGATGCTGACGGGCGCAGACTGTTCATCGACTATGCGCTCGGCGACCCGTGCTCCGAGAGTGCTGGGATAGTCGTGGAGGAGTCAGCGAAGACGGTGACCCTGACGGCGACGACGCGAGTGGTCAAGGGCGGCAGCAACTGTCAGTCCAGCCTGCGGACTGCCCAGGGCTATGTCGACTTGGCGACGCCACTGGGCTCAAGGACGTTGCTGCACGCCTCTGCGCAGCGGACGCCCGATGGATCCTTCCCCTAGGTGGCAACCAGTCCCTGTGTGCGGTTCTGAATCTCTCTTCGAACGTCGGCGGAGCCACTGGAAAGGCCGGGGTGCGGTGGGGTGCGCGAGGACGGCGCGCCAGCGCCGCCCGCAGCGCGGGGCCCCATCGCGGGGCCCCGGCCCGCGGCGCGGAGCGCCGCCTTGATCTTTCTTAGAGGTCTATTCATCAACGAAACGGAGAGTCCTGCCCGGCGCGGCGGGTTGAATACACGTCATGATCGAAATCAGCGTGGACTCGGGTGGTGAGCAGTACCGCGTTCGTGCCGTCAAGCGGGGCAACTCTGTGCGCGATAACGGTGAGGGCGCGACCGGAATCGGAGAAGCGCTCGTCCAATTGATCGTGGAGGGAGTGGCGGAACGCGGGCGTCAGTACAAAGTGGCAGTACTGCGCGAGCGTGCTCGCGATGCAGCGGGGATCGCGCCTACGAAGTTGCAGCTCCTTTACCTGGAACTGCTGCCAAAGGACGCAGACCCCGAACCGCGCGTCGATGACTTGCGGGACCTCGTTCTCAAAGGGCACTTCGATGGGTGGGCGGGCCGTCGGAAGTCACTCCTCTAGATGGAACAGTTCGCCAGCCACCGCCAGATCAGCTTCCGTCCGCTGATCGGCAAGGCCGCACGGATCGTGGCGTGATCTGACGCGTGGTTGAGCGCGCCTACTCGCTGCGTTGGTCCTCGTGACGAGCATTGAGTCTGCGAACGAGCGGCCAAGCGAGGTATACGCAGCTAGCGAGCCAAGCAGCCCAGTAACCGGCCCCAACCCAAACCGAGCCCCGGTCGAATGCCTCGTGGGCAAGTGGGGGCGCAATGAAGAGGGTGAGGACCGCCGCAGCGATGACACGGTAGCCGTCGCCTCGTCTCAATCTCACTCCGGTGCTCGGTGCTAGTGCAACGCCTCAGGCTAGAGGCAGATAGGCCGTGACATGCGAGGATCGCCGGCATGAGCGAGTGAGGGCGGCGAAGCGATGGCGCCACATAGGCCCTAGGACGTGAACAGCGCGTCGACCTGCGCCACGCCTTCGTGCATCGCGACCCGCTTGTTCCGATAAACCTGCGAGAAGATCACGGAGTCGCTGTCCCTCTCGGTCACAAGAACACGCCAGCGGCCTCTGCCCACCACGAGACGCCAGAGGCCCCCTGATACGCCCGCAACGACTTCGAACGCCAGGGACAGTCCGTATGGATCGCCGCCGAATGATGGCCCGAGTAGGTCGACCTTCCCCACCGGCTCGCAGCGGACGCAGACCTGGTCTCGCCTGAGTTGCTCACGGTCCTGTCCGGGGTGCTGCGCCGTCACGATGGGCATCCTCCCACGAGGCATCCAGCGGTGGCTGTGGTTCACGCGCCATCGTCGTGTCATTGGCTTGAACGACATTGTCGGATGGCTGCCATCTCGTTTTGTCGATCGGGCTACGCGGGGCCAGCTGGCGCGTCATTGCCGGTCAGTACCGGTTGTCTTTGGCCAGTTCGGGCCAGTTCCGGTTGTCTTGGGGTGCTCCCTCGCACACGGAAACTGCTGTCTCACAGCGACTTTCAAGTCTTGGTCAAGATCACCGTTCTGGACCGACAGTCAGTGGACTGAGCGCACCTGTGGCGTCTCAATGGTTCGTATGGCCACGCTGCAGATCCCTGATCACGTCATCAGACACATCGCGTCACGCGAGGGCGTGTGCACCCGCCCGGTACTGCGCCGAGTCACCGACCGGGTCACTGGCGAGTCAGTGGTGCGGGCATTGGACTGCGGCTCGACCCTGGAGTCCCGGTGCCCCGCATGCGCTGCGAAGGCTCGCCGGCTGCGGATGAGCCAGTGCACCGAGGGCTGGCACCTGACCGAAGAGCCACAACCCCCTCTCGCCACCGCGGACGTCGAGGAGGCGTCGGAGTCAGACGAGGCTCACGATGGCACCGACGGGCTCTACGCCGACCAGCTCGACCAGGACGCCGAGGACGGTGCCGGGTCACGTCGGGTGCGGTCCACCCGCCGCCTCGACGGCATGCCCGACCTGCCGCAGCAGGAAATCGCCAATCGGACCGTGGGCACGGTGTTCACCGCCGCCGACGGCAAGGCCTACCGGCCGTCGATGTTCGTCACCCTCACCCTGGACTCCTACGGCCGGATCCGACCCGGCCAAGGCGTCCCAGCTCGACCCGAACGGTACGACTACCGCCGCGCCGCCCTCGACGCGCTGCACTTCCCCAAGCTGATGGACCGCTGGTTCACCAACCTGCGCCGAGCCGCCGGGTACCGGGTCCAGTACTTCGGCGCCATCGAAGCCCAGATGCGCCTCGCCCCGCACCTCCACGTCGCCCTCCGCGGTGCGATCCCCCGCGCCACCGTCAAGGCCGTCACCCAAGCCACCTACCTCGCCCTGTGGTGGCCCCAGATGGAGCAGCCCGTGTACGTCGAGCGCACCCCGGTCTGGGCCGACGGGCAGTACCGCGACCCCGACACCGGCTGGCCCCTGCCCACCTGGGAGCAGGCCCTGGCCGCCGTCGACGAAGACCCCACAGCTGAGCCCGCGCACGTCGTGACGTTCGGGCGGCAGGTCGACGTCAAAGGCATCCTCGCCGGCACCAAGGACTCCGACCGCGCCGTGCGCTACCTGACCAAGTACCTCACCAAGTCCGTCGCCGACACCTACGCCGAGGACGACACCCCGAACCCCGCGTACGAGGCGCACATCGACCGGCTCCACGGCCACCTCCGCTGGCTGCCCTGCTCCCCGGGCTGCGCGAACTGGCTGCGCTACGGCACCCAACCCAAGGACCCCGGCCCCGGCCTGGTCCCCGGCCACTGCGCCTCCAAGGCCCACGACCGCGAACACCTCGGCCTCGGCGGCCGCCGCGTCCTGGTCTCCCGAGGCTGGTCCGGCAAGACCCTCACCCAACACCGAGCCGACCGCCGAGCCGTCGTCGAAGAAGTCCTCAAGGCCGCAGGCATCGAACCCGAGACCGCGAACCGGATGGCCGCCGACACCCTCACCGACGACGGCCGACCCCGCTTCGTCTGGGAAGAAGTCCCCGTCACCAACGCCGACTGGCAGGCCGTGATCATCGACTCCCTGCGCGAACACCGCCGACGCCGCGACCAGTACGACCAAGCCAGACAAGCACTCACCACCGGCAACGACCCGCCTGTGGACAACCGTTCGGCAGTGAACCAACAGCCCGCGACTGGCGCGGCCTGACGAGAGGAGAAGTGATGGATGACAAGTTGCTCTACACGGTCCCGGAGGTCGCTCGACACCTGAGCCTCAGCCGCTCGAAGGTCTACGAGCTGGTGCGGGCCAACGTGATCCCGTCGGTGAAGATCGACCGGGTGAGGCGCGTCCGGGGCGCGGACGTGATGGCCTTCGTCGACTCGCTGCGGTCCGTGGCCTGATGTCTGGCCTCCACGACGGGGTGATCCGCCGCGGCTCGTCCTGGTCGTACGTCATCCGGGTCACCGATGGCACTGGGGCGAACAAGCCTCGGTGGGTGGGTGGTTTTCGCACCGAAGCCGATGCCAAGGCCGCTCGGGACGCAGCACGGGTCGCAGCCCGACGGGGTGAGTACGTCGACCGGAGCCGGATCACGGTGGAGACCTATCTGCGCGAATGGCTCGTGGGGCACTCGCTCGAGGTGAAGCCGAAGACGCACGAGGACTACCGGTCGTTGATCGCCGCATACGTCGTTCCCCGGATCGGGCGGATGAGACTCCAGAGCGTGCGCCCCAGCACCCTCAGTGGTCTCTACCAAGCGCTGTTGACCGGCGGAGGTCGGCAAGGGCAGCCGCTGTCGACGCGGACGGTTGGCTACGTCCACTCGGTGCTTCGAAAGGCGTTCAACGACGCCGTCCGGACCGACCAGATCCTGGCGATCAATCCGGCTGAGCGGGCGAAAAGGCCGAAGGCACCGGCCATCGAGCAGGTCCGTGACGTCTGGGACGCCACCCAGCTGCGCACCTTCCTCGACGCGGTGTCGACGCACCGGCTCTTCCCCTTCTTCCGGCTGGCGGCCTACACCGGCGCCCGGCGTGGCGAGCTCCTGCATCTGCGATGGGACGACGTGCAGCTCGACGGTGACGACCCGCACATCCGGATCCGCGGCTCGATGACGATGGTGGCCGGCAAGCGCGTGGAGGGGACGACCAAGAGCGGCCGGGTCAGGACAGTGGGGATCGACGCCGGCACCGTGGCCGTGTTGCGACAGCACGCCGAGCGGCAGGCCAAGGAGCGAGAGATCGCCTGCGGGTCGTGGCAGGAGGGTGGCCACGTCTTCCGGATGGAGATCGGGTCTCCCCTCTTCCCGGAGGTGGCGGCAGCACTGATGCGTCGAACTATCGCCACCATGAACCAGGGCCACAGCACGCCGGTCCTGCCGCCGATCCGCCTTCACGACCTGCGCCACGTGCACGCCACCCTCCTGCTCCAGGCTGGCATCCCGGTGCACGTCGTGGCGGCCCGACTGGGGCATGCGGACCCGGCCATCACGCTGCGTGTCTACGCCCACGTCCTCCGCGATCAGGCGATCGAGGTCGCTCAGATCTTCTCCTCGGTGGTCGACCACCCCGAGCTCTCGGGGGAGCTGCTGTTAGCAAACCCGTTAGCAAGCGGCTCAGCCTCTAGCACCGCCGCCGAACCAGCAGCCGGCTGACCTGCGGTTTTGGCTCCCCGGGTAGGAATCGAACCTACGTCGCTTGTCCTGATTCAAAGTCAGGCGGGCCCTGCCAGCAGACCAACCGGGGAACGCCCCCTGGAGGGACCTGCAAAGGGTAGCCAATGTGCGCCACTGCTCTCACCCGGCCGGACCCCACGCGGCGACGCCAGCGCCATGCATCGCCACGCGCGTCCGCTCGCGTGCCACGACGAGGCATGATGGAGCGTGTGAGCGAAACCCTTCCTAAGCCCGCAGCCACCGTCGTCAGGTCACGCATGACCGGCAAGCAGCGTCGCGAGCAGCTCATCGACGTCGGCAGAAAGCTCTTCGCCGACAAGGGTTTCGAGGGGACGACCGTCGAGGAGATCGCCGCAAAGGCCGGAGTGTCCAAGCCGATGGTCTACGAGCACTTCGGCGGCAAGGAAGGCCTCTATGCCGTCGTCGTCGACCGCGAGATCGCTGCCCTGCTCGATGGCATCACCGGTGCACTGGCCGCCGACCTGAACAGCCGCGAGACCCTGGAGCGTGCGGCCACCGCCCTCCTCGACTACATCGAGAGCTCGACGGACGGCTTCCGGATCCTCGTGCGGGACAGTCCTCCCGGTCAGTCCACAGGCTCGTTCGCGAGCCTGATGTCCGATGTGGCGAGCCAGGTCGAGCACATCCTCGCCGCCGAGTTCAAGCGCCAGAAGCTCGACCCGAAGTCCGCACCGTTGTACGCCCAGATGCTGGTCGGCATGGTCGCGCTCACCGGACAGTGGTGGCTCGACTCGCGCAAGATGAAGAAGGCCGACGTCGCCGCCCACCTGGTCAACCTCGCCTGGAACGGCCTGGCCAACCTCGAGGCCAAGCCCACCCTCGCCACGACGAGGGCCCGGTAGCCGTACCCGGCCGAGCACAGCCAGCGCGTCATACCTGCTGGACCTCGACCCGGTTGCCCGCGGGGTCCGTGGTGTGGAAGCGGCGGACACCCGGGATGGCCTCGTCCCACGTCACCGAGCGACCGGAGGCGACGACCGCGGCGGCGAGCGCGTCGACGTCGTCGGTGGCGATCGCCGGGTGCGCCTTCTTGGCCGGCACGAATGCCTCCTCCACGCCGCAGTGCAGCTCGTGGTCACCGACCCGGAACCACACCCCGCCGCGCGCAGCGAGGACCGGCGGCTTGGGGATCTCGACGAGCCCGACGACGCCGACGTAGAACGCGCGGAGCGCATCCTCGCTGCCGGCCGGGCAGGCCACCTGGACGTGGTGCAGGCCGAGGATGCTCATGCCCCGACCCGCTGCTCGTCGACCGTCACCCGGTGCGCCACCGCGAAGACCCGCCGAAAAGCGAGGACCACCCCGACCGGCGTGCGGGGGTATGCGGCGCGGAGCCGCGCGTCGTACTCCGTCAGGAACGCGTCCCGCTCGGCCTCGTCGGTGAGGACCTCCAGGACCGGTCGCAGACCGGTGCCACGCACCCACTCCAGCACCGGGTTGGCCTGCTCCCCCGCCGGGTCGAGCACGTGCTGGTAGGTCGTCTCCCACCCGTCGACCTCACAACCGAGGGCGCCGAGCTCGACGACGTACCGCGCCGGGTCGTGGACGGCGAGCCGGGCCAGGGCCGGGGCCAGCCGCTCGGCAGCCGGGTGGTGCGCAGCCGTCTCTCGCATGAGCGCGTGCGACGGGGCGTCGTTGTTGCCGGGGACCTGCATCGCGAACCACCCACCCGGCGCCAGCGCCGAGACCCAGCCACGGACGAGGTCGAGGTGGCCGGGCACCCACTGCAGCGTGGCGTTCGTGACGATGACGTCCGGCGCTGCACCCAATGACGCGACATCCCACTGGGCGAGGTCGGACTCGACCCACTCGACCCGCCCGGCGCTGTCGAGCTCCCTTGCGGCGTCGAGCATCTGCGGCGAGTGGTCCACCCCGACGATGCGAGCCTGCGGCCAGCGCTCGGCGAGCCCGAGGGTCAGCGGGCCGTTGCCGCACCCGAGGTCGACGACCAGGCGCGGCGCCCGGGCCCCGACGCGGGAGAGCAGGTCCCGGAAGGGCCGTGAGCGGTGGTCGGAGAACTTCGCGTACTGCGTCGGGTCCCAGTGAGTGCTCATCCCCTCATGGTGCCGTACTTTTATCTTGATATCAAGATACTTGATGCGAGGTACAGTTCAGCCATGAGCCCCCGAGGTGCAGGACCCGTCGCGCCACCGCCCGACGACGTGGACCGCATCGTCGAGGCCTGGCGACGCGAACGCCCCGACCTCGACGTCGCCCCGCTGCAGGTGTTCTCGCGGGTCTCCCGCCTCGCTCGCCGCCTCGACCTCGACCGCGCCCAGGCGTTCGCCCAGCACCAGCTCGAGGGCTGGGAGTTCGACGTCCTGTCCGCGCTGCGCCGGGCCGGTTCCCCCTACGAGCTGTCCCCCGGTCAGCTGGTCCGTCAGACCCTGGTGACCAGCGGCACCATGACCAACCGCGTCGACCGCCTCGAGCGCCGCGGTCTCGTCGGCCGCAGCCCCGACCCGAACGACCGTCGCGGGGTCATCGTGCGGCTCACGCCCGAGGGCCAGCAGGCTGTCGACGCGGCCATGGCCGACCTGCTCGACCGCGAGCGCACCCTGCTCGCCGAGCTGTCGGCCAAAGACCACGACGAGCTCGCCGCGATGCTGCGCCGCCTGCTGTCGCCCTTCGAGGTCTGAGGACTCAGCCGACGATCTCGGCTGCCGCCAGCCACTCCAGCTCGAGCGTCTCGCGCTCGTCCACGATCTCGCGCAGCTGGCCGTTGAGCTCCAGCACCTTGGCGTGGTCAGCCGCCGCCTCGGCCATGGCCAGGTGGATCTTGTCCTCGCGCTGCGTCAGCCGGGTCAGCTGTTTCTCGATCCGCGCCATGTCCTTGCGTGCCTCACGCAGCTCGGCCGGACTGCGACCGGACGTACCTGCAGCCGGAGCGTTGTCCGCGCGGACCGACGACGAAACCGCTTCTCTCGCAGCGGATTCGATCGCCTCGTGCCGGAGCTCGAGGTACTGGTCGACGCCTCCCGGGAGCTGACGGAGCTTGCCGTCGCCGAGCAGCGCGACCTGGCGGTCACAGGCGCGCTCGAGCAGGTAGCGGTCGTGCGAGACGACGAGCAGCGTGCCGGCCCAGCCGTCGAGCACGTCCTCGAGCGAGGTCAGCGTCTCGATGTCGAGGTCGTTGGTGGGCTCGTCGAGCAGCAGCACGTTGGGCTCGTCCATGAGCAGGCGGGTCAGCTGCAGCCGACGCCGCTCACCACCCGACAGGTCCGACACCCGCGTCTGCTGACGGCCACCGGTGAACCCGAGGCGCGTCGCGAGCTGCGACGCCGAGATCTCCTTCGGCCCGAGGCGGACGTACTTGCGGACGTCCTCGATGGCCTCGATGACGCGCCAGTCGGCATACCGCTCCAGCTCCCTGACCTCCTGCGAGAGGTAGGCCAGGCGCACGGTGATCCCCTGCTTGCGCTTGCCCGAGACCAGCGGCAGCTGGCCCGCGATGGCCCGCAGGAGGGTGGACTTGCCCGCACCGTTGACGCCGACGACGCCGATCCGCTCACCAGGCGCGAGGTGCCAGGTGAGCCGGTCGAGCAGCACACGGTCGCCCAGGGCCACGGTGGCGTCGATGAGGTCGACGACGTCCTTGCCCAGGCGCGTGGTCGCGAACCTCAACAGCTCGACGTCGTCGCGCGGTGGCGGCTCGTCGGCGATGAGGGTGTTGGCCGCGTCGATGCGGAACTTGGGCTTGGACGTGCGCGCCGGCGGCCCGCGCCGCAGCCAGGCGAGCTCCTTGCGGAGCAGGTTGTCGCGCCGCTCGGCGGTCACCTGCGCCATCCGCTCGCGCTCGGCCTTCGCGAGGACGTATGCCGCGTAGCCGCCCTCGAAGGCGTTGACGGTCCCGTCCACGACCTCCCACGTGTTGGTGGCGATCGCGTCGAGGAACCACCGGTCGTGGGTGATGGCGACCACGGCGTTGTCGGCGCGGGCTCGGTGCCGCACGAGGTGCTCGGCCAGCCAGGCGACGCCCTCGACGTCGAGGTGGTTGGTCGGCTCGTCGAGGAACAGCACGGTCGGGTCCTGCACCAGCAGTCGCGCCAGGGCGAGACGACGTCGTTCACCACCGGACATCGGGCCGATCGTCGCCTCGAAGCCACCCACCGCCTGGGCATCGATGCCGCCGAGCAGCCCGGTCAGCACGTCACGGATGCGGGCGTCACCGGCCCACACGTGCTCCGCCAGGTCACCGAGGACGACCTCGCGCACCGTGTGCGCCGGGTCGAGCACGTCCTCCTGCGCGAGGACGCCCACGCTCGAGACGCCGGCACGGGTCACCCGGCCGGAGTCGACCTCCCGCTGGCCTGCCAGCACGCTCAGCAACGTCGTCTTGCCGCCGCCGTTGCGGCCGACGATGCCGATGCGGTCGCCACCGAGCACGCCGAGGGACACCTCGTCGAGCACCTGAGCGGTACCGAGGGCCAGGGAGGCTCGCTCGACACTGATGAGGTTCGCCATCAGCCGGGCCGCGGTCCGCTGATCTCGTGGGCGCCGTGCGCCGGCCCGGTCGCGCGGCGCACGTCCTGCACCGCGCCCGAGGCGGTGAGCGACACGGCCAGGTCGAGCGCCGACTCGTTGTCCTCCACCACGAACGCGACCGTGGGGCCCGAGCCGGACACGACGCCGCCGAGAGCGCCGAACTCGAGCCCGGCGTCGAGCACGTCACCGAGCGCCGGCATCAGCGAGATGGCAGCGGCCTGCAGGTCGTTCTGCAGGGCTTCGCCCAGGGCTCGCGGGTCACCTGAGCGCAGCGCCAGCATCATCTGCGGGCTCGGCGTGGGGTCCTTCACCGCGGCATCGCCGCGGAGCCGGTCGCACTCGGCATACACGGCGGGGGTCGACAGACCGGTCTCGCTGAGCGCGAAGACCCAGTGGAAGCTGCCCCGGGCCAGCACCGGCGCCAGCACCTCGCCCCGTCCCGATCCCATGGACGTGCCGCCGGAGAGCAGGAACGGCACGTCGCTGCCCAGCTCGGCGGCGATCTTCTCGAGCTCGGTGCGCGGCAGCGCGAGCCCCCAGAGCCGGTCACAGGCGACGAGGGCGGCGGCCGCATCGGCCGAGCCACCCGCCATACCGCCCATCACGGGGATGTCCTTGCGGATGCTCACGTGGACGGGGTCCTCCACCGCACCGATCTCGGCGAGCATGCGGGCGGCCTTGAGCGCGAGGTTGTCCTCGTCGACCGGCACGCCGAGCGACTGCGGACCCGAGACGCCGACGCCCCAGTCGTCCGAGGCGGTCACGGTGACCTCGTCGTAGAGGCTGACGGCGTGGTAGACGGTGGCGAGCGGGTGGTAGCCGTCCTCGCGCGGGGCGCCGACCAGCAGCTCGAGGTTGACCTTCGCCGGGACCCGGACCGTCACGGACGACGGCATCACGGCGGCAGAGGACATGTCCGCAACCCTAACGGGGAGCGGCCGACGGCGCGGATCCGCAGGGCGGCACGCAGCCTCCACACGTCTCTCCGGGCCTACGCACGGCCCTTCTCGGCTCGCGAGTGGAACGTGGGCCGCGCCAAGGCGACGGCGCTGGCCGGCCACCAAGGGAACGCTGACATCGCCGCCTGCCTCCTGCGCTGGCGACGCATCAGCCGAAGGTGCCGGAACTGTGACAAGTGGTTCCGAACCGGGACGTGTGCTGGTAGGCATGCCCTGGTGTACGGGGGATGACCCGGACCATGTTTGACCAGGGGAGTCTCGACGGCGCGAGCCAGTCGCGCCTAACGAAAGACCACAGATGAACACTGCACGACGCATGCCGTCCGGCCGCCGCCTGGACCGACGGGCGGGCCGGTCCCGCCTCGGGATCGGCCTGCGGGTCGCGTTGGCGCTCAGCCTCGCCTCGCTCGGCGCGCTCGCCCTGCCGGGCAGCCCCGCGCAGGCAGCGGGCACCGTCCTCGACGTCACCACGACGGCGGACAATGCCGCCGGTATCGGCGCGTGCAGCGACCCCACCATCACCGCGGTGCCGACGACGTTGTCCCTGCGCGAGGCCACGTGCCTGGCCGACAACATCGGCGGCACGGTGACGATCAACGTCCCTGCCGGGAACTACAGCCTGTGCGCCTGCGACGGTCTGTACCTCGGCAGGACGCCCGGCCAGGACGTCTCGATCATCGGCGCCGGCTCCGCCAGCACGGTCATTGACGGCTTGGAAGGAGCCCCAAGCATCCTCACGGTCGACCGCGATGGGGTGGGTAACATCGCCGCCACCGTGCGGGGGATCACCTTCACCCACGCAAACGGTGGTGACCCCTCAGGAGGCTCTGGGATCACTGTCGCGCGGCAGTGGACTCAGGGCAGTGACTCGCTGAGTGTCTCCAGCAGCGCTTTCGTGGACAACTACGGCGGCGGCATCTCCATGCACGGTGGCCGGCTAGCCGTGGCTGACAGCGTCTTCACCGGCAACCAAGTGACTTACGGCGGGTCCGCCATCTTCTACGAGCTCTCGTACGCCGTCGTGAGCCCGGCCGAGGCAGTCACCGTCACCGGCTCCGTGTTCTCCGGCAACTTCGCCTACGGCAACCGGCCCTCAGCATCCTTCCCCGGCGGCACCCTCGTCATCCGCGGGGATGGAGCCACGCCGGCGGCCACCGTCGACGACAACACGTTCACGGGCAACACCGTGGAGCTCACGAACGGCGCTGTGGGCCACGGTGCTGCGATCAATCAGCAGGGCGGCGGCGTCCTGACCGCCTCGCGCAACACGTTCACGGGCAACCGGGCTTTGTATGCATATCAACAGTGGGGGGCCGGCTCGGCGATCTCCTCCGACGGCACTGCGGTGCTGCGGCACAACCGGATCAGTGGCAACAACGGTCAGAGTTACTCCCCTACCGACTACTCCGTGGCGGTCCGGACGACCGGCACGCTCGATGCGGCGGACAACTGGTGGGGCTGCAACACGGGGCCGAACAGCCCCGGCTGCGACACCCTCGGGGGGACCGGCGCGGTGACGGGCACGGCCGCCTACCTGCAGCTCGCGGCCAGTGCCAGCCCTGCACAGGTGGTGGGCCCGAACGCGGCCTCGACCATCACCGCTTCGATGACGACCGACTCGCTGGGTGCTCCGGTCAGCGGTGCCGCCCTGAGCGCCTTCGAGGGGGTGCCGGTGACCTTCGCCGACCCGCCCGGTGACGCGACGGTGACCACCTCCCCCGGTGCACACACCGCGGCGCTGAGCTCCGGCGTGGCGAACATCGACTTCCACTCCAACACCACGGCAGGCCGCTTCAACACCACCGCGTCCCTGGACAACGCCACCGCGACCGCCCCGATCGAGGTGGACACGGCACCGGTCATCACCAGTCCCAACTCCGCGCGATTCGTCATCGGCCGCGCGGCCAGCCACACGGTCACGACCACCGGGTACCCGGCGGTCGCTCTGAGCGAGTCCGGCACGCTCCCGGCCGGGTTGACGTTCACCGACAACGGCGACGGCACCGCCACGATCAGCGGCACCCCCACGGGCACCGGCAGCTACCCGGTCAACCTCACCGCCAACAACGGCTACGCCCCCAACGCCACCCAGACCCTGACCCTTTCGGTCGGCCAGCCGCCCGCCTTCACCAGCGCCGGCACGGCCCGGTTCAGTATCGGGGCCCCGGGTTCCTTCACCGTCACCACCAGCGGCGTCCCCACGGTCAGTACCATCACCAAGTCGGGCACCCTGCCGGCCGGGGTCACCTTCACCGACAACGGCAACGGCACCGCCACCATCGCGGGCACCCCGACCGGTACGGGCAGCACCTACCCGGTGACCCTGACCGCGACCAACGGGGTCTCCCCGAACGCCACCCAGTCCCTGACCATTCAGGTCGACCAGGCCCCGTCGGTCACCGCCAACCCGAACGACCAGACCGTGCAGCCGGGGACCTCGGTCAGCTTCAGCGCGGCGGCCAACGGGGTGCCCACCCCGTCGGTGCAGTGGCAGCGCTCGACAGACGGTGGGGCGAGCTTCGCGAACATCGTCGGCGCGACGTCGACGACCTACACCTTCACCGCCGGCCCTGGCGACGACGGCAACCAGTACCGCGCGGTCTTCACCAACGTCGCCGGCACCGCCACCTCGACGGCCGCGACGCTGCGCGTGGGCACCGCGCCGGCGTTCACCAGCGCTGACCACACCTCGTTCGTCGTCGGGCAGGCCGGTTCCTTCGCCCTGACCACCAGCGGCCTGCCGACGGCCACCCTGAGCCGCACCGCAGCACAGTTCCCGGCGTGGCTCACGCTCACCGACAACGGTGACGGCAGCGGCAGCCTGCGCGGCACGCCGCCCGCCGGAAGCGGCGGCACCTACACGTTCACCCTCAAGGCCGCCAACGGCTTCTCCCCCTCGGCCAGCCAGACGTTCACCCTCTTCGTGGACGCCTCGCCGGTCATCACCAGCGCCGACCACACCACCTTCACCGCCGGCGCGGCCGGGACGTTCGCAGTGAGGACGACCGCAGGGTTCCCCACGACCACGACCATCACCAAGAGCGGCGCCCTGCCTTCCGGTGTCACGTTCACCGACAACGGTGACGGCACCGCGTCGCTGACCGGCACCCCGGGCGCCGGCACGGGCGGCTCCTACCCCCTCACCATCCGCGCCACCGCGACCGGCGGCCAGGCCGCACCGGCCACGCAGTCGTTCACGGTGACCGTGGACGAGGCGCCGGCCATCACCAGCGCCGACCACGCCACCTTCTCCACCGGCACCCCGGGCAGCTTCACCGTGTCCACGGCACCGGCGCACCCCGCCAGCACCACCGTGCGCCTGGCCGGCACCCTTCCCTCCGGCGTCACGTTCACCCCCTCCGGCACCGGTGGGGTCATCAGTGGCACCCCGAACGTGGGCAGCGGCGGCACCTACACCCTGACCCTCACCGCTGACAACGGTGTCGGCGCCGGCGCCACGCAGACGTTCACGCTGACGGTCAACGAGCCCGCGCGCATCACCAGCGCCGACCACGCCACGTTCGCCACGGGTGTGGCCGACTCCTTCACCGTCACGACCGTCGGCGGCCAGCCCAGCGCCACGACCCTGACCGAGGCGGGCACCCTGCCCGCCGGGGTGTCCTTCGTCGACAACGGCGACGGCACCGCCACCCTGGCCGGCACCGCGACCACCTCCGGCCGCTTCCCCCTCACCATCACCGCGAGCAACGGCGTCCTGCCCGACTCCACCCAGTCCTTCACCCTCACCGTCACCGAGCCGCCGACCATCACCAGCGCCGACCACACCACCTTCGCCGCCGGGTCGGCCGGCTCGTTCACCGTGACCACGACCCCGGGCACACCCTCGGCCACCACCCTGGCCGTCTCGGGCCGGGACCTGCCCGCGGGCGTGAGGTTCACCGACCACGGTGACGGCACCGCGACCCTGGCGGGCACCCCCGCCGCGGACACCGGCGGCACGTACCGGCTCATCATCACCGCCAGCAACGGCACCGGCGTCTCCAGCACCCAAGGGTTCGAGCTCACCGTGACCCAGGCGCCGAAGGTCAGCAGCACCGACCACACCACCTTCACCGTCGGCACCGCAGGCACGTTCACCGTCACCACGACAGCCGGCCACCCCACCACCACGACCCTGACCGAGTCCGGCACGCTGCCCACCGGCGTCACCTTCACCGACCACGGCGACGGCACCGCGACGCTGGCCGGCACCCCGGCCGGTGGCACCGGCGGCAGCTACCCCCTGACGATCACCGCCACCAACACCGCCGGCAGCACCAACCAGGCGTTCACCCTCCAGGTCACCGACGCGCCGAACATCACCAGCACCGACCACACCACCTTCGCCGCAGGCTCGGCCGGGACGTTCACGGTGACCACCACCCCCGGCACCCCTACCGCCACCACGCTGGCGGTCTCCGGTGACCAGCTGCCGTCCGGGGTGACCTTCACCGACCACGGCGACGGCACCGCGACGCTGGGCGGCACCCCGGCCGCTGGCACCGGCGGCACCTACGCCCTGACCATCACGGCCACCAACGGCGCGGACCTCTCCAGCACCCAGAACTTCACCCTCACCGTCGCCGAGGCGCCCGTGGTCACCAGTGGCGACCGCGCCAACTTCACGGTCGGGTCCGCCGGAAGCTTCACCGTCACCACGAGCGGCGGGTATCCCTCGGCCCAGCTCTCCCTGTCAGGCGCCCTGCCGTTCGGGGTGACGTTCACCGACCACAGCGACGGCACCGGAACCCTGGCCGGCACCCCGGCCGCGGGCACCGAAGGCAGTTACCGCTTCGTGGTCACGGCGTCCAACGGCGACGGCTCGACCACGACCCAGCAGGTCACCCTGGATGTCGCCGCCGCCGGCACCATAGGCGGCTCGACCCCGCCACCGGTGACGCAGCCGCCTGTGACGCAGCCGCCTGTGACACAGCCGCCTGCGACCCCGCCCCCGGCGACCGGGACCGCCGCGGGCACCGGGACCACCCCGGCACCGGGCACCGGGACCACGCCGCCGGCAGCAGCACCGCCCGCCCGCACGGACCGCGGCGTCCTCGCCATGACCGGTAGCGCCCTAGACCCGCGCTGGGCCACCGCCGCGGCGCTGGCGGCAGTCCTGGCCGGGCTCGTCCTCACCGCAGCGTCCAAGCGGCGCCGCGCCAGCTGACCCAGGTCAGCTCGACGCAGGGGCTCCCGACACGGTCGGGGGCCCCTGCTGCGTCCTGGACACACACGCAGGACCGCCCGCCCCGGCCGCCGCCTCAGAAGTGCGACTTGAGCGTGCGCAGGACCCAGCCGAGGTGCTCGTCGGCCCACGCCAGGGTCTGCAGGCTCGAGTCGACGATCTGCGGCGGGAACCGCACGAGGGTGTCGCGCAGCACCAGGCGTCCGAAGTCGACCTGGACGGGGCCGGTTCGCAGCTCGCCGCCCGGGTGCCGGAAGGTCACCCCGGCGCCCTCCATGATCGCGATCATCTCCTGGGCGATGACGCCGTACGCCACCGTGGTCGGGTGCACGCCGTCCAACGAGAACAGGCCACCCTGGTCCCTGCCGCCGTGTCCGTCCCCGCTGATGAACCGTGAGTCGATCGGCGGCTGCAGGGCCTGGAGGGTCGGCGGCAGCGGGTAGGGCGTCCACCACGGCGGCCTCGCGTTCACGTCGTTGATGTAGCGGCGCGCGGCCAGGCGGTCGAGGATCCCCGCGATGTCGAGCAGGTACCAGTCCCGGGCCGTCCCGTCGCCACCACCACTGCGCTCCGTGCGGATCGCCTCGGTGATGTCCTCGTTGAAGAGGTCGATCGCGTAGTCGACGGCGCGTGCCTCGTCACCGGTGATGTGGAGGTCACGGCTGGCGTTGAAGGCTGCATCCGTGACCCACGGACGCCCGTAGTAGGGGAAGTAGCGCGACCCCGTGGCGATCTTCCCGCCGATGCCACGCGCGATCGGGGCGATCGTCACGTGCGGCACCGTGCACCAGATCACGTGCCGGGCCTTGATCTTGCGGACCTCGTCGACGACGAGCGCGAGCTCGGAGCGGAAGTGCTCCGGACGCCAGATCGTGTACTGCCCCTTGTCCGCGAGCGAGTCGTACCCCGGCCCGCTCCAGTGCACCGTGAGGTCGGTGACGGTCCGCAGGGCGTTGTTGGCGCCGAGGAACACGACGAGGGTCTCGATGCCCTGGTCGGTGTCGTCGTCCTTGTCCTCGCCGAGCCGGGCAGCCGCGTCGAACAACGTCAGGTCCCGATCGGCCGGTCCGCGAGGGTAGACCCGCAGCGCAGCGCGTTCGCTGTTGTTCTCCACGAGCTGCTGGACGAGGTCGTCCTTCGGCACGACGATCTGTGCCTCGAGCTGGTCGGCCGTCCAGTCGAGGGCGTCGCGCAGGTCCCACCCGTACACCGCCAGGGCGTGGTTGATCGCGCCGACGGTCGGGTAGACGCTCCCGGGGCCACGCTCCCAGTAGTCCTCAACGTCGTCCATGAACTGCCGCGCGCGGAACAGCGCCAGCGGGAGCTCCCAGAGGCTGATGTCCGAGCCCACCCGTGACTCCAGGTCCCGCAGCAGCAGCTCGAGGTTGATGGGCAGGCCACCCAGCCCGGCGTACCTGGGAAAGCGGAACGCGTCCAGCCACCCCAGCTCGTAGGCGATGATGGCGCCGTACGACAGGTCGGTGTTGAAGACCGCACCACTCTGGAAACCATGGGTCAGCGAGTCACCGACCACCACGAGGCGGTTGCGCGGTTCCCCTCGCCAGGTGGGCGGGGGCAGCGCCACGCCGACGGTCGGGTCGAAGCAGGGCTCTCTCGGGCCGGCGGACTTCGCCGCCTTGTCCTTCACCTCGCCCGGGGCGTCCTCGGGAACGGTCTCCTTGTCACCCACGACACGACTCGTCATCTGATCCTCCTGCGCGCCACGGTGAGCTTCCCGGCAGTCTTCGGGCCGTACTCGCCGTCGGGTATGAGGCCGCCTGCCCTCCCCTGGAACGTCCTGACCTCCCCGGTGGTCATCGGCCCGAAGTCGCCGTCGACCTCGAGCCGGGACCGCTGCACCGTGTTGAGGCAGCGCTGCAGCTGCCTGACGAGCACCCCACCGGACCCGCGCTTGAGCACCGGCAGACCCGGTGGCGCTCCGTCACCACCCGTCGCCGCCGCACGGGCGGGGGGCGCACCCGACGACCGCTGGCCGGGTGCCGACGGCCGGCCCGGCGCGATGTGCCGTCCCTGCGCCAGCGACTGGCTGGACGCCGCATACTCCGGTCTGCCGTAGCCGACGATCGTCGAGGCGTACCTCGCACGCCGCCGGCAGGCGTCGGAGGTGTTGCCCTCGATCGTGTAGACGACACCGTCTCGGACCCCGGTCACCAGACCGATGTGGTCGATGGCCCCGATCCGGTTCGTCTCGTCCCAGTCGAAGAAGACGATGTCGCCGCGGCGGATGCCGGCGATGTCGACGTGCCACTGCCCCTCGGTGCGGAACCGCTGCGCATGCCAGACGGTGAAGGCGTAGTCGTGTCCGAAGCACACGGCCACACCGTTCCCCGAGCTCATCGCCCAGTACGTGATGCTCTGGTCGCACCATGGCGCCGTCGCGAACACGGGCCCGTTGCGCTCGGAGTACCACCGCGTGATCGGGTTGGGCCGCCCGGTCAGCCCGAGTGACTGCTCCGCCGCACGCACCATCTCCTCTGCACCGGCCATCACGAGCTCCTGTCCTCGCCGACCACGTCGCCCGCGTCGGGCCGGTCGGCGGCGGAGCCGGCGGGGTCGGGGTCTGCGGCGGCGGAGCCGGCAGGGTCGGGGTCCGCAGGGACGGCAGGACCGGCGGGGTCGGCCGCTGGGCCGTCGGCGGCCGGCACCGGGCCGTCGGTCGTCGGAGCGCCATAGATCCCACTCGCGTTCGCCGGCCCGAACTCCTTCTCCAGGAGCTCTGCCTCCTCGGACTCGGTCTGGTCCGCGCGCGCGTTGCCGGTGTCGCGCAGCTGGTCGAACTGGTCCTGCTGCGTCGCCCCGTCGGGCTCGTCGACCGGCCGGTCCTTCTCCACGGCGCGCACCATGCCCGGCGACGCCGTCCCGGGGCTCGGCTCCTGCGGCGTGTCGAGGCCCGCACCGATGGCCTCCGTCGCCTCCGTCGCCCCCTCGGTCGCCGGCTGCGGCAGCCCTGAGGCGTTGGTGGGATCCGTCGGCGCCGGACCGGGCGGGACCACCCCCTTCGCGATGGGCGGCGGGGTGACCAGCTCTCCACCGGGCAGACCCTCCAGCAGGTCCGAGCCCCGCTTGTCCAACAGCCTGGTCAGCGCCTGCTGGGAGAAACCGAACAGCAGCGCGTACGCAAGGACCTGCCCCTGGTTGTCCAGGTTGGACAGCCCGGGGGCGAAGCCACCCTTGATGGCGACGAGACCGAGGATCGCCGTGAGGGCACCCAGGGGGACCTTGAGGACGGCCAACGCGACCGGCACGTCATACGGGGTGGACGTGCCCTTGAGGTTCCGGATCGACAGCGTGGCGGCGAACGCGCCCCCGAGGCCGCCCATGCCGGTCACGACCACCACGTCCGGCCACGTGGGTGTGGCCCCCTTCGCCATCTGCGACGGACAGCTCACCAGGTCCGCGGTGCTGTCGAAGCACAGCGGTATCCAGCTCGGGTGGGTCACGACGAAGCCGATGGTGATGCCGACGCTGACGATCAGGAACGCGGCTGCCATCAGGACGATGTTGCGAAAGCTGCGCAGCTGACCGTGCTCGAGGTCCAGCCTCTCGTAGCTGTCGCCGACCAGCCGGCGCATCCGTGGCCGCAACCGCAACCGCGGCAGGGCCGCCAGCTCCGCGACCGTGGCAAGGCGCGGGTCGTCCCGGTGCAGGGTCGAGTTGGCTCGGGCGACGACCATCGGGATCTCCGCGCGCAGCTCGGCGTCCGTGTAGAGGTCGAACATGGCACTGCGTGCCGAGTGCATGTTGCGGTATGCCGCCTCGACCAGCGTGCCTCGCCACCAGTTGGCGAGGCGGCCCGGGATGGGGTCGTCCCGGAAGGCCGCCGCACGGGCCTTGTCGATGAAGCCGTCGATCCCGAGCGCGATCATCTCCTGTGGCTCGGTCAGGTCCCCCCGGGCGCGTGCAGCGTCCACCCGCATCTTGAGGCGGTCCGTCTCGACCGCCACCTGCTGCACCCAGATCCGCCGCCGCGGCGCTGGGGACTCCGCACCATGCGCTGCACCCACGGGCCCCACCCCCGACACTCCTCCGGCGCGGCGCGCCCTGTGCCGCCCAGCGTGCCGGGGGCGTGTCACCCGAGCGTCACACCAGAGTCACGACCGACCCGTCGGGTCGTCCAGCACTCACCCGGCAGCCACGCAGCTGGGCCGTCATGAGGTCGGAGGGCCGGGCGCGGAGCTCACGCCCCAGCAGGTCGGCGTACCGCTCGTACTGACGCACCGCCTCCGCGATGTTGCCCTGCTGGAGGTGCACGGCGATCAGCAGCCGCTGCCCGCTCTCCCGCAAGGGGTCCGTCTCCACCAGGGTGAGGGCCACCTGCAGTGCCTCTCCGGTGCGGTGCTGCTCGAGGAGCGCAAGGCCGATGACGTCGAGCGAGTACAGGCGCAGCTGTCTGAACCGCTCGCGTTCGTCCACCACCCAGTCGTCGTACCAGCAGCTCAGCAGGTCGTGCCCCAGGCATCGCAACGCCTCGTCCACGTCCAGGAGCCCGGGGGGCGGCGTGCCCGTCACGAGGATGGCCCTGGTCTCGCGCAGCAGCCGGTGGAGGTCGACCTCGACGTCTTCGGCCAGGGACAGGCCGCCGGCACTCGTGCAGACCAGCGGTCGCCCCGGCGTCGACGGCATCCGCCAGAGGGCGCTGCGCAGGCTGGCTGCCGCGTGGTGCTCGTCAGCCTGGGGCCACAGGGTGGCGCCCACCTGCGCTCGCGGCACCCGGGTGCCGGCGAGGGCGAGCAGGCCGAGCAGGCGTTGGGAGGAGACCGGCATCCCGACTGGGACATCGTCGTACCTGAGCTCGAAGTCGCGGACCAGGGTCAGCGTGGCATTAGCCTGCGGAGGCGCATCCACGATGACGTCCATCGCCGGTCCTCACTTCCTCCGGCCGAGAAGAAGGCGCGTGAACTGTGGCGCCTGAGCGGGGCCGCGTGCAGCCGAGGCGGTCCTACGCACGGGAGCCCTACCACCCGAAACGCGTCGGTCTGCGTTTCGAACCATCGTAAACGCAGGCTGCGCAGCCGAAATACAGCAGATGACGCAGGCGACCTCAGCTGCCGAGGGCGGCACGTGCCGCGGCGATCGCGGCGAACTCCTCGATCCCGAGCTGCTCGCCGCGCGTCCGGGGGTCGATCCCCGCGGCCCGCAGGCACTCCTCCGCGTGGGGCGCCGAACCAGCCCAGCCGCTCAGCGCCGCCCGCAGCGTCTTGCGGCGCTGCGCGAACGCCGCGTCGATGCAGGTGAACGTGTCGCGTCGGGTGGCCTTCGTCGACGGGGCGGGACGTCGTTCGAGCAGCACCAGGCCCGACTCCACGTTGGGGACGGGCCAGAACACGCTGCGGGGCACGGTCCCGGCGAGCCGCACCGCGGCATACCAGGCTGCCTTGACGCTCGGGACGCCGTAGGCCTTGGACCCCGGCGTCGCGGCCAGGCGCTCGGCGACCTCGAGCTGCACCATGACGAGCACCCGCTCGAGCGTCGGGAAGGCCTCGAGGAAGTTGAGCACCACGGGCACCGACACGTTGTAGGGCAGGTTGGCGACCAGGGCCGTCGGCTGGGGGTCGGGCAGCTCGCGCACCTGCATCGCGTCCGCGTGGACGAGGGTGAGCCGGTCGGCGTATGCCGGTGCGAGCCGGCTCACGGTGCCCGGCAGGGCCTGCGCGAGCGTCGGGTCCACCTCGACGGCCGTCACGTGACCCACCTCGGGCAGCAGCGCCAGGGTGAGCGAGCCGAGCCCGGGGCCGACCTCGACCACGACGTCGTCCTGCCCCACCCCGGCGATGCGCACGATGCGCTTGACCGTGTTGGCGTCGACGACGAAGTTCTGGCCCCACTGCTTGGTCGGCCGCATCCCGAGGCCGGCGGCGATCTCGCGGATCTGGGAGGCCCCGAGGAAACCGCTGGTCTGCTCCGCCATGCCGAGAACTCTAGGGGAGGCCGTTCCCACCCCTGGACACGACAGCGCCCCCGACCGGGAAGGTCAGGGGCGCTGGTCGTGCAGCAAGGCGTCAGGCGACACCGAGGCGGATCAGGCTGCGTGCGCGCACTGCCACGGGCCGAGGCCCGCCTTGGCGTAGTAGCGGTTCGCCACCGTGATCTGCTCTGCGCGGGAGGCAAGGTCGGGACGCGACGCGAAGTCGCTGCCACCGTTGGCGTTCCAGGACGGGATGTCGAACTGCAGTCCGCCGTAGTAGCCGTTGCCGGTGTTGATCGACCAGTTGCCGGTCGACTCGCACTGGGCGATGCGGTCCCACATCGCGGCGTTCGACAGGTTGATCCCTGCACCCGAGGTGCGGCCCGCGCTCGGCGCGGGTGCAGCTTGGGGCTTCGGTGCGGGCCGCGCCTTGGTGCCGATGGCGACGACACGGGCGACCGGGCGCTTGCTCACGACGGTGGAGAGCTTCTTCTTGCTCTCGACCTTGCCGTCGACCGTGGTGATGGCCCAGGTGGTGACCTTGGCGCCGTCGGATCCGGCGGTGACGACCTTGCTCTGACCCTTGTAGAGGGCCGAGTCGTTCGTGCGGGTGACCGGAGCGGCGATCGCCTCGGTGGACTTCGCCTGCTTGGCCGAGACGCGCAGGACGGCGATCTTCAGGCCCTTCGTCACCGGACGTGCCGGGCCGGGGGCCACGCGATCGTTGCCGTCCACGGAGACGCCGAGCTCCTTGAGCGCCGCACCGACGGTGGTGCCGGTCGTGGTCTCGGTGAGGTTCTTGCCGTCCACGCGGACGACGACGTCCTTCGGCGTGGTCACGGACAGCGCCAGCCCCTGACGACCGAGGGTCATCGAGCGTGACGTGGAGAGCTTGGCGGAGTCGGCGCGGATGCCGAGCTCCTGCAGGGCCCCGTCGACCGTGGTCGCCGTGGTCCAGTAGTCACGCGTGGCGCCGTCGACGGTCACGGTGAGCTTGCGTCCGTAGCGGACGACGATCTTCTGCCCATCGGACACCTTGGCGTCCGGGGCCGGCACGACGACGTCGTGCTGGTTGACGGTGATGCCCTGCTTCTTGAGGACGTCACCCACCGTTCCGCCAAAGGCGTGGACGGAGGAGGTCTTGCCGTCGACCGAGACGGTGACGGACTTGTCGAGGTGCGAGACGCCAACGGCTCCGGCGACGAGGGACGTCACCACCGCGGCTTGGGCGATACGCCGAACGGGACGGGTGATCACAATGCTCCAGTGGTCGATCTCCCCGGGCATCGGTGGGGCGTCGCGTCCTGCCGAAGGGATTCACCGGCAAAGAAAGAGGGGCGCCCGGGTCCGCCAGAAACTCGACGGATTGAGCACCCCCGCTCGCGTCACCCGAGGGTCCGACCCCGGCCAACAGTCACCAACCATGACCGCCGATCCCGCAAAGGTCAACTTTTGATAACGGAAGCTCCATCTCTTGGCCAAGGACAAGCGGGACACTCGCCACAGGAGTAACGGCCCTGTCAGCGACCCCGAAACCGGCTCACCAGGGCCCGTAGACCGTCTCGGAGGTGTCGCTCAGGGCCTGGCAGAGGATCGGGACCGCGACCCCCAGGACCCCCGCCATCGCCCGGACCGTGAGGGGCACGAGGTATGGCGCGTTGGTCGCCCCGCGCCACGGCGCCGGAGTGAGGTACGGAGCGTCCGTCTCGACGAGCAGGCGGTCCAGCGGCGTGACCGCGAGCGCATCGCGCAGCCCCTTGGCGTTCTTGAAGGTGACGGTGCCCGCGAAGGACAGGAAGTAGCCCCGCTCGGCACACTCGCGGGCCATGGCCATGCCACCGGAGAAGCAGTGCAGGACGGTCTTCTCCGGTGCGCCCTCCTCGGCGAGGATCCGCAGCACGTCGTCGTGGGCGTCACGGTCGTGGATCTGCAGCGCCTTGCCTGTGCGCTTGGCCAGGTCGATGTGCCAACGGAACGAATCCTGTTGCACCCCAACACCTTCGGGCCCAGTCCGGTAGTAGTCGAGCCCGGTTTCACCGATCACCCTGACCCTGGGGTGGGCCGCCAGCCGCTCGATCTCGTCGTAGGCCGACTGCAGCTCGCCAGCCTCGGCCAGACGGGGCGCCTCGTTGGGGTGCAGTGCCACGCCCCCGAGCATCGCCGGGTGCTCGTCGATGACCTCGACGGTGAACCGGGCCCCCGGCAGGTCGCAGCCGATCTGGACCATCCGGTCGACCCCCACCTCGGCCGCGCGCGCGACGGCGGCAGCCACGTCCGGGGCCGGCTCGCCGTCACGGGCGATGTCGAGGTGGGTGTGGTTGTCGACGACCGGGATGGGCAGCGGGTCGGGCGCGGTCGGCACCCTCCCGTGGCCGGAACGGGCCGGCGGGTCAGCCTTCGCCATCGGCCCCGTCTTCGCCGTCGCCCTCGAGCCGCCTCAGCTCGTCCGCGACCACCGACTCGTCGAGCTTGGTGAACACCGGTGTGGGCTTCGCCACACCGGCACCGACGACCACGGGACGGGACTCCCAGCGCGGCGTCGAGGTGTACTCACCCGTGACGACCGGGTAGCTGCGCCCCTCGTCGCCCACGTCGAGGCCCGGCACCTCCTTGACGACCGGCATGGGCATGAACTCGCCCTCGCCCCCGATCGCGAGGTGCACGGCGTTGGAGGAGTGCGGCAGGAACGGGCTCATGACCGTGTTGAGGTCGCTCACGCACTGCACGAGCGTGTGCAGCACGGTCGCGAGGCGGACCCGCTGGTCCTCACCCTTGAGCTTGAACGGCTCGGTGTCGGTGACGTACTTGTTCACCTCGCCGACCGTGCGCATCGCCTCGGACACCGCTGCCTTGATGCGTTGGCGGCCCAGCAGGTCGCCCACCGTGTCGAAGGACGCCAGCACCTTGGCGCGGACGGCCTCGTCGACCGGCTCGAGCGGACCCGGCTCGGGGATCTCACCGAAGTTCTTGGCGACCATGGCCGCCGTGCGGTTGACGAGGTTGCCCCAGCCCGCGACGAGCTCGGAGTTGTTGCGCTGGACGAACTCGGCCCAGGTGAAGTTGGAGTCCTGGTTCTCCGGCCCGGCCGCACAGATGAAGTAGCGGATGGCGTCGGGCCCGTAGCGCTCGAGCACGTCGCGGATGTGGATGACGTAGCCGCGTGAGGTGGAGAACTGCTTGCCCTCCATCGTCAGGTACTCGCTCGAGACCACCTCGGTGGGCAGGTTCAGCTGCCCGAACGCCCCGGGCTCGCCACCCTTGTCGCCACGCCCCGCATACGCGAGCAGCTCGGCCGGCCAGATCTGGGAGTGGAAGGTGATGTTGTCCTTGCCCATGAAGTAGTAGGACACGGCCTCCGGGTCGTTCCACCACTCACGCCAGCGCTCGGGCTCACCGAGGCGCCGCGCCCACTCGACCGAAGCCGACAGGTAGCCGATGACCGCGTCGAACCAGACGTAGAGCCGCTTGGCCGGCTGGTCGCTCCAGCCTTCGAGAGGCACGGGGATGCCCCAGTCGATGTCGCGCGTCATCGCCCGCGGCCGGATGTCGTCGAGGATGTTGAGGCTGAACTTGATGACGTTCGGACGCCACGTGCCGCTGGCCTCACGCCCCTCGAGCCACTCCCGCAGCGCGCCCGCGAGCGCGGGCAGGTCGAGGAAGAAGTGCTGGGTCTCGATGAACTCCGGGGTCTCGCCGTTGATCTTCGACCTCGGGTTGATCAGGTCGGTCGGCTCGAGCTGGTTGCCGCAGTTGTCGCACTGGTCGCCGCGGGCCTCGGGGTAGGAGCAGATGGGGCAGGTGCCCTCGATGTAGCGGTCGGGCAGGGTGCGGCCCGTCGACGGGGAGATCGCACCCCGGGTCGTCTGCTCGACCATGTAGCCGTTCTTCCAGACCTGCGTGAACAGCTCCTGGGCGACGGAGTAGTGGTTGGCCGTGGTCGTGCGGGTGTAGAGGTCGTAGGAGCAGCCGAGGTCGGCGAGCTCGGTGGCGATGATCGCGTGGTTGCGGTCCACCAGCTCGCGAGCGGTCACGCCCTCCTGGTCGGCGAGGACGAGGATCGGGGTGCCGTGCTCGTCGGAGCCGCTGACCATGAGCACGTCATGGCCTGCCATCCGCATGTAGCGGCTGAACACGTCGGACGGCACGGCAAACCCGGCCACGTGGCCCAGGTGGCGGGGGCCGTTGGCGTACGGCCAGGCGACGGCGGAGAGGACTTTGCTCACGACGTGAATCCTAGGGGTGTGGCGCAACCTTCTTGAGGCCGCGTACGGCGTCGCAGAGCCCGATACCTCGCGCCGGTGGGCCGCGTCGAGTAGACAGTCACCTGACAGTGACCAGACCGGTGCACCGGACCGACCACGGAGGTCTGCCGATGATCGCAGCGCTCACCGGCATGGGGCTGTCCGCAGCGGCCGGCCTCAACGCCTACATCCCGTTCCTGCTCGTGGCGCTCATCGCCAGGTTCAGCGACGTCATCACGCTCCCCCAGTCCTACGCCTGGATCGAGTCCTGGTGGGCCATCGGCATCGGCGTCCTGCTGCTGCTCACCGAGGTGGTCCTCGACAAGGTCCCTGCCGTCGACACCGTCAACGACGCGGTGCAGACCTTCATCCGGCCGAGCATGGGAGGGCTCGTCTTCGCCGCCACCTCGGCGGCGGGCGAGGTGGACCGCTCGAGCTGGATGACCGGCCACCCGTGGGTGGGTGTCGTGCTCGGGGTCGTCGTCTCCGGTCTCGTGCACACGGGCAAGACCGCAGCCCGGCCCGTCATCAACGCCGGCACGCTCGGCTTCGGCGCACCCGTCGCCTCGACGGTCGAGGACGGGGCCTCGGTCGGCCTCAGCCTCGTCGCGGTGTTCCTGCCCGTGCTCGTCGTCGTCCTCCTGGTCGCCCTGGCCGCCCTGCTCCTGTGGCTCTGGCGGGCAGCGCGGCGTCGACGTCGTCGGCGCGATCGTCGCGCCGCCCTCGTGTGAGCCGCGGGTCGGTCGTGCCGTGCCTAGGGTCCGCCGACAGACTGGGCCCATGACCGTCGCCGCCGCCCCGCGCTCGCGCCGCTCGCTGGTCACCGAGACGGTGCTGGTCCTGGGGGTGAGCCTGGGCGCGTCCGCGGTGTGGTCTCTCTTGTCGATCATCAACAAGCTCACCCAGCAGCGCGCGCTCAACCAGCAGACCACGGCGATGAACTCCTCGGTGACCCCGGACCGGCCGTGGCTCGACCTGGCCTACCAGCTCGTCGGCTTCGTCATCGCGCTCGTCCCCGTGGCCCTGGCGATCCACCTGCTGCGTCGCGACCGCCCCGACGCCACGCACGCCATCGGTGCCGACCTGCGCCAACCCGCCCGGGACCTCGGGCTCGGACTGCTCCTCGCCGCCGCCGTGGGGCTGCCCGGGCTGGCGCTGTATGCCGCCGCGAAGGCCTTCGGATTCAACACCACCATCGCCGCTGCGAACCTCTCCGACCACTGGTGGACCGTGCCCGTGCTGGTCCTCGCGGCCGTCCAGAACGCCGTGCTCGAAGAGGTCATCATGATCGGCTACCTCTTCACCCGGTGGCGCCAGGCCGGCTGGTCGACCCCCGCGATCATCGTCACCTCGGCCCTGATCCGTGGCTCCTACCACCTCTACCAGGGCTTCGGAGGGTTCGCCGGCAACCTCGCCATGGGGCTGTTCTTCGGCTGGGTCTACACGCGCACCAAGCGGGTCGCCCCCCTCGTGGTCGCGCACACGGTCCTCGACATCGTGGCCTTCGTCGGCTACGCCCTCCTCAAGGACCACCTGTCCTGGTTGACCTGAGGCCGGGGCGCGAGCACCACCGCCGGGGTCAGCGCTCGGCGAGGTACCCGTCGTACAACGACTTCTTCGACAGGCCCGTGGTCGCCGCGACGTCGGCACACACGTCCTTGAGCCGCTCCCCTGCCGTGACCCGCTCCCGTATGGCGGGCAGCGCCTCCTCGACGGACGTCACCCGCGGGGTCGCGCCAGCGACGACGACGGTGATCTCCCCGCGCACACCAGCCGCAGCCCACTCGGCGAGCTCGCCGACCCCGCCGCGTCGGACCTCTTCGTAGGTCTTGGTCAGCTCACGGCAGACCGCCGCCCGCCGGTCGGGACCCCAGGCCTCGGCCATGGCGCGCAGGCTCACCTCGATGCGGTGAGGGGCCTCGAAGAACACCATCGTGCGGCGCTCGTCCGCGAGCGCCGCCAGGGTCCGCGCCCGCTCACCCCCCTTGCGTGGCAGGAACCCCTCGAAGCAGAAGCGGTCGACGGGCAGGCCCGAGACCGCGAGCGCCATGAGCACCGCGCTCGGACCGGGCACGCAGGTCACCCGGATGCCGGCAGCCACCGCCGCGTCGACGAGGCGGTACCCCGGGTCCGACACGGACGGCATACCGGCGTCGGTGACGACCACCACCCGCTCACCCGCGCGGAGCCGCTCGACGAGCTCGGGGGTGCGGGCCGCCTCGTTGTGCTCGTGGTAGCTGAGGACCGAGCCCGCGGGCGACACCCCCAGGTCGGCGCACAGCCGTCGCAGCCGCCGGGTGTCCTCGGCGGCCACCACATCGGCGCCGAGGATCTCCCGGGCGAGCCGCGGGGCCGCGTCGCTGGGGTCGCCGATGGGGGTCGCCGCGAGGACGAGGACTCCTGCCTTCGGCTGTGCTGTCACAGGTGTCATCTTGTCAGGCTCTGTGTGCATACGATGGCGCGCATGACCCGGACCGACGAGCTGCGATCACGGCTGCTCGGGTTCCGGCCCACCGACACGTTGTGGGGCTGGCTGGGTCCGCTCTTCTTCGCCGTCGTCGGCGGAGTCATGCGCTTCTGGTCCCTCGACCGACCGCACCAGCTGGTCTTCGACGAGACCTACTACGTCAAGCAGGGCGTCTCGATGCTCCAGTACGGCGTGGAGATGCGGGTCCCCGGCACGATCAAGAAACCGGACGAGCTGTTCACCCGCGGCACCCCCGACGTGTTCGGCACCGAGGGTGACCTCGTCGTCCATCCCCCGGTCGGCAAGTGGGTCATCGCCGTCGGGGAGCACCTGTTCGGGCAGACCTCCTCGTGGGGCTGGCGCTTCTCGGTGTGCGTCCTCGGCACCTTGTCCATCCTCATGATCGGTCGCGCCGCCCGACGGCTGTTCGGCTCCTCCCTGCTCGGCACGATCGCGGCGTTCCTGCTGGCCTTCGAGGGCCACCACTTCGTCCAGTCCCGCACGGGGCTGCTCGACCTCATCGTCATGTTCTGGGCGCTGGCAGCGTTCTGCGCCCTGCTCATCGACCGTGACCGGTCCCGGGAGATCCTCGCCGAGAAGGTCGCCGCCCTGACGCCGCGCCAGCTGGCGACCGGTCTGGGCCCCTGGCTCGGCTGGCGTCCCTGGCGGTGGGTGGCCGCCGTCTGCCTGGGCCTGTGTACCGGCACCAAGTGGTCGGGACTGTTCTTCCTCGTGGCGTTCGGCCTGATGACGGTGTTCTGGGACCTCGGGGCGCGGCGCGCGGTCGGGGTACGGCACTGGTTCTCGGCGATGGTGGTCAAGGACGGCCTCTGGGCCGCCGGGGTCATGGTCGGCCTGACGCTCGTCACCTACCTCGTGTCATGGGTCGGCTGGTTCCGATCCCCCCTCGGCTACGACCGCACCTGGGGTGCGGTGCACCCGTCGAAGGACACCCCCTGGGTCCCTGACGCGGTGCGCTCCTTGTGGCACTACCACCAGGAGATCTACATCTTCCACGTCAACCTCCACGACAACCACCCGTACCGGACCAACCCGTGGTCCTGGGTGGTCCAGGGGCGTCCGACGTCGTTCTTCTACGAGGGACCCAAGCAGGGGCAGGACGGGTGCACGGTCGCCCAGTGCTCCAAGGCGATCACGTCGATCGGTACCGTCTCGATCTGGTGGCTCGGAGCGGCGGCGATCTTCGTCCTGGCCTACTACTGGCTGTTCCGCCGCGACTGGCGAGCCGGCGGCATCCTCGCCGGCCTGGCCGGTGGCTACCTGCCGTGGTTCAGCCTCGAGGAGCGCACCATCTACTCCTTCTACACGGTCGCCTTCGAGCCGTGGATCATCCTCGCGGTCGTGTTCGTGCTGGGGCTGTGCCTGGGCAAACGGACCGACTCCCGGCTCAGGCGTGAGATCGGCCTCTACGCCGTCGGCGCCTACTGCCTCCTGACGCTCGCGCTGTTCGCCTTCTTCTGGCCGATCTACACCGCGCAGGTCATCCCCCAGGACCAGTGGTCCCTGCGGATGTGGTTCCCGAGCTGGGTCTGAGGAGGCGGGTCAGCGGGCCAGGAGCACCTCGGTCAGCGCCCCGAGCAGGGCCGGTGACACCTCGAGCGCCTGCAGCGCGGCCAGGGCGTCACCGGGGGTCGGGCTGGTGCGGACCACCTCGAAGGCCGCGCCCTTGAGCTCGAAACCCATCTGGGCGCGGTCGAGGATCTCGAAGGCCGCCGCCACCGGGTCCGGGTCGACGTCGCCGACCAGCACCGTGTCGTACGAACGGTCCTGCGGCAGGGTCGAGGCCTCGCCCGTCACGTCGTGCACGGTCACCGCGCCGGTCGCGTCGTCATACGTGATCCGGGTGCGGGCCCACCGCTCGTCGTCCCGGTCCTCGACGAGCGTGAACTCCCCGTCTGCGCCGGGCACGACCCGCAGCTCGATCCGGCTCGACGGGTCGATGCCACTGCCGAGGGCGTCCGCGGGCACCACCGGGAGGATCGTCCCGGCCCGCGCGAGGACCGGTATGGAGCCGAGGTCGCGGTGCAGGTGCAGCGTGCGACCGCCGCGGTACCGGGTACCCGTGAACAGGTCGACCCACTCCCCTTCCGGCAGCCACGCCTTGACCCGGCCGAGCCCGGTCTCAGGATCTGCCGGCGAGGTGATCGGCGCGACGAGCAGGTCGGTGCCGAACATGAACTGGTTCGGGACCGTGAAGGCGGCCGGCTCGTCGGGGTGCTCGTAGTACATGGGCTCGACGATCGGCCGACCCTCGTGGGCGCGGACGTTCATCGTGGCGAGGTACGGCAGCAGCTGGTGGCGCAGCCGCAGGAACTCGGTCATCACCTGCTGGGCCCGCGCGCCGAACCGCCACGGCTCCTTGGTGTTGAACGGGTTGAAGCCGGAGTGCAGGCGGTTGACGGGCGAGAAGACGCCGAGCTGGACCCAGCGGGTGGCGAGCTCGTCGTCCTTGTAGCCCTTGAAGTGGCCACCGATGTCGTGGCTCCACCAGCCGTACCCAGCGTTGGAGGCCGTCGCCGTGAAGTAGGGCTGGAAGTCCAGGGACTCCCACGTGATCATCGTGTCGCCGGAGAAGCCGATCGGGTAGCGGTGGCTGCCGATCCCGGCGTACCGCGAGAACGTCAGCGGTCGGCGGCCGGAGCGCCCCGAGTCGAGGTAGTGGAAGTGGTTGAGCAGCCACAGCGGGTCGAGACCGGGGATGCGGGTGACGCCGCCCTGCTGCCAGTCCAGCCACCAGAAGTCGACGCCCTCCTCCTCGAGCGGGTGGTGCAGCTCCTCGAAGTAGGCCTCGAGGAACTCGGGGTCGGTGGGGTCGAACGGGACCGCCGCCTCCGAGGCCGGGTCGACCCCCAGTCGCTTGGCCAGGGCCGCGTAGGCCTGTTCGTGCGCGTGCACGCCCTCGGCCGGGTGGACGTTGAGGGACGTGGCCAGTCCGCGTTCGTGCAACCCGGTGAGGAAGGCCGCAGGGTCGGGGAACAGGTCGCGGTTCCAGGTGTAGCCGGTCCAGCCGCTGCCGTACCTCGGGTCGATGTCGACCAGGTGCCAGTCCATGTCGATGACCCCGACCGAGAACGGGATCCCCTCTGCTGCAAAGCGATCCATCAGCGCGAGGTACTCGTCGGCGGAGTAGGGGTGGTAGCGGCTCCACCAGTTGCCGAGCGCGTACCTCGGCAGCAGCGGCGTCGGACCGGTGAGGGTGTAGAGGACCTCGAGCGCGCGACGGTAGTCACGACCGTAGGCGAAGACGTAGAGATCGAGGTTTCCGTTGCGGCGTGGGGCGATCCAGCCGTCGTCGGTCAGCAGGACGGTGGCCGAGTCGTCGACCATCGCGATGCCGTCGCGGGCGAGGATGCCGTTCTCGAGGGGGATCGCTCCGTCGACGTCGTCGAGGGTGCGGGCGGTGCCGCCGAGGTTCGGTGAGGCGACGCCATACCTCCACATGCTGTCCTGGGAGTGGAACCCGCCCTTGGCCCACACGGACAGTCCCTGGGTGGTGAACTCGCCCCTGTCGTAGGTGAGGTGCAGGCGCTCCGTGCTGATCTCGAGAAGTCCGTCGGCGCCGTCGGACTCGGTCAGCGTGAAGTCGCAGACGGGGAAGGCACGGTTGAGCACCGTCTGGGACGCACGGTCCTCGAACTCACCCGTCGGGCTGTACTCGAGCCGCACGAGCCCTGCGTCGAGCACGGTGATCCGATAGCGGTCGCCCTGCACGATGTTGGCGGGGTCGGCGATCGGGTGGGTGTCGAGCCGGAAGTGCTCTTTCACGGTGCTCCTCGTCGGAGTGGGCGACATTGACGGGCCCACTCTTGCGAGGCCCGCGTCGGCAGACAAGCCCGCGACACCCTGCGGACAGCCCGTGATCCGTCGGCGAGCGCTCAGACGGCTCCCGCGTCGACGGCAGCCGGGTCCCTCAGGGGCAGCTCCAGGGTGAACGTCGAGCCGAAGCCCTCCACGGAGGCGGCCGAGACCGACCCGCCGTGCTGGCTCGCGATCCCCCGGACGATCGACAGGCCGATCCCGGTGCCCTGGATGGCCTGCCGTTGCGCGCTGCTCGACCGGAAGAACCGGCTGAACAGCTGGTCCTGCTCATCCTCGGGGATGCCCATGCCGGTGTCGGACACGGACAGCAGTGCTCTGGAGCCCTGGTGCGACACCCGCACCGTCACGCTGCCGTCGTCGGGGGTGAACTTGATGGCGTTGCTGAGCAGGTTCATCACCAACCGCTCGAGCTGCTCGGGGTCCGCCATGACCGGTGTCGGCTGGCTGCCCACCTCGAGGTTCATCCGCAGCCGTCGGTTGCGCAGCAGGGGGGTGACACCCTCCAGCGCGCCCCTGGCGCTGTCGCGCAGGTCGTGGCGGCGCAGGACCGGGCTCGACGTGCCCGACTCCAACCGGGATGCCGTCAGGAGGTCCTCGATGAGGATCATCAGCCGTTGGCCGTTGCGGCGGATCCGGCCGAGCATGTCGCGCTGGTCGGGGTTCACCTCGCCACCGAGGCCGTCGATGAGCATCTCGGTGTAGCCGACCACGCTGGTCACGGGTGTCCGCAGCTCGTGGCTCACCGAGGAGACGAACGTCGACTTGGCGTCGTTGAGCCGCTTGAGCTCCCGAACGGCGTCCTGCTCCTTCCGGAGCGCTCCCTCGAGGAGCTCGCGGGCGCCTCGCTGGTCGGTGATGTCGACGAGCTGCGCGGTGAACATGAAGTGGGTGCCGTTGCGGTTGAGCGGCGAGAGCACCAGCTCGACCCAGCGGGCGGAGTCCTGCGCGAGCTGGACCTCTCCGCGCCAGCCGCTCCTGGTGTCGGCCATGATCGCGAGCATCCCGTCGCGGACCTGGCTCCGTCCGGGCTCGAGGAAGTACGTGAACCAGTCCTCGTCCGAGATCAGGGCGTCGCGCTCCGTACGCAGCAGGCGGGCAGCCACGTCGTTGGCCTCGACGGCGACGGGGTAGGAGTCATCGCACCGCAGGATGAACATGCCGAGCATCGCATCGGCGAACCCGTGCCTGAACACCTGCTCGCTCTCCGTGACGCGCGCCAGCAGCTCGCGACGCTGCCTGACGATGATCGCCAGGGGCAGCGCCGTGAAGGCGCAGACCGCGAGGAACGCCTGGGTCAGGGCGGCGACGACCTCCGGGCGGACCAACGCACCCGAGGGATCCAGGGCGAACGGCCCCAGGCCCTGCGCGGTCAGCACGCTGGCCAGGAACCCCACGACCATCAGCTGGATGCACGTGGCCCGTAGAGAGCTGCGCAGGGCACTCCACACGAGGACCGGGATCTCGGCGAACGCGACCGGCTGACCATTGCCGAGCCCGAACACCGCGACGGTGGTGAGCACCACCCCGGACCACTGCACCACCCGCTCCCACCGTGAGCGGGCGACGCCCTGACCTGTCTGCAGGAACAACGGGAGGACGACCAGCAGCGCAGCGAGGTGCTGGGCCGCGACGGCACGGGCCGTCGGCCCGAAGGGCGACGGGGTGAACGCAGTGGCGCCCAGTCCCCCGAGGACCCCCGTCACCGCTGCCCCGGCGAACGCGGCGAGCACCAGGCGCCAGAAGTCGTGCATCGAGCGCAGCGACCGGCCGGGCCCACCGAAGCCGAACAGGAGCAGGGCGACGACGGCGCACTCGGCCGCGTTGGCGAACGCGAACCCCGCAGCCGCGGGCAGTGCTCGACCGCCGATGAGGTTGGCGACCAGGCAGACGACCCACACCCCCGCCAACATGGCCACCCGCTGACCCCCACGGGCCAGCAGGACAGCGCCGACACTGACCCCGGCCGCCGGCCACCACGCCGCCACCGTGGAGCCCACCGGCGCGAGGCGCACGGACGTGAGCATGAGGAGGAACACCAGCGCCAGCAGCCCGACCCCCGCGGCGATGTCCTGCCACCGACGCGGGATGGGGTCCCACCCGTGCACGGCGCCGGCGACGGTCACGTCAGGGCTCCCTGTGCAGCGGCAGGTCGGGGATGACGACGGGCGCGGGAGGCGGCAGTGCCGCGTGCTCGGTGAGCAGCTGGGCCACGACAGCCATGATGTGCGCCGGGCTGAACGGCTTGGTCACGTAGTGGTTCGCCCCGGCCAGCAGACCCGCGTCGATCTCGAAGGGTGAGGTGCGCGAGCTGACCAGGATCACGGGCACGTGCACGAGGTGACGTTGCCGGCGGATCCACCAGCAGACCTCGATGCCGCTGAGTCCCGGCATCTGCACGTCCAGCAGGATCACGTTCGGCGTCAGCGCCTCCAGCAGCCGCACCGCCTCCCGGCCGTCCTCGGCCAGGACCGTCTGTGCGCCGGTCCGGCCCACCGCCAGCGACAGCAGATCGCGGATGTCCGCGTCATCGTCGGCGATCAGGGCGAGTGGCATGCGTCCAGACTCTCTCATCAGGTGCAGGGACGGGCTCGAAGAGTGCAGGGGTTCTCTTCGAGCCCGTCCGGTCGCCGTGGCCCTGCGATGGGGGGGGATCCTGGGCCAGGTGAGACCGGCACTGGCGTGGTGCCGTGGTCAATGCTGCGTCACCGGGCGTGAAGGAGGCGATACGCAACCCGTCGAGTGTCGTGAAGATGGCGTGAAGATCCCGCTTTGTCCATAGACTTCCGCCATGGCTCGGCTCTTGGTGGTCGATGACGAGGCGCAGATCGTGACGGCGCTGACCCGCGGACTCGAGCGGGAGGGGTATGACGTCGACGTGTCCCGCAATGGCCTCGACGCGGTCACCCTCGCCGCTTCCAGCGCCCCCGACCTGATCGTGCTCGACCTGTTCCTCCCGGACATCGACGGGATCGAGGTACTGCGCCGCATCCGTTCCTGGAGCGCGGTGCCGGTGCTCATCCTGTCCGGTGACGGCGACGAGGAGCGCAAGATCGCCGCCCTGGACGAGGGTGCCGACGACTACCTCGAGAAGCCGTTCAGCCTCGGCGAGCTCCGGGCGCGGGTCCGGGCCCTGCTGCGGCGGGCCGGCGCGACCGCCGAGTCGGCCAACCTCACCAGCGACGGCCTCGAGGTGGACCTCGCCCGCAAGACCGTCGAGCTGGACGGCGCGGCCGTGCGACTCACGCCGACGGAGTGGCGCCTGCTGGAGCTGTTCGTCGCCCAGTCGGGCAAGCTGCTGACCCATCAGTGGCTGATCGCCCGGATCTGGGGTGCCGGCCACGGGGACGAGACGGTGCAGACCCTGCGCGCGCACCTGCGATCCCTGCGGGCCAAGCTCGGCGACGACTCCAAGGAGCCCCGGTTCATCCGCACGGAGACGCGGATCGGGTACCGGTGGCTGCCTCCCGTCGCGACGGGTGACGCCGCGGGCCCTGCGAGCGCCCATGGGGTCTGAGCCCACGGATCACGGGGTGCGCAACACCCTCGCGGCCCTGCGCGGTTACCTCGAGCTGGCCCACGAGACCGCCCGCGGGCGGGCCGGTCGTCCCGAGGACGTCGTCCGCGACCTCGACGACGCACTGCTCTGCCTCGCCAAGCTCGAGCGCCGCCTCGGCGTCCACGTCGACGACGGGACAACCCATCACGAGACCACCGACCATGAGACCGCCGACCGCGGGGATCCGCCGTCCGAGCGCCCCGGGGTGATCACGCCCTGAGGCGTGCCCCTCCGCGAAGGTTCACAACCCGGTGGCGACCGCGAAGGGCTCCGGGAAGGCCAGCTCCGGCGCGAACGAGCGGATCGCCCGTGCCACCACCGTGAGCAGGGCACGCGTGGTGAAGGGTTTGCGGACCACGGCGAAGGCGCCCAGCTCGAGGGCGTCGACCTCGATCTCGACCTCGACCGATGCCGTGAGCATCACGGCCGGCACGGACGAGCCGTTGCGCCGCATGGTCCCGAGGACCGCCATGCCGTCGACGTCCGGCATGCGCAGGTCAAGGACCACGCAGTGCGGGGCCACGGCCTCGAGGGCGCCGAGGGCGTCGGCGCCGTCGCCGACGACGGTCACCTGCAGGCCGACGTGGGAGAAGACCCGCTCGATGAGGACGCGTATGTCCTCGTCGTCCTCCGCCACCAGGACCCGGACGTCATCGTGCTCCACCGCGCCCCCCTTTGTCCTCGATCGCGACATTTGACACCCCGGAGAATTGTCACACACGAGGCGCCTACGCACCGGGGACCAGGAGGCGCGGTCAAGGGGTGGACGCGGCCCGGACCGCGGCCAGCAGCTCCTCGAGCACCCTTCGGGTGTGCGGCTCCTGGAAGACCTCCCGGACCCATTCGTGGGCAGCCGCCCGGCTGGGCGAACGCGGGGTGGGACTCAGCCAGTCGGCCGAGGCCGTCGCGGTGATGTGGCCGAGCTGGGCGATGAGCATGGAGAACTGACCACGGCGGGTGACCGCCCCGGGACCACCAGCTGCTGCGTATGCCTCGACAAGGGCTCGGGCCCGCCCCGGGTCCGAGCGCCCGAACTCGAAGAGCACCGCAGCGAGCTCCATGCTCGGGTCGGCTGCACCGCTCTCCTCCCAGTCGATGACGCAGAGCCCACCGTCGGTGGTGAGCAGGACGTTGTCGGCCCAGAGGTCGCGATGGCAGGTGCGCAGCACCGCAGGAGGTTCGATCCACCCCTCGAGGGCCACCAGCTCGTCGCGGAGGTCGGCGAGCTGTTCCGCGAACGGCGCCCGGGCGGCCCGCAGGTCGGCGACCAAGGTGTCCCAGTGCTCGGCGCCGACCGGTTCGGTGGACCACGGGTCCGGAGGCCCGGCGGCCGGGCGGTCCAGCCTGTGGATCGTGGCCACCACCTCACCCACGAGGGCGGGGTCGACCAGGGGGTCGGGCGGTTGCAGGTCCACCCAGACGTGGACCCTCACCGGAACGGCGCCATCCGTGCCGACGTCGGCGAACACCGCTCCCTCCGCCGTGCGACGAACCTCCGGGGTGGGCACCCCTGCTCGACGGGCCGCCTCCTGGAACTCCGTCGACAGTGCGGCGGCCTCTTCGCTGACGGCTTCGAAAGCCACCTTGACCGCCCACGATCCGTCGGTGGTGTCGAGCCGCCACACCTGTCCCTGCCTGCCCCTGGCCACCGGGCCGTCGGAGAGGCGCACCACGCGTCCGAGCCCGAAGCAACGAGCAACCACCTCGGCATCCACGCCCCACTGGATCACACCCCGACCGAGCGACACCAGAGCCTGTCGTCGACAGCCGGGCCCACGGGTCTCGCCGATGACCTCCGACCGACCTCCGTGGGACGCAGCCCGGAGCCCTTTCGGGCTAGTTGCTGGAGGACTGCTCCGGGTCGTGGTCACCGGCGATGGTCACGGTCCAGCCGGTGCCGCAGGCGAAGCACGTGAATCCGGGGTTGTCGCGCCGGATCGAGTTGTCCGCCTCGCGGTTGGCGGGCCGCACGAGGGTGGTCTTCTCACTCCCGCAGGACGGGCAGCGCACCAGTCCGTCGTCAGCGCCGGGGCGCGACCGGGCACGGGAGACGTCCTCGCTCTCGGACTGCCGCTCACCCCATGACATGGACGAGTCGGGCTGAGGGTGGGCGCCCTGGCCGCGGTTCTCAGGAACGCTGGAACGATTCGGGGTCACGGCTGCTCCGTCGACATGGTCAGGACGAGTGAGTGGAGCGCCTCGCGAAGGTCGGCCAGGTCCTCACCGCAGAGCCCGGTCTGATGGACGACCTCGTGCTGCGCGCTCGAGGCCGCCGACTCCAGCGCGCGCCCGCGCGGGGTCAGCGACACGATGACCACGCGCCCGTCACTGCCGTCCACGTGACGCTGGAGCAGGTCCGCCTGCTCCAGGCGACGAAGCATCGGGCTCAGGGCGTGGGCGCTCAGCTGCAGGCGGCCGGCGATGTCGTTGATGGCGCGACCGTCCCCCTCCCACAGGACGAGCATCACGAGGTACTGCGGGTAGGTCAGACCGATGCGCTCGAGCAGCGGGCGGTACGCGCGAGTGACCTGGTTGGTCGCGGCATACAGCGCGAAGCACAGCTGGTCGTCGAGGCGAAGATTGGTGGGGGTGCTCACGTGGTGCTCCTTCGGACAGCACCAGAATATAGATCACGCGCGATGTAAATCGCACCTCGAGCGGCGGAGCCGGTCGGGGGCCCCGTGACCCGCCACGACCAGACGCGGGTCAGCGCTGGGGGTCGAGGTCCGGGATCACGACCGCCGTCGGCGGCCGCAGGGTCGGCCGCGCGGTCGGGCGGCCGCGGCGGAGCTGGTTGACCACCGCCACGATCTGCGCCGGCGTGAAGGGTTTGGTGACGTACTGGTTGGCCCCGGCCAACAGCCCTGCATCGATCTCGAACGGTGACGTCCGCGCACTGACGAGGACCACCGGGACGCGGGCGAGGTGGCGCTGTCGACGGATCCACCAACAAACCTCGATGCCGCTCAGTCCCGGCATCTGCACGTCGAGCAGGATGATCTCGGGGTGCAGGGTTGCCAGCACCTGCACCGCCTGGCGACCGTCCTCGGCCAGGACCGGCTCCAGGCCGAGGCCGCCCACGACCATGGACAACACGTCCCGGATGTCGGCGTCGTCGTCGGCGATGAGGGCGATCGACCGCCCTGTCGGATCCATCACGACCGGCCCCGGACGGACGTGCGCGCACCAACGAGGGAGGTGGACGCGACCAGTGTCGACACGGTGCTCAGGCCTCCTCTGAGGGTGCGGACAGGAAGCACTTGAATGTACCTGCGTGGGATGGTGCGCGAACCCTCATTGGGGGAATCCCGCCCCACCTGCAACTCAGGAAACGCTCATCGCGCGCTGCTAGCCTGCGTGCGCCGATCCAGACCGACAGGGCACCGTGTTGAGACGTTGGAACGCTTGGTCAGTGCAGCGCCGCGTGCTCGTCGTGTCCGCCGCCGTGGCGACCGTGGTCATCGCCCTCGGCGTCGTCGCGTTCGCGACCGCGCTGGACCGCATCCTCTACAGCGCCGCGCAGGACTCGGCCCGCACCAAGGCCACCGAGCTCAGCGCCACCATCGCCGCGGGTGAGCGCCCGGCCACCCTCGCCCTGCGCGACGTCACCAGCAAGGGCTCTCTCCTGGAGGTCCTCGACAGCCACCACCAGGTCGTTGCTGCGTCCGAGTCGATCCTGAGCGGCAGCGGGTCGGCCATCACCACCCTGCAGCCACGCCCTGGCGAGGTCCAGGTCGCCCAGGAAGCCTCGATCAGCGGCGAGGTGGGCGAGCCCCACGCCGTCGTGGCCCAGGGCGTCCGCGAGCCCGGTGGGGATGCATACGTCGTCGTCGTCGCCAAGCCGCTGGACGTCGAGGCGAACACCGTCCGCACGGCCACCGCGCTGCTCGCCCTCGGCGCCCTCGCGCTGCTGGGACTCCTGCTCGTCCTGATCAGCAGGATCCTCAAGCAGGCGCTGCTGCCGGTCGAACGCATCCGCAGCGAGGTCGCCCGGATCACCAAGGTGCGCGGGCGCGGGCTGATCACGGTCCCCCCGACCGGGGACGAGATCGCCAGGCTGGCCCAGACGATGAACCTCATGCTGGCTCGCCTCGAGCAGGCCGACGACACCGCCCGGCGCTTCATCTCCGACGCCTCCCACGAGCTGCGCAGCCCGCTGGCCACCATCCGCGCCGCGATCGAGGTCTCGGGCCCCGAGTCCACCGCAGCAGATGCTGATCGTGATGCGGTGATCCACGGCGAGGTGCTCCGCCTCCAGCACCTGGTCGAGGACCTCCTGACGCTCGCCAAGGCCGACGACGGGCTGCCCTTGACCATGGAGGAGGTCGACCTTGATGACCTGCTCGAGGGCGAGGTACGACGCCTGCGTGCCACGGGCGAGGTACCGGTCCGCGCCTCGATCGTCGCCTCTCGGGTGGTCGGCGACCGGCTCAAGCTGGGTCAGGCCCTGCGCAACCTGGTCGACAACGCCGCCACCCACAGCCGCAGCGAGGTCTTCCTCGGCGTGGAGCCGCAGGACGACGTCGTGGTCATGACGGTCGACAACGACGGTCCACCGGTGCCCGAGGACCAGCGCGAGGCGGTGTTCGACCGGTTCGCCCGGCTCGAGGAGTCGCGCGAACGCGACAGGGGTGGCAGCGGGCTGGGGCTGGCCATCGTCCGCACCATCATCGAGGCCCACGGTGGAACCGTGCGGGCGACGACCAACCCTGCTGGGCAGTGCCGCTTCGAGGCACGCATCCCGGTCGTGGCGCGGCCGGTCAGTGCGGCGTCCCCCCAGCCACAGGCATGAGGCGGTATCCCATCCCCCGCACCGTCTCCAGCGAGGTCACGCCGAACGCGAGGTCGATCTTCCGTCGAAGGTAACCGACGTAGACCTCGACGATGTTGTCGCTGCCGTCGAACGCCTGGTCCCAGACGTTGTCGAGGATCTCCGCCTTGGACAGGACGACCTCGGGGTGGCGCATCATGAACTGCAGGACCGAGAACTCCTTTGCCGTCAACGTGATCGGGTGACCGTTGCGGCTCACCGTGCGCTTGTTGGGGTCGAGCGTGAGGTCGCCGACGGCGAGGGCGACCGGGCGGACCGGGGCTCCCCGGCGGACCAGTGCCCGGAGCCTCGCGACGAGGACGACGAAGCTGAACGGCTTGGTCAGGTAGTCGTCGGCCCCGAGGTCGAACGCATCGGTCTGGTCGTACTCGCCGTCCTTGGCGGTGAGCATCATCGCCGGGGTCCAGATCTTCAGCTCCCGGATGTTGCGCAGGACGTCGTAGCCGTTGCGGCCGGGAAGCATGATGTCCAGCACCAGCACGTCGTAAGGGTTCTCGGTCGCGAGCCACTGACCGGTGACCCCGTCGTGGGCGACGTCCACGACGAAGCCCTCGTTGGTCAGGCCCCGGCGGAGCGTCTCGGCCAGGGCCTTCTCGTCCTCAACGAGCAGGACCCGCATCCGTCGCCCCTTCCATGTCGTCGTTCGCCCGGCCGGCCAGGACCCGCCACGGCCGGGAGGCCTCGAGCCGCGGCAGCACCGCGACCAGCGCCACCAACGCCATGCCGAGGACGGCCACGGCCAACACCCAACCCGCAATGACGTCGGTCGTCCAGTGATAGCCCAGGTAGACGCGACTCGCCCCTATGGCCACGCTGCCGATCACCCACGCCGCCACCGTCGCGACGCGTGCCGGCCGACCACCCCGCGGCCAGACGACCAGCATCACCACGAGGCCGAGGAAGACCGTCGAGAACAGCGTGTGGCCCGACGGGAACGAGTACCCGTTGTCGACCGGCCCGACGACGAACGCGGCGGGGGGCCGGTGCCGGCCGAGCAGGTGCTTGACGCCCAGGGTGAGCGCCGCCGCACCGGCCATGGCTGCGCCGAACAACAGCGCGCGCAGCCGGTCACGTCGGGCGAACCACAACCACGCCAGCGCTCCCACGGTGAGGAGGCCGATGGCCACCTCGCTCCCGACGGTGCTCACGACCTCCGCAGCGAAGGTCAGGCCGGGCAGCCGGAGCCCGGCCACCGAGGAGGTGATGCCGGGGTCGTAGGACGCGAGGTCGGCATGCTCGGAGACACCGTCGACCAGGCCTGCGAACCCCGCGAGCGCGACAGCCGTGACCCCGGCGCCCGCGAGCGCAGGGGTGCGGGACAGCCGCGCCGAGCCTCCGTCACGAAGACGGAGCTGCGGTGCGGGTGTGGTGGCGGGTCGAGGTCTCACGAGCACGCTCTCTGGTCGCTGGGTTGGGCGGCATGCGGGTGCCGATGCTGGTACGACCATCCCGCGCGCGGCCTGAACAGTTCCTGAGGACGTGTTCCTCAGGAACTGTTCAGCGCCGGGGGTCCACACTGTGGCAACGTGGACCGACGTAGGCAGCAGGGGGAAGTGATGGACAGGACCGCGGCACGTGTGGTGGCCGAGCGCCTGTCTGTTCCCCTGCGCGCCACCGCCGCCATGTCCTTCGGACTCGTCTTCCTGTGGTGGGCCCTTCCCCGCGTCGCAGGCGTGGGCTGGCGGGCGATCGGCACCACGATCGGCGAGATCTCGGCACGGGTCGGCCTCGGACTCGCCCTGCTCTGGGCCTGCGGCCTTCTCGCGCACTCGTTCGTCCTGACCGCAGCCCTCCCCGGACTGACCCGTCGTCGGGCCCTGACGCTCAGCCTCACGGGCAGCGCGGTGTCCAACGTCATCCCGTTCGGTGGCGCCCTCGGTGTCGCCCTCAACTTCACGATGGTCCGAGCCTGGCGCTTCCACAAGGGCGCCTTCGCCACGTTCGTCATGGTCACGAACGTCTGGGACGTGCTGTCCAAGCTGGCACTGCCCTTGGTCGCCGTGGTCCTGATGACCGCTGGTGGAGCGCTTCCCGGACGTGCGCTGCAGACCTGGGCCATCGTCGGCTCGGCGCTCATCGTGACCCTCGTCGTTGCCGGCGCCGTGCTTCTCAAGAGTGAGCGCCTCGCGACCGGGACCGTCCGCGTCCTCGCGTCGGGCGCCCAGCGCGTCGGGCGACGCCGTCAGGTGTCGGCCGCCAAGGTGGAGACAGACCTCCTCGAGGCCCGTGCCCGGGTGCGTGGGATCGTCGGCTCGCGCTGGCCCCAGCTGACCATGGGGATGGCCGTCTACATCTCGCTCCAGGGTGCGCTGCTCTGGTCCTGTCTGCACGCGGTCGGCATCGACCTCCCCCTGTATGCCGTCGCGGCCGCGCTCGCCGCCGACCGGCTGCTCAGCATCATCCCGCTGACGCCCGGCGGCGCCGGGTTCGCCGAGGTCGGGACCGCCGCCGCACTGATCGGCTTCGGCGCCGATCCCCTCGGCGTCGCTGCGGGCGTGCTCCTGTACCGCGCGTTCACCTTCCTCCTGGAGATCCCCGTCGGCGGTGTGTGGCTGGGTTGCTGGCTGGCCCTGCGTCCGCGCGCACGGGCGGCAGCCGCGTGAGGATCCTGCACGCCACCGACACCTACGGCCCGACGCTGGGAGGCATCGAGGTCTTGGTGCGCACGCTGGCCGAGAGCCAGGCCGCGGCCGGGCACGAGGTCACCGTCCTCACGCGCACGCCGGCACCGGACGCAGCACCCGGGACGGTCGACGTGTGCCGCGACCCGGGCGCGATGCGGGCCCTGGTCGCCGGCGCCGATGTCGTCCACGGCCACGTCTCCGCCTACTCCCCCCTGGCCCTGCGCGCGGTTGAGGCGGGGGCCAAGGCTGGCGTCCCCTCGGTGGCGACGGTGCATTCCGTCTGGGGCAGTGCGTGGCCACTGTTCAGAGCAGCTGCCGAGGTCCGAGGATGGACCGACCTCCCGATCCAGTGGACAGCGGTGAGCGACGTCGCGGCAGGACCGGTGCGCCGTGCCATCGCCGGTCGTGAGGTCGTCGTGGTCCCGAACGCGGTCGACACGTCGTTCTGGGCACCAGCGCGCCCTCCGCGCCTCACTGGTCCCGTGACCATCGTCTCGGTCATGCGGATGAGCCACCGCAAGAAACCGCTGGAGCTCGTCGCGGCCCTCCAGCGCATGCGGGCCCGCGTGCCCGCGGACATCCCCGTCACCGCCGTCCTCGCGGGCGACGGGCCCCTGCTCGACAGGGTGCGCCGGAAGATCCACCGGCTCGGTCTGGCCGGGTGGGTGCACACCCCCGGTGACCTGTCCCACGCGCAGCTGCGCGACCTGTACCGGCATGCTGAGATCTACGTCGCGCCGGCCCGGCTGGAGTCCTTCGGGCTGGCTGCCCTCGAGGCCCGCGCTGCAGGGCTGGCGATCGTGGCCCGGGAGGACACCGGCGTCACCGAGTTCGTCGCCCACGGCCTCGACGGCCTGCTGGCCGGCGACCACGAGGAGCTCGCCGACCACCTCGCCCACCTCTGCACCGACGAGGCGATGCGGCACACGATGGTGCAGCGCAACCACCTCGTACCGCCGCTCCAGGACTGGTCCCACGTGCTCGAACGCAACACCGCCGCATACCTGATGGCTGGCGCGGTGGACGCGCCCTGCTCCGACGACCCGAGCTCGGCCACCACCCTCCGTCCGAGCCCCGCCGGGGAGTCTGCGGCGACCTAGCCGTACTCACCTGACAGGGGCTCAGCACGCACCCTGCTGGCGCTGGCGCCATCCGGGTCAGGACCTCGACGAGTTCTCGTCGCCGTCGACCTCGGCGACGGGGACGCCGAACCGCCGCAGCCGGTCGGCCAGGTCGTGGTGCCACCACGGTCGCGGCCTCGTGACCGAGACCGGCAGAGCCAGCAGGATCTCGTCGACAGGTTCGCCGAGGACCGTCTCCTCGATGGCGTCCACGGGGTCGTGACGGATCGAGACCGAGCCGATGACCGGGGCACCTGCGGCGGCCTCGAGCTGGGGCAGCGTCTCCAGCAGGACGCACTCGGCCTCGAACGCCTTGTCGTGGCGCTCTGGGTGGAGCAGGTGCAGCTCCGCCTTGGCGGGGTTGAGCACGACGAGGCGGAGCTGGACGTCATCGGCGGCGGCCCGTTCGGCCACCGCACGAAGCAGCGCAAGCGAGGGGGTGGCACTGTCGGTGACCACCAGCACCCTCGTCCTGCGCTGCTGCTGCACGCTCAGTCCTGCCGGTCGCCCGCCATCGCGGAGGCGCGCTCGGAGCGGATCGCGGCACGCTCCGTACGGTCCTTGTGCGTCACGCTGAGGTGGACCACGACCGCGAGGATCGTGGCGAGGAACAGGACGCTGGTCCCCAGCGTGCCCAGCCCGGCTCCACCCTCGTCGTGACCCGAGGCGAGGCAGTCACCGATGTTCGCGCCCAGGGGGCGGGTCAGGATGTAGGCCAGCCAGAAGCACAGCACCGGACCGGCACCCAGCTTCCACGCGGCGAACACGGCAGCGATCAGACCCAGCGGCAGCAGCACCGAGGCACCGGGTGACCACCCGGTCAGCTCCAGCGTCCAGTCACCGGCGGCGGTGCCCAGGGCGAACGTCACCAGGACGGTCAACCAGTAGAACGCCTCGCGAGGGGTGGTGACGATCGAGTGGATCGACAACGTCCGTTCCCGGGCCCACCAGATGGCGAAGACCACGGCCAGGGCCACGGCGAACACGGCCGTGCTCACCCACAGGGGCACCCCGACCCCGTCGGTGAGGTTGTCCGTCAACAGGGTCCCGACCACGCTGATCAGCACCACCGCCAGCCAGTAGACCGAAGGGACGTACTGCTTGAGCCGGAACTGGGCGACCAGCACCGCGACGAGGGCGACCGAGAACACCAGCGTGGTCTTCGCGAGCCCGAAACCCAGCGTCTCGTTGATGTAGTCCGCGAAGCTCTCCCCCACGGTCGTGCACAGGATCTTGATCACCCAGAAGTAGATCGTGACCTCAGGGACCTTGTTCGACATGCGGCGGCGTTGGTCTGGTGCGAGCGTCGTCATGGCGCCCACCATGGTGGAGCCCGTCTGAACGGTTCCTGAGCCGACACGCCATCGGTTTGCCCAGAGCGCGCACCGTGGGCGACCCTGAAGGGGATGTCGAGAATGGATGCGGCCACCGGCCGACCCCGCGTGCGTCGAACCACGACTCTGGTCGCTGTGCTCGTGGCCGTCGTCCTGGCCCTCGCTGCCTGCGCGACCGGAGGGTCGCACAGCACTACGGTGGGCAGCTCTGCCCCCTCTTCCTCTGCGTCACCCTCGAGCTCGTCGCCCACGACCGTCTCTCCCTCGAGCACCACGGGAGCCGACAGAGGAGTCTCCAGGGCCTCGGCACGGCCGCTCGTCGTCACCGGTCTGGGCGACTCCGTCATGTCGGGGACTGCCTGCAACTGCGAGCCGTTCATCTCCACGTACGCCACAGCCCTCGGAGCGCATCAGCACGTCCCCGCCAAGGTGACCAACCTCGGCAAGCCCGGGCTCACCGTGTCCGGGCTCGCGAAGCAGCTGGACACCGAAAGCACCCTCCAGGCGCTCGCGTCGGCTTCGGTCGTCGTCGTCACGATCGGCGCCAACGACCTCGGTCCCCTCGTGGACCGCTGGCGCAACGGCGACTGCAGCGACCAGTGCGTCAGTGACGCCACCACGGGACTCAGCGCCCCCCTCGATGCCGTGCTCACACGGATCAAGGCCGCGGCGCCTGACTCAGCACAGATCCTCGTGACGACCTACTGGAACGTCTTCGAGGACGGAGCCGTCGCGGACGCGGACTACGGTCCGGGTTTTGCGTCGTGGAGTGATGCGGTCACCCTCGCCGCGAACGCCCAGATCTGCCGTGCCGCCGACCTGATCGGCGCCCCCTGCGTCGACCTGTACGTGCCTTTCAACGGCAGCGGGAGCAAGGACCCGACGCCGCTGCTCGCCGAGGACGGGGACCATCCCAACGCGGCCGGGCACGATGCCATCGCCAAGGCCCTGCTCGCCGCCACGGCGCCGACGCCCTGACCGTCCGGATCGCCTGACAGCAGCCGCGTTCCGCGACGCTCGGCGTCAGGCGGATGCGGCGTGAAGGTGCTTGGACAGCCAGTCCAGGGCGGGTCCGATCACCGTCGACCAGCTGTGGAAGTTGTGCCCCCCACCGGGGATGATGACCGACGAGACGCTCATGGGCGCCTTCACCAGGGACAGGAAGTGGCGCGTGTCGGTGATGCCCGTGTGACCACGCTCGGCCGTCCCGATCGTCGCGAGGACGGAGACGGGTGGCGGCGGCTGGTGCGCGAGCAGCCACTCGGGGCTGTTGAGGTCGCGCAGGACCTGCGAGCCACCCCACAGGTCGCCCGTCGTGCTGTCACGGAGCGTGTGGTAATACCCGGAGAGGGACACCGCCGTGGTGAAGACGTCCGAACGCATCATGGCGAGCTTCACGGCGCAGTACCCACCGGTCGAGTCGCCCATCGCACCCCAGCCCAGGGGCCGCACCCGGTAGACGGACTCGACGGCGGACGGCACGTCCTCTGACAGGTAGGTCAGCGCCTGCGGACCACCGGGCACGTCGGTGCACTCGGTGTCGCGGGGTGGCGCCACCGTCGGCCGAAGCATGACCAGCACCATCGGGCCGGCCCCCCGCCGCCTGAGCTCGGCGAGAAGTGCATCCGGATAGTGCTGTCGAGCAACGAGATTCGTCACCACTCCTGGGTAACCGGTCATGACCTCGACGGCTGGGAACGATCGGTGGACGAACGCGGGCTGGAAGTACTCCGGCGGGAGGTAGACCAGGGCCTCGTTCGTGAGCGCGCTCCGGGCACCCTGGACGATGACGGAGTCCACCCGACCCCGGGTGGCCCACTGCGCGCGGGTGGACCACGCCGTCGGGCCGTTGCGCACCGATGCGCGAGCAGCCGCCGCGCCCACCTGACGCTGCTGCGGTGCCCTGCCTGCGTGGGTGGGTGGCAGCGTGACCGCCGCCCGGGTCGACCCGCCGAGGAGGTCCGACCATGATCCGTAGAAGTAGCCGTAGTTGTTGGCGCCGGCGGCGAGCAGGAGCACCACGAGAGCCTGCGTGGTGCCGATGAGCAGGACCCGCTGGGCCACCCGCACGGGCCGCGGGCCCCTCACCCTCGACCACCCGACCACGAGGACGAGGACGACCACGACAAGGGCCGAGCCAAGGAGGACCTCCAGGGGCCAGCCCAGGAGCGGCACGACCACCACCTCGTCTCGTTGACGCGTCTGCGTCCCGGCAGCAGGAGCACGGCGCCCTGCGTCTCTTCGAGGTTCTCGCACTCCACCTGTGAGCCCGCTGAGGGATCGAGCGACGCTCCGGCCCGGCGAGGTCTGGTCGGTGACACCACCTCGGCGTAGCGTGAACGCACCGGCACTGGGAGGCGTCATGGCGAACCTCGTCGTCCACTTCGAGATCCACGCATCGGAGCCGCAACGGCTCATCGACTTCTACGGACAGCTGCTCGGGTGGAGGTTCACGCAGTTCGGCGACATGCCCTACTGGTCCATCCAGACCGGTGACGGCGCCATCGGCATGGACGCGCCGGGCCACGGCATCAACGGCGGTCTCACCCAACGACGCGGGCCGGCACCGGAGCGGGGGGCGCCCGTCAACGGTGCCGATGTCGTGATCGGTGTCGAGGGCAGCGTCGACGACGTGTTCCGCAAGGGGTTGGAGCTCGGAGCCTCTGAGGCCGTCGCACTTCAGGACATGCAGGGAGTGGGACGGGTGGGTTACCTGCTCGACCCGGACGGGAACGTCTTCGGCCTCATCTCGCCGCTGCTGTCCGACGGCACCCAGGCGATGTCCGGTCAGTCGTCCCCCTGAACCGTCAGGCCTACTCTCGCCTGGCCGCCGCGTCGTCCCTGGCCGCTGCGTCGTCCGGCACGGTGGATGCGGTGCGGACGCTGTCGTAGAGGGCCTCCGCCGCATCGTGCCGTGACGTGAACGACTCCGGGAGCGCCTGCCCGCCGAGTCCGATCGCGCTGTAGGCGATGGGGGTCTCGAGGTCGAGCTTCATCCTCGACCGCCAGTCCCGCTGGACCACGACCCGGCCCAGCAGGGTCGTGCCCACATACACCTCCTCGGCCCGCGAGTATCGAACTCGCCCGAAGGTGAAGTACGTCATCGGAGCCCCCGGCAAGACGTGTCCATGAAGGTGATGGTCACAGTCGACGGGGCCGACGACCTCCCCTAGATGTACTGACACCAAAGGGGTGGTCGTCCTGGTCGACACATCAGTGCAGCCGCGCGTTGAACTCGGCCTGAACAGCCTTGGCGTCGCATCCAGCTGCGGTCAGTCGCTTGATCCTCTCCGGTCCATTGCCCCACTTGCCGGCGATGACCTCACTTGCGAGCTGAGCCACTGACTTCTTGAGGTGAGCGACGCGCGCAGATCCGTCGGACACGAGCACGGCGCTGTCCGCGACGTTGATGTCGACGTCCAGCCCGCGAACCCTGCAGGGGTGGTTGCCGAACTCACCGGCGTACTGCCAGGCCCGCTGGCCGGCGTTCGACCACATGCCGTTGGGCATGCCGGTCGCCTTGTGTGGGTCGAGACCCTGGTCGGCCTGATGGGTGATCCAGGAGGCGACCCAGACCCAGTCCGGTCTGACAGCCCGCTCGGCCAGCCGTATCAGGGCCCGGGGGTTGGAGTACACCCCTGGCCGGAGCCCTTCAGCTCGGACCGCGTGACACCACCCGCTGGCGTAGTCGAGCGACGCGCTCGGCGCCGCGTCGAAGGTCTTGCCCTCGAGGTCCAGGCACAGCGAGACCCCCGCGGCTGCATACCCGAACTGTGCCGCCTTGGTGCAGGCATCCCTGCCGTCGTGTTCGCCGCTGCGGCCCGGTCCAGCCCGTGCACAGCCATGTCGACCCCTCAGTTCTCCCCGCATCAGTGCTTCGTACCCCGCCTCCGTTCCCTGCTGCGCGGACCTGCGTATTCAGCGTGGCACCGTCACGTGGGCTGCGGTAGGGCGAGCTCACAGGCCGTGCGACTCATCGAGATGCCGACGACGGCCGAGCCACCCCGGCTCTAGGCTGCAGCGGAGGGCTGGAGGCCGGCATGGACCCGTCGTTCTTGGAGCGTGACTCCCAGGTCGACGCCGTCTTGGCGTATGCCGCCGAGGCGGACGAGGGCAGCGGACGGCTCGTGCTCGTCCAGGGTGAGGCGGGAGCCGGCAAGTCCACACTCGTCGAGATGGTCGAGACCCTGCTCCCGACCGCCACCTGGCACTGGGGTGCCTGCGACGGCCTCTTCACCCCGATCCCCCTCGCGCCGCTGCGTGACATCGCCGAGAGCATCGGCGGCCGGCTGCTGGCGGCGTCACGAGGCGACGCCACCCGCGAGGTCCTCTTCGCCGCGCTGCTCGAGTCGGTGCGAGCCGACCGAGGACTCACCGTGCTGGCCTTCGAGGACGCGCAATGGGCCGACGAGGCCACCTTGGACCTCCTGCGCTTTCTCGGGCGCCGCATCCAGCGGGAGCGAGCCCTGCTGCTCGTCACCTTCCGCGAGGAGGATCCCGCATCCTCCAGCCGGCTCCGCGCCGCACTCGGCGAGCTCTCACGCCAGCGGGGTACACGCCGAGTCGCCCTGCCGCCGCTCTCCCCCGCAGCAGTGACGCAGCTCGTCGGCGACACCGGCTTGGACCCCGCCGAGGTGCACCGGCTCACCGGCGGGAACGCCTACTTCGTTGCCGAGGTCGTCCGCGACGCCGGACAGGGCCTTCCCGCCTCGGCGCGGGATGCGGTGCTGGCCCGCGCCGCGCACCTGGCCCCGCCAGCCCGCGAGCTGCTCGACGTCGCCGCGCTCGCCGGCAACCGCGTCGACCCGATGCTCCTGGGCGCGGTCACCGACGCGCCCGAGGTCACCTTGATGACCCTCGCCGATGCCGGGTTGCTCGTCACCGACGGCCGCGCGCTGCGGTTCCGGCACGAGATCGCCCGCCTGGCTGTCGCGGATGCGGTGCCCGAACCACGGCGCGCCACCCTCCACGCCCGCCTGCTGGCGGCGTTGCTCGAACGCGACGCCGGTGACGACGCGCGGCTTGCCTTCCACGCCGCCGGCGCCGGCGACACCGCCGCCGTCGTCCGGTACTCGCGGGCGGCCGCCCAGCGCGCCACCACGCTCGCCTCGCACGCAGAGGCCGTCGAACACCTGCACCGGGCCCTGGCCGCCGGCACCCGACTCGGCCTCGACGCGCACAGCCGCGCCGGGCTGCTCGACGACCTGTCCACCGAGCTCGGCCTCGTCGACCGGTGGGCGGAGGCCGAGCACTGGCGGGCCGAGGCGGTCGGCCTCTGGCGGGGTCTCGACGACCCGCTGCACCACGGCGACTCGCTCCGCAGGCACGCTCGCGCGCTGTCCCGCCTGGCCCGGGGAGCCGAGGCCCGGCAGGCACTCGACCAGGCGCTCGCCGTGCTCGAACCCCTCGGGCCGACGGCCGCCCTCGCCCGGGCCGTGGAGTACCTCGCCGCGGTGCACTGGCACGGCGGCGCCAACACCGAGGCGATCGAGGCGTGCGATCGCGCTGCGGCCCTGGCGGAGCAGCTGAACCTGCCCGACGTGCTGAGCGACGTGCTCAATACCCGCGCCTGCTCGATGCTGTCGCTCGGGCGGGACTGGGTGCCGACCATGCAGCGCGCGCTCGACGTGGGCCTGGAGGCCGGGTGCGACGAGCAGGTGGGCCGTGCCTACATGAACTACTACGGCGGCCTCGTCGGGGACGGGCGTGTGGCCGAGGGAGAACAGGTGTACCGCGACGGAATCACCTTCTGCGAACAGCGCGAGGTGGTCACCGCCGCCAACTTCCTGGTGGCCAACCGCATCATCGCCCTCGAGGAGAACGGCCGCTGGGAGGAGGCCGTCACCACCGGACGCGCCCACCTCGACGACCCCACCGTCTCCCCGGTGCGCCGGCTCGGCGCGATGCTCAGCCTCGCCAGGATCGGCATACGACGCGGCGACTCCGACGCCGAGCGAATGCTCGACGAAGGCCTGGCCATCGCCGAGGGCACCCAAGAGCCGCAGTGGCTCGTCCCCTTTCGACTCCTCGACGTCGAGCGACACTGGGTCGGCCGCCGGCCGGGCCGAGCCCGGGAGGCCGTTCTCGGGGCACTCGCCGCCGCCGCTCTGGCACCGGCCGACACCCGCATCACGGGCAGCGCCGCCGTGTGGGCCCACCGCTTCGAGGTGCCACACACCGACGCCTCGCCGGTGCCGGAGCGGTGGGAGGCCGAGCTGCGGGGCGACCTCGCACGCGCCGTCAGCGGGTGGGATGCGGTGAGCTCGCCCTACGACGCGGCCCTCGTTCTCGCGTTCTCACCCTCGACAGAGGACCAGATCGAGTCGCTGCGCCGCCTTGACGCCCTGAACGCCACCGCTGTCGCCGCCGTCGTGCGGCGCAGGCTGCGCAAGGCCGGAGTGCGCTCACTGCCCGGGCCCCCGCGCCCCACCACCCTGGAGCACCCCGCGGGGTTGACCAGCCGCGAGCAGGAGGTGCTCGTGCTGCTCGGCCAAGGATTGAGCAACGATGAGATCGCCGTCGCCCTGGTCATCTCGACCAGGACCGTCGCCCACCACGTGTCAGCCGTGCTCGGAAAGCTCGGCGTGACCGGGCGGCGGGGGGCCGTCGCCGAGGCGCGAGGGCGGGGACTGCTCCCGCCCGACGGGTCGGGGACGGGAAACACAGCGGCGGGCCGAACACTGCCTGCGCCCCGGCCGCGCGACGTCTGATCGTGCCGGCACCTGCCCGGCAAAGATGGGTATGCGTCCGCGCCAGATGGGTAGCGACTGCCGATGGCCCCTGGGTCGCGCGCTCCTAGCGTCGTCGGTGTCAGAACCACACCACACCAAGGAGCACCACATGCCACTGTTCATGGACGTCCACACCCTCGACGGCGGGGTTGCGCTCGCCGATGTCGCCAACGCGCACACGGCCGACCTGCACAAGCAGGGCGACCACGACGTCAACTACCTGCGCTACTGGGTCGACGAGGGCCAGGGCAAGATCTTCTGCCTGGTCGAGGCGCCCGACAGCGAGGCCGCCAACACCGTGCACCGCGAGGCCCACGGACTCGTCGCCGAGGCCATCTACCAGGTCCAGGAAGGTTCCTGATGCGTCGTCGAGGCGACTTCGCGACGGCGCGGACGGCGACCGCACGGTTCCACTGAACCAGCGCCCGACGTGAGGCTCCGGTCGGTTCGCCGACCGGAGCCTCTCGTCAACCGACGGGCGAGTGCGTCGGCTCCAGGACGAACCAGACCGTCATCCCGCCCGAGTCCAGCTCCGAGCCCCACCGGGCGGACGTCCCGGCGACCAGCTGCAGGCCGCGTCCGTGCACGGCCAGGGGGTCCGTCGCGACGTGGCTCGGGTCGACCAGCACGCTCGAACCGCCGTCCCGAACGGTCGTCGTCAGGACACCGCCGTCGAGCACGACCCGGACCTCACAACCGGTGGCGGTGTGGAGGATCGCGTTGGTGACCAGCTCGTTCAGGCACATGACCGCATCGTCGACGGTGCCCTCGTCGAGGTTCCACCCGTGCAGGGTCGTGTGGACGAAGTGGCGTGCCCCAACCACGGCGCGTGGGTCGGCACCGACGCGGTAGGTGGCGCAGAGGGCGCCGTCCGGGACCGGGCCGGACTCCAGCGCCCTGCTCGTGTGCGCCGTCGTCCGCTGGACTCGACGCAGGCTGCCGCCGAGCAGCGCGCCCAGGTGGCGCAGCTCGTCACGCTGGGCGGCGTCGAACGGCTGCGGCGCCTCGAAGAACACCACGAAACCGCCGAGCACGACGCCAGCGGCGACGATCGGCTGGCAGGCGATGGCGGTCGTCGTCGACGCCTGACGGTCGATGAACGCCGGGTAGCGGACGGCGAGGTCGTTCACCGAACCTGCGACCGGCTCGCCAGTGCGCACCGTGTGCGTCAGGGGGACGTCCTCGTACGCGTCGATCTCACACCACGGAAGCCAGCCCTCGCCGTCCCGGTCGCTGGCCGTGAAGAGCAGCCGGCGACCGCCGCCCTCGGCCAGGGCCAGCCCTGCACGGTGCACGGCGGCCAGCTTCGAGAGCGTCGACAGGGCGGATTTCGCCCAGTCCTCACCACCGGATGGCGGTCTGCCCGCGACCGTGTGCGTCACAGGGTGCAGCCTACGGCCGCCCACCTGCTCCGCGGCTCGATCTGCGCACGGCTGCCCGCCACTCCTCGTCGAGCAGGGCGTACATCATGCCGTCCAGCCACTGGCCGTTCCTGTGCAGCGAGTCCTTGCGGGCGTGCTGCTCACGCCGCATGCCGACGCGCTCCATCAGACGCCATGACGCCTCGTTCGCGGCGAAGCACTGAGCTATGACCCGGCGCACTCCAAGGCCCTCGAAGCAGATCCGCAGCACCTCACGGACGGCTTCGGTGGCATATCCCTGGCCGTTGTAGGTCGGGTCGAGCACATAGCCCACCTCAGCCAGGGTCCCAGCAGCTTGTGCGCGCACCTCTGTCTGCGACCACGGGTCCTGCACCTGGAGAAACAGGTCTCCGATGACCTTCCCGTCGACCTCGATGACGAGGGTGTTCGTCAGCCGTTCGGCAAACCTGGCTTCCCAGGCATCCGGGTCGGTCTCGTGCGTGGTGATCCACTCCGACACGTCCGGTCGGCTCCGGAAGGCGTAGGTCGGGAGCGCGTCGCGCGGCTCGGCAGGACGCAAGGACAGCCGCTCGGTGGACACCGGCCAGCTGAGGTCGGCGATGGTCGGCGGCATGACGCCATCGTGGCGCGCGGCAGTCTTCCCTGCCAACTGGTTTGCCGAGGGCTGGAGCGCCACCATCACGGACTCGATTCCCCGATGAGGTCGCTCAGCGTCACGAACCGCAGAGCCTTCGCAAGGACCGCTTCGAGGAGGTGCGGCAGCGCCTCGACCGAGGCGGACCTGTCGATGCTCTGCGGGTTCGGTCCGTCGAGGTGACCACCGTCGTGGGCCAGCAGGATCGACCCACGACGAACGCCTGCAGCCATGGTCGTGGCGGCAGCCGCGGGGCCGAGCTGCAGGTGCTTCTCCAGGCAGTCGCTCCAGAAGATGCTCCGCAGCCGGTGTCGAAGGGCCACGGATGCGACCGCAGGACTGGTCCACCCGTGGGGTGGCCGGAACAGTGCACTGGCCGGGGCTCCCACCGCGGTCAGGCTGCGCGCTCCGTCGAGAACCTGTGCCGCGACGACCCACTGCGGTTGCCGGTCCAGCCACAGGTGGTCCTGGGTGTGGTTGGCCACCTGATGGCCTCGGGCCAGGACCTCCCTGACCAGGTCGGGGTGTTGCGTGGCCAACCGCCCCACCATGAAGAACGTGGCACGTACGCCGTGATCCCCGAGGACGTCCAGCACCCGTGGGGTGGTGGCCGGGTCCGGGCCGTCGTCGAAGGTGAGGGTGACGACCGGTCGGCGGGTCACCACAGCGCTGATCGACCGCGGGTCCACCCGTTGGCGAGCTCGCATGCTGGCCGTCCGGGTCGTCTGGTTGCGGCCGTCGAGCCCCTCGGGCTGCTCGTCGCCCCACCAGGCCGCCGCACCCGTCCCCAGCATCCCCGACAGCGCCACCCTGCGCGTGACCTTCTCCACCCCTACAGCCCCCCGGCCCGATTGCTGCGGAGCGCTCCCGCTCCTCACCCCAAGCGTGGCACGCCGCGGCGCCACCGAACCCGGTTCCGGGGCATGGACACCGGACCGTGACCGAGTGGTTCCCGGGGTCACGAACGGGGCAGGTGGCGGAATGGCAAACGAAGAACCCCGCCCGGACCGGCGCGTTCGCGCGGGTCCGACGGGGTTCTCCAAGGGTGGAGCTGCGGGGATTCGAACCCCGGGCCTTCTCATTGCGAACGAGACGCGCTACCAACTGCGCCACAGCCCCTTGATGCGGACGAAACGATAACACCAGCAGCGCCCGTCATGGAAAACGGTACCCCGGTGCGCCGCCGCGAGCCCACGGCCCGGGCAGCTCGCCGCTCAGACGCCCCTCGGTGGGTCCGCCCCTTGCCAGGTCAGACGACCAGGGCCCGCATCACCGGGGTGTCGGTGTCGGCCAGCCGGATCTCGACGGCGGCGATCTGCGAAGTCCGCCACGGGGTGACCCCGGACGGGTGCATGATGCGCCCCGACCGGGCAGTCCAGTCCTTGACCTCCATCTCGCGGCCGTCCTTGCCCACCACCCAGATGGCGTATCGGACCCCTGTGTAGCCACCGTCGCCGGTCCCTCGTCGCGGCGCTCCCGAAGCGGTCGCGCCTGGAGCGGACGTGCCCGCCGAGGACGCGGTCCCCGACGTCGCGGCGTACTGGCACTCCACCCGCAACTCGGTCCCCGCACCCGTGGGGACGACGTCCACCACCGCGGTCATGGGCGAGGGTGCCACCGCCGTGAACGCCAACCGGCTCGGGCCGAGGGCGACCGTCGCAGGTGGGGCGCCCGGCGCGGCACCACGGGAGGCGGACACGGCATACCCGCCGACACCGCCGATGAGGAGGGCGGCGGCCGCCGCAGCGAGAGGTGCCAGCCACCGGCGGCGACGTTCCGCGAGCACCGAGGGCAAGAGCGGCATCAGCGACGCCGGGGGCTCCGGGACGACCAGCGGATCGGCGAACGGGCCGCCTGCCCCCTCGACCGCGCCGCTGCCGGACTCCAGCGCGATCGCCTCGGCCGGGCTGAGCTGTCCGAGCAGGCCCGGGAGGCCGGCGAGCTCGCCGACTGCGGCCCGGCACCGGGCACACCCGGCGAGGTGCTCCTCGTACTGCGCCCGGTCGTCTCCGGACAGGGCGCCGAGCACGTAGGCGGCATCCCACTCGGCGTACTGGTCGGTGTCGTTCATGCCCGGGTCACCCCCTTCTCCTGCAGGGCCAGTCGCAGGCTCCGCAGTCCGTAGTGGAGTCGCGACTTCACCGTGCCCTCGGGGATCCGCAGCTCAGCGGCGATCTCGGCCACCGTCCTTCCTTCGTAGTAGGCCGCCGCGACGACACGGCGGTGGTCCGGCGACAGCGATCCGAGGGCATCAGCGAGGAGCCAGCGGTCGAGCACCTCGCCCGTCCTGTCGGCGACCAGGGGGTTGACCCAGTCGAGACCGGAGACCTCGTGCCGGTTCGCGGCGCTGCGCCAGCGGTCCACGACCAGGTTGCGCACCACGGTGAAGAGCCAGGCCCTGGCCTGCGCGTCGCTGCGCCCACCGAGCTGGGGGTCGCGCCAGGCCCGCAACAGCGACTCCTGGACGAGGTCCTCGGCGACCTGGGGATCGCGGGTGAGCCGCAGCGCGAACCGCCACAGCTCTGGGGCATGTCGGTCGTGCAGGCCCTGGAGGGCCTCCTGCCGCTGACCTGCCTCCACCGCCACTCCTTGGTCGACCGATGCCGACATCGGTGATCCTCCCGTTCCTGATCCGTCGCGGTAAAGGACGAGATCACCGTCCCTAAGGTTCACCGGAGCACGGGTCGGGAGCTGGAGGCCGGACACGGTGAACGTCTGGGGCACCCTTCTCGTTCATCCCGCATGGAGATCAACGGTCTGCCTGCCCATGTCCTGCTGGTCCACCTCGTGGTGGTCGTGCTGCCCCTGACCTCCATGGCCGCGATCGTGGTGAGCGTGTGGCCCGCAGCGCAGCGGAAGCTGACGTTCCTCGTCCCGCTCGGTGCGGTGGTCGGGCTGCTGGCCGTCCCCGTGACGACCCGGGCCGGCACGGACCTCGCGAGGAAGCTGGGCGATCCGGCGTTCCTCGCCCACCACCGCTCGCTGGGCTCGATGGTCCTGCCCTGGGCGGCCGCCCTGGCCGTCACGACCATCGGGCAGTGGCTGATGCTGCGCCGCCCCCGGTCCGACAGCAGGCTCCGCCTGGTGGTGGCCGGGCTCGTCGTCGTCAGCGCGGTGGGCACCACGGTGATCGTCGCCCTGACCGGCGATGCCGGCGCCCGCACCGTGTGGGGCAACCGCTAGCCCGGCTCCGGGCCGAGAGGGCTCAGGCGCCGGCGACGCGGCGGACCGGCTCCTGCTCGTACCGTGCGTACTCGGTGTCGGCATCCCCCACGAGGTCGGCCGACGTGGGCGCAGGACGGGTCGCACGCGACTTCATCGTGTAGGTCGGGCGCGGCACCGGGACCGGGTCCCAGGTCAGCGGGATGTCGTCCTCGTCGACCAGCGGACGGGGAGCAGTCACCCTGGCAGACGCAGCCGGTGCGACGACCTCGTCCGGGCGGGACACGGGGGCCGCCGGAGCAGCGAGCTCTCGCTCGACCTGCTGGACGTCGTAGAGCTCGTCGCCTGCACGGCTGGCGACCGGCTCACCCTCGTCGGACGTGGGCGCCGCGGCCTCGGACGACGTGGTGGCCGCCGGGCTCTCGGGACGGCCTGCGGAACGGGACGGTGCACGGCCCGCGGCGGGGCGGGCGGCCTGGGTCCGACGAGCCGAGCCCTCATGGCCGCGCGCTGCCGGCCGTGCGTGGGGTCGGCGGGCGGCACGACGAGCGGCCTGCTCCGCGGCAACCACCTGGCGCAGCCAGACGAAGGCACCGGCGACGGCTGCCAGCGGGATGAGGACGCCGGCCCACGCGATGACACCGAAACCCGCCAGCGGGAGGGCGACGACGAAGGCGAGGAGGGCGACGAGGAGCGTGAGGCCGCGGACGGCGCGAGCCGGGCGGATCGGCGCAGCGGACTCGACGTCCCAGGTGTGGCCGTCGTCCGCGGGGGCGTTCGAGGCGGAGGCGGTGGATGCGTCGAAGGCAGGGGCGGATGCCGCAGCCGGGGTGACGGCACCCGACGGGGTCATCGTGAAGGTCGTGGTCTCGGCGCGCTTGACGAGCACCTGGGCGCGCACCGCGCGGGCCGGGCTCACGGCATACGAGGGGCGGGACGGGGTGGAGAGGTCGGTGGCGGGGAGCGGGGAGCGGCGCTCGAGGACCCGCATGGTCTCGGAGAACTGGTCGACCGAGTGCGCCGTGGCGAGGTGCTCACGGCGACGGACCCAGTACTGCACGAAGTAGGCAGCCCAAACGGCGATGATGACGAGGAAGATGAGACTGCTGGGCTGCACGGACACGACGTTATGTCCCGTGCGTGGGGCCCTCGGGGAGGTGGGGCGGTGTGTCGCCAATGTGACTGGTGTGATTGGTGTGCAATCGCTCCACGAGCGAGCTGCCACCGAGGTCCTCACGGGTCAGGGCGAAGGTGCGGTGGTCGCGCCACTGCCCGTCGATGTGCAGGTATGCCGCCCGCAGCCCTTCGTCGCGAAAGCCCAGCTTGCGCACGACGGCGAGGCTGTTGGTGTTCTCCGGCCGGATGTTGACCTCGAGCCGGTGCAGCCCCATCGGACCGAACGCATGGTCGCCGGCCAGGGCCAGGGCCATCGGCACGATGCCGCGCCCGGCCACCCCCTGGTCGACCCAGTACCCCGCCGACGTCGACAGCAGCGAGCCCCACGCGATGCCGAAGAGGACCACCTGACCGACGATCTGCCCCTCGGTGCGGATCGTGAACGGCATCATCCGGCCGGACCGGCCCTCGCGGTTGTAGTGCCGCACGAGGCTGGCGAACGACACCGGATGCGGGTTGTTCTCCGGCGCCGTGGCCTCCCAGGGGCCGAGCCACTCCCGGTTGACCGAACGGACCCGGACCCAGTCCTTGCGGTCGCGACGCCGCAACGGGTCGAGCACCAGGTCCTGGCCGGACACCGTCCGACCGTGCAGCTCGACGGGCCAGTGCGCCATCAGCTGGGCCACGACGACATCAGTGGTCGCCGCCTCGGATCTGCGAGAGGGCGTGGCGCAGCACGGGCTCGAGCACGGCTAGGCCGTCCTTGACCCCACCGGTGGACCCGGGCAGGTTGACGACGAGCGTCGGCCCGGCGACACCGGCGATCCCCCGCGAGAGCATCGCGGTCGGGACGCCGGCAGCCACGCCTGCTGCCCGGATGGCCTCGGCGATCCCGCTGACCTCGCGGTCGAGCAGCGGCCGGGTCGCCTCAGGGGTGCCGTCCGTGGGCGACAACCCGGTCCCGCCGGTGGTGATGAGCAGGTCGGGTTCGCTGGCGAGCACCGCCTTCAACGCCTTCCCCACCGTCGGGCCGTCGGGCACGACCGTCGGGTCGCCGACCTCGAAACCCCACTCGCGCAGGGCCGTCACGACCAGCGGACCGCCACGGTCGGGGTAGACGCCGTTCGCCGCGCGGGTGGAGCACGTGATGACGAAGGCCCGCGGCGACTCCGGCACGCCCTCGGTCGCCCGCGTGGGGTCGGCGGCCGGCGCCTCGTGGCTCACGGCTCCTCCACCCAGTCGCCTGAGCGGCCACCGGACTTGGCGACGACCCGGACGTCGGTGATGCGGGCGTGCTTGTCGACGGCCTTGACCATGTCGATGAGCGCCAGGGCTGCGACGGCGACCGCGGTGAGGGCCTCCATCTCGATGCCGGTGCGGTCGGCGGTGCGGACGGTCGCCCGGATGTCGACGCCGTCATCGGCGACGTCGAGGTCCAGGGCCACGCCGTGCACCGCGATCGGGTGCGCCAACGGGATCAGCTCGGGGGTTCGCTTGACCGCCTGGATGCCCGCGAGGCGCGCGACGGCGAGCGCATCACCCTTGGGGACGTTGCCGTCACGCAGCGCACCGATCGCCTTGCCCGACAACAGGACCCGCCCGGCGGCACTGGCCTGCCTCGCCGTGACCTCCTTGGCCGAGACGTCGACCATGTGGGCCGATCCATCCTCACGGACGTGGGTGAGCCGGTCGTTCACTGACCCTCCCGACCCAGCAGGGGCAGGCAGTCGAGGGCGTCACCCTCGGCGATCTGGGTGACGTCGGCGGGGATGACGGCGAGGGCATCGGCCGCGGCGAGGGCGCCGAGCATGTGTGAGCCCTGGCCTCCGGCGAGACGGGCCCGGTCGTCGTCGAGCACGACCCTCATGAACTCCATCTTGCCCGGCACCGAGGTGAACGGCTCCGCTGCGACGGCCGGCACGTAGCCCGGCGGGAAGGACGGCTCGGGCCGGCCGGCCATCGCCCGCAGCGCCGGGGCCACGAACACGTGGAAGGACACCAGTGCGCTCACGGGGTTGCCGGGCAACGTGAAGACCGGCACCTGCTCCTCACCGAGGACGCCGAAACCTTGAGGCATGCCGGGGCGCATCGCCACCTTGTCGAACTGCACCGTCCCGACCCGGGACAGCACCTCCTTGACGGTGTCGAACGCCCCCATCGAGACCCCACCGGTGGTGATGATCGCGTCGGCCCGCACCAGCTGGCCCTCGAGGGTCGCCATGAGCGTGCGGGCGTCGTCGGCGACCCCGCCGACGCGGTATGGCGTCGCCCCGACCGAGGTCACCGCGGCGGTGAGCATGACCGAGTTGGAGTCGACGATCTGGCCGAACCGGGGGGTCTGGCCGACCTCGACGAGCTCGTCACCCGTGGAGATCACGACGACGCGCGGCCGCGGGACGACCCGCACCCGCGCGACCCCGGCCGCGGCGAGCAGGGCGATCTGGCCCGGCCCGAGCAGGGTGCCGCTGCGCAGGACGACCACACCCTCCTCGACGTCCTCGCCGACCTCGCGCACGTGCTGGCCGACCACGGACGCAGCGCGGATGGCGACCTTGACGACCCCGCCGTCGGTGTTCTCGACGGCGACGACGGCGTCGGCCCCCCGTGGCATGGGGGCGCCGGTCATGATGCGCATGGTCTGGCCCTGGGCCAGGGACAGGGCGTTGGTGTTGCCCGCAGCGATGTCGTTGACGACCGGCAGGACCACCGGGTGCTCGTCGCTGGCGCCGACGACGTCCGCGGCGTGCACGGCATACCCGTCCATCGCGGAGTTGGTGAAGCCGGGCAGCGACCCGCGCGCCTTGACGTCCTCGGCGAGGACGCACCCCTGGGCGTCGAGCACACCCTGCTCGAAGGGCCTGATGACCTGGACGGTCTCGAGGATCCGGGTGAGGTGCTCCTCGACGGAGATCACTGGGAGGCGGCCTTCGCGTCGCGGCGCTCCTCCGCGAAGTCGTCGAGCCAGCCGCCGAAGTCCTTGCCCAGCTCGCTGTGGTCGAGCCCGAGACGGACCACGGCCTTGAGGTAGTCGAGCCGGTCGCCGGTGTCGTAGCGACGACCCCGGAAGACCACGCCGTGCACGCCGCCGCCGGGCTCGCTCGAGGCGGCCAGCGTCTGGAGCGCGTCGGTCAGCTGGATCTCGCCACCGCGACCGGGCGGGGTCTGCTCGAGCACCCCGAACACCGACGGGTCGAGGATGTAGCGGCCGATGACGGCGAGGTTGCTGGGCGCCTCCTCGGGGTCGGGCTTCTCGACCAGCCCGGTGATGCGCACGACGTCGCCGTCGACGTCGTCGAACGCGGCACAGCCGTAGAGGTGGACCGACTCCGGCGGCACCTCGAGGAGGGCCACGACGCTGCCGCCCTTCTCCTCGCGGACCCGCAGCATCTCCTCGAGCAGGTGGTCGCGGGCGTCAATGAGGTCGTCACCGAGCAGCACCGCGAACGGGTTGTCGCCGACGTGCTCCTTGGCGACGTGCACGGCGTGGCCGAGCCCCTTGGGCTGGCCCTGTCGGACGAAGTGCACCTTCATCGCCGCCGACTCACGCACCCGTTCGAGGCGGTGCAGGTCGCCCTTGGCCTCGAGCGCCTGCTCGAGCTCCCACTGGTGGTCGAAGTGGTCCTCCAGTGCGGCCTTGTTGCGACCGGTGATGATGAGGACGTCGTCGAGACCGGCGCGGACCGACTCCTCGACGACGTACTGGATCGCCGGCTTGTCCACGACCGGGAGCATCTCCTTCGGGGTGGCCTTGGTGGCCGGAAGGAAACGGGTCCCGAGTCCAGCTGCGGGGATCACGGCCTTGGTGACAGGTCGGGCGGGCTGGCTGCTCATGCTTCCCACCCTATTCGGCCAGCGCGCTCGCGGCTCGGCCGCAGGTCCGGGCACGATGGGACCATGGACAAAGTCATGGTCCGTGGGCAGCTGCGACGGCTGCGAGACGAGCGGGTGCCCAGTCGCGACCGGGCAGCGGACGCGGAAGCGATTGCGCTCAGCGCCCTCCAGGCCGCCCACGAGGCCGGCGTCGGACCCGGTGACTGGGTCGCGGCCTACGAGTCGATGGCGACCGAACCACCCACGCAGGCGCTGGTCGCGGCGTTCCTGGCCCGCGGGATCAGGGTGATGGTGCCCGTCACGAAGCCCGACTGGGACCTCGACTGGCGCGAGGTGGGCACCGAGTCGCCGCTGGGGCTCGAGGCGATCGGCAGGGCGTCGGTGGTGTTCGTCCCCGCGCACGGGGTGGACGCCCGCGGCACGCGGATCGGCCAGGGCAAGGGCTGCTACGACCGCGCCCTGCCCCGCACCGCAGCGACGCTCGTCGCCGTGGTGCATCCGTGGGAGGTGGTCCTCGACCGGGACCTCCCTCGCGAGCCGCACGACCGCCCCGTCGACGCCGTCATCGCCGCCGGGACCGGGCTGCGGCGGCTGCCGGCCGGCTAGTTCGTGGAGGTGTCGGGGACCAGCACGAGCTTGTCGCCGCCCACGTGCTCGACCGCCTTGCGGCTGAACGGCCAGTCGTAGAGCTCGTTCTTCGCCCACGCCTCCGACTGGTCGTCGTAGTGGTCGGAGTAGGCGTGACCGCTGTTGCCGGTCTGGTTGACCCAGCGCGACCGGTCGAGGTCGGAGAAGTCGAGCACCATCCGCATCGACGGCGCCCAGTCGACCTTGAACGCCTTGGAGCGGTTGGCGTCGTCGAGACCCTGGCTGGCGTCCCAGCCGTTCGCGTTGACGATGGCCGAGCCACCGGGCAGCTCGATCGGGCCGCGGTTGAACAGCATCCGCACCAACCCGGGGACGTCGTCGCCACCGAGCACCTGGTGCTGGAGGGTCAGCGTGTGCAGCTCGCCCCACTGCCAGTCCGAAGGGTCCTTGCCGAGCTCACGGGTCAGGTCGAGACGGGCGTCCACCAGGGCCTTGCGCAGGATCTCGGACTGCCCCTCGGCCACCCCGGCGGTCCGCTTGTCGTCCCACCACGCCGAGCGCGGCTTGGCCAGCAGCTGGGTCATCGCCTGCATCCACTGGTCGCCGCCGTCGGCCCGCAGGTCGCTGGGCAGCTCGTCGTCGAAGGTCAGGTCGAGCAGGCTGGACCAGACGGCGTTGTAGTACGCGGCGGCCGCGCCGGCATCGCTCGCCCCCACCGGCATCGTGTAGTCCCAGTGCCGCAGGAGGTCCTGCGCCTGCTTGGTGAAGTCGTCACCACCGAGGTCGACCTTGAGCAGCGCCTTGACCAGCGTCGGGGCGAACTCGCTGCGCACGTCGCCCTGGATGTGCGACATGGCTGCGGGCGTGACCTTGGTGTTCTTCTCCAGCAGCGAGCGGATGCGCTGGCTACGGAACCCGTAGTCCCACTCGGTGGTGAGGAACGGCGACCCGCTCTCGGTGACGGCCTGGTTGGCCGCGACGATGAACCCCTCTGGCGGGTTGTAGGTCCACGGCATCTGCTCGAAGGGCACCTTGCCCTTCCAGTCCCAGGAGGAGACCCAGCCCGGGCGGATCCAGAACCCGGGCGCGCTGTCCATGTAGCGGCTGCGGATCGGTATGGAGCCGGGAGCCTGGTAGCCGATGTTGCCGGCCGTGTCGGCGTAGAGGAGGTTCTGCGCCGGGACCGCGAAGTGCCTGGCCGCTTCCCGGAACTGCTGGAAGTTCTGGGCCGTGTTGAGCCCGAAGATGGCGTCGGCGGTCTGGTTGACCTCGATGCCGGTCCACTGCAGGGCGACCTCGTAGCTGCCGGGACTGGTGCGGCCGTTGACCGGTGGGCTGTCGCCGGCCCGGGCGACCGTGCCGAGGGCGTCGGAGAGGATCGGGCCGTGCGTGGTGCTGCGGACGGTGATCGTCTGCTCGCCCCCACCGCCGATCTTGATCGTCTCGGTGCGCATCGTCAGCGGCACCTGCTTGCCGTCGCGCAGGTAGGTGTTGCCACGCACCTGCTCGAGGAAGAAGTCGCTGACGTCGGGCCCGAGGTTGGTGAAGCCCCAGCCGATCGACTGGTTGTGGCCGATGACGACACCGGGCAGCCCGGCGAACGAGTAGCCGGCCACGTCGAAGGGACAGCTGCTGCTCACCGACCGGCAGTGCAGGCCGACCTGGTACCAGATGCCCGGGATGCTGACCCCGAGGTGCGGGTCGTTCGCGAGCAGGGGCTTGCCGGTGCTGGTGCGCGAGCCGCCGACGACCCAGGAGTTGGAGCCGATGCCGTCGCCGCGCCCCATCGTGACCGGGACCGAGTTCAGGGCCTTGGTCACGGCGGCATACGCCTGCTCGGCGGACGGGCTCGTCTCGGCTGCGAGCTCCGGGCTCTTCGCCTTGCTCGCCTTGCTCGCCTTGCTCGCCTTGCTCGCCTTGCTCGCCTTGCTCGGCGTGGTCGCCGTGGGGGCCTCGGTCGAGGCGAAGGGGAGGGCTGAGTTGGCGGAGCCGTTCGAGGCGTTGGACGTGGTCGAGGACCAGTCCTGGCCGGACAGGATCGGCTTGTGGCTGTCGTAGGGGTAGGGCGGGTAGAGCTCGCTGATCTGGCTGAGCGGCATGGTGCCGGCGAGCCGGGCCCGCGTCAGCTCGTCGCTGTAGTCGCCGCGCAGGTCCCACGCCATCGCCTTGAGCCAGGCGAGGGAGTCGGCCGGGGTCCAGTCCTCGACGCGGTAGTCGGGGACCTTCTGGCCGAGGACGACGTACTCCAGCGACATCTTCGAGGGGGTGCCCTGCTGGTGGATGTAGGCGTTGACCCCGTCGGAGTAGGCCTGCAGGTAGCGCCGGGTCTCGGGCTTGAGCGTCGGCAGCTCGGCCTCGGCGACGCGCCGCCAGCCCAGCGTGCGGATCACGCGGTCGGTCTCCAGGCCTCCCTCACCGACGAGCTCGGAGAGGCGGCCGGAGGTGATGTGGCGACGCAGGTCCATCTCGAAGAACCGGTCCTGGGCGTGCACGAAGCCCTGCGCCCGGAACAGGTCGTCGGCGTTGTCGGCGTAGATCTGCGGGATGCCCTGGTCGTTGCGGATGACGTCGACCTTGCCCTGCAGACCCGGGACCTTGACCTCTCCCTCGGTGACCGGGAACGGACGCCGCACCCAGGTCACGGCAAGGACCGCGACCACTCCGAGGACGACGACCAACAGGGCGGCCACGGCGATGGCAGAGCGACGAACGAGAATGGCGCGAGACACGATGCGAGACTATCCGCACCACTGACCAGCGAAGGACGTGACAGCCCGTGCACGCAGGACTCCCCTCGCTCGTCCTCGACGGGGGTTCCGCGGGCTTCACGCTGCACGACCTGACCCCGGCCCTGCTCGTCGGCTCCCTGGTCCTGCTCGTCTCGGTGGCCGCCGTCCGCCTCTCGGTGCGGTCCGGTCTGCCGTCGCTGCTGATCTACCTCGGCATCGGCCTGGCCATCGGCGAGGCAGGCTTCGGGCGGATCGAGTTCGACTCCAACGAGCTCACCCAGGTCCTCGGGTACGCGGCCCTCATCCTCATCCTCTCCGAGGGCGGGCTCAGCACGCGGTGGGAGGGGATCCGACGCTCGGTCGGCCCGGCCGCCGTGCTGTCAACGGTCGGGGTCATCGTCTCGGTGGCCGTCGTCGCCGTCGCGGCACGGTTCGTGCTGCACCTGGACTGGAACACCGCCCTCCTCGTCGGGGCCATCCTGTCCTCCACCGACGCCGCCGCCGTGTTCTCCGTGCTGCGCCGGGTGCCGCTCCCCCGCCGGATCACCGGGATGCTCGAGGCCGAGTCCGGCTTCAACGACGCCCCCGTCGTCATCCTCGTCACCGCCCTCGCCGCCCGCAGCGCCAACCCCGCCGATGCCGAGGGCTGGTTCACGCTGCTGTTCAAGGCCATCGTCGAGCTCGGCGTCGGTGCGGCGATCGGGCTGGCCGTCGGGTGGCTCGGCGGCCAGTTCATGCGCCGGGCCGCGTCGGGCTCGTCGGGTCTGTTCAGCATCGGTGTGGTCGCCCTGACCGTCCTCGCGTATGCGGCCGCGGCCAGCGTGCACGCCAGCGGCTTCATCGCCTGCTACCTCGCCGCCCTCGTGCTCGGCAACCTCCGCCTCCCGCACGGGCCGGCCGTCCTGGGGCTCTCCACCGCCTTGGGCTGGTTGGCCCAGATCGGGCTGTTCGTCCTGCTCGGCCTGCTGGCCTCCCCCAGCAAGATGGGCGAGCAGGTCCTGCCCGCCATCGTCATCGGGCTGGTCCTGCTCCTCATCGCCCGGCCCCTGTCGGTGATCGCCTCGGCCACGCCGTTCGGGATCGGTTGGCGCGACCAGGTCTTCCTCTCCTGGGCAGGGCTGCGCGGCGCCGTACCGGTCGTTCTCGCGACGGTCCCCCTCACCGTCGGCGCCAAGAACGTCGACTGGATCTTCGAGCTCGTCTTCGTGCTCGTCATCATCTTCACCATCGTCCAGGCGCCGACCTTGCCCTGGGTGGCGGGGCGGCTCGGCATCGTCGAGGACCACACCACCCTCGACCTGGCCGTGGAGGCCACGCCGCTGGAGGACATGGGCGCGGAGATGCTGCAGGTCACGGTCGGGCCGGCCTCCAAGCTGCACGGCGTCGAGATCTTCGAGCTGCGCCTGCCCCAGGGCGCCAACGTCACCCTCGTGGTGCGCGACGACAAGGGGTTCGTGCCCCAGCTCAACACAGTGGTGCGTCGGGGCGACCAGCTGCTCATCGTCACGACGGCGGAGTCACGGACCAAGGCGGAGAAGCGCGTCCGTGAGGTCAGCCTGCACGGTCGCCTCGCCGGTTGGGCCACCGGAGGGCGGCGCGCCCCCACGCTCGCCGCAGCACCGGCGGGCGTGCCGGCCTCGGTCACCGAGACCGGTCGCGCCATGGCCCGACGGCTGGGCGAGCGCCTCGGCGGGAAGAAGTAGGGCCCGGGCGGCCTTATAGTTGGCAGTCGACCCGCCACAGTGCCAGCCCACCGGCCGGCCGCGCGCGGGTCAGCCCCTCTCGACGCCCCTGCATCATCCGAGCCGCCACGCGGCCGCAACACCTTGGAGGACCCCGTGCCGACGTACTCCTACGCCTGCACCGAGTGCGACCACCGTTTCGACGCGGTGCAGTCGTTCAGCGACGACTCCCTCACCGTCTGCCCCGAGTGCCAGGGCCGCCTGCGCAAGGTGTTCAGCGCGGTCGGTGTCGTGTTCAAGGGTGGCGGCTTCTACCGGACCGACTCCCGCAGCGGCTCGTCCGCCTCGATGCCCGCAGGCAAGAGCGACTCGGGGTCGAGCAGCGCCGGCGATTCCGGCGCCTCCTCGTCGTCCAGCTCCGACTCCAGCTCGTCGTCGAAGGGCTCCGGCGAGAAGAAGGCCGGCGCCTCGAGCTCGTCCGCCAAGGTCGCCGACGGCTCGGCCGCCTGACCCCGCCCCACCTCCGTCGACACCGACGACGCCCGCTCCTGTGCACAGGGGCGGGCGTCGTCGATGGGGCGTCCACAGGCCCCGTCTCCGCAGTGTCGGCACCGTCGCTGCTGCGTAGGCTGGCCGACATGACCTCAGGGCAGCGCGCAGACCTCGGCCTCATCGGCGGCTCGGGTTTCTACGAGTTCTTCGACCAGGCCGACCGGATCAGCGTGAGCACGCCGTTCGGTGACCCCAGTGACGACCTCGTCGTCGGTGACGTGGGTGGGCGGCGGGTCGCGTTCATCGCCCGCCACGGCCAGGGGCACCGCTTCCCGCCCCACCGGGTGAACTACCGGGCGAACCTCTGGGCCCTGCGCTCGGTCGGCGTCCGCCAGGTCCTCGCCCCCTGCGCGGTGGGATCGCTGCGCCCCGAGCTCGGGCCCGGCACCGTGGTGGTCCCCGACCAGGTCGTCGACCGCACGTGGGGCCGCGAGCACACCGTGTATGACGCGCCGGGTCCGGTCGTGCACGTCGGGTTCGCCGACCCCTACTGCCCGCGAGGGCGCGAGGTCGCGATCGAGGCCGCACGGGGCGCGCAGATGGAGGTCGCCGAGGCGGGCACCCTCGCGGTCATCAACGGCCCGCGGTTCTCGTCCAAGGCGGAGTCGGCCTGGCACCAGCAGGCGGGATGGACCGTCGTCGGGATGACGGCCATGCCCGAGGCCGCCATCGCGCGCGAGCTGGCCATGTGCTTCACGACGATCGCCCTCGTCACCGATCTCGACGCCGGGGTCGACGGCGGCGAGGCCGTCACCCACTCGGAGGTGCTGGCAGTCTTCGGACGCAACGTCGACCGCCTCAAGTCCGTGCTCCGCTCCGCGCTGGCCGCGATGCCGGCGGCGGAGCCGGACGAGACGGCGAGCTGCTCGTGCCGACGCGCGCTCGACGGAATCACCCTGCCGTTCACCCTCCCGGCCTGAGCTGACGACATGCTGCCGACCGCCGGGCGAGCGCTGGCCGACTGGCTGCGTGGTCCCGGCCGTCGCCGTGAGTGGCGGCGGCGGGTGCTGCGGCGGGCCCTGGCCGCCGCCTGTGCCGTGGCGGTCGTCCTGGGCATCGTCGCCGTCGCCCGCGCACCCCGGGGCGGCACCCTCACCCCGGTCGTCGTCGCCGCGCGTCCCTTGGCCGTGGGTGAGATCGCCACGCCTGACGCCCTGCGGATCGTCCTGTTCCCGGCGACCCTCGTGCCGGACGGCGCTGCGACAGCAGTGGCCCAGGTGGTCGGACGCCCGCTGACCGCCACCCTCAACCGCGGCGAGCCGGTGACCACCGACCGAGCGAGACCGTCCAGCGTCCTCGCGGGGCAGCCGATGGACCTGCTCGCCTTCCACGTGACCATCCCGGACGCGCGGTCGGTGTCGATGGTGCGCCCGGGCGACCGGATCGACCTCGTCGGCCCGGTAGGGGTCGTGGCGCGCAGCGCCCCGGTGCTGGCGGTCGACCCCGTCTTCACCACCGACTTCGGGGCGGTGCTCAACGGGCCCGGCTCCTCCAGCGGCGACAACCTCGAGGGGGTCGGCCTCACCGTCGCCGTCGACCAGCCGACGATCCTCGACCTCTCCGCCACCCAGCAGGATGCCCTCGGGCGACCGCAGCTGTCCCTCGTGCTGCGCTCGCGCTGAGGTCCCGCTGAGGTCGCGCCGGGATGCTGGACGTCCGGCGGCTCAGGAACCCGAACCGGTCAGGCACTGACGAACCGGGCGCAGGTCGCTAGCGTGGCCCCACTGCTCCACTCACCAAGGGAAAGGGTCGGGATCCCATGAAGGGCTTCAAGGACTTCATCATGCGGGGCAACCTCATCGAGCTTGCCGTCGCGTTCGTCATAGGCCTCGCGTTCGCGGCCGTGGTCAAGGCGTTCACCGACATGTTCGTGGCGATCCTGGGCAAGCTCGGGGGCTCGCCCAACTTCGACACCTACCACCCGGGCGATGTTCCCGTCGGCGCCTTTCTCACCGCCCTCGTCGCCTTCCTCATCACGGCCGCGGTCATCTACTTCTTCGTCGTGAAGCCGTACGAAGCGGTCAAGTCCCGCTACGCCAAGGCCGACGAGGTCGATGCCGCACCCGACGAGAGCGTCATCCTGCTCCGCGAGATCCGGGACTCCCTCAACCGCCCCATCTGAGCAGCACCGCACGACGAAGGCGCCGGACCCACAGGGGGTCCGGCGCCTTCGTCGTGTCCTGTCGGTGACCAGCCCGACCCGGCGACCCTGTAAAACGCCGGTTGCGCGGCATACCGCGGGTTGTTGACCCGACCTTTGTCGCGCAACCAGCGTTTTGTGCGGGTGCGGCTCAGTCGCGGCCCCAGTGGGGTGGACGCTGCTCGAGCAACCAGCGGTCGTGCGCCGAGAGGTTCGGCTGCTCACCCCAGCCGGCGTCCGTGTCGTCCTTGGTCTGGTCCGGGACTGCCGCAGGATCGTCGGTCGAGGCGGTCTGGTCGGCCTGGTCGGCGACCAGGGGGCCGGGGAGCTGCTGGCCGGGCTGGGTGTTGGTGGGCTTCGAGGTCGCCCGACGACCACGGACCCGGCGCTTGCGAGCGCCTTCGTCGGGGGTCGGGGCGAAGGCCTCTGATGCCTCCAGGCCCTCGAGGGTCAGCTGCGCGTCGCTGCTGGCTTCCGTCGACGGGGTCGGCGCCTCGACCGACGGGTCCGTCACGACTGCGCCCTCGACCGACGGGTCCGGGGCTGCTGCGACCTCCACACCCTGAGCCTGGGTCGCCTCGGCGGACTCTGGCGTCGGCTCGGGGGACTCCGCCGCCACCTCCGCCGGCTCGGTCGGCTTGGACGAGAGTGGGGCCTCGGGGACGAGGGTGGCGACCGGTGTGGCGGCCCGGGCGGCCCGCTCCTGCGCAGCCCGACGCGATGCCGCCTTCTGGACCGCTGCGTGAACGCGGGAGATGTCGCGGGCCGGGTCGCGGAACAGGTCGGTGGTCCACACCCGGACGTGCTCCCACCCGAGGCGGGCGAGCTGCTCGCCCCGCAGGCGGTCACGGTCGCGGGTGCTGTGCATGGCGGCATACTCGGGGCCGTCGGTCTCGATGGCGACGAGCACGTGTCCGGGCCGCTGCGGGTCCTCCACGGCGAGGTCCACCGGGTGGCCGGCGCCCCCGAAGGCCTCGTGCACGACCAGGCCCGACTCGCGCAGGCGCCGGGCGAACTCCGCACGGACCAGGCCGCCGCGTGGCGCGGGCGCAGCCCCGTCAGCCAGGTCCGCCGCGTCGTCGACCGAGTCGCGCGTCACGGCTTCATCGGTCGCCGAGGCATCGGTCTTGGAGTCCTCCGGCGCAGAGACATCGGTGACGGAGTCATCGCTCACGGAGGCATCGGTCACGGGCTCAGCCGTCGCGGGCTCACCCGTGGCCGACTCGTTCGTCGCGGGCTGGTCCGTCACCGACTCGGCGACCCGGCCGGGGAGGCTGCCGTCGGCGGCATACGCGAGGAAGTCCCGGAGCATGACCGCGCCGCGAGCCTTGAGCCGCGTTGGGTCCAGGTCGGAGGCGAGCAGCGAGGACACGACGGTCATCCGACGGCGGGCGCGGGTGATGGCGACGTTGAGGCGTCGCTCCCCGCCTTCGAGGTTGAGCGGGCCGAACCGGTGCAGCACCCGGCCGTGCGGCGTCTTGCCGTAGCCGACGGACAGGATGATGGCGTCGCGCTCGTCACCCTGGACGCGTTCGAGGTTCTTGACGAAGAAGCGCTCGCGCCGGTCCTCGTCGAAGAAGTCGCCCAGACCCTCGGCCTCGAGCAGGGCCTTGCGCAGGGCGTCGTCCAGGCGGGCGGCGTGCTTGATGCCGAGGGCGATGACCCCGAGCGACTCCTGCGGCCGGGTCCGGGCGTGCTCGAGGACGAGTGCGACGACGCGGTCGACCTCGGCCTCGGTCGACTCGATGGCCTCCTCGCCGGGCGCGACGACGCCGGAGCCCTCGACCGACTCGAGCCGCACGACGGCGTCGGTGCCCGTGCCGGGGAAGGTGACCAGCGACCCGTCGTACATCTCCTGGTTGGCGAACGCGACCAGGCGCTCGTCGAGGGAGCGGTAGTGCCAGGACAGGCGCCGGGTCGGCAGCGCGGCGGTCAGCACGTCGAGCACCGACTCGAACCCCTCGGTCAGCGTCTCGGAGTCCGGGGAGAGGTCCTCGTCGACCGCTGAGGTGAAGAAGTTCGTCGGCGGGAGCTGTCGCTCGTCACCGGCGACGACGACCTGGTGGGCCCGGGAGATCGCCGAGACCGCCTGGGCGGGCGGGATCTGCGACGCCTCGTCGAAGATGACCACGTCGAACCAGCGACCGGGGGGCAGCACCGACGCGACCACGAGCGGACTCATCGCCCAAGCGGGCTTGGCGGCGGTGAGGGTCTCCCCGGCCTTGGGCAGCAGCTCGCGCAGCGGGCGGTGGCGACGGGACTTGCCCGCCTCGGCGCGCACCAGCGCCTCCTGCTCGGGGTGGTCGGCGAGCACCTCGCGCAGCTTGCGGGCCGCGCCGGCGCGGACGCGGTCCGCGCTGGCAGCCAGGTGGGCGTGGTCGGCGGCGACGTACTCCGTGGCGACCCGTCGCAGCTGCGCACCGTCGTGCGCGCCATACCGGGAGTCACTCACGATGAGGTCCTCGCACAGCGAGGTCCACCACACGAAGTCGAGCTCGGCCGAGACGTCGTCGGCCTCGACCCCACGGCGAGCGAGGTCGTCGACGAGCGGGCCCATACCGGCGGCGCGGAGCGCGTCGAGGGTTCCGAGGACGCGCGGGACGACGGTGAGGCGTTCGGGTCGTGTCGCGAGGTCGGCCATCCGCTGCTGCAGCTCGGGCAGCGGGGTGCCCATGAGGTCACCACCCGCAGCGGTGGTGGCGAGGCGCTCGCCGAGCCAGCGCAGGTCTTCGGCGAGCGAGTCGTATGCGGCCCGCGCCCGGTCGAGGTCTAGGGGGATCTCGGGGCGGCCACCGGCACCGGCCATCGACTGCCATGAGGTGCGCTGCTGCTGGGCCTCGACCAGGGCACCGTGCAGGTCCGACGGCGGCGGGCCCGGGCGCAGCAGCGAGCGCGCCTGGCGACGGAGCCTCCACCGGGACCACGCGCCCAGCTCGACGCCGCTCGTGGCGCGGTAGGACTTGGTGCCGGTCGCTGCGACGAGGTCGCCGAGGGGGATGTCGAACACCTCGGGGCGGAACACCTCGAGGGTGTCGCGGACCCTGGCGACCGAGTCGAGGACGTCGCCCCAGTCGCCGACGCGTTCGGCCCGGGGGAGGTTCACCTCGGAGAACACCTCGGTCATGGTCTGTTCGACGTCCTGCAGCTGCCCCTCGGCGAGCCGGCTGGTGACCTCGCGGGCACGCACGGCCTCTTCCGAGGTGGGGATGCGGGCACCGAACCACGGGTCCGACCCGGAGTCGGTCGACCAGGCGCCCAGCGAGGCCGCCTCGGTCAGCTGGCGGCCGAGCTCCTGCACCCGGCGTCGGCTCAGCTCCGCGAGCTGCGTCCCTCGCACCCGCACCCGGGAGGTCGGGGAGTGCCGGGCCGCGCCGAGCGTGGCGATGGCCTCTTGGGCCTGGTGGGCGGAGACGCCCCAGGGCTGACGGACCTCGTGCAGGGCCTTGGAGTGTTCGACGAGGGTGGCGCGACGGTCGACGAGGTCGCGCTCGATCTCGGAGGTGTCGGGCTCGGTGGTCGTGGTGCCACGCTCGAGGGCCTTGTCGAACTCCTGGGCCAGGCGCCGCTTGTTGCTCGCGCCGTCGTAGGCGTCGAGGACGAGGTCGGACAGACCCACGTTGTCGAGGCGGCTGAGCACGGCGTCGATGGCGGCGCGCTTCTCGGCGACGAACAGGACGCGCTTGCCCTCCCCCGCCAGGCTGGCGATGAGGTTGGCGATGGTCTGGGACTTGCCGGTGCCGGG